>CANRFJ010000051.1 GCA_947629865.1 uncultured Lachnospiraceae bacterium | reverse complement strand
GCTATTTCCGAGTTCAACAAAATAATTCGTACTAAGAGGGACATTTTCCTAGAGAAATCTAAGAAGATGTCCTTTTTGTTATGGTCAAATAATATCAGAATGGAGGAAGGCATTATGACAAACACAGCGTTAAGGGCAGGGGCGCAGAGCGCCAGCAACACACACATGGTTTTTGCAAACGAGGAACATGAGAAATTTTATTATGAAAAAATGGAACAGGCGAGGTATCAGGACTGCTATCACAAGGCTTTGATCTACATTCTCGGCATTTCAGAGGACACAAGGAAACATTTCAGCCAAATCTATGATATTAAGTCAGGGTACATCAAGCCGGAATGTCTGCATCAAGGCTGGCAGACCAGCGGCAGTGTAAAAGTTGTCAGACTGGCATTTAACCTTTACACGGATGGGACGCCAAGCGTTGACGATTATGAGAGCAGGGACGAGCAGGTAAGAGAGTGCAGGGAGTATTCTGCAAGCGACATTTTCTGCTGCGGCTATGCAATGTACTTCTGGCAGGGCATTCAGCTCCGTTATCCGGAATACTGCCAAAAACAGAAGCCCATTGAAGAAATCCTTGCGGAAATGGAGAGGAAACGTGCTGAAAATTCGACTGATGGGAACAAAGAATGATATTAAGTGGTTCGAGAAGATTTTGAAAAGACAGCCCAAAGTAGCTGTAACAGAGTTCTCGGAGTTATACCGGAACAAAGGTACAAACAGGTTTTACAGGGCTTATGTGGAAGTGCAGAAAGCGAATGTAAAAGAAAAATAAACAAACCGGAGGAATAAGACCATGTGTAAAGTGATAGCAATAGCAAACCAAAAGGGCGGTGTCGGCAAGACAACGACTACAAGCAGCTTAGGAATCGGGCTGGCAAAGCAGGGAAAGAAAGTCTTAGTAATTGATGCGGACGCACAGGGAAGCCTGACTGCAAGTTTAGGCTTCACGGAACCGGACAAGCTGGATGTCACCCTTGCAAATGTACTGGAGAAGGTGATCAATGATGAAGAAATAGAACCGGGCTACGGTATTTTAAAGCATGAGGAGGGAATTGACCTGATGCCGGGAAACATTGAACTGTCAGGCATGGAAGTATCCCTTGTGAATGTCATGAGCCGTGAGCTGGTGCTTCGTTCCTACATAGAGCAGATAAGGGACAGATACAGTTATATTTTGATTGACTGTATGCCATCGCTTGGCATGATGACTATAAATGCCCTTGCCTGCGCCGACAGCATACTCATTCCCGTTCAGGCGGCATACCTGCCAGTAAAGGGACTGGAACAGCTTATCAAGACCATTGGCAGGGTAAAGCGCCAGCTTAATCCGAAACTGGAAATTGAAGGTATTCTTTTGACAATGGTGGACAGCAGGACAAACTACGCAAGGGACATCAGTGCATTGCTGATTGAGAATTATGGAAACAGAGTAAGGATATTTGAGAACAGAATACCGATGTCGGTACGGGCTGCGGAAACTTCCGCAGAGGGTATCAGTATTTACCAGCATGATCCGAAAGGCAGGGTAGCGGATGTGTACCAGTCTTTGACAAAGGAGGTGCTTGGCAATGGGCAGTAAGGCAGGGAGCGCATCAAAAGTCAGGCTGAACAGCTTTGATGATTTATTTGGAAGTGCAGAGAGCGCATCAGGGGAGCAGATTATCCATGCAAAGCTGGAGGAGCTGCATACATTCAAGGGACACCCGTTCCGTGTCCTTGATGATGAAAAAATGGAGGAAACCACGGAGAGCATCGGAAAGTATGGGGTGTTAGTACCCGGAATTGTCAGACCGAGGGCGGGCGGTGGCTATGAGATCATAGCCGGACACCGCAGGAAACGGGGTTCTGAAAGGGCAGGGTTAGACACAATGCCCGTAATCGTAAGGAATTATACGGACGATGAAGCCACGATTATCATGGTGGATTCCAATATCCAGCGTGAGGATATCCTGCCCAGCGAGAAGGCAAAGGCTTATGCCATGAAGTATGAAGCGATGAAGCATCAGGGCAGCAAGGGCGGCAGCACCCTTGACGAAGTGGGGGAAGCTGCCGGGGAGAGCGGAAAGACGGTACAGAGGTATGTGTGGCTTGCAAGGCTCTCGGACGAGCTGCTTGGCATGGTGGACGCAAAAAAGATAGGGATAGCGCAGGGAGTGGACATTTCTTTCCTGTCGGAAGAACAGCAGCAGTATGTAACCATCATTCTTCAGGAAACGGGTGCATCGGTTTCCAACGCACAGGCGGCAAAGCTGAAAGAATATGGAAAAAGCGGCGAGCTGACGCTGGCAATGGTCAGGATGATACTGGAGGAAGAAAAGCCAAAAGAGAGAAAGGTAACAATTAAGGGCGATAAGATTAGCAGATATTTTTCGGAGGACTATTCCAGTGATGACATAGAGGGCATCATTATCCAGCTTTTGGAGGAATGGCAGAGTAAGCAGTAAAGGAGGCGGTAAAAATGGGCGAGCCATTGAAGTTTGATTATTACTATGGCGTAGAAGCAGAGCAGTTTTCTTTTTACCGTGTAGACCAAATCCCCACCGTCCATTTAGGCGTTGCCGCTTCCGCTATGGAGAAGCGCGGCATCCGCACCGAGCGCGGC
>CANRFJ010000050.1 GCA_947629865.1 uncultured Lachnospiraceae bacterium | reverse complement strand
TTCTAACAGCTTAAGCAACAAGATGGGTAATTCCTTACTGGCTGTAAGGGGTATTAACCATAAATATATTGTAGTAGTGAGATGAAAGGTTGAATATTCATTTTGGATTTTCATATATAGGTTTAGTATTTTTATTGATGTTAATGATACCTAATATTATATGGAGTAAAAATAAACCCAAAGAGTATGATAGATATGTTAAAAATGAAAATAAAGTATTACTACTATTTGAAAGAATTGGAGAAATGCTAGTAACCTGTTTATCATTAGTATTTAATGATTTTAATATAAATAAAATATCCAGTTGGATTATTATATTATTGATTGCTTTTTTTATAATGATTTTATATGAAATATATTGGATTAGATATTTTAAAAGTAATAAAACGATGAAAGATATGTATAGTAGTTTATTTGGAATTCCGGTTGCAGGTGCTACTTTACCCGTAATTGCATTTTTACTATTAAGTATTTATGGCAAAAACCTATTTTTATTTATATCAGTAATTATATTAGGAATTGGACATATTGGAATTCACTTAAATCATAAAAAAGAAGTTATATAAACTTGAGTTTGAAAACCTTTAAGGGCGAGGTAAATATAGACTCCCATACTCCTTAAGTTGAAATATATTTAATTTTCCTGCAAATTGTCTTTTATTGTTCAGCGTTATTCAGCGGAATATCGAGTAATGCCGAAATTTGATCTCTCCGCTCGTAAATCACCGCTGTTACCCAAACGGCTTTTCTTTCCTCGTCAATCAGATAGTAAACGAGAAAGTTTTTGACGGGCATTTTGTGGATTCCCTTCATGTGCCACGGTTCTTCCTCGGTAAGGGGGTATCTTGACGGCATAGAATTCAGCTTTTTAATTTCGTTTTGCAACGTATCTGCCCACTTCCGTGCGATTTCTGGCTCTAAGAGGATTTTAGAAATATACTGTACGGTTTCCTCGATTTGCCCAAATGCCTGCGGCGTCAACTTCACCTCATATCGCATACTCAAATACCCTCGCGGATTTTGGCAAAGGCCTCATCTGCAGACAGTCCATCGCCGGATTTCGCCTGATTGTAGCCCTTTTCCATTATAGTGTTAAAATGCTCACCCGTTAAGCTGTCTCTTGTGGAAAGTTTTGGTACGGTGAGAGGGTATGGAACGCCGCCCGTCATAATAATTTGTCTGTATAAGGTATCAATCAGAACTGAAACGGGCAATCCGATTCTGTCCAAAACCGCCTCTGCCTGCCGTTTGATTTCCGGCTGCACACGAGCCGTTACATTTGCACTTTTTGTTGCCATAATAAGCACCTACCTTTCTGCTTCAAATTATACCATATTGTATTGCGGGTTGCAATACAATGTTTAGGAGCCCATAAAAAATTCCCCAGTGAAGACTTTTCAAGGGCTTGCGGATTTTTTAAGGATAAAATATAATGGATATTAAATAATAAGAAATAGGCCTTATGAGAATTTTATGAATTAAATTTCGGATTTATCGAGTTGCTGTAACAGTCAATGAAGGAGGTAGCTATGTTATTAGCGATTGCTTTTGCTCCATGCAAGGTTTGAGGATACTGTATGGAGCGAATCGGGGGTTGAGATGCCCCATATCCTCGGACTTTGCGATTTTGATTACAGAAAAAAATTCAAAGGAGCAAAGTCAAAATGAAAAACAATTATAAAGAAATGAAAACATTTTTAATCCTATGGTCAACACAGTCGCTCTCCCAGCTTGGCAGCGCCATGACAAGTTTCGCACTGACATTATGGTTGTATGAAAAGACTGGTTCGGCTCTGCAGACGGCATTTCTGTCCATATGTTCCTATACGCCATATGTGCTGATGAGCATTTTTGCCGGAGCGCTTTCTGACCGATGGGATAAAAAGCGGACAATGCTTGTCTGCGATACATTGGCGGCCTGCTGTTCAGTGCTGGTTCTTATTTTGTTAAAAACCAATTCGCTGTTGCCCATTCATATGTATGTGATGAATGCCGTGAGCGGTTTGATGAATACGGTACAGCAGCCGGCCAGCGAAGTGACGATGACACTAATCACACCTAAAGAGCAGTATCAAAGAACAAGCGGCCTGCGGTCATTTTCAAACTCGCTTGTCACGATTCTGCACCCTATGTTTGCGACATCGCTTTATGCGATTGTGGGAATGGACGGCGTGATTGGCGTGGATCTCGCGACCTTTGTAGTAGCTTTTGCGGCTTTGGCGGCTGGTGTACACATTCCATCACTGGAAACACAACGCTTAGACGAATCAAGGGAGACGGTTTTATCGAGCGCAAAAGCCGGTTTATCTTATTTGCGCCGAAATGGGTTAATCCTTTGGCTGATACTGTTTCTTGCAGGAGTAAACTTTGCGGCATCTGCATTTGACGCCGTGCTTCCGCCCTATGTGCTTTCTCATGAAAATGGTGGGGAAGCAGTGTTAGGCATCGTCATGTCCTGCGCCGGAATTGCAACACTGATGGGAAGCCTGGCAGCGATCATACTTCCTGCACCTAAAAATCGCATTCGGGTTATTCTGCTGACGATGTTGTTTTCTTTGGGTACGGAAAATTTCATTCTTGCATTTACTCGGACGCCCATATGGTGGTGCATTGCTCAAATCATTGGCTGGTCAGTTGTCCCCATAATGAATACTAACCTCGATGTGATTCTGCGCAATACCATTCCAACGGAAATGCAGGGGCGGGTTTATTCCTGCCGGAACACAATGCAGTTTTTTACCATTCCAATCGGCACTTTTGTTGGCGGATTCATGGTGGACAAAGTTTGTGAGCCGTGGATGGCGCAAACAAACTCAGGTGGATTGTTAGCGGAAATATTTGGAGAGGGAAAAGGCTCCGGCGCTGCTCTTGTTATGTTTATTCTGGGTATTGTGGGTATCGCCATGTGCCTGATATTTGGTAAAATTCTAAGGAAATATGAATTTGTGGAGTCGACTGCCAAAAAATGCCGTTAAAAACAGGTTGGACAGAAACAATATTATAAAGGAAATAAAGTTTGAAACAAATAAGTAGTAGGCAGCCAAAGAATAAGGGGCATAGCAAATAAACCATCTTATGAGGTGGTTTT
>CANRFJ010000049.1 GCA_947629865.1 uncultured Lachnospiraceae bacterium | reverse complement strand
TGCCAGTTTCCCGCCGCTCTGAAAAAGTTTGCGTCAATAACTCAAAAAAGCACTTGACAAAACGCTTCATGGGGCAATGCAAAGGACATAGAGCCTTACATGGACGCTGAATTTGAGAATAATATCCTGCTGACGCAGACGGAGCGGCTGATGATGTCGGGCAGACCGAGAGAGCCGAAGTATGCAAGGAATAAAAATATCCTTGTCATCGGCGGTTCCGGTTCCGGCAAGACGAGGTTTTTTGTGAAGCCGAGTGCGCCCGTAAGGGCGGCATAAATCCTACCTTGAGCAAGTAGTAGGTAAAAGTATCATGTGGCATATGCCACAAACCTATCATTCCCCGTCTAACCCCAAAAGGGAAACCGGAGGGCAACCATAGCATGACGGAGGACACGGGGCGCTGAAACCTCAGAGGCGTCAGCGTGACGGAATGAAAATCCATGTATGAGGGTGGAAGCTAAACTGCTTGAATGACAGCCTGAAATCGGGAAAAAGACGTACTCCTGGCGTAGAGAGGTTGTACTCGCCAGTGTTCCTGACATCCGCATTGTTTGGCTATGCGGATGCTGATACTCGGAACAGGTTCAGCCACGGGAGAGTGGAAAAAGGCGAACGTCACACACTTACCGAAAACATGGAACGCTCATTTATGCCGTACTAAACGGGGATTGCCTAAAGTGGAATGCCATAAGGCTATGAAAACGCTGAAATGCGGGATTCTGAATATCCACCACGGCAACAGAGTTCCCATAGTAGTCCGGGGACGGGAAAGCCGTCTACATGGCGAAGGGGAACAGTGAATCAATTTCAAAACAGAAAGGATGGTGTGCGAGACACTATGAGAAATCCGATTCATGTCTTGAAAAGCCTTGAAGAAAAGGCAAGTGTAAGAAACTACAAATATGAAAGGTTGTACCGTAACCTGTACAATCCAGAATTCTATCTCCTTGCCTATGCGAACATTGCAAAATCGCAGGGGAGCATGACGCAGGGAGCAGACGGGCAGACACTGGATAATATGAGCCTGCCCAGAATCAACCGGATTATCGAATCAATACGCAACAGGACATACCAGCCAAAGCCTGCAAAAAGGAAATATATCCCTAAGAAAAACGGGAAAATGCGTCCGCTTGGAATCACTTCTACGGATGACAAGCTGGTGCAGGAAGCGGTGAGGATGATTCTTGAAGCAATCTATGAGCCGACATTCAGCGACTATTCGCATGGTTTCAGACCAAAACGGAGCTGTCATACGGCGCTTTCGCAGGTGAAAAGAATGTTCACCGGGGTCACATGGGTTGTGGAAGGTGACATCCATGCGTGCTTTGACAATTTTGACCACCATGTATTAGTGGAACTATTGCGGAAAAGGATAGCGGACGAGGCGTTCATCAGCCTTATCTGGAAATTCCTGAAAGCCGGGTATATGGAACAGTGGGAATACAACTGTACCTACTCCGGCGTGCCGCAGGGCAGCGGCATCAGTCCAATCTGCGCCAATATTTACCTTAGCGAACTGGATGAATTTATGCGGGAATACAAAGAAAAGTATGACTGTGAGCCGGAACGCAGAAAGACAACGAAGGAATACGAACGTGCGTCCAGAAGGTACAAAAAGGCACGGAAAGCATTGGCAGACGCTGAAAAGTCAACTCCTGAACTGATAAGGGAATTTAAAGATTCCAGAATGGAGAAGATGAACCAGCATTATTACAATCCGTTTGAGGAAGGGTACAAGAAAATCCAGTACAACCGTTACGCTGATGATTTTGTAATCGGTGTGATTGGTTCAAAAAGGGATGCAGAGAAAATCAAAGAGGATGTGAGAATCTTCCTGAAAGAGAGACTGCACCTTGAAATGTCCGAAGAAAAGACGGAAATCACCCATGCCAGCAAGCCGGTGAGGTACTTGGGATATGACTTCAAAGTGATGCGCTCTAAAAGCATGAAGCGGTGTAAAAACGGCGACATGAAACGGGTGTGGAATGGAAAAGTATTCCTGTATGTGCCTAAAGAGAAATGGATTAAAAAGGCTATGGAGCGTGGGGCGATACAAGTCAAGCGCAACAAAGGCACAGGCAAGGAAACGTGGAGACCAATGCCGAGGAAAGACCTGATGAACCGGAATGATGCTGATATTGTGTCAACATTTAATTCGGAAATCCGGGGGCTATATAATTTCTACCGCATTGCGGAAAATGTCGGCGTACTGCACAAGTATTACTATATGGTGCGTTATAGTATGCTGAAAACTCTTGCAGGAAAACACAGGACAAAAGTCAGTGCCATTAAAAAGTGTTTCATGGTAGACAAAGTGCTAAGAATCCCCTATGACACAATAAAGGGGAGAAAATACTGTGAGTTTTACCATGATGGATTTAAGAAGCACAGCGACGGCTATGACAATGTGTCGGATGTTATGCCGAACTATAAGAAATACGACAGCAGGCATACGATAATCAACCGGATCAAAGCCGGAAAATGCGAAATATGTGGGGAGCAGGCAGAGTATTTATGTATGCACCATGTAAGGACGCTGAAATCGCTGAAGGGCAGGGATATATTTGAAAAGAAAATGTTGGAGATGCGGAGAAAATCTCTTGCACTCTGCCCTGACTGTTTTGAACTCTTACACGAAACCAGAGAATCAAGGTGATTCATGGAAAGCCGGATACGCTGAGAGGTGTACGTCCGGTTTGGGAGGCGGCTCCCTGAAACCTGCTGGTGAAAGCCAATAAGGCGCAGGGTGCCTACCTCATACCTGATGCAGATGCACAGCAGCTATGTTGTCACTGACCCGAAAGGCACCGTACTGATCGAGTGCGGAAAGATGCTCAAAAAGGGCGGCTATAAGATAAAAGTCCTCAATACCATAAACTTTGCAAAGTCCATGCACTACAATCCTTTCGCTTATTTACGGAGTGAAAAGGACATTCTGAAACTCGTAAACACGATTATTGTCAACACCAAAGGGGAGGGGCAGCAATCCGGCGAAGATTTCTGGGTGAAAGCCGAAAAGCTGTATTACACGGCGCTTATCGCCTATATCTGGTATGAAGCCCCGGAGGAAGAACAGAATTTCGCAATGCTGATTGATATGATTGACGCAAGCGAAGCAAGGGAAGATGACGAGAATTTCAAGAACGCCGTTGACCTTCTGTTTGACGAACTGGAGGGGAAAGACCCTAATCATTTCGCTGTCCGCCAGTATAAAAAATATAAACTTGCGGCGGGCAAGACAGCTAAATCTATTCTGATTAGCTGCGGTGCAAGGTTAGCGCCATTCGACATAAAGGAGCTGCGTGACCT
>CANRFJ010000048.1 GCA_947629865.1 uncultured Lachnospiraceae bacterium | reverse complement strand
AGTTAGAAAAGTGAAAGGCAACCAACATGTTTCATGACGCATTGGTGCCTTTCGCAGAAAGGCGGATTATAAAAATGGAAGTAAGGCAAGGATACTCTTACCATATTAAAAATGAGTTTTTTGATTTGGTAAAGGATAAGTACCTCATGAGTAATAAGGAAGATGGCAATTATCGTCCGCATTTTTTGGCAATTCAGGATAATAAAAATAAGGAATTATATTGGATGATTCCGATTAGTTCTCAAGTTGAGAAGTATAGGAAAATTATCGAAAAGAAGATGAAACGGTACGGCAAGTGCAATACGATTATTATAGGGAAATTTGCCGGGAGGGAAAATGCTTTTTTGCTTCAGAATGCATTTCCTATTATAACTAGTTATCTTGACCATGTGCATACGATTGAAAATAAACCTGTTACTATACATAGTAAATTAGAAAGGGAGCTGGTTGTTAATTTGCGGGAGATATTAGCCATGTATAGGCGGGGTATTCGATTGATTTTTCCAGATATTGAGAAGATACAGCGGAAGATGGAAGAAAAAGTAACGAAGTGATTTATTCAAGATGTTGCCGTTAATATATGCTGAAAGGATTATTCAGGCGGCGAAAGAAATGATGATAATAGTTAAAGATAATTAAATTGTTAATAAAGGAAGTGTGGAACTATTATGGTACTAAAAGACATTGATATACACAATAATAGTAAAAAATCGTATAATTTGAATACGAAAACAAGGGGAAATGTGCTTGAAAAACTACGATTGCACCTTTCCTTTGAGGAGAATCTCTTGTTCCATTATCTGAGGAAAAACGGGAGCGGATTCGACGTCAGATAAAATTGGACTGGTCAAAAAGGTTTGTAGAAAATGCATCAATAGAACATTTGGATAAAGAAGCTATATCCATTGCAAAAGAGAATTATAAAGAAAAAATGAATGATGCGTATATATCTCGCGAAGTGGATGAAATGTCAGACGAAGAATTTCTTGAAAGAAGAAAACTGATTATAAACGGTAAAGTGACAAATGCAGCGATGCTTCTTTTAGGAGATGCAGCGTATGATTATCTGTTTGAAAGTGTACCGGAAGCATCATGGCGTATTTTTGATTCAAAAGAGATGGTAAAAGATTATGAAATTTATAAAATCCCTTTTATTACGCTAAGTGACAGGATTTTGAAAAATATACGTAATCTCACTTATAGATATATGCCAAATCAATTGACATTGTTTCCTATGGAAACAAAGCAATATGACACATGGGTATTGAGAGAATTACTGAATAACTGCATTGCTCATTCTGATTATAGTCTGGGTGGAAGGATTTATGTTAATGAATTTGAGGATAAACTGGTTCTGACAAATCCTGGTAGCTTTATTCCGGGTAGTATAGAGCCTATACTGAAACCCGGCTATACATCGCCATTTTATCGCAACCAGCTATTGGCAGAGGCTATGGTTATGTTTAAGATGATAGATACAGAGACAACAGGGATTCGTCGGGTGTTTCATATTCAATGGGAAAAGTTTTTTCCATTACCGGATTATGATATTTCTTCCAAAGACAGGGTAGAAGTGTCAATTTATGGAAAAGAAATTAATGAACAGTTTACCTATCTGCTTTATGACAATGAAAACCTTGATTTGGCAACTGTTTTTTTGCTAGATCAAGTTCAAAAAGGAAATCCTATTTCCAAGGAAGCGGCGGCACATTTAAGAAAATATAAATTAGTGGAGGGCAGGGTAAATAATTTGTATTTGGCATCTCCGCTTGCCAAAACGCAAGAGGATAAAGCACAGTATATTAAGAATAAAGCATTTGATGATAAATACTATCAAGATATGATAGTAAATTATCTTCAGGAATTTGGCAAGGCAAACAGGGCGGTAATGCGTGATTTGTTAATAGATAAGTTTCCGGATACCCTTTCACCTAGTCAGAAAGAACGAAAAGTTTTAACCTTGCTTACAGCACTAAAGCGGAGAGGGATTATTACAACCGATTCAGAAAACAGAAAAAGATCAAACTGGGTTTTGGTTCAAGACAACGAAAAGGACTAGTATGAATTTTGAAATTAAAAATTCTGAGGGCAAATTGGTTTGATATTGGTTTGATAATTGGTTTGATAATGACAAAGTAAATGACGAAGGAATGCTTTATTTAAGCCATTTGCTGCCATCAAACCAATTTGTAAAAATGAAAAATGGTTTGCAATACGGTGTGTATATATAAAGATTGTTTGTGGTATTAGAGGATATATTCAGAAGAATTTTGAATATAATAGATTATACATAGTGTAGCAGTTGGAAGGCTGAAATCACTGATGAAGCAAAAATTATAGTTTATCAGATGAAAAATCTTTTTTGAATGCTTTTTGAATGAATTTAGTTAAAATACTTGCAAATCACGTATAGATATGATATGCTATGAACAGAATAAAATTGTAACAGGTTACAGTTTTTGGTCTGGGTGAAAGCTCTTTGGACCACCGTAGGCGGGAAGAATTTCCCGCCATTTCTATTATTTATAAAGGAAAACAATAATGAAAGAACTAAGTATATTTATTGATGAATCAGGAGATTTTGGAGAAATAAAAGAGCGACCAGCGTACTATTTGGTAACATTTGTTTTTCATAATCAAGATAATGATATAGAAGAACAGGTTTCAAAATTGAATGAAAGTGTTCGTGCTTCAGGATTTAATGTGGAATATATACATACAGGTCCAGTGATTCGGCGAGAGGAAGTATTTCAAAGATATTCTATAGATGAGCGAAGAAAGTTACTATATAAGATGCTTAATTTTGTGAATAGCTGTCCCATATCTTATTTGACAGTTGTTATCGATAGAAAAGAAGCAACAGATAAAATTGCTTTGTCTGGTAAATTGGCAAAGATAATCAATAGAGCGATAAGCGAACATATTGAGTTTTTCTCAGATTTTGACAAGATTATTGTTTACTATGATAATGGACAGGTTGAACTTAGCACAATTCTAAATGCAGTATTTTCAATACAATTCTCGAATGTAGAATTTAGAAAAGCTGAACCGCAGAAATATCGGCTGTTACAGGCAGCAGATTTTATTTGCTCTATGGAATTGTTGAGGATTAAGCGAGATGAAAAACGATTGAGTAAATCGGAAGAACATTTTTTCTATAAGCCGCAAGAGCTAAAGAAGACTTTTTTGAAAAGTATTGAGAAAAAGAAACTATAGTCAAGCATGCTTGCAAAATACTTGCAAAAAGTTTAAAAATGAGAAGGAATACAGAGAAAATAAACAATAATTATACAAAATATATTGTTATAGTACTTTGTTAGACGGAATATATAGCTGTCAAAATTGAGTTTGACTGATGAAATGGGATTGAAAAATCCAGTATTTATGCTGGTTGCAAATAAATTTATTTAAGCACTGGCAACGATTTGGCAACATTTATAACATCGCACACTAAATAATTACATCAATGACATCAAGAAAGTGTTGAAATTCTATATAATAATTAATGTCTGCTTTTGATTAAAAAAAGCCATAATTCATTGGTTTTACTGACATTTTCGGCTATTTATGGTATACTGGA
>CANRFJ010000047.1 GCA_947629865.1 uncultured Lachnospiraceae bacterium | reverse complement strand
CTATCTTACGGTTATTATAACAAAGGTTGTGAGGAATGTCTCATTTTAATTTGTGCTAATTATATGCTAACACTAGTTTCACCTCAGTTTGAGAGTAGTGTGAATTCATATGGTGGTAAAACTTGAATATTGTAGTCCGACCAAAGGTGGGAGTTTGAGAGTAGTGTGAATTCATATGGTGGTAAAACATCCGCTTTCCTTTAATGTTTCCAGCACATGTTTGAGAGTAGTGTGAATTCATATGGTGGTAAAACAAACCATGCAATAGATTGTTAAAGACCGATGTTTGAGAGTAGTGTGAATTCATATGGTGGTAAAACTAGCGGATATGCTACCGTACCATCGCCTATGTTTGAGAGTAGTGTGAATTCATATGGTGGTAAAACTTTTATCAAAACGTACACCACTTGACATAGTTTGAGAGTAGTGTGAATTCATATGGTGGTAAAACCGGGGGGTTAAAATCTGTTTAGCATCCCGGTTTGAGAGTAGTGTGAATTCATATGGTGGTAAAACAAAGAATGATGAGTTATACGGTTCTACCGGTTTGAGAGTAGTGTGAATTCATATGGTGGTAAAACCCAGATGGTCGCGCCTTTCTCGAACCTGTGTTTGAGAGTAGTGTGAATTCATATGGTGGTAAAACAAAGGGGCGAAAAGCCCATTAAATAGTCAGTTTGAGAGTAGTGTGAATTCATATGGTGGTAAAACACTTCGCAGGGCTTGGCGGTGAACCAAATGGTTTGAGAGTAGTGTGAATTCATATGGTGGTAAAACACCCTGCGGCTGTATCTGCTCGATCAGATAGTTTGAGAGTAGTGTGAATTCATATGGCGGTAAAACACGTATTTGTTAGATACATAAGGAGCAGGGGAAATATGACTTTGATAATGAAAGCGCAGAAAGAAGATTTAGAAAAAATACTTGAACTGCAATATTTGGCTTACCAAAGCGAGGCTAAACTTTTTAGCAATATGGACATTCCGCCTTTAAAGCAAACCATAGAAGAAGTATACGACGAATTTCAGAGAGGAATTATTTTAAAAGCAGAGGATGACGGGGGAAACATAATAGGTTCTGTTAGGGCATATCAAGAGGACGGAACAGTTTATATATTTGCAAAAATGCTAAGAGATAAATCGGCATTTGAGAGGATAGAAATGCTGCTTCGTGATTATAAACCTTCTGACTGTAATTGTCTGGCAGAATTATTTTATCAAACAGTTCACTGTATAAATGCAAAAGATTACACAGAAGAACAATTAAATGCATGGGCAACCGGCAAAGTTGACATACAAGAATGGGATAGCTCTTTTCCGCAATTTGTGATGAATTGGAGCGTTCGGCTGGCAATATTAGAATTACCACGCACGCATCTATTACGTCAAAACCTTTTTTTGAAAGTCGTGGGTACAAGGTAATCAAAGAGCAACAAGTAGAACGACAAGGCATTTTCCTCACAAACTATGTGATGGAGAAATAATCAAATCGGGATTTTGTCCGAAGCATAGCGTCCTGAGCCTCCGACAACAATTTTTGTGGCAAAAAACGGCAGCTCAAAACTCAATCATGTAAATAAGGAGTGAATTATGATATGGAAGACAAGAAACCGGGAAATAATTCGTATTATCTTATGTGCGAGAGAAAAGAGATTTATCATGTTTTAATAGTTGTAGCCGGATTCTTTGGCGCGTACACCTTTTTGCTACGAGGCAATGTATTCTGCAATGCCCAGACGGGAAATGTAGTGCTGATGGGTATGGCGTTGGGGGCGGGAAAATGGAAAGAGGCGCTGTATTATTTGATACCGATTTCCGCCTATACGCTTGGAGCTTTCGTGTCGGAACTTCTTCCCAATCCGGTTAAACATCATCTTCCTGTTCGTTGGGACACTCTGCTTATTGCGATAGAGATGCTGGCTGTGCTGGCGCTGGGCTTTGTTCCTTTGTCAGCACCCGTTCAAATTGCTCAGGTTACAATTAATTTTGTCGCTTCCATGCAGTACAATACCTTTCGTCAGGCGGAAGGCGTACCTATGGCGACAACATTTGCCACGAATCATATCAGGCAGCTTGGAATCGGTTTAGCAAAGGAGATTTCTCATTTTCGTCTTCAGGATAAAGCGCATCGAAAGAAATTACGAGAACACTTTGCTATGCTGATATTTTTCCTCGCAGGAGCCGTAATAGGAACGTTCCTGTGTAATTTGTTAGATGAAAAAGCGATTTGGGCAACCCTGCTTCCACTTGGCGTGTTGCTCGGAATCTTTCTTTATGCGGATTTTGTTGGGGAAAAGAATCTGAAGGAGAGGAAACCGGCGGGGCATTGAGCCAAACGTATAGATGTCGAGAAAACTGCAAATTCATGTTTGTCAGGATAAAAGGAGGAACGATATATGGATGTACTGGACTTTATACATGATAAGTTTTCACAAGATTGTGCAATCGGCACGGTGATTCATCTCGTCATGGCGCATTATGATTTGTCTGCGGAAGAAGCACAGAATAAGGTTGATGAATATTTTGAAATTGTGGAAGCGATGGATACGGTAAGATAATGCACAAATCGGGATTTGAGGTGGAATAATGGCATCGAGTAAAGAATATTTAGAATTTATTTTAGGACAATTATCCGAATTGGATGAAATTACATATCGGGCTATGATGGGAGAATTTATCATCTATTACCGTGGCAAAATCGTAGGTGGTATCTATGATGACAGGTTGCTTGTAAAACCAATAAAAGCAGCAATCAGCTATATGCCAACAGCTTCGTATGAATTGCCCTATGAGGGAGCAAAAGAGATGTTGTTGGTAGATGAAGTTGACAACAAAGAGTTTTTGACAGGTTTATTTAACGCCATGTATGAGGAACTGCCGGCACCAAAACCGAAAAAGAAGAAATAAGCAGCTTCCCGTTTAACAAAAAGACCAGACCAAAAACTCCTCACCTCCAATGTGGAAGCGAGCCTCGAATCCCCTCCAACCTCCAACCTTACAAAATTGTAAGTTGACGGAGATTTGGGGAAAGGTCTGTTTTTGGGGATGTGTAAAGGCTGGTAATGAAAAATTATACAGGATTTACACAGATTGAAGGGAACTTCAATACGATAAAAAATGAACTAATAATTGAGTGGATGGAGTGTGAAAACATTGCATCCACTTTTTTAAATCGCAAAATAATTGTTGACAAGTAAGAACGGACATAGCCTTGATATTGCTCTGATATAGAAAATGGCAAAAATGATATAGTTTCTGGAAAATGAAAATTTCTGATGATATAAGAATGATATGATAACCGCCCAAAATGATACAGAAATGATGTAGGGGCGATATGACAATGATATAGTTATTGAAAAATGAAAATTTCCGATGATATAAGAATGATATGAAATTACCCCAAATGATATAAAAATGATATGAGGAGGGCGATTTTTGATATAGAAACTATATAGTATTGCATATTATCGGGGTTTCAGGGGTGTCCACTGACCAGAAAGCCTTCAGGCTTGCATTTTGTGATACAAAATGCGTATCTGGCGAAAACCGAAAGGAAGTCTAAGATGAGTAATGAAAATTGTAAATAACATGTTGCAAACGTCGGGGTGCTAACGGTAGATTTGTTCACGATTCTGTGGTACAATTTATTGAAAAGTGGATATATATATCTGCCCGACAAATCGGAATTTGTAGGAATAGGTATTCAGGAAAATATACAGAAAATCACGCATTTGTGGGGATGATACGAATCGTGTCATACA
>CANRFJ010000046.1 GCA_947629865.1 uncultured Lachnospiraceae bacterium | reverse complement strand
ATTTCATAGTTACCTTTCCTCCTTTAATTTTTGCATAACATGGATTTCCAAATTATTCACGGGACTATTTTAGCACTGCAAAGTGAAAGTAATAGGCTAAAGAAATGCGCAAAAAGTGCAATTAATTACGAAAAAAACTTGATAAATGGTGCATGTTATGATAGGATACAGGTATCATATGCAGGAGGGCTATTTCATGGAACGGAATACATTGCAAAAACTGGTAGAATGGAACAATAATAAGCGGAAGAAACCTCTGATCGTCTGGGGCGCAAGACAGGTGGGCAAGACCTATCTCGTCCAGGAACTTTTTGCCAAGAGATATTATAAGGACAGTTATATTTACATTGATTGTAAGAAAGAGGATGAGATCCGCGCTTTTTGTTCCGAGACAGCGAATGCGGAAAAAATCATTGAATATATTTCGCTTTTAAAGGGGAGACAGATCAGTGAAAATACACTTCTTATTTTTGACGAGGTGCAGGAGTGCCCCAATCTGATATCTTCGCTCAAATATTTCTGCCAGGATTTCAGGCAGATTCCCGTTATTGCAACCGGTTCCATGGTGCGCATCAAGATTCAGAGGGAGACTCACAAAAGGGGAGCAAAAGAGAGCAGTAAATTTCTCTTTCCGGTCGGCAAAATCAATCAGATGACGGTTTACCCCATGACTTTTGATGAATTTCTGATGAACAGCAATCCGATGCTTCATACTGCCATAAAGAAGGCCTATGAAAAGAAGGCGCCGCTGGATTCACGAATTCACGAATTGGCGATGGAACAGGTGTATCGGTACCTGCTTATCGGCGGTATGCCGGAGGCGGTAGAGGCCTATATTGACAGGGAAAATATTTTTGAGTCGCAGGAAATTCTTCACGCCCTGTATGACAACTATCTTTCGGACATGGAATTGTACCAGGCAAGTCCGGAGGCAGTTTTGCGCTCGCGCACCCTGTTTCAGAATATTTACAGGGAACTCAACAGGGAGTCCCGTAATTTTTCGCCGGGACTTATTGAGGAAAAAAGCAAAACAAGGGACTTTGCCACCTCGATCCAGTGGCTCACGATGGCGCACATTATCAATCAGTCCTTCCAGTTGAAGGAACATATCACAATGCCCCTTATGACAAACAATGAGAGCAGTTTTCGGCTGTTTCTGGGGGATATTGGCATGTTCTCGCACCAGAGCGGCATCAATGCCGCCTCGTTTATATCAAACAAAAAGGATAACACCCTGACCGGTATTTTCTTTGAAAACTTCGTGGCAAATGAACTGATTGCCGAGGGGCACCCTCTATTTTACTGGCGCGGGAAAGCGTCCGCCGAACTCGAATTTATCATTGAATCAGATAATAAGCTGTATCCCATTGACGTCAAAAAGGGCAGAGGTACGCTTAACTCCCTTGAAAAATTTTCAAATCATAACAAATTTGAGTGTGCTATCAAGGTATCCAAAAATAACTATGGCTATAATAAGGAGCAAAAACTGCTCACAATACCATTTTATTTTATCTCCTTTGTGGCAAGGGATCTCGCAAAGGGGACACTTGCATATTGACCGCCGCCACAGATTGTCCGAGCAGCAGATTGCGCCCTTCGGGGATTGATAAAGTGAGCGAAATATTGTAGAATATCAGTATAGTGTCTCTGCAGACTGCCTTAGAGGGAGTTCTGGGAGTTTACCACGATTATTACTGAAGGAAATGGTGGACGGAATGAATAATATCAAAAGGATACTTTGTATAGTTATGGCGGCTTCGCTTTGTCTTGGCGGTTGTTCTTCGCCCCGGACGGACACAGAGGGAGAGGATAAGACAATCGTTACCATGTTATACAGCAGCGACCTGCCCAACCTGGAAAAGCTTGTAGAAAGCACATATACGGACATCGACCTCCAGATTGAGACAAACGCACAGGGGACAATTGACGGCGAAGTCGAACGCCGTCTGCGCAACGGACACGGCAGCGATATTGTTACCACAACCCTTGCGACAGGCGATGTGCTGAACTATCTTGCCGATCTGAGCGCAGAAAAATATGTTTCGGCATATCAGTCCGGCATCATGCACAAGACGGCCAGAGATGGGAAAAACCTTTTTATCCCGCTTCCGGCACAGTATTACGGCTATATCTACAACGTCACGCTTGTGCGCGAAAACGGCCTGTCTGTTCCCACGACACAGGACGAGCTGCTCGCGATGCTCAAAAAAGCAAAGGAGAAGCATATCGGCACAGACGAGACCGGTTCGAATTTTGCCTTGAACGGCACGCCCGCCACGACAGCGGCGTTCGCCATTGCGACAAAGATTCCGGATTTTTTCGGCCTTTCTGACGGCATCCGCTGGCTGGATGATTTCAAAAACGGCAAGGCCTCCTTCACGGGATCG
This sequence comes from uncultured Lachnospiraceae bacterium, assembly GCA_947629865.1. Lineage (GTDB taxonomy): Bacteria > Bacillota > Clostridia > Lachnospirales > Lachnospiraceae > Eubacterium_F. The sequence continues at coordinate 1,506 of CANRFJ010000046.1, read as the reverse complement.
CTGGAGACATGCCTCGATTTGCCGCTGGAAATGATTAAAAAGAAATACATGGATCCGCTTCCGTTCACATCCGGTTCCAATTCGGCGCCTATCCTTGAAAAAATGTCCAGCGGGAAAATGCTGATGGCGTTCGACAATGTCACGATGTTTGACAATATCAGGAAAAACAGCAGCTATGAATTTGATATGCTTCCGATGTTTAGCAGCGAGGGCAATCCTGCATGGACGGTTTCCACACCGACCGCTTTTCTCGGCATCAGCAAAACGCTTACCGGCGAAGGCGGGGAGAAACAGCTGGACGCCTGCCAGAGGATACTGGGGCTTCTGTCTACTCCCGAAGGGCAGGACGCTTTCATGATGGATAACGGGGCGGGCTATTCATATCTTGTGGACTATAACCGGATATCGGATATCGTTCCCGCCGGAATAAAAGACTGCATAGAAGAAGGCTATAATTATAATGTGTCAATGTCGAACGATTTTATGCGATATTTTGGCAACCGCTGCAATGCCGTGCTCTGCGGGCAGACGGACAGGAAATCTGCGTTTGAACAGATCGATGATTATATGCGCGACGGAGAGGATAAGAGCGCCACGTTGCTTGGGACGATTAACCACGATATGATTGTGGAAAACTATAATGTGCGCCTGGGGGAGACGGAGATCGGAAATCTGATCTCGGATGCGGTCAGGGAGATGACCGGTGCAGACGTCGCCGTAGTAAACGGGGGTTCCATCAGGGGAAGCCTCTATAAAGGCGATATTTACAGTTACGATCTCGACTATGTCTGCCCCTACGAGGATAATATAATAGTCCTGGAGGTAAACGCAGACGTCATACGGAGTATGCTCGCAAACGGTCTGTCAGCCATGCTGCGCAACGCCGAGATACCGGGAGGAAGATTTCTCAATGTATCGGGGCTCAAATATTCTTTTACGCCGCCGACGGACGCATCTTCGGCACAGCTTGTTGATGTGACTCTGCCGGACGGTTCGCCTCTAGATGAAAATGCCATATATACTATCGCCGTGACGGATTACATGGCGGGCGGCAACGGATATTCCGACAATAACGGCGACGGGTTTACCATGCTCAATGTATACAGCGACGATACCCCCAAGGGGAAAGACGTGAAACTTGTCCGCAAAACGAAGTACACTTTTCGCAGCATACTGGAAGAATATATCATCAATCACAACGATGGGGAAATAGCATCGAAGATTGAGGGAAGGATTACATCGGTGAAGGGAAATGAGTGAAGGTCATGACAAAAGGATTTCGCACAGACGGTTTTATGCTGTGCTGATTCTGGCAATCATACTTGTATGCCTGTTAGTGAGTTGGCTTATCACTGCTGCGGCGTCGATAACGTCCGAATTTACGGAAAATATGAACACCATGTATCTGCGTGAGATGACGAATCTGACGCATGTTTCACTATCACAGGGTTATTTCTGGGACAGTCTATCCGACTGTCTCAGATAACCCTTTTTCCTTTGCTTCAC
>CANRFJ010000045.1 GCA_947629865.1 uncultured Lachnospiraceae bacterium | reverse complement strand
TGCGGGGAAAACACGTTCCCTGAGGGCTATCAGAAGTCCGTGCAGGAGAGGCATAAAAAAGAAGGAGGAGGGGAGATTTCTATGGGTATGCTGGCAGAAGTAATGAATGAAATCGCCTTTGACAGGGGCGTAGAAAAAGGGGAAGAACGCGGCCGGAAGGAAGGCTTCGCGCAGGGAGAAGAACGTGGCCGGAAGGAAGGCTTCGAAAAAAGCCGCCGCGAACTGGTCTCCAACATGCTGCAGGACAACCAGACGCCGGAGGACATCAGCCGGATGACAAGGCAGCCTCTGGAGTATGTGCTGGGGGTGCAGGAGGCCCTGCTGGTGCATGAGGAAGGCCGTTACAGAACGGACGGGAAACCGTCTGATGATGAATAGAGAGCGTCGCTTCTTACATATGCTGGGGGAGCGATCCTTATCGAATTAGAACAATTCTACACGGCCAAGTAACATGTCAATCAGATTGCAGTGGAAAATCCCATTATTATCATAGAAACTGTGGGGGATATCCATGCGGATAATTATTTTTTTGAAAAAGTCTTTTGTAAGCATCAGGGGGGCAAGTTCCGAGGATTCCTTTTTGCCAGTATCTATCTGGAAAGCTGACTGGATGTAGATTTTTTTATCGGCATCATTGACAACAAAGTCAATTTCTTTTTGCATATTTGCCCCAGCAGTACGATCGGTTACAACACCAACATCAACGGAATATCCAAGACGCAGGAGTTCGTTGTAGATGATATTTTCCATAATGTGGCCTGTATCATATTGGCGATAATTTAATCGGGCATTGCGAAGACCTATATCTGTATAATAATATTTGTTGGGATACTTAAAGTATGTCTTCCCTTTTACATCATAGCGCTTCGCCATAGAGACAAGAAACGAATCAATAATATGCTGTACATAGTTTGAAACCAGTGTGGAATTGATTCTTTCCCGCTTCATACTGGTCAACGCATTGGCTATATTTGTGGGATTTGTCAGAGAGCTGATCTGTGAAGCAAGGAAATCAAGAATATCATTCAGAATGTCCTCACGTTCAATGCCGTTGCGCTCTACAATATCCCGTATATATAATTCGCTATACAGGGAGAATAAATAATCTTTTTTATCCTTTTCATCTGTCAGCGCCAGCAGACGCGGCATACCACCGTAAAGCATATAAACATCCAGCGCCTTCCGCTCGTCGCCCCCCACATAAGTGTAAAACTCCTCAAAAGACAGAGGAAATACATGGATTTGGGTAGCACGGCCACGGAACTCGGTGGCAATGTCTTTTGACAGCCCTTTTGAGTTACTGCCGGTTACATACACATCCAAATTTTTATATGCTTTAAGTTCATTTAGCATATCATAGACGGAGACCTCAATGCCACCGTTTTCTTTGTCAATAACTTTTATAGTGAGCTGAACCTCATCAATAAAGAGATAAAATTTTTCATCCTTGCGTTTTGAAACAAGAGCTTCGATATATTCGCAAAGTGTGATTGGATTTCGAAATTTATAATAGCGCCTCTGATCCAGTTCAATCTTTATGATGTGGTCATCTGGAACTTCCTGTGAGAGAAGGTACTCATAAAACAGGTCAAAAAGCAATACCGATTTTCCGCAACGGCGTATGCCGGTGATCACTTTGACTTCACCGTTCCACATATTATGAATCATGCGCTTCATATAGATATCTCGTTTAATCATCACACCTACCTCGCACTTGCGACGGATATGTCGCTACTTTTCTGTATAGTATACCACGGATTGAGCAATTTATCAATAAAAAATAAAAGGAAGGTTCCTCGCTGGAAGGTTCGCACAGGGAGAAGCGCGCGGTATTCACGGTAGCAAACTGTATCTATCCCGGCCCGTCTCAGGGCTCCGGCTTTTGCGTCAGTATTTCGCTCATTGCCGCCAGCACAGCAGATACTTCAAGCGGTTTGGACAGGTGCGCATTCATGCCCGCCTCTCTGCTCTTTTCCGCATCTTCGGCGAACGCATTGGCGGTCATAGCGAAGATGGGCACCTGTGCGGCGTCGGGACGATCCATCGCGCGTATCTTCCTGGTCGCCTCAAAGCCGTTCATCTGCGGCATCTGGATATCCATGAGGATAAGGTCATAGTAGTTTACTTCGCTTTCAGCAAAAATCTCGACTGCCTTTTTTCCGTCTTCGGCCTCGTCGATTATTGCACCTGTGACTGTTCCAAGCAGTTCGACGGCGATTTCCCGGTTCAGTTCGTTATCCTCGGCAAGCAGGATATGTTTTCCGGTAAAATTGTAGCTTTTATTTTCGGTGGCCCTTATATCCGGAGAACTGTCAGTTTTCCAGTCGATCATGCTGGATTTCTCCGTGGCGGCAAAGGGCAATTCGACTTCAAACTCTGAACCCTTGCCATATTCGCTGCGCACCGTGACGCAGCCGCCCATAAGTTCGGAAAATCTGCGGACGATTGACAGTCCGAGACCTGTGCCGCCGAATTTGTGGGTTATCTCGGCGTCTTCCTGTTCAAAGGCCTCGAATATCTTCTCCAGATTTTCTTCCTTTATACCCATACCCGTATCTTTGACGGAAAAGCGCATCCATATGAGTTCTTCCTCCTGCCTCTCCTCGCAGACGCCCAGGACAATCTTCCCGCCATTCGGGGTAAACTTAAAGGCATTCGAGAGAAGATTTGTGAGTATCTGATTGAGGCGCAGGGAATCGCCCACGATAAATGTATCGATCTCTCCGGAGAGTGAGATCTCAAAGTCGATTTCTTTTTCCTCCGCCTGTACGCTGTAGATATTTTCGATATTTTCCAGGAATAACCTCAGGTCGAAAAGTTCGTTTTTGAGTTGTACCTTCCCGCTCTCGATCTTCGACATATCCAGCACGTCATTGATAAGCGACATCAGATGCTTTGATGAGAGAGATACTTTTTTCAGACAGTCAGTTACCTTTCTGGGGTTATCCGCGTTCTGACGGGCAATCTCCGTCATGCCAATGATGCCGTTCATGGGCGTGCGTATTTCGTGGCTCATGCGGCTCAGAAACTCGCTTTTGGCAAGGCTTGCCTGTTCAGCAGCTTTCTGCGCTTCTTCGGCTGATTCGCGGGCGGCCTCCAACTGTTTTGAGTGGGCCTTCAGATTCATGAGGTAGATGAAAAAAATGATTACTATAAGCAGCATCACGGAAGCCATCATGGTGATTGCATTTCGGTTGAGGCGGCTCCCCAGCTCTCCGGTCATCTCGTCAACGACCTCATAGGGCACTTCCATGAGCATATACCATTCCGTGCCCTCTATGGGCGAATAGTACATACACATATGGACTCCGCTCGCTTTGAATATCACCATTCCCGCCTTGCCGTTTTTGAAATCGTTCTCAATCTGTTCAACAGAGAAGCCATCATCAAAGTCGCCATACTCCCTGAATTTGGAAATAATATTGCTGCCCCGCGGAAGGTCGGAAAAAAAGGTGTTGTAGACGATAAAACTGCCGTCTCCGGTAACGATGCTCGCATTGGTCTGCCCGTCCACACTGCGCAGGAACAGATGCTGTCCGATGGAATCCGCCGTAAAGCCCGCAATAATGGCAATCATATCTGTCCCGCCGAAGCGTATCGGCGTTATCTGCGTGCCGAGGACAATCATATTGTTTTCCAGAAATGTCTCATTGTAGGAGACAAGCCTGTCCTCGCCATTGAGCAGCTCGGCGAGAAAACTGAGTTTGGAAGCCGCGGGCCGTTTCCCGTCTTTGCTGTAGTAGAAGCCGTCCCTGTCAATAAACGCCATAAATTCAAAGTCATTGTTCTTCTCGGCGTCGGTCACGAAGCGCTCCAATGCCTTGATGTTCTTCGTGTCCTCGCCGTTGACGCTCTCGGCCACTGCCTTCAGTCCGCTGTATCTCATGGAGAGGCCCGACTTGAAGTTAGCCTGTGCTTCACGTTCTAAAGGATAATTCTAGGACACACAACAATTTATCAATACAACCGGCTTATCTGTAATAAAAAC
>CANRFJ010000044.1 GCA_947629865.1 uncultured Lachnospiraceae bacterium | reverse complement strand
AGGTTGAGAATCTGCCGGCGGCCTAGCTGGCAGAACCTCTCATTTTATTTTGTACTAAATCTTGACATAAGACCACCCAACACAACCGAAAAACTTATTATCATATACTATAATCCGGTCAAAACCATCATGTTCAATTTCGTTACTCCATTTTCCATCACTAATATTTATAGAGGTAAAAATCTCTTTCCCCAATTTATTGGAAAACAGATTAACAAAGAATCTTTCTTTGTATTTGACAAAGGAGCTAATTACATATCTCTCTTTCACTAAATTTTCAGGAATTTCAGTAGTCATTACATTTTCATTGTTATTTCTTTTAAATACAATGCATGAAGCATCTCCACTTTTTCTAAAAAAATAACATGCTCCATCATCTCCTTTTGTCATTTGAGAAGCTAAATGTTGAGCAGCCGGCATCTCCATACCCATTTTGGAAAAATCTATTTTTTCTGAAAACATAGGTTTTATTTTTTTATTATTCATAACATGAAAATCACGTTCCAAATCCTCATTTTCTATTTTTTCCTGCACCATGTCAGATTCCTGAAATTCTCCATTTTTAGTAGCGCATGATGTTAATAAAAAAGGAACTATTAAACAAAGAAATATTATTCTATTGACCATTAAAATTTCCTCCTCACATTAGTTCATATCCCCCATACCACTCTTGTTTTCCACTCCAATATAATTCATGTTTACGGTTCAAGAGACTTCTTTCTCCTTCTCCACATATATGCATAACTGCTTTTACATATAAAACGAATCACAAGGGCAAAATGTTGCAAAATCTGTAGGGAATTTTTGCATCTCAAAGGCTCCTTCCTCTATTCTCTATATAAACGCCTCAATGTGCCTCCTTTTTCGGGAGCAGGGCAGGAATTACGTAAATGAAACCACCCCTCCCCTGTAAATCCCATGTCCACGAAAAAAGCGCACCAAAAAGCACGCCTTATACAACATAATTTTTTATCCGGCATCCCTTTCCAAGATATCTAACATCTCCCGTGGGGTAACTTCACCAAACACATGCCTTAAAACTTTTATCCATTGATTCCCTCTTTTCTATCTCCCCTGACGAACAGCTTGTATCTCCTTGTTGATTTTCTCCAGTGTCATATCTGCCGTCCCGTTTTCCTCTGCTGCCTGACTCATCCGCTGCATCGCTGAAACCGCCTTATCGTCACACTGTATGCACTGCTCATCTACCCTGATCTGCACCAAATAATTTGCCATAGCGAACACCTCCAATAAATCCACTTTGTCATCTATTCCCTAAAATATAGAAGACGGTATGTCCCGACCTCCCCCCCCGGCTTATCCGGCCTCAATATAGCTTCTTCTCATTCCCGCCATCAAAATCCATATAATACAGAATATCCTCCCCATAATCCTCATCATCATACACATCTCCTATAATCTCATCCCATATATCATACTTATAGGCAAAAAGCCCCTCGTCTGTACAATATACATATCCGTACTTTCTTTTGCTGATAACTTTATCCGTTCCCTTTTTAAGGTTCAATCGATGCAAAAGATGTTTGCTATCAATGTAAAAAACATCTTCATTGATAAAATCGGCCCCTGCCATATGCTCACCCAGACATTTCATCTTCTCACCCTCTTTTATGGGCAGGCAATACAATCGATAATCAGAATAGGATCGATACTCTTGTTTCCATTTTTCACTATGCCAGAATTCTTGTTTTATAAACAGATTGTCCCCCGACATACGAAGTTGAACTTCAGCATTCTTTGTGTCGGGACAGGGAGGCAGTTCGTATTGCAACACCTTTTTTTCTTCACCTGTTGCCAGATCTTTGCTTCTCAGAACATACAGGTTATCTTTTCCGGTCAGATAATAGATTTTGCCATCCACAATTCCCTGTACATCTACGCTGCTCTCCTTGCCCTCCTTATTTTCAAATGAAATCGTCCTTACCTTTTTACCGTTCATATCTATTTCATCCAGTTTATTAGGCGCATTATCATAAGGACTCACATATATCTTTTCGTTATATACAAAGACGTCCACAAAAAATGGATCATAAGGTTCCGAACAGGATATTTCCTTTGTTTCCCATGTATTCAAATCAATTATTCTAAATTGAATTCCTTCTTGGGAGTCGCCGTTGGGAAGGTCGGGCATATCACATGTTATATATAATTTCCCTCTGTATTCTCCCCAATCTAACGGGGTGCTATCTTGGTCTTCATCTGAAACTCCATCATCAATGTCACACAGTATTTGACCATCCTGATAGGCCGTTTCTATATCAAGACAATAAAAATGATTATCCTTTACAAAGCTATACATGGGCTCATCCAATGTGCCGCTCAGATACGAGGCAGCATCCCCCGCATTTATCCCGTCTGTTTTCAATTTCTGTTTATTGCCCCGTGCATCTGTGAAAGTAATATTGACGGGCTTTTTCTCTGTGTGCTCTCCGTTCTCCTCTGTGACAGAAGATGTTGCTTCTCCACTCACTGCTTCTCCACTCACTGCTTCTCCGCTCACAGCTTCTCCGCTCACAGCTTCCCCACTCACTGATTCTCCGCTCACTACTCCCCCGCCTGCCGTATTTTGAAATCTGCTGCCGCAGGATGTCTCCACTGCAAGCGTAAAAATAAGAACACTGCATAGTATAATTTTTTTCACACTAAAGACTCCTTCCTCTATAAACGCATCTCATTCCAAACCGGCACTATCCATCTATTTATTGACATACTTTCTCTCCCCCGGCTTATCAGACCTCAATAAGCACCTATCTTCTTCTCATTCCCACCATCAAAATCCATATAGTACAGAATATCCTCCCCATACTCATCTTCATCCGCAATCTCATCCATTATATCATACTTGTAGGCAAAAAGCCCCTCGTCTGTACAATATACATGTCCATACTTTCTTTTGCTGATAACTTTATCCGTTCCCTTTTTAAGGTTCAGTCGATGCAAAAGATGTTTGCTATCAATGTAAAAAACATCTTCATTGACAAAATCGGCATCTGCCATATGCTCGCCTAGACACTTCATTTTCCCTCCCTCTTTTACGGGCAGGCAATACAATCGATAATCCGGATAGGCCTTCGTATAATGTTTCCTTTTTTCCTCATAATAAAATCCCTGCTTTATAAACAGATTGTCCCCCGACATACGAAGCCAGAAACCCATCTCGTCAGCTTTCTTTGTGCCGGGACAGGGAGGCAGTCCGTATTGCAGCACCTCTTTTTCTTCACCTGTTGCCAGATCCTTGCTTCTCAGGACGCACCGTTTATCATCTTCCGCTGTCAGATAATAAATTTTGCCATCCACAATTCCCGTTACATCTATCGCACCCTCCTTGAACCCCTTATTTTCAAATGAAATCGTCCTTACCTTTTTACCATTCATATCTATTTCATCCAGTTTCTCGGGCGCATTATCAACACTCTGCACATATATCTTTTCATTATATACAAAGACGCTCGACAAAAATGGATCATAGGGTTCAGAACAGGATATTTCCTTTATTTCCCATGTGTCCAAATCAATTATTCTAAATTCAATTCCTTTTTCATCGTCGCCGTAAGGCCAATCGGACATTGTAGATGCCATATATAATTTTCCTCTGTATTCTCCACATGCTACAGACCACATCGTGCTATGTGATTTCGAAGCAGCATCGCCCAGTATTTGCCCTTTATCCTGATAGACCGCCCCAAAAGGATCACAATAATAAAAATGGTTGTTCTTTACAAAACTATCCATCGCCCCCGTTGTGCTGCTCAGATGCGAGGCAGTATCCTCCGTATTTACCCCGTCTGTTTTCAATTCCTGCTTATTGCCCAGTGCATCTGTGAAAATAATATTGACGGGCTTTTTCTCTGTGTGCTCCCCGTTCTCCTCTGTGACAGAAGATGTTGCTCCCCCGCTCACTGCTTCTCCGCTCACTGCTTCTCCGCTCGCTGCTTCTCCGCTCGCTGCTCCCCCGCCTGCCGTATTTTGAAGCCTGCCGCCACAGGATGTCCCCACTGCAAGCGTAAAAATAAGAACACTACATAGTATAATTTTTTGGCTCATCATCAGAATGTGTGGAATAGAAAACTGCTTTAAAGCCGCATAAGTATTGAAAAAGCATACGATCT
>CANRFJ010000043.1 GCA_947629865.1 uncultured Lachnospiraceae bacterium | reverse complement strand
ATGTCAGAACTGTTGGAAAAGATACTGTCCAAAGACAACATGAACGCCGCCTACAAGAAAGTCTGTGCGAACAAAGGTGCAGGGGGAGTGGACGAAGTGACAGTTGGGGAACTCGGCGATTACATCAAAGAGAACTGGGACGGTATCCGGGAGCAAATCAGACACAGGGAGTACAAACCCCAGCCAGTCAGGAGGGTGGAGATACCCAAGCCGGAGGGAGGAGTGAGAAAACTCGGAATCCCGACGGTCATGGACAGGGTCATTCAGCAGGGAATCGTACAGGTGATAAACCCGATGTGTGAGCCGCTGTTTTCAGAGTGGAGTTACGGTTTCAGACCGAACAGAAACTGTGAAATGGCAGTGAGGCAGTTACTTGAATACCTGAACGAAGGCTATGAGTGGATTGTGGACATAGACTTGGAGAAGTTCTTCGATAACGTGCCGCAGGACAGGTTAATGAGCCTTGTGCACGACATCATCAATGATGGAGATACAGAGTCCCTTATCCGCAAATACCTGAAAGCAGGGGTCATGACGACGCAGGGATATGAGGAAACGAAACTCGGCACACCGCAGGGTGGGAACCTGTCACCACTGCTGTCAAACATTATGCTGAACGAACTGGACAGGGAACTGGAAGCAAGGGGACTGCGGTTCACGAGATATGCAGATGACTGCGTAATAGCAGTCAGAAGCGAAGCGAGTGCAAAGCGGGTCATGCGGACGGTGAGTGAATGGATTCAGAGGAAGTTAGGGCTAAAGGTCAACATGGCAAAAACCCACATCACAAGACCGGGAAAACTGAAACACCTCGGCTTCGGGTTCTACAAGGACAGCAAGGCAAAAGAATGGAAATGCAGGCCGCATCAGGATTCTGTGAAGAAGTTTAAAAGAAAGCTGAAAGAGCTGACTTGTAGGAAAATGCCCGGGACGGTGACAGGAAAGATAGAGAAGATCAATCAGGTGACAAGAGGGTGGATAAATTATTATGCCCTCGGTTCCATGAAAACAGCAATGGCAGAAATCGACGCGCATTTGAGGACAAGGCTCAGAGTTATCATCTGGAAGCAGTGGAAAGTGCCGAAGAAACGGCAATGGGGATTGCAGAAACTTGGGATAGGAAAAGACCTTGCAAGAATAACGTCTTATTGCGGAGACCGTTATCAATGGGTAGTGACCAAAACCTGTGTGGTCAAAGCAATCTCAAAGGAAGTGCTTGCGAAAGCAGGACTTATAAGCTGTCTTGACTATTACAATGAGCGTCATGCTTTGAAGTTAAGTTGAACCGCCGTATGCCGAACGGCACGTACGGTGGTGTGAGAGGGCGGAGAAAATCCGCCCTACTCGATTAAGCCGGCATGGCTGACACGAGAGGATGGACAGGAGGTTTGCTTATGAGGAATAATATGGGGTTAGTGTATACGAATGAAAATTGTGTGGCATGTAACAAATGTATTTCTGCCTGCCCGGTGATTGGAGCCAACCGCGCAGTTGCTCTTGAGGATGGGGGGATGCGCATTGAGGTGGATGGGAATGCCTGTATCGCCTGCGGGGCGTGTTTTGATGCCTGCCAACACGAAGCAAGATCTTACCAGGACGATACGGAGCAGTTTTTCGAGGATTTGAAAAAAGGAGAGAAGATATCCCTCTTAGTGGCGCCGGCATTTATGGCGAATTACCCCGACGAATATGAAAAATATCTGGGGATATTAAAGACGGCGGGGGTCAACCGGATCATAAGCATTTCCTTTGGAGCGGATATCACGACGTGGGCGTACCTGAATTATATTACCTCCCATCATTTTCTGGGCGGTATCTCACAGCCGTGTCCGGCGGTTGTCCGTTATATTGAGAAATATATACCGGAGCTGCTCCCCTATCTGATGCCGGTACACAGCCCGATGATGTGCGGCGCTATCTATACAAGAAAAGAAATGGGCGTTACGGATAAGCTTGCCTTTATCAGCCCGTGCATCGCCAAGAAAAATGAGATCGACGATCCGAACTGCAAGGGCTATGTATCCTATAATGTCACGTTCAATCACATGGTCCAATACATCAAGGAACACCATCTGACGGGAAGGATGCTGGCGAAGGATGAGATCGAGTACGGTCTCGGTTCCATTTACCCGACGCCGGGCGGCCTGAAGGAAAATGTTTACTGGTTCCTCGGCGACGATATCTTTATCCGTCAGGCGGAGGGCGAGAAGCATATGTATGAATACCTCCATTCCTACCTGGACAGGATCAAGGCAAAGAAGTCGCTGCCGTTCATGGTGGACGCGCTGAACTGTTCGTCCGGCTGTCTGTATGGCACCGGGGTGGAGGAATCCAGGGCAGTGGGAGACGACACCCTGATGAACCTGCAGAAGATACGTGAGGACAGCATCAGGAAAAAGGGGGCATGGGGGAAAAATCTCCCGCCGAAGAAGCGTTTGGCCGCCTTTAACGCCCAGTTTAAAAATCTGAAGCTGGAGGACTATATCCGCCACTACACGGATAAGTCAGGGGATGTAGGTCTGAAAGAACCGACGGCAGGCGAATTGCATGCGATTTTTGAAGCGATGGAGAAGAAGACAGAGGAAAAGCAGCAGATCGATTGTTCCGCATGCGGATACGAGGGCTGCCGGACGATGGCAAAGGCGATCTATAATGGCGTCAACTGCAAGGAAAATTGCGTGCATTATGCCAAGGATGTAGCCTTGTACGAGACGGAAGTGGCAAGAAAACTGACGGAAGAGATCAACAGCCAGAACGAAGATAAGCTGAAACAGGCGGAGAGGATCAGCGAGGTCATAGCGGGCGTTGCCGATGATTTTACCGCGATCCGGAATTCCCTCGCCGAGTTGAGCGGCGGCAACGATGGAAATGCCCGCGAGAGTACGGAGATAGCCGCCGATATGCAGAATATCAATAATTTCAGCCAGGAGATTTTAAAGGCATTTCAGCAGATTAATGAATTTTTGGTCAAGATAGAAAGCAACAATGCGGCCATCACGGATATCGCCGCCCAGACGAACCTTCTCTCCCTGAACGCCTCAATCGAGGCGGCGCGCGCCGGAGAAGCAGGGAAGGGCTTTGCCGTCGTGGCGACGGAGATTAAATCTCTTTCCGAATCAAGCGAGAGCGCGGCGCATGACACGACAGAGAACTCCGATGAGATCAAGAGGTTCATGGAGAACCTGATGGAGCAGGCGAACACGCTTTCCGGCCTGGTTCGCCAGGTAGACGAGAGAGTAGATACCCTTGCCGCAGCGACACAGGAGATGTCAGCGAGCACGAGGGTGGTAGAGGATATGTCGAACTAGATACAGGAAAAACTCGAAAGCATAAAAAATCTATAAGACAGGACGGCGGCCTGGAGCGGGCGCGCCGGACGACTGGAACAAGGGGCTGTCGCCAGACGATGGAAAATCGGAAGGCGGCAGTCTTTTTAAAATTAATTTCGCTGTCTGACAAGCTTCACTGTTTGACGATACCCAAAATGAAAATTTAGGAGATTTAGAACACCTGCAGAAGATTCTGGACAATCTCCCTGACGAAAAACTGGTAGAAAAACTGAGGTCGATCCGTGGATGCGGAAGGAATGAATGGCCTGTAGAAGCCATGTGGAATGCTTTCATAGCCAGTTTTCTATTTGACCATGATTCCATAGCAAGCCTGCTCAGGGAACTCAACCGCAACAGCCAGTGCTTATACAAACTTCCTGAATAATCTGCGCAGATGCCAGGACGAACTAAGGGAGATATTTGATATCCTGGTAAAATATATGTATGAACATCTCATCCGTGGGTTGGAAAAGATGAAGATGTTTTTGACAATGACATTGATCATCCAGCTGGCATCTGCAAAAGCCAGAATGGAAAAGGGAGTAAAAACAGGATTGGCAAAACATTGTGCCTGATTAATTGAAAAGAGAATAGGATTCAGAAGAGACATTCGATGCACAGCAGGGACTTGGCATAAGTTTTCCGATGAAGGGCGTTTGGACATCGCCAGTGCTTAAAGGGCGTATTCTGCCCTTTTATGCACTGCTGCGTATGTCCACCGAGCCGAAAGGCGTTCCTGAATGGGAAACTTATGCCAATCCCTGCGTCAAAAAGGGTACAGCGAAATTAATTCCTTAGGAATTAATTTCGATGTTGAAAAACCTTGAAAATAAAAGGCTGCCAGACAGGGATAAAAATAAATCGCCAGCAGAAT
>CANRFJ010000042.1 GCA_947629865.1 uncultured Lachnospiraceae bacterium | reverse complement strand
CGGATTTCAAAACCCTTACCGTTACGTTCAGCGAACCCGTTATCCTTGCCGATAAGGCCGATATCGCTAAAAATGTGTCGGTGACGAATACGGCGGGTACGGCTATTGCTGTCTCCTCTGCTGTCAAGGACGATACGTTGACTATTACAAACGAGAAGGGATTCGATCAGAGTTCGGTTTCCGATAAGACCTATAAGTACAGCATTGCTGCCAAGACCTTTGAGGACAAGGCCGGAAATGAACTCGCTGAAGTGAAAGCCGAAAGTGTGAAAAAGGCTAAATCCTATCTCAATACGTTTGCCACTAGCGTAACAGGTGTACATGCTGGCGCAGATGCTGAGGTGGAGATTCCGCTGACTGCCAAAGACCAGTACGGTCAGGATATGAAAATTGACGCTACAACTGCCGAAGTTCTGGAAATCACAGCCCAGATCGAAGGCGGATCTCAGTTGAAAGTAGAAAAAGATCTCGCCAACAGTTTGATAAAGATAAGTGGCGCCAGCTTTAATGACGGCGACACTGTGGTTATTACTATTAAGAACAAGTATGACGGCGCCAATTATACAGAGGACACTGTGATCAGTCTGCCGATTAAGAAAGACGTATCTAAAGACGCTGTCCAGGTTCTCAGTGTAAATATGGTGGCGGGCTCTAAAAAGGATACGGATGCAAACGGCAACCTTGTAAAGGGCAGTACCTTTGAAGTTCAGGCAATCCTGGCAGACGCTATGGGATATAACCGGACATCACAGGATGATGTTATTTACAATCTTGATTCTACAAATGTAATTGAGTTTTCAAGCCCGGATGCTTCTGACAGTACAAAGAAGACTAAGACGGCAAAAGGTGATGTATCGGTAGGATTGAAGGCAAACGGAGCCGGAACCGCTACAATTACGGCATATCTGAAGAAGTATCCTACTAAGTCGGCCAGTTTGACAGTCGAGGTTAAATCAAAAGCACAGGTTGGTATCTACCTGGGAAAAGAGGTCTATGACGCTGCTAACTATACTTATACAGCCAAGACTACAAAGGCCGTAACAACGAAAGAAATCCTTACAACGGATGGAGCAGAGGCTCTTACCCCGTCTGAACTTAAGGCACAGGTAAGAGACCAGTATGGCAAGGTTACAGAAGATGTAAGCGTTACATTTGATTACGGAACCGGCGCCAATGCTAAGAAGATTTTTGCCACCCTTACAGCTGCAAAGGATAAACCAGGCAGGTATACCATTGTAATCTTTAAGGGTACGCTGGATGATGAGGCATCCATCCGCTCAGAAGAAATTATCTTCACAGCAAGCAAGAGCACTATAATCAGCAAGATTGAATTGGCTGAGGATTTCAAAGAAAATGAACTTTCTTGTAAAAAGGCAGTTACTAAGAAACTGGTAATCACAAATGAAAACGGTGAAGAACTTGTTGTAGATACAAAACTTCTGAGTGCAAATATTGAAAATACTGCATTCACTGTATCATTTGGTACATCTGCAGATGGTAAAAACAACACTGTAACGATTACAGGCTCGAAAGAGGGAACGGCTAAGGTAGTCCTTAATGCCCTGAACGATAATTCGGGTACAGTAGCTGCCAGCCTGCCGCTGTCGCTCACAGTTGTTGCTAAATCTTACATCGCAGAGATGGTTATGGATGAAGATGTAAATGTTGTGAACAAAGACGCCTTTTATGTCACACTTCCTGTAACCTTCAATGACCAGTATGGTTATGCGATGAATGTAGGAAAAACACAAGCAGGTGACTTGATTGATCTTGCTACAAAACCATCAGACATAGAAGTTGGTTTGTATAACAAATATGACTATAGCAACGGGAAAGAGACCGCAACTGAAGCAGACGATGCTGGCAATTATGTAAAACTGATTGGTTTTAAGGCTAACTATATGGCCGCCATTACGGGCAATAACATTAAGACAGGTACTGTTACATTCAAAGGAAATGACAATAATAACAAACCTGCTTTGAATCATCCGGTGAAGGTGGTTGTAAAGGCTGACCGTGTCCTTGATAAACTGCAGTTGAAGCAGTACAGCATGGGTTCTACCACCGGTACTCCGGGAAGTAAAATCGGCCTGTCATGGCAGGCATTAGACCAGTATGGTGAAGCGTTCAAGATCACAGTCGGACAGTATGGTGGTTCTGATGCTATTACTAAGGTATTGGTTTCTGATCCGTCCGGAGTGATTACTCCTTTTGAATACCAATGTGAAAGCGGTACTAAAGCAGAGGGTTATTATGCTGTCAAAGGAGATGTGGAAGGCACCTACTCAGGCATTAAGGTATACTATGATGCCGATAACGACGGTAAATGGACTACGGGAGAAAAATATTTCACCCTGCCGGCTGTTACTATAGCAAGTGCCGCTACATCCGTTAAGTCGCTGTCTATCAATGATACTGTAAACGTATTCGGTACGTTGCAACAAGCCTCTAGTTATGGTTCAGGTTATTTTGGATACAATGCAAACATAGGTGAAGCTTACGGTGGCTTGAAGTATGATACTTCAAAATATCTGGTAAATACTAAAGCCTATGAGCCAACAGAACAACACCCGGGTAAATATGACTATACTTATGATATACCTGGAACTGAGGCACCCAACGCAAACATTGTCTTTGACCTGACTGCAAAGGATGCTGACAATAAGACACTTAAAATCAAAACGGCAGATGATATTACATGGCGCGTAAAGAGTGCCGAAATCAAATATGCAGATGGTACCGCCATGAATACAAGTGCCATTAAATTCAGTGCTGTGGCTGGAGAGGGAAATGTACTTGTAATTCCTAAACAGGATAAAGTTTATACAGGTACAATAACTGTAGAGGCAGAGACTAAAAACCAGGTAAAGGCCGAAAAGACAATTAAGGTATCTACGGCTGACGCAACGATTACAAATGGCGCCTACTTTGTATCCAGTTCAAGCGACGTCAAAGAGGCTGCAGGAAAGACAATTACAACTCTTACACTTGATGCCGATAAGATTATGGGTTCTGCCTATGTATACGGTTATACTCAGTATGGTACTGTATTGAGCGCAGCGGATCGGATAAGCAGCGTGGCATCCATGGATGAGAATAAGTTGCTTGCTAATCTTGAGGCTGACAATAAGATCACAGTAAAGGCACTTGAGGCAGGTACAGCAAACGTATCTATTGTATTCAAGAATGGAGATTCTTCCTTGACGCTTCCTGTAAAGGCGACAAAGGGAAGTCCGCTGGTACCGTATGTGGACATTAGTAAAGGCAAAGCAGTGGAGGCAAACTCTGAATATGATCCGACAACAGGTGCATTTACTGTAACTGCCAACTATAAAAAACTTGATTTCACTACAGACAATGCTAACTTATTTGGATTCAACAAGATAAAAGCAACTATAAAACTAAACGTGGCTGATAAGGCAAAATTTCCATATAATATGGGAAAATTCGCAATGTCCTTGTTGAAAACAGATGGCACCGCTGATAGCGCTACACTATCTAGCACTGGCGGTTTGGTTTATGGTGCGGAAAAGAACGGTATGGTAGAAGCAACCTTTACAGTTGATATTCCAGCAGATAAAGCTCTTAATTCAAACGGAGTGCGCATACAGTTGAATGAAGTTCCAGATAATCCTGTGATTATCGAGAGTATTCAGTTCATCAAATAACAGACACTTAAATAATACTCATTCTAAAAAGGGCGTCGGTTTTACCGACGCTCTTTTTTGTGGTTGTAATGAAATCCACCTACTGCAAAGGGACTCCCTGTGTTCCTGGACAAATCGGGGAAACTGTATTAAAAAAACGGCTGATTCACACGAATCAGCCGTTTTCCGGATATATGGTGCGTTCTCCCGTCTGAACCCTATAGTCTTGATTCATTTGTGGCGGAGTATGCAAAAAGAGCGTCGATTTTACCGACGCTCCTTTTGTGTTTTCTGTGCTGTTAATGTCAGAGTATTTTTTGTCAATCAATTAGCGGAATTCTATTCCTATTTTTCTTTTCCTGCCTCAGACGGTTTCCCGTCCGTTCTGTAACGGCCTTCCTCATGCACCAGCAGAGCCTCCTGCACCCCCAGCACATACTCCAGAGGCTGTCTTGTCATCCGGCTGATGTCCTCCGGCGTCTGGTTGTCCTGCAGCATGTTGGATACCAGTTCGCGGCGGCTTTTTTCGATGCCGCGTTCTTCCCCTTTTTCTACGCCCCTGTCAAAGGCGATCTCATTCATTACTTCTGCCAGCATACCCATAGATATCTCCCCTCCTCCTTCTTTTTTATGCCTCTCCTGCACGGACTTCTGATAGCCCTCAGGGAACGTGTTTTCCCCGCA
>CANRFJ010000041.1 GCA_947629865.1 uncultured Lachnospiraceae bacterium | reverse complement strand
GAAGGTTGAGAATCTGCCGGCGGCCTAGCTGGCAGAACCTCTCATTTTATTTTGTACTAAATCTTGACATAAGACCAGAGACTTATCCTTTCATACTTACCATCATCAACTGCATATAATACATCCCCCAATATGTAAATTCCCCCATAATATATCCCATTTACGATCTGCTTTTTTTGTCCTGTTTCCAGATTAACCCTCCATATGCCATTCTCAGCCGCATCTTCTTCTACATAATAACCCGCAGCACCTGATTTCTCAGTATTACATACCAAACCCTGAATATATAAATCCGTTTGATTTATCTGTATATCATGAATCCAAAAATATAAATTGGGTTCATTAAAATCCATCCCGAAGCGATTCCATTGACTAGTTTTTCTATTATATATCCAAACACCTCCATTCTCACCAAAAACAAAGTAGTTTTCAGATGCAGCCACCATTTCCCCATATACAATTTCATCATCAACCTGTGAGTCAATGCAAAAAATAGTTTTACTTTTGGAAGTATTTGTATCAAATTGGTAAATATATCTTTTTTCATGATTTTCGTCAAAACAAGAATAATATATACAGTCATCACCAAAAACACAGTCAAATACTTTTTCAATCAAAACTTTCTTTTCAGTAAAATTATCCAAGTCTCTGGATAAAACATTCCATAATTCCTCAGAATCATCTGCGGGTTCCATGCAAAAAACATTTCTTCCCACAACCTTATAATTATTAACCTCTCCTGACCATATCGTTTTCCATTCTTTCTTTGAAAAATCATATTGACAAAAGCCATCTTCTCCATCCAGATATAAAATACCATCCACAATTTGATAGTAAGAATATCTGTTTTTCTGGTTGGTTGTATTTAAAGACACATTTTCCGGTTTTGTCAGTATGTCAATTAAAATTTCCTGCGTATCCGCAACAAATATCTCTTTTAATATATATCCTACTGTGCATACTAAAAAAACAACTATAATGCCCAAAATAACTGCTTTAAATGCTTTACCCTTCTTCATCTTTCATCTCCTCCTCAATTGATAACAACGCATTGCTTCTCATAAAAACTAAAATTCTGCCACAAAAAGACTACTATCCTTCATTCCGTTTAACCAGTCAAACGGAGGCGTAAACCCTCTTTCCCTTGCGGTATATCGAATCTTCTCGGCTGAATTCCTTAACGCATCTTCCGGATAATCCTTCTGATAGCCTCTTGGAATATCCACCTTATATGGTACGTTGTGTTCCTCACACCATTTTACAGCAATATCCAGTCCCAGCCAATCCTCAATGAGCCGTGTCTCAAGATGAAGTCCTGCCATTCTCACAAACATACGAAATTGTGACCATTGTTCGCTTTTTTCTATCTTCGAAAAATAAGTTTCCAGTTTTCTTAACCGCAGGGTATGAAAGAACCATTGATATGCCCACGAATAAGTTTTTCCCTCCACCTTATAAAATCCTGCATCCGTCAATTTTTCTTCGCTTAATTTCGTCCGCTTTGTATAAAATTTTTCCCTGATCATCCATGGCCGGTAAATTTCACAATCATCGTAAGAAAACCAATAAGTCATCTCAAAATCATCTGTATCATCCACCAAAGACCAGTAACAACGTCTGTCGCCAAAAATCCCCCCCGGAACCCCCTCCGGCCCGTTCTCCTGCAGGGGCATCCACAAACCCTTCTCAAAATCATACCATGTATCAAATTTAATCAGTAAACATATATTGCCATTTTCATCAAACATATATAAAATCCTCCATTACAAAGCAAAATCTATCTCTGTATTATTTCATCCGACAGCAGTCAAATATTTCTTCAATCCACTTCCTTCAATCTCGTCATCAACCTCTCCCGTTTCTGATATCCAATCATATTTTCCTGCATATTCACATTGTAATTGATAGCTCTCCTTGTCATCACCCCATTCCAGTATTTCATCTATCACACTCCATTCCTTTTTGTCAGTGACCTCTACCATTAAATGGCCATCCGCATATAAAAAAGGAGTACAAACTTCTTCGGAATGTAGTTTGGTTACAAGTATCGGTTTTTCGTCTAAATCTTTTTTGATTTTATATATGTAACCCGTGCCTTCGTCTGAATAAAAAATATTTTTTTCTGATAAATCAAAATAGAAAGTGGAAGCCACCCCTTCAATCTCTCCGCCATATAATGGAATCCTAGTCAGACTGTCGCTGCTATACGGCGCTAAAAGATAGATATGTGATTTATCCATCTGCATCGTTCTATTGTCTGCTATCACATCCGTCCCCGCAGGGCAACGATATTGGAACAATGTTTCCGCGCCTTTTCCATCTAAATCACATCTTCTGATCTTTACTGTTCTCTGCGGCAGATCTGCTGTTTTCTCCGCCGAAGAACGTGGATACTCAAGATAATAAATCTTATCATCCGCAATGAACTGTACGCTTACATATGTATCTTCTGCTCCTTCTTCTCTCTGTAATACGACCTTTTCCACACTGCCATCAATAGAATATATTACAAGATCGCCGGCGTCTGCAAAATAACCATCTGGCAGGCAGTAAAAGCGATTGTTATATATCATCGCTCTCCTAAAATCCTCAGGTATTATTTCCCTCCCCAATTTGCCGGTCTTAATATCTATTGTCGTAAGAACATACCGGTTGTTTTTCCAGGAAAATAAATCACAAAAAAAACGCTCCCCATATTTGGCAAATTTTGTAATCTCATATTCTTTGCCAATTTCAGCTTCACATATTTTAATCCCATTATTTCGATAAAAAGTATACCGATTCTTTTTCCCTGCGCCTGTTTTCCTGCAAAAATAGAGGGAATCATCCCCTTCTGTCATTTCATAGTTAAATCCATCCTGCAGCATCATGACGCTTTTTTTAGAGAGGTCGATTTCCTCCGTTATCATCGGATTTATTTTTTTGCCTATTTCCGCATAAAATCCAATTTCTCTGTTTGATTTTAATTCATTTTGTGTACTTTTCTCCATACTTTTTTCGCTGTCACTATGCAAACCGCATGATGCCAAAACAACCGCAAGCAGCGCTATAAAGCTTCCACTAATTATCTTTTTCATACTCTATCCTCTCTGTTAATTCGATATAATCAACACCATCTCTATAACCACTTTGATAACAGACCAGGCCGGTTCCCTTTTCCCAAATAAACGTTTCCCAGTATCCGGAATGTTGCGGATGCTGATAGAAGCCGCCATAACGTCTTCTTGCACCATCCGCTTTCAAATATTGATGCCAACCTTTGGTGCGTTTATATAATTGATTCTTTTCATATTTTGAATATTCTAAGCTTTTCATTCTGTTTACCGGAATATCCTAACCAATTTTAGCAATCTTTTTCACATGTCTGCCGTTATAATCCATAAAATATATGATATCATTCTCAACGGCGTCTTCGTCATATGCTTCCCTTGCTTTGTACCTGTGAACAAAAAGTCCCGCTTTTGTGCAGTTTACTTTTTCCAGTTTTCTCTTACTTATAATTTTGTCTGTACCTTTCTTAAGATTTCTCTTATGCAAAAGATGTTTGCTGTCAATGTAAAAAATATTCCCCTTATAAAAATCACAATCAACCAATTATTTTACCTGTTTGTATAATTGATAGTATTCATTTTTGAAACCAGTACCCTTAATTTTATCGTCAATTTTTCCGTCTTCCGTTATCAAGTAATAGTCACCCACGTAATACATAGTTATATCATCCAGTATTTTATCTGATACTTCCGATTCCCATATTACTTCTAACATATTATATTCCTTACGATTAAATTTTTCTATAATCAGATGGTTCTCCGTATAGTAAAAAGGAATACTAACATCTTCTGCACAAGCTTTTGTTATTGTTTTCGATGAACCACTCAAGGATTTATCAATTTTACATATATTATTTTGCGTATCTACAAAATATATATCATTATCCGAGAGATCAAACCAATTTGTTTCTCTAATTTCTTCAATTTCCCCTCCATACATCGGAATACGCATTAATGTGAAACCACACATAGTCTCAAATAAATAGAGATATTCATCATCAAATCGGATACAACTCGGATCTAAATATCCTGCACGTCCCTTTATGGTATCATAAGTAAATAATTTTTCCTTCTTTGTTCCATCCAAATCACAACACATTAATACGGCATTATTATCTGTAGGATATTTTGAATAAAAAATTTTATCGTTACTAATAGTCTGAACTATTACATAATCTTCCTCCTCATTTAACTTCACTGTATTTTGATTTCCATATAAATCAATTACTGTCACCTCTTTCCCTAGTGTTAGCATATAATTAGCACAAATTAAAATGAGACATTCCTCACAACCTTTGTTATAATAACCGTAAGATAGG
>CANRFJ010000040.1 GCA_947629865.1 uncultured Lachnospiraceae bacterium | reverse complement strand
GTCGCGAAACTCATATACATCATACAGGGAGATTTTATTTTGTCAAAGTTCAAATTTCATTCTCTATAGGAATGCTTTCTTCACTTCACTTTAATTCTGCCCTGGGTGGACGAATAGGCGGAAAGGTTTCCACCCAAATTTTCCTAAATATAGTTTGCCAGCATCTGATAATCCGTCATGCCCTCGTCAATCAGCAGGGTATTATCAGCAAATATACTGTACCCATCCCCATAGTCCTAAAATGATTTGTTACACATTAAACTCTGCTTACATTGAAATATAACACAGCAATAGTAAGAATAGGGGAAATGTCGGATTTGGTCGTTTTGATTTCGAAATTGGTCATCGGCAACAAAAAAACCGCCCGAAGGCGGCTTTCAAAATCGGAAATAATATAAAATAATCATGGATTTAGAATCACACAGGCAGTACAAATGCCTTCCTGAATTTTATAGTTAATCTCCCCCTGATACCTGTTAGATGAGGAAATAATGCTGTCGATTCCGATGCCTCGCGCAGCCGGCAGTCCGTTTTCTAACTTCAGATCTGTGCTGCAGGGATTGCTGACGGCAATCACTGTTTTTTTCCCTACATTTCTGATATGGACTTGAATGGAGCCGGAGTTTTTCCGTGCAACGCAGGCGTTCAACGCATTTTCCAGAAGGTTGGCAAGAATCGCCACAAAATCCACATCGGCAACGCCTGACTGCGCCGGGGTATCCGCCTGCGCAATATATTCCACGCCCGCCTCTTTTGCCTTCCCCGCGTAAGAGCTCAGGATGCCGTTGACTGTGACGTTCGGACACCATGCCGGAAAACTCTCCGGTGCTTCTTTGTTCTGCCCTAAATACGCTAAGATCCCCTCTGTGTTGCCCTCCTGCGCCATAGCCGCAATCCGCTCGTCGTGATGCCGCAGATCGTGACGGATCCGCCGGTTCTCCTGCTCGGTTTTTCTCGCATTTTCCACATAGGACATCAGGTACTCAACATTTTGTTTTACCAATTCGTCCCTTGCTTCCTTTCGCATCTGATAGATGTTGCTGATTATCAGGATGCTGGCTACGGCAAAAGAGCACACAAGCAGTGAAAAAAGGAGTACGGTGTCTGAATTGATTCCGTTATCCGCGCTGATCTTTGACAGAAGTATCACAAAAGTAAAAAAATATATTATGGAGACGATACTTAGCGATATCCAGTTTTTTGCACGAAATCCGCTGACCTCACGGATAATCGGTCTGCCATATTTATAATACGCAAAAAAAATCGCAAAACAAATCATGCCATAGAGCACACCTCGTATAAAATACACAAAAGTGTCTGAACCGTTCGGCACAAGCAAATAGCATCCATAAAATGAAACAGACAGTGAAACGCAGAAAACGCAGCCGTATGTGAGCCAAAGATAGCATTTCTTCCAAAATCCGTCTGCTGACGCATATATAAAAATTCCCCAAAAGTACAGATATGAGAGCATCAAAGCAACAGGCATTCTCCATGGCTTTGACAGAAAAACAAAGCAGAAACATGCATCCAGGAAAAGGAATATACCCGCCGATCCCCACAGCAGCGCCGTCTTTTTTACCGAATATTTTCTCTCCTGCAGCAAAAGTCCCGCCGTCAGATGCGTTGCAAAAAACAACAAGCTGACAACAGAGGCAATTATGATTTTTTGGATCGCCGGCATCCGTTTTCCGCCTCCTTTAAGTAAAAATCAAAATACGCCTGCTTTAACTCAGAGCGACACCGCCTTGGAACGGGAATGAGTGTCTCGTCATCCATAAGCAGATCCGTACCGGAAAAGCAGCGAACATGATTTAGATTGACAATATAAGAGCTCCCGCATTTTGTCATTCCTTTTTTGTCCATAATACATTCCTGAAGCTGCGTCGGCAATAACCACACGAAAAGCTTTTTCCCGGAGGCAAGGGAAAACACACGTCGTTTGTCTCTAGTTTCTATGTATAAAATATCTTCCAGCGCGATGCGGTGCAATTCCCCCTCGCAGCGGAGAAGAATCCACGTTCTTTGCTCACGCATGGCAATGACACGTTCTAAGGCCGCGTCAAACTGTTCCTGTGTGTAAGGTTTGCAGATATAGTCTGCGGCATGTATGGAAAAGGCGTCAACCGCATAATCCGAACTGGTTGTCAGAAAGACAATGTCCGTATTTTCACTGAAACGGAGAATATCCCGTGCCAGTTCCGTTCCCAGCATACCGGGCATACAAATATCCAAGAGCGCGATATCGGGACAGCCTGATTTATCAAATGCTTCCAGCATTTCAAACGCAGACGAATATACGTCAAATTCGATACCATGCTCACAATGCGCCTCTGCATAAACCCGAAGATTATCCGCAATCTTTTTTCTCTCTCCAGCCTCATCATCACAAATAGATATTTTAAGCATTGTCCCGCTTCCTTCCGTGCAGTATTGGGTGATTCTGCATACTTCTGCATAATTTACATATTCAACAGGATTCACAATCTTCTGAAAAATTTTTTATGTGCCATAATTATACTTTTAATCATTCAACCTAGTTCCAATATCAGATGCGCTATATAATACTCTCATTACAATAGCCCTCTCATCCTCAATTACATAAAAAACTGAATAGTTGTCTACAACCAATTGCCTTATAGCCATTGTACGTTCCTGCTCAGATTCCATAATTCTGGCTCTTTCCGGAAACATATTTAAATTTTCAATAGCCTTCGCAATCCGATTATATTGTCCCATCGCATTTTCCGGTGCTTGGAGCTGTATCGCAATATAGTTATAGATTTCCTCCATATCCGCTAATGCCTTATCTGTAATCTGCACCTTATATTTCTTCATTTCTAATGATTCTCCCTAAATTTCGTAAATGCAGAAACCGCATCCTGCAGCCTACCCGCTTTCACATCATCATATCCTTCCTGCAATTTCGTGTGAATTTCCTCTGATGTCATCAAATCTGCATTAAGTACCGCCGGAGCATTTGGTATTGTTACGGCAAATGGTATGCCCCCTGTCAAAGATATTTGATTCAGGTACATATCTACAGCCGTTGACATTGGAATACCCAAACGAGTCAATACTTCTTCTGCACGCTTTTTTACATTTGGATTTACTCTTAAATTTAAAGTAGCAGTCTTTTCCATTGCACATCATCTCCTTCTCTCTTATTGTAACGCTTTTGTCGTTACTTATCAAGTTTTTTTATAAAAAAGAGATGTTCTTAGAATGATTTACCATTCAACCGAACATCTCTTAAAATTCAATTCTTGTGTCACTTGTGTATTACTTACCTGTTACTTTCTGAGTCAAATTAAGCACACTCCAAGAACACCCAAGATTTCTGAAAGTTCCACACATTATCTCTTGGAGAACTGCGGCGCACGGCGGGCCTTTTTCAAACCGTACTTCTTACGCTCTTTCATGCGGGAATCACGGGTGAGAAAACCTGCCTTTTTCAGAACCGGTCTGAAATCCTCGTCTGCCTGATTCAGGGCGCGGGCAATACCGTGACGGATTGCACCTGCCTGGCCGGTAAATCCGCCGCCATGAACCGTTACTTTGACGTCGTACTTGTCGGTGGTGCTCGTCACCTCAAGCGGCTGGCGAACAATAATCTTGAGCGTCTCAAGTCCGAAATAATCGTCCATGTCTTTTTTATTGATTGTAATTTTACCGCTGCCCGGTGTCAGATATACGCGAGCAACGCTGGATTTTCTTCTACCTGTTCCATAAAATGTTGAACTAGCCAATGGTATTTCTCCTTTCTAAAACCTCTTAAATTTCCAATGCTTCCGGCTTCTGTGCAGCGTGGTTGTGCTCCGGCCCGGCATACACATGGAGCTTTCTTAACATCTGACGTCCCAGCGGGCCCTTCGGCAGCATACCTTTCACTGCGTGAGTGATAACAAATTCCGGTTTCTTCTTCATCATCTCTTTCAATGTCGTCTCTTTCATACCGCCGACATACTCGGAGTGATGATAGTAAATCTTCTGCTCCAGCTTTTTGCCGGTCGTCTTTACTTTCTCGGCATTTACGACAATGACATAATCGCCTGTATCAATATGAGGCGTGTAAATCGGTTTCTTCTTGCCGCGCAACACATTTGCAATCTCCGCTGCAAGACGTCCCAGAGTCTTTCCCTCTGCGTCTACAACATACCATTTTCTTTCCACTGTGGATGGACTTGCCATAAAACTTTTCATCCTGGGAACCTCCTTATTTCCAGTAGGTCAGTGGCCTGACCTGTCTCCATTTTCACTTTCATTCATAGGGTATATAGTCAAAAACACCGTTCCGGGGCATTGGATCCGGCATTTTTCACGTCACAGTATCATATTATATAATATTTTAATCGCTCTGTCAACATTTTTCTCTAAGGAATTAATTTCGCTGTAATCTTTTATTCCATCAGATTTGTTGCACGCTGTATCCATAATCGAAAATTTCACCTGTTT
>CANRFJ010000039.1 GCA_947629865.1 uncultured Lachnospiraceae bacterium | reverse complement strand
CAGCCCTCCGGCTCTGCTCAGCCCTCTGGCTCTGCTCAGCCCTCTGGCTCTGCCCAGCCTTCCGGCTCCGCTCAGCCCTCGGATTCCGCGGCTCCATCGGATTCCGCAGAACCGTCTGAAAACCCGGCTACGGATACGCCGGCCGTGACGGACGAGCCGACCGCTACGCCTGAGCCTTCTCCGGTGACGGTAATTTCCGCAGGCGGCGGTATTACAAAGGACGGCGACGAGCTGTTCGTGACTTTGACGGTTGGCGAGGATGTCCAGGCTGACGCCCTGGAAGGTACCACGATTACCCTGACCAACACGGCTACGAAGGTTTCCGCCAAGGCTTCCTTTGTTGAACTGAAGGACGGAAAGGCCGTTTACAAGGTGGATGCGGCAGACGCTGCCCTCCTTATGCCCGGTGATACCACCGCAAACGGTACCTATACCATTACTTCGGAAGACAGCGACAAACTCGTACTCTCCGATATCTCGGTGGAATACGAGGAATCCCTTGCAGGCAACGCCATTGAGGGTTATGTCCTTGAATCAGGCGGCAAGACGCCGGTCGACGGCGCCGTGGTACAGGTGGAAGGCGGCCAGTCCGCCAGGACGGACGCCAACGGTTACTACAAAGTTCCTTCCGTAACCGGCAGAAAGCAGCTTACGGTGACAAAAGACGGCTATGTTACAACATACCTGACCGGCGCCAGCCGTGTGTATGTCAACAAGAGCCATGTCACTTCCCAGAACGTCATCCTGAACAAATATGATGTAAACGAACTTGGTATCAACATAACAATCAAAGACGATGCCACCAAAGAGGCGGTCGGAGGAGCAAAGGTACAGCTGTTCGACGAGTCCGGCAACAAGTTAAAAGAAGGTACCACAGACACAACATCCGGTATCATCACATTTGGAAATAATGGTTACGATGTTAAGACTAACACGAACGCAACCGCAGCCTCAACAGGCCAGAACTACCTGAAACAGGGTACGTATACGGTGAAGGTTTCCAAACTCCTGTCCAATACCAATGTAGATCAGGTATATGAGGAGAAGGAATTTACGTTCACCCTGGCAGATGACTATGTAAACAGCGCTTCCTTCGAGATTACAAAGACCGCTGCTTTGAAGTCCTTCGAAGTGACACAGGTTTTGAAGGAAAATGCAGCAGCTGCTTATGTTGACAGCGATAATGAAAACAAGATGAAAGCAACCTACACGCTGTACACGCAGGTTCACGGCAATACATTAGGAACTCCGGTTATTGCGGCAACGAATGAAACAGC
Source organism: uncultured Lachnospiraceae bacterium (assembly GCA_947629865.1). Classification (GTDB taxonomy): domain Bacteria; phylum Bacillota; class Clostridia; order Lachnospirales; family Lachnospiraceae; genus Eubacterium_F. The sequence continues at coordinate 3,755 of CANRFJ010000039.1, read as the reverse complement.
GTCCGGTGCATACAAAGAGCCAAATGCAGTTACCAATATTTTGGAAGCATTGAAGACAAAAGCAAGTGTTGATAACCTTACCCTGCCGACCGGCGACTATTACCTGCTGATCACACCGACTGTACCGTCAAACGCTCAGGAGCAGTATTCAGCCGCAATCGGTGCATACAAAGTGGCAATCACCGCCGGAGGGGACGCCAAGGTTACGGCTGAGCTGACGGAAGGAAACGTCCGTACGATTAGCAGCCAGCTGACACTGCCAAACGCAGTGGCCGGTGAGGATGTACAGAAAAACGGTTACTCTAAACTGGAAGCTGTAAAATGGGATGCAACAGATAAGAAATTTAAGGATGGAACAACACTTGCCACGGATGCTCCATGGGATGCAACTACAATATCAGCAGCCTATACGATCAAGCAGGTCGTAGAGGAAGGTATAGAGATTCAGATTGGCACTGAAACAGCTGACTATGTAAAAGGAAGCGATGGGGCTTATGCTGCAACGAAAGAATTTAAGAAATTCCTTGGAACGGGAACTTACAAGATCAGTTCCGTTGGTGACTATTCCGTAGCAGTTGACCCGCAGACGGTAACGATCAACAATGACAAGGGAACGGTAAACTTCAGCAACCTTTCCGGCGCAGCAAACCCGGTAGAGGCTGTTGTGAAAGTAGTAGAAGGTTCCGCCCTGGTGGGTGTGGAGAGCACTTCCGTTCCGGCTCTGACCAAGGTTGTTGCCTATGACGCTGAGGGCAATGCAGTGGCGACGCTTGACTACTCTGCCAGTCCAAAAGGGGGTAGCACAGAAGCAGGTGCCGCCCTGAAAGCAGAGGATACCATTAAGTACACGATTGATAAGAATGATACGAAGAAGATGAATCTTCCGGCGGGTACGTACACCTTTGGTATTACCCTGGCAGGTTACAAAGAAGTGAAAACCGACTCCGTGACTGTAAATGCAATCGAGAAAGTCGGCCTGGATATAACAAAGAAACTGGAAAAAGCTACGGCAGATAAGAATTCAATCAGCGGCCATATCAGACTGCTCAATGACAATCAGATAGGATATAAGGAACTGGATAACAGCAGCGTTAAGATTGAAAATGCGACGGTTGTGCTGCTGACATCCGATAAGAAGATCGCTGCCATTGCTGTAGACAATGATGTGCAATGGGATGCTGATGCTAAAGGTTACACCTACTCACTGGTAGACGGATCCGGAAACGGAACGTATACAGTGGCTGCCGGAACTTATAAGCTGGTTGTACGTGCCACGGGTACAGAAACCTATGTGAAAGATGTAATCATTGCAGACGGCCAGCAGATCACGGAAGACGTGGATCTGGTACCGGGTGCACTGGGAGAGATCAAGGCGTTTGCTTTGGATACGAATAATAAGCAGATGGCAGGTGACTGGAATGCCGTTCCGGTTGCATACGATGAGTATTATGTAAACCCGACAGACAAAAACAACTATGCAGTAGGCTCAAGCAAGGTTGACAGCACAGAGTTTAGTAGTACAGTGTCTCTGTTCGCAAGCGGAAGCCAAAACACCTTTGCTCTCGGAAACGGAAAGTTTGGCTTGTATAAGTCAGTTTCTACCGGAAGTGGTGGCAATGGTTATAGTTATACAGAGAATGGCGTCGAAATGAAAGGCTACTATGTATACAAAGAACTTCCTGCCGGAAACTACAAAGTACTGGTAGGCGCTAATGGATACTTCTCTAATGAAAGCAATTATGCCGGTATTGATAACTTCTATCAGCCGCCTTATCAGTATAAGAAGGAAGATGTCACAATCGCTGACATCGGTAACATCGTAAAAGCAGAATGGTACTATGAAAAGACTGGTGAGACATCTGACACGGTTACTGTTCCGTTGACGATTAAGTTGTCGTCATCGTCAACAACTGTCAGTGGCACTAAGCTTACGCCAAGCGGTACTGCCCCAATCGTAGCAGTGATTGAAGCAGTCAAGGGCGAGGGTGTTGGAACAGCACCGAAGACCATATATGCGACCGCTGCTGCTGACTTGGAGAAAATCCAGGTTACCTATAGAACAGAGTACAAAGTAACGATTTATACCTATGATGGAACCCAGGTTGCCAGCGGCACGATCAATACGGAGAGGGCTGCTGCAACAATCGAAATCGCTGTGAATGCTTCAGACGTTGACTAAGCGGAACAGTGAATCGACAGCAGATGGGATATCAAAATTTATTTCTGATGAAGAAATGAGATAACAGAAGCCCCGGTGTGGATGATTCCACACCGGGGCTTTCTGCATGCCTTGCGGCGCAGCGCGAAAAGAGCCGCCACTACCGAAATAGCGACGGCTCGGTATAAAAATGTACCTCTTGTCCGGATTTTGAATGGAACGGTTTCCGCAGGTATCACACCGGCTGCATTTCCTTTTCTAATTCAATCACCTGCTCAAGGGTAAGACCGGAATACATTGCAATCTTTTCTAATGGAAGATCGCCATCTTCTATCATTCTTAAAGCAGACTGCCTGTTTCCCTGCTCAATACCCTGTTCAATACCCTGCTCAATGCCCTGCTCGTACTTCTCCTGGTAATGCATCTGCAACGTCATATAGTTCACTCTCCATTTCTCATTCTTTCTAACCGACTGCACTGCCTCATCTAACTCCCTGGTAAAGTCATCCTCCGGCTCTTTACCGTCGATAAAATCAAGCAATCTTTTCATTTCCGGTGTGACGTCATCCATTGTCCCCTTGGTATTTAGAATAATCTTCGTTGTATCGTCCCCAAGGCCTAACGCCGGATTCTGGATGCAGCGGTTTTCAAACGTATAGATGTGCCTGCCTTCGCCAAACAAATCAAAGGTACATACAAATATGATAAAACTCCGTTTTAAGTCTTTGTAATTATCCCCTTTTTCCAAGATATTCAGGTCTATCATCCCCTGGTAATATCTTGTTCTTTTGGGAAGGTTTCTATTCTCGGTTGTCTGCATCTCAATGTTGTACACTGTATTGCTGCCGTCTTCCACATAGAGATCCAGCCGGACGCTCTTGGCATCTGCGGATATGTCGATTGTCTCCTGTGACTTCGGATATTCAATGCGGGATATCTTTACGCCAAGTATCCGTTCTAAAAAAGGTTTGCAGAACTTCGGGTTTCTCATGATAACGCTGAACATGAAATCATCCTGGATATATCTTCCTATAAGAAGGTTGTGTTTGAATTTGCTGAAATTACCGGGCTTCCTGAGGGTGGAAGCAGGCAGTTGAATCTCAAGATGACAAAAGATGATAACTCAAGTTTCTGGGATGCAGATAAAAAGCAAATAGAGCAGTATCCGGCTGTAAAGTCAGATTCAAAAGAAGTAGAGTTCGACATAAGCAAAGAGACCGATTTGACAAGCATATACAGTCTTGCACTGGTTGATCTTGCAAATCCTTCAAAGGAAAAATGGACTGTTAAAATCAAATCCATTACACTCAAGAAATAATCATTGAGTAAAATCAGACATTATATATATCCGGAAAACGGCTGGTTCGTATGAATCAGCCGTTTTTTAGTGCTATACGGGCACAGGCATCCCTTTTTAATGCATCCGCACACCGGCATCCCGTTTCAAAGCCATCCGGACGTATAGCGCTCTTTCCCCATCTGGGAAAAACCGCCTTTTTCCGTCCCTTCTCTCTCCTCTCCTGCCTCTCCCGCCGGACTCGCTCCGTCTGAACAGCGCTTGACTCTGTTTTTTCACGCATGATATAATTAGGCTACA
>CANRFJ010000038.1 GCA_947629865.1 uncultured Lachnospiraceae bacterium | reverse complement strand
CCTATCTTACGGTTATTATAACAAAGGTTGTGAGGAATGTCTCATTTTAATTTGTGCTAATTATATGCTAACACTAAAACAGGTTGTTGGATGAAAATAGGATATTTCAAAATTGTAGAAAATTGGAGGGGATGTGAGATGAATTATATCGAACTGATCAAAGAGCGTCATTCTGTTAGGAATTATCTTGACAAGCCAATTGAAACGGAAAAAATTGAGCGACTCAAGGGAAAAATTGAAGAATGCAATGTGATTGGCAGACTTCATATGCAATTTTGTTCGGATGCAGGGAGGACATTCAACAAGATTTTGAACCGCTTTATGGGACTTGGTAGTGCACCAAGCGTAATCGCTTGTATTGGGAGAGATGATGATTCCTTAGAGGAGAGAATAGGATATTTAGGGGAACAGGTGGTGCTTTTGGCGCAAGAACTCGGATTGAATACCTGTTGGGCAGGAACTTTTAATGCGAAAAATGTACCGGCTGATCTGGAAGAAGATGAGAGGCTTGTCATTGTAATTGCTGTAGGATATGGTGCAGATCATGGCAGGCTACATAAATCGAAGAAGCCGGAGAAGGTCATTGTTTCTGATGGGGAAAAGCCTTATTGATTCAATTTTGGAGTGGAGATGGCACTCCTTGCGCCTACGGCGCTGAACCAGCAGAAATTTGAGATTGCCTTAAACGAGGATGGTTCCGTGGAATTTACTGATAAGGGCGGAATATTTAGCAAGGTGGACCTTGGAATCGTGAAATATCATTTTGAGGTAGGGGCAGATTATGTGAAATCACAGGGAATGAGTAATCCTGCTGATATAAAAACAATTTGATAATTGTACATTTCTTAATATATGAAGGTGACGTAGATATTACAGACAATGCAGAGTTAGTATACAAAATGTATGCAAGAAAACAAAGTAGTTATTTTGTAAACAAAGTTTATCCAAATTTAGGATTAGAATTCTTGGATTTTAATGTGATAAAAAGAGCTAAAAGGATGGCAATTTTAAGGGTGGATAATCATGCATGGACTGATATGACAGAGGAAGAAATACTTAGAAGTTCAGGCTTGATTCTTACGGATCCGGCTACTGGAAAAGAGGGGATTACGCTTGCTGCAATATTGTTGTTCGGCAAAGATAGCACGATTATGTCCGTTTTGCCGCAATATAAAACAGATGCTATTTTTAGAGTGAAGAACCTGGATCGATATGATGACAGAGAAGTTATAATTACAAATCTAATTGACAGTTATAGAAGGTTAATGGATTTTGGCAAAAAGCATTTAAATGATATTTTTGTTCTTGATGGAGATCAGAGTGTAAGCGCCAGAGACAAGATTTTGAGAGAGATTATATCGAATATTTTGGCTCATAGAGATTATTCAAATGCATATACAGCACAATTTGTGATTGAAAAGGACAGCGTATTTACAAAAAACAGCAATTTGCCACATGGACACGGAGAACTGCAACTTAATAAATTTGAGCCATTTCCCAAGAATCCACCCATTTCAAAAGTCTTTAGAGAAATAGGGTATTCTGACGAACTGGGTTCCGGAATGAGAAATACGAATAAATATACAAAACTTTATTCAGGTGCAACACCGAGATTTATAGAAGATAATATATTTCAGATTGTAATTCCATTGGGGAATGTTGCTAGTCTGCAAATTGGTCCGGATAATAAGGATAAAGAAACTAATAAAGAAACTAACAAAGAAACTAACAAAGAAACATCAGATAAGATTATTGAGATAATGAAAGAATCTCCGGAAATTTCTGTTAAAAAAATTGCGAAAATGCTGGATATATCTATAGGTGGTGTGAGATATCATATAAACAAAATGAAAGAATCAGGAGTGTTGGAACATAAGGGTTCAACAAAAAAGGGAATGTGGATTGTTCATTAATAGAAGTAACGTTGAATGGGATGGATGTGTTTTGCTTCATAAACAGAAAAGAGATGATTTCTATAATGATTCTATAATCATAACTGAAGAAGAACGGTTTATTATTGGATAGAACCAGAATATGAAAAAAAGATTTTTACAAGATTTCAGATTTCCATTGATTTATTATAAAAACTCCATTATAATTAGTTTTTAGCAGAGAAACTGCCCGCTTTTCGGGCGGTTTGTTATAAAGCAAGCAGGGAGCTACGGCTCCGGAATGGAGGAAAAGATGGGTAAGAAGCCGACAGTTTTAATGATTTTAGATGGATATGGACTGAATGACAGGACGGAGGGAAACGCAGTGGCACAGGCCAGGACTCCCGTTATGGATCAGCTGATGCAGGACGGGCCCTTTGTGAAGGGAAATGCCAGCGGTATGGCCGTGGGACTTCCTGAGGGCCAGATGGGAAATTCCGAGGTGGGACATCTGAACATGGGAGCCGGGCGAATCGTCTATCAGGAGCTTACCCGTATCACCAAGGAAATTGAGGAGGGCGTATTTTTCCAGAATGAAGCGCTGATGGCAGCTGTAAATAACTGCAAGGAAAACGGATCGGATTTACATTTATTCGGACTGCTTTCGGACGGAGGAGTGCACAGCCACAACACCCATATGTATGCGCTGTTGGAGATGGCGAAGCGAAACGGTATTCAGAATGTGTATCTCCATGCTTTCTTGGACGGAAGGGATACTCCGCCGGCCTCCGGTAAGGATTTTGTCAGGGAAGCCATGGACAAGATGGAAGAAATCGGCGTCGGACAGGTGGCTACCGTGATGGGACGCTACTATGTCATGGATCGCGATAACCGATGGGAGCGCGTGGAGAAGGCGTACAGAGCGCTGGTGTACGGCGAGGGAGAGACTGCCGAGGACGGCGTCAGTGCCGTGCAGAATTCCTACGACAAAGAGGAGACGGACGAATTTGTAAAGCCCACGGTAATTATGAGGGACGGAAAGCCGGTGGCGACTGTAAAGGAAAAGGATTCAATTATATTTTACAACTTCCGTCCGGATCGGGCCAGGGAGATCACCAGGGCCTTCTGCGATGATGCGTTTACCGGATTTGAGAGGGAAAAAGGATTTTTCCCCACTACCTTTGTGGCGTTTACGGAATATGATGTGACGATTCCCAACAAGATTGTGGCTTTTCACAAAGTGGAAATCAATAATACTTTCGGCAGGTTTCTGGCGGACAACGGGCTCACCCAGCTGCGAACCGCCGAGACGGAGAAGTATGCGCATGTGACATTCTTTTTCAACGGAGGCGTCGAGGAGCCGAACAAAGGGGAGGAGAGACTTTTAGTCAATTCCCCGAAGGTGGCGACGTATGATCTGCAACCGGAGATGAGCGCCTATAAGGTGTGCGACGGTCTGGTTGATGCCATTCACTCCGGAAAATATGACGTAATCATTGTGAATTTTGCCAATCCGGATATGGTCGGACATACCGGCGTCGAGGCAGCGGCCATTCAGGCCATTGAAGCAGTGGACGAGTGCGTGGGAAAAGCTGTGGAGGCTATCCGCGCCGTAGACGGACAAATGTTTATCTGCGCCGACCACGGCAATGCCGAGCAGTTGGTGGACTACGAGACAAAGGCTCCGTTTACCGCTCACACCACCAATCCGGTGCCGTTTATCCTCGTCAATTACGACGATTCCTATACGCTCAGAGAGGGTGGGTGTCTGGCGGACATCGCCCCGACGCTGATTGAGATGATGGGATTAAAACAGCCGGAGGAAATGACAGGAAAATCACTGTTGGTTAAGAAAGATTCCTGAAAACAGACAGGGGTTGAAAAATGAAAGCAATATTGACAAGTAGTTTAGGCGGTTATTCCAACGTCAATGGAATCAGAATACGAGAGCCTTTATCTCAAAAAAATGGGTTGCTTGATAGGATTAAAACAATCTGGCCAGAGAGTGCACGCGTGCTGTTTATCTGCGCATATCCAACCCAATATGAGAAAAATGATGATATTTGTGCCCGCTTCAGGGAGACGTTCCCTATGAGCGGGCTCAACCTCTCTTATATCGACATATGCGATAACAGAAATCCGGAAGTCATTGATAATTTGGAAAAAATCGACGTGCTGATTTTTACGGGCGGCCATGTGCCTACGCAAAACCAATTCATGAAAAGACTCCGGCTGAGAGAGCGTCTATCGGATTACAACGGAATTATCATCGCATGGAGCGCCGGTTCTATGAACTGTGCAGATCTAGTCTATGCAGGGCCGGAGTTGAAGGGGGAGGCTGTTGATCCTCTTTATGAGCGTTGGATTACCGGCCTTGGGATAACAGACATAAATATCTTGCCGCATATGCAATATATCAGGGACGACTGGTTAGATGGTATGCGCCTGATTGAAGACATCACCTTTGCCGATAGTGTTGGCCATGAGATCATTGCTCTGAATGATGGAAGTTATATCATGATCGAAGACGGGAAGACAACCTTATATGGGGAGGCTTATGTTATTAAGGACAGGCAGCAGACGCAAATCTGTAAAGATGGCCAGGCCGTTTTGCTGTAGGAGAAAATGGTGGAAGCGGGGCAATATGTTGACAGGAGGAGCAGATGAAATCAATCGGGAGTTGGGGAGATTTGTTCCCGAAAAAAGGCACCTGCTTCAAGTAGAAATACCCACCGCTATGTTTACGTCTTATCTCTATGAATCACAGGGAATAGAAATTGCATTAAGCAGTTCTGAAATTGATACCGTATTCTGGAATGCCGCTTCTCCGGGAAGTCCGACAGAGGGTATGAAAGATTTTTTGGAATATTTAAAAAGCAAGAATATCCGCACAGGCGTAATCAGCAATATTTCTTATGACTCCTCTGTGGTGGAGGAACGTATCAACAGGTTGCTTCCGAACAATACGTTTGAATTTATCATTGCCTCAAGTAATTATATGTTTCGCAAACCGAACAAACGGATATTTGATCTGGCTTTGGGAAAAGCGCAGTTACGGCCGGAGGAGATCTGGTATATCGGGGATCAGTATGAGTGCGATATAAAAGGCGCATTAAATGCCGGTCTGTTTCCGGTGTGGTACATAGGGGCGATTGATCTGCCTTACACGGAAGATGCTAATATTCTGATGATAAAAACATGGAGTGAATTGGAGCGTTATATGGAGGGATAGCGTGTGCAGAGAACGGAAAATGCCGGATTGACGGTACAGTGATTAGAGAAAATAAGTGGAAACAAAGACTCACAATAGTTTTTTCTTCCAAATGAAAAGGGACTATCCCAAAGTTTGTGTAAATTCAAAAATCTGATAAAAGGTATGTGAATAGTTACTCAATGTCATTTAGTTTAACAAGTTAATAGTTATATGTAAGTGGTTCCTATTCATTGGGAGCCGCTTTTTATACTCA
>CANRFJ010000037.1 GCA_947629865.1 uncultured Lachnospiraceae bacterium | reverse complement strand
AAAAAAGTTGACATAAAAAATGCAGGTTTATCAAGACCTGCAAGTATTTTTTTTCTTATTCAACTGTCAAACTCCCGCGTTCTTTTCTACATTTCACTACCATTATGATAAAGAACGCTTTACTCAATTAAATCTCTGTAAATAGACAATTCTTGATACATTCTTTCACCTTCTTTCTCTTTTTACACCCCAAATCCTTCTCTACACAGTTATCTGATGTTTAAATTTTAGCACTAATTACTATTTATGTCAAATACTTTTTACAAAATAGTATTATCCAGAAATAGTATTATTGACATAATTTATTTCATGGTATATACTTATATTAAGTATTCTCCTTACCCTTACCAAAAGGTGTGAACACATGACAACTCAAAACCGCAAGCAAAACAATATTAAGCATGGGACAATAGAACTAGTACTTCTCCTATTGTTGCAGACTGGGAAAAAATACGGATACCAGTTAGCGCAGGAATTGTCTGAGTACAGCGACGGCGAGTACGAACTCAAAGAAGCGACCATGTATCCAACCCTATACCGCTTAAATCAGAATGGTTGTCTTGAATCCGAACAGGTCAAAGTAGGTGTTCGGCGCACGCGCGTCTATTATTGTATTACCCCGCGCGGCAGACAGCGCCTCACCGATTTACTGAAGGAGTATACCATGATTACCGGAGCAATTGACAAAATCATATCCCGCATTTCCGAGAACAATCCACAGGAGGCAGATGATTCCTATGCAGAAAAAATTCGTGAATAAGTACATACGACAAGTAAAGAGATTTTACAAAGGCAATCGAAAAGCAAAAAAGCAGTTCATCTGTGAATTAAGGGACGCTCTTTTCTGTTATTGTGAAAAAAATCCAACAGCGACTTATGATGATTTATTGTCCGAATTCGGGGTGCCTTCCGACATCAAAAATATGCTCTCCTTTCGCACGGCAAAGGATTTGCGCAAGCGTAATATGCTGGTTCACTGGATATTGATCGTGGGAATCTGTATAATTGTTTTGGCCGCTGTGGCTTTTACTGTGTTCCATGTACTTGCGCGGTATGACTTTTCTCAAGGATATTCTGTTGAGTATTTTGAAGATGATCCAAACGCACCGCGTCATGTGAATCCGCTTACCGGCAAACCTGATCCAACACCAATTACAACAATTACTTTTGATTAAAAAGGAGGTTGTCTTTATGAAACATTTCTCTCGCTTTTTTGCACTTGCAATACTCATTGCACTTTCTATGTCTTTCAACAGAAATGTGGCTGATGCCAGTGTGAAAAATATAGACGCATTTTCTTCCGTTGACAATGCTTCGATGAAGATAATCCCCGATAATCACGGAGGATATTTTGTTGAGGTACTGGAGGATTCTCCCCTCTCTCCTGTCATTTCAACCTGTTCAGCCGCCACTATAAAGACGAAGATAAAGACGATTTCTCACTATAATTCAAATAACGTCTTATGCTGGAGTTATTCACTGACGGCATCCTTCAAGGTCAATAAAGGCGTTAGCGCTACTTACTGCAGTTCCTCTGCACAAGTAAAGATTTCTAATGCATCATGGTCTGTCGTCAGCGAAAAGCACTTCGGCTCCGGAAATACGGCAACCGGAACAATAACAATGAAAACATCGGCAGCAACTTTGACCAGAACCGCTACGATTAAGTGCGACAAAAACGGCAACTTCAGTTAATCAATCCGGAGGTTTCTCACCCATGCTGACAAAAAAACAGATACGCAAACTGGCAAAACTCATTTATCCGTCTTCGTTGTATAAGGGGGCTGAAAAAAGACATTTGCGTGTGCTTATCGCAGAGGAAATACAGGAGTATTGTGAGTCGCATCCGGACGCTGCATATGATGATGTTAAACAGCATTTTTGCGATACGGAATCGCTGGCAGTTCAGCACAAACTATCTTCTAGGAATATACTGAAAGTAATTATTCCTGTTGGCCTTATTCTCCTGCTTTTCTGTATAATCTTCTATTGCATTTCAAATACATGGGAGCCGCCTACTTATGTTTTTTAATAGGCGGCCGCTTTATATCTCGCCAAAATAATTCATATACACATCTTCCAGATTGCCTCCTCCCACCTGACGGATTAAACATTCCGGTTTGTCATCTGCCACCAGTTCCCCCTGCTTCATAATCAAAATTTTATCAGCTATGCTTTCCACATCGCTGACTACATGTGTGGCCAGCAAAATAATTTTATTCTGGGATAACTGATGAATATAATTCCGCAGATTCACACGCTCCTTCGGATCAAGTCCGGAGGTAGGCTCATCAAGTATCAGTATTTCGGGATCCCCCAACAGCGCCTGCGCCAACAGCACACGCTGTTTCATACCGCCCGAAAACGCACCTATTTTTTTATCTGCCACAGCGGATAGATTCACGATTTCCAAAAGACGTTCTATCTGTAATTTTGCCTTCTTCCTGCGGAGCCCCTTTAACTCTGCCATGTAAAACAAAAACATTCTTGCCGAAAAATTTTCATAAAACCCCTGCTGCTGCGGCATATACCCCACTTTTTCACGATAACTCTTTCCCAATTTCAGTATCTCCCTGCCATCATAAAGGATTTCTCCCGAATCGCGCTCTACATTATCCGTCAGCAAATTCATCAGCGTACTTTTTCCGGCGCCGTTTGCTCCCAGCATACCATAGATTCCGTTTTCAAAGACATAACTGAAGCTTTTTAACGCCTCCTTTTTCCCGTATGTTTTTCTCAAATTTTTTACTTCAATCATATACATTCCTCCATCTCCGATATGCGATTGCCAGGCTCACGCAAAGACATACCGACATCATCACAGTAACTATCGCTGTCTTCATCAGCCTTTCAGTCCCCGATACCATATACTCCGAAACACCTGAAATCAAGGTAAAGACCAATAATACCAATGAAATCATCTGCGCCCTGTCCACCTGCTTCGCAAATGATGAAATCATCAGACACATCACTGCTATTGTTATATAGATTAACAGCCGCAGAAAAATCCAGATGCCCAGAAATTGTCCAATTGTAAGTGAAAATGGCACATTTTCAAGGAAAGATAAATTCTGAACCGGCGCGGACAATCCGCGGTAGGGATATAGTCGTCCCACCTCATATATTTCCGCCCCTGTCGTCAACAGTGCTGAAAAAGCAGCAACCGCCACTGCACAAAATACCTTCCGGAAGAAAAATTTTCTTCTGCCCTTTGAAGTACAGCGCAATATATAACGAACCCCCGACTGCCGTTCCATCGCCAGACTCCCTGACAGAATAAGTATCATGGCAAGAATCGCCATCGCACCATGAACCAGCCGGCCGGATACGTTCTCACTCCCCAAAAGTTTACGGTATCCGGTTTCATTCAGCCACCAACCCGCAATCCCGCTTTTTTCGAGTTTTTTCGCATAGTCCAACCTTTCCTCCAATTGCTTGAACATGACTCTTGTCGCCTCATATGACTGATAAATATCCCCCGACTCTTTTTTCTCTGCATCAGGAGCATTGATATAATTATCATAGGCTTTATTTAGTTCCGCCTTTATTTTTTCATAGGGCGCCATACTTTCTTCTGTTATTTCCCCAGTGTTCTGCGCATAGAAATCGACCAGCTGCTCTCTCGCAGGGCTGAGCAGCAGCTCGTCCATGGAAATACCACGAATCACCAAAAACACAAATATTAAAACGACGAAGACGCCTTTCCCCTGAAACAGCAATTTGTACAGTTCAAAACAGATACCACTGCAATGGCACAAAGCCCTTTTACAACATTCACTCAGTCTCTGTATAAGACGCTCCGCCACTCCCAGCATATAAAACGGCCTTGTCATTTTATTTATATAACATACCAAAATTCCCAGAATCGCGAACAGCCCTGCGAGAACCCATTGCACAAATTCCCGCAGATTCAACAAATGCATTCCGATTGGGAAATTCGTATAATCGACAAATATTTTTCTCGGATTCAGCAAAAACCAGAGATTAAAATATTTCAGGACACAGAGCGGGTGCTGCTCCGGAATAAGATAATACAAAGATATCTCGATTCCATAAACTACAACCAACACTACCATTCCAAGATTCCGGTTATGAATCAACGAGAGGATTCCCCATATAAATAATCCCGATACAATCAGCGCCAGAGCGCAAATCCCCCAGGCATATAGAAGAAATTCCAAAACAGAAATCGGCAATGTAAAATTCTGGAGCATTACCACCGACTGTGCAGACGAGAAAAGAATATCTTTCCCACCGTAATCCCGGAAAGCCAGGTACACCGTCTCCCAAAACATAAGCCCGCTAAAGCTAATTGCCAGAAATAGCAATATCAAAAAGCGCTTACACGCAAGAGCCGTTCTTCCTTTTTTGCAGGCGTATGTAATCTGCCAAAGTCCCGACTTCCTCTCATCAAAAAAGGTCAATACCGTTATAAATATAAACATAAGCAAAAGGTAAAACATTTCGTCATACCCTAAAAATGCCGACACAGCTTTATCCGAATGTGCTATATCAATAGTTACATTTTCTATCCTCTCAAAATCTTCCTGTGTCTTCCAGATATTTTTATTTGAAAACGTATCCTCTTTTGAAAAAATGCTGATCTCTGACAATGACTCGGAGCGCTCGCGTAAATGTTTTATATTTTCAAAAAATTCTTCCTTTGCCGTCCGCTGTTCCTCCAGCCACTCAGCCTGAATAGTTTTTTCGGCGCCTTCGCCTTTGAACAGTTCAAGCGTATCCTTTTGAAAATATTGGAACAAAAGCAAATTGAGTGTAAGCAATAACAAAGCACTCATAAAATACTTCTTTTGACATACAATTCTTCTCAGCTCTCCCATACGTTCCCCTTCTATTGCAGACTCGATACGTCTGTTAATTTCAACATTTGATAATCAAGATTTTCCAAATTTTGCAGCAACAACAACTCGGAGTCTGACCAAAAAATCTTTCGGTTATCTATGCCGAACTTTTTCCACTCGCAGACCTTATGCCCGTCATAATCGATGATTGCAACCCTCCGCTCCGTATCCGGCCGGTCATGCATAAGCAAATACACTTCATTATCGAGGTACAGATATTGCTCGTCATGATAGACCAATGTATTATCATATTTCCAATCAAATATTCTCTTTTCGTCTTTTCCATCTTTATCGAGGGAAAGAATCTCCCGTCCGCCTTTTTTATAGCAAAAATATCTGTCGTTTTTAACTGCAGTCAAAGTCATATCAGCCGGTAAATCTATCTTTCCAACCTTTTCTTTCAAAATATCAAATTTATAGTTCAGTATCTCCAAATTCTTTTCGTCTTTATCTGTGTATCGATTCGTGCTGAAATAAATGCTGTTCCCATATCCCCCGACAATATAAATCATCGGCGTATAACCCTTTATTTTTGCCACCTCATCTTTTTCGTCCGAAGAATCCAATGAAACCCGATACAAAGTCTGTTCCTTTTCATTTCTGGTCTTTTGAATCCAATTTGTCACCATATAACCAAATCCCCTATGTATGACAAAATCCAGCGAACAGCTCGCATCATCTGTCTCAAAGGTATACAATGTTTTTAATTCTTCCCTCTCGCTACCGTCCTCACTGATCCGATACAAAGATTCTGTTCCCACCTTTTCCCCTCTCGCAACTACATAAATGCTCCCATCATATGCCTGAATATTAAGAGGCGCATTAAAACGGGCATTACAGGAATAATCCGTGTGCTTGCAGTTTGGCTTCCCGCACAGCGGAACTGCCTTCCCCGACTTCTTATCCACAAAATAGATGGAATCTTCCTGAATAGCATAAAATCCATTTTTCGTAGCAGTCGCTTCCCTTGTCGTGGAAAAATTTTGTGAATCCTTTCCTTCTTCATAATTCTCACTGTATTTTTCCTGTTCCCCTCCAGCGCAACCGACAAGGCCGATACATATAAGTAGACATAAAGATAATATTATACGCTTATTTTTCATAACATTCCTCTCCTCTCATATGATAAGGTTGCTTTTTTCTTATGTTAATATTCCCTTCCCAGGCACCGGAATCCACAAAGCGGTTGCCGGATATTTAAACTTTAGCACCAAATACTTTTTGTGTCAAATACGCTTAGCTAAATAGTATTATGTCAAATGTGTTGTGTCTTTGATTATTTAACCTGTTATAACCATTAAAAAACATTTGCATAATTCCCTTGTTCTGTGTATACTATAATTAACAGATGAGCTATAGGCTTATCATGTGGGCTGACACAATCAATCCGAAATTCATTCCAGACTTCGGGCGCTGGACGGTTGGCTGGCAACGGAAAAACCAGATATTCATTCCGGACTTCGGGCGCCGGACGGTTGGCGGACAACGGAAAAATCAGTCGTGAAATGGCGGGATTATCTGCTGCGGTGGATAGACCGCCTTTTCAAATCCCCATGTGCATGAACTTATTCAATTCCCATTACTATAGGAGAAAAAAATTATAATGTCTCCCAAGGCCCTCCCCCACACTTTTTCACTCCGGTTTCTCGCCCACTACAAACGCAAAAGGTTCCTCAATCTCCCGAATAACCCCACCGGAAACATCAAACATTTTGAGGCATCATCAGTTTGTGTGAAACATATATGCCTGCCTCATGGCATATAGTTCATCTTATTCTGCCTTGAT
>CANRFJ010000036.1 GCA_947629865.1 uncultured Lachnospiraceae bacterium | reverse complement strand
GCTTATCTGCTTCTCAATTTCTCTGATATTTGCCATAATCTCTGATGTCGGCGGATATTCTACTGCAACATATTCAACTTTTTTGTACTTGTTGATCGAGAGATCATAGTTGTTATCAGCAATTTCCTTCTTAGGCACCATGAAAGATTTGTCTGTACGTTTTCTATCTTTTTCAGCCTCAAGATTCTTGAAACGGCTGATAATATCAGGGATATCATTATCCTTAATTTCAGTACGTTTATCATCAAGACTAAACCCATCAGCAGTCATATCGTAGAACCATACATCATCTGTTCCGCCATGACCGGTTTTCGTAAATACAAGTATTCCGGTGGATACCCCAGCGTATGGTTTAAACACGCCTGAAGGCATGGAGATAACAGCTTCAAGGCGCTGGTTCTCCACGAGTTCTTTCCTGATAGCCTTATGTGCCTTGGAAGATCCAAAGAGCACTCCGTCAGGAACGATACAGGCACATCTACCGCCAATCTTCAGCATTCTCACAAACAATGCCAGAAACAAGAGCTCTGTTTTCTTGGTCTTGCATAACTTCTGCAAATCTGCTGATACAGTATCTGCATCGAGGTTGCCCTTAAACGGCGGATTTGCCAAAATAAGGGAATACATGTCCTTATCCGGATTCTGATCCGACAAACTGTCACGATACTCGATAAACGGATTCTCCACACCGTGAGTCATCATATTCATGGCGCCAATACGAAGCATCGTTCTGTCCATGTCATATCCGTGGAACATGTCGTTCATGAAATGATTTCTATTCTGCTTATCAAGAAGCACTTCTTTCTTATATTTTTCTCTTAAGTAATCGCCGCTGGTAACAAGGAATCCGGAAGTTCCGCAGGCGGGATCGCAAATATAATCTGTCGGCTTTGGATCCATCATCTCAACCATCATACGGATGATATGCCTCGGCGTTCTGAACTGACCGTTAACACCTGACTGGGAAATCTTTGAAAGAAGATACTCATACACATCGCCGCGAATATCTGTCTGATGAAGTTCTTCCATCATGGAATAGATTTCATCCATAGCATCCACTATCTTGGAGAGCATCAAAGGAGTGTTTACTTTAAAGATGGCATCATCCATGTATTTGCTATATGCTGAGTTCTTGTCTCCGTGAAGATTCTTTATAAACGGAAATACCCATTCCTGAACAACGGAATACATTCTCTGTGCAGGAAAGTCATGAAATGTAGACCACTTAAGCTGATTGCCATCCACCTTGCGATCACCAATCTCGACTTCATCAGCGAAGATGCTCTTGTAAGGAAGCCCCAGCATGGCAGCTTCCTTTGCACGAAGATTGTCCGTATCATCAAGATCCTTTATAAACATGAGGTATGTCATCTGCTCAACAACATCAAGTGGATTTGTGATTCCTCCGTTCCAGAAAATTTCCCATAAATTATCAATCTTATTACCAAGTTCTCCGGTCATTATCGCTCTCCTTTATTCCTTGTCTCTGTTCCAAACATATTTTGTATATCTGCCGCCTCCTATCTTTATAATACTTTCCGACGACAGAAGTTCTGACAATGCTCTTTCTACCGTTATACGGCTGATGTCGGGGCATTTCTCCATGATCTGTGACTTTGTGATCTCACCATATGTGTTCTTTATCAGTTCTGCCACACGCTCGGGTTTTGAAAAACCGCTTGTAACCAACGTCTCTACTCTGTCGGAAAAATCTCTGTATGCTGCAGCCACGACACCGAGCATATACTGTACAAATGGAACGTAATTATTCTCTTCCTCATGCCAGTTAAGAGAGCTTTCCTGCAGACATTCATAGTATAAAGTTTTGGTCTTTTCAATCAGATGCTCGATACTGATATACTTTCCTACGATGTATCCGGCTCTATATAGCATCAGCAGAGTAAGTAATCTGCTCATTCTTCCGTTACCATCATTAAACGGATGGATACATAAGAAATCCAATATGAACATCGGAATCAAAAGAAGCGGATCTATTGTTCCGATTCCGAGAGCTCTATCAAATTCATTGCAAAGGTTCTCAATTGCCTCTGGCGTTTCCCATGCAGGAACCGGTCTGAATCGAACGAACTTGTTACCCTGCTCATCCTCTTCCCCGATGACATTGTCCGCAACTTTATATTTCCCACCAATATCATAACCTTCAAATTTGTATAAATCTCTGTGAAGCTGAAGTATCATATTCGGTCTAATTGAGATATAATCATGACTCTCATGGATGGTATTAAGCACATCCCTGTATCCGGCAATCTCACGCTCATTCCTTGTCTTGGGTGTGGTCTTATCCTTTACAATCGCCTTCAATCTAGCATCGGAAGTACAGATACCTTCAATCTTGTTGGATGCCTCGGTGCTCTGAATCTTGGCAATCTCCACAAGTTGTGTCAGCGTATCCGCCTTCGCTTCTATAAAAAGTGACTGTTCGCCTTTATACTCATGAATTTGCGTAAGCAATGCCACGATTTCCGGTGTCAGTAATTTTTCCCATTTTTTAATGTAATCAAAATTTCTCATTTCATTATCCTCATTCAAACATCAATTAACTCATAAGCGGATATAATGATGCATTTAAATAATAGCACTTATTGTACTAATTGTCAACATTAACTACATCAAATTCAAAAAAATGATGTAGTTAATCAATTGATGATGTAATTAAAAAGCCGGTGGGAAAATAAATTTTTGTACCCAAATCGTAGCTACCGCCAATTTAAAAATCCCCGCAAGCCTTAAAAATCAAGGTTTGCAGGGATTTACCCTCTTACTCTAACTCGGCGTGCCCTTTGTTACTCTTAACTATATTTGTTTAAGTTTTATACAAATACACAACCGTTTTTATATCAATTATATCATTTATTACGGCTTGCTGATTTTCTGTTGCCAAAATGTTGCCATCTCACTACAGTGATTATAAACACATCCCACAATCACTATTTTGAAAACATTGCACCATTTTTAGACAATAGATATACACAATACTGATTCATGCTAATTCCCTCTTTTTGAATGCTCTACTAACGAGCGATGTAGGCTTCGAGGTATTCTAAGTTTGAATTGACCGGAATACTCTTCCAAGTCATTCGGCTCCTGTATATCTATTCCATCTTCAACTGCCGCCTCCAGCCATGCCTGCTTAGCATCCATAGCATTAGCGATTGCTGATTCTATATTTTCACCGCAAGTAATACATCCCGGAAGTTCTGGAAATGAAACCACGAATCCCCCTTCGTCCGTATCTTCTACAATTTCCATACGATAATTCATTGCCATATAATCATTCAACGTTCTCATCATTGATCGCCTCACTTTCCACAACTTGCTTTACCATCGCAACATACACTTTTCTAATCGGCTCGTGTTTAATTTCAAATTTGATGAAACAAACTTATTATTCTTTATTCCAGTATAGTCACCTGTTTTTCATAATCGTACCCATGCGGCATTTTGTTATCCATCTTATGTCCTACAGCAAGGGCAATTTGAAATGAATAACCTTGCGGTATCTGCAGCTTTTCTGAAAAATATTCCTGCTTTTCGCCATGTAACGCATCATACACACACCCGATGATTAACGTTCCCAGTCCAAGACTCTCTGCCGCCAATGTCATATTCTCCACTGCAATTCCCGAATCAACTTTACTCCATTTAAATTCATCCTCTGCACTCAAGAAAATAAGTATCGGCGCCTCGTAATAGAAATTATGAGGTTGTTTTTCTTGTCCACGAAGCCGTCTATTTTCTTCATCTAACTCCGCCACTACAGGGTTGTTTCCTTTTACTACTGTAAAATGAATCTCCTGACGATTCATCCCAGTAGGTGCCATAAGTCCTGCTTTTAATATTGTATCCAATTCCGATTGTGTCACTTGCTCTGTGCTGTATGCTCTCGCTGAGCTACGCTGTTTTATTGTTGATAATACTTGATTTGAAATTTTGGTACTGTTATTCAATTTAATCGCCTCCATCATCTAATTCCTAAATAATTCTTCAACAGCTTTTATTTTCGCATGTTTTATTAAAACATCCGCTATGACTCCTACTTTATCTGATTTAAGTCTGCTCATCATTCTCATTGTTTCTTAGCTTAACTATATCATATGCCATATAAATACAGATTTCATAACAATAAATTTCTACTTCTTTAACATCCACTTTCATCATAACCACATCATGACCAGAATGGTTATGATGTGGTTATGAATAATATTTTTGATTTTTACTTCTTGGCTTATCCGGCAATGTCATTTTTAATCTACCGTCTTTTACCAATACATCTAAATATTTTCTTCTAAAGCTAGTTCGGCTATTAAAGCCAAATTGTTCCATAATTTCCAGTACCGACTTTGCCTCTTTACAAAAATCTAAAATCATCTTGACCACATCATAACCATTTTGGTCATGATGATTATCATCTTTTAACAATTTCAAATATCTATCACACGCCTTGCAAAGCACCATAACTCCTGACTTGCTTATATTATATTCCGGCAGCGGGCCATCATATCTGGCACAGGCTTCTTTGATCTTATCAAATCCGCGTCCCCACGCCTCGATCATTCCGCTCATGAAAAAAATATTTGCCAGTTTGGGATTATAAGGTTTTGAAGAATGTTTCATAAACAATTTCTCTGTTGAATCCAGACCTTCCGGCATCTCCCCATCATTCCAGATATAGATCTTATCTTCATACACGCTAATCTGGATCGGATTACAAGCGCTGTAATCCTTATGAACGATGGCATTCAGCAGAATCTCCCGAAAAGCATCCTGATGAAACATAAACTGCTCCACCCGTTGGATCCCCTCATAGGTGATTAACGCTTTCATGTATTTTGTATATACCAGATCAACCGTCTTGTCCACCTGCTCGATCAAAGAGCCATGCACCTCATCCTGATACCTTAAATCGGCATCCGACTGATTAAAATAGCCTATCTTCACATAAGCGCCAGTCACCCACTTTTCCGGATCTTTGTAAAATGCCAGCATAGCCGCCCGAATCAGATACCCGTCCTCATCAAGCAAGCGCAGATTGTCCAGAAGAATAGAATCTTCGACTTCTGTTTCCTCTGGGATTAGTCTGCCACGCCTTACCGCTTTCTCTTTAAATAATTCTATTGCTTCCCGCTTTAAATCCTCGACTTTCAATTTCGGAATCGGCATACCATCCCATGTCCTGCCTTGGGATTTCAAGAGCGCTTTATCCAACTCTTTTCCGGTAATTGTTCTCATGGTGCTGCCGGAACGATAAAAATACTTGCCATGATAACTGATAAGCGAGGGATACTTTTCCACAATAATTTCAATATACTGCAGATCCCCTTCATATAGCAGATTGACATCTGCCACAATACCCATTGTATCAGTAATCTTATTCGGAATGACTTCCAACAGTCTCCTACTGTCCTTATTGCTTATGCCAACAACATCGCCGTCATCATTTTTGCCAATATAAAGCGTTCCGCCGTATGCGTTTGCATAGCCGCAGATCCATTCCAAATATTCGTCATGCCATGATTCTTTCCATTCGATTGTTTGATGTTCCGGCATAGGCTTTACCTTCTTTCTCTATGTTAGGACTATCGTTTCCATACTACATCATATTCAGTTTATAGTCAATTACCTTAAATATCCAATAAAACTATCATTTTCATTATCCTAGGATCTATACTAAATTTAATTGGTAAATCGTATTCTGCTAAATTATATAAAATGCATACGCTCCTATGATATTCCCAAAGCCAAACATATTTTTTAATTATCTTTTCTCTTTCAACCACTGCCCCTAAATTATCAATGTTAATATCCGCATAATCACCATATTGTTTAATTTTATCAATCAAAATATCCCTATGCTTCTGAATATGCTTTATAGCATCCTCTTCCTTTGGAATTGCAAATGAATTTTCAAGATTTAATTGTTGTAACAAATCCCGGATTATGTTAAATGGTATATAATGCTCAACATAAAATTTCATCCCTTTAATATTGTACATATAATTCAAAAACGGCTTTTCATCGTTAGATTTCATAAGGATATAAGCTTTCCATGTTAAAGCCAGTTTTTCTTTTTGATATTTATCATTAGTGTCTTCCAAAAATTTCTGTTCATCTGAGCTCAACTCTAATCCCAACTCGACTTTGCTCTGAACAGAAACGCCATATTTTAATTCCTCATCTGTCAAAAAATGCAATATAATATTCTTTTTCCTCTGGAAGTTTCATTTTTTGCATTTTAATCTCCATTCCGCCGCCTTTCAGTTGGCGGCACAAATAGTAATGAAAGTCTCGACTCCCTCTACTCTTTCGCTTATACTGTAAGCGAGAAGCTATACTACAAAGCACGGGAGGAGGAGTCGTAAAAACCTTCTCGTTTTAGACAGCATTTTAATCAGTGTAAGTTCCGCCTTTCAAGCACAAATAAGTGGTTCTCTTAGACCGTACACTAAGAATTGTTTTAACTCTTGTTAAATGTGTGGCGGTTCAGTCAATGGCTTCTCTCTATTCTTTTGAAAGGAGTTTTTGTCCATGAAAGTTGTTTACCACACCTGTTGTGGCGTCGATGTCCACAAATCTTTTCTCGTCGCCACCATCATCAAAACCACTTCCGGAGTCGAGCCTTCTTATCACAAGAAGCGCTTCTCCACCTTTAACAATTCTATTCTTGAGTT
>CANRFJ010000035.1 GCA_947629865.1 uncultured Lachnospiraceae bacterium | reverse complement strand
CCTGCCTCATTAAACATATCAAACAGGACATCTTCCCTCTCATCCGTGGAAAGCTCCACCACCACATCAAGGTCAGAGCCTTCCCGTTCCAGTCCCCGGCACCGGCTCCCAACTACCACCGCATCCACAATCTCTGCGTCAATGCCCGCTTCGTCTATCTCTGCCTGCACATGGCATTTTACGGTTTCCTCAATCTCTGACGGATTCATCTCGCTGATCTCATGGAACAGTTCATTGGTCTTTGCCTTGAAATTTTCCACCACGTTTCCCTGCGCCTGCGGTTCGACTGCGTCTGCCGCTTCCACTTTTTCCATCAATCCATCATAATCAATCGGTATCAATTCATCATTATCACGGATATTTCCTTTTATACCACTGTCAAAGGGATTATCTTTCAAATCTGCTATTATGTCATTAAGGGCTTCCCGTATGCTGATATCGGGATTATCATACACGCCACCGTCTATCTCCTTATAGTCAGCGCCCATAATGGAATAGTCATAACCGCCCTCCGTCTCCTGTATGCTGATGAAACGGTCTGCTATCTGGAAGGCAAGCTCTGTTTCCCGCTCCCCAGCTAAAGACTTTTTCATTTCCTCAAGCACCTGTTCTGTTTCGTCTCCGAGGTCAATGATCTCGTCCCCGTCCTCCTCGTCCATGTCCTCATCCGGCATTTCAGATGGCTGCTCCGGTTCATTCTGTTCTGTCTGTTCCGGCTTGGCCATCTCTGGCTGCTCCGATTGTTCCGGCTGCTTCGGCTCTGACTGTTCCACTTGCGCCTGCTCCGGTTCCAACTTCTGGACATTGTGTCCAGAAGTGTCCTGCGCTTCCTCCTGTGCGGCAGACATTTCTTTTTCCCGCTCCAAAACTTCCCGGCGGAACATATCAATAAAACCATCCAATACCGCCGGGTGGCTGCTTATAATCAGTTCATGGTTCATATCCACTCCACGCACGATATTTTCAGGAATGGAAAACTCCGCCGCCCATGCTTTGTTATCACTTGAAAAACGTCCGTCCCATGCTTCCTGCTGAAGCGTATTGGCAAGGACAAATGCCATGCGCTCGGAACCGTACTGCTCTGCCAGAGGCTTCACAATATCAGATTTTAAGTGCATACCGTCAAAATTCTGCCGGATTGCATCTTCAACCGCACCTTTACATTCCCTGTCATATTTGCGGGATTCAAGGTATTTATCCGCCTCCCCGTGTTCCATTGCATATTTGAGGGAATGCCCGTAGAAAGCCGGATGGGTTTTCTGTTCTGCATCCAACTTCTGGACATCATGTCCAGAAGTGTCCTGCATTTCCTCCTGCGGCACTTCCGGCTCTGTTTCCCCCTTTTCCTGTTCTTCCACGCCTTCCAGTTCAAGCATAAAATCAAGAAGCCCGGTAAAACCAAACGAATCTACAAAGTGTGCGCTGTTCTTTCCGTCCTCATGAAGCACCACAATATCGCTGACGGAAAGGGAATGCCCTTTGAAGTCCTCCGGGTGGTCTATATTGAATCTTTCAAATATCACATTGAGTTTTTCCCCCTGCGACTGTCCCTGTATGTCTGAAAGCTCCCCTGCATAGACAAGGTTATAATTTCCCGGCTGTATTTCCTTAAAATCATCCGATAACATGCCCCTTTTCAAATGACTGGCACTTTCTGTACCCTTTTGGGTCATAATCCTTAAAATCCTTTACGGAATGGAACAGCCATTTATTGTTTACCCACCTCTGCATCTTCCGGGTTTCCTCCGGCGCAGTCGGCTTTTCATACACCATCACATAAGGGTCATACCCCATGTCACGCAGCGTATAAATGCGGTATAAATCCTGTTCATGGGTGCTTCCGTAGTTGGCAAGGACATAGACACGCCTTTTTCTCTTGTCCTTAACCGTTGTAAGTTCTGAAAATTTCTTAAAATACGGTGTCAGGTCATCTTCCGGGTTATCCCATGCAAAATGCAGCATTTTTGTATTGATCCTGTTTAATGCCGCCACTTTTTCCGGCGTAATAAGCCGCACGTCAAGCCCCTGTGTAAAGTCCACGTCTGCCCCGCTGTCCGCAAGCTGCCCTAAGAGCCGCTCCCAATCCGGGCAGGCTAAAATATTTGCATCAAGGAGCTTGATTTCTTTTTCCCCGCCCCAAAATTCGGACAGGTCAGCTACTGCCGTCGTTTTTCTTCCCTCCTTCTCCCCAACTACACAAAATCCGCATCCACGGGGGCATCCTCTGGAAAGGAAACCGTATGCTGTCCCTGCAAATTCCGGATACAGCCCGTAGTCCGGGTGCATATGTTCCACAATGTCAGGCAGCTTATTGTCAAGACTGTACCCTGTGCCGCCCTTTATGACGTGGTAAGCCTTTATGCTCCCTTCGTAGTCTTTGGAATAGGTATCCGTGAATACCCTGCTCATATATACAAGGTCATACCATTTCCCGCTGTCATACCATTCCACGGTATCCCCTTTTGCCTTGTGGTAAGCGGACAGCTTCATCAGGCAGAGGTTGGGGAAACGGTGTCCGTCCACATCAATCAGCCCTATTTTCATATCCGCCCCCTATCCGTTCCCCTGCGAGGACGCAGTATTCCTCATTCAGCTCAATCCCGATATAATGCCTGCCGTTCCTTGCTGCCACAAGCCCGGTTGTGCCGCTCCCGAAAAACGGGTCAAGGACAATGCCGCCCTCCGGACAGCCTGCAAGTATGCACCTCTCCGCCAGTTTTGGGGGATATGCTGCAAAATGCTTCCCACGGTAAGGCACGGTATTGATCAGCCACACGTCACGGCAGTTCCTGACAGGGGAAATATCACTTTCCCTGATTTCCCCTGCTTTCCGTGGCCTGTTAAGTCCCTGCACCCCTGCCTGCCCCGGTACTTCACCGGAATATTTATGGCTGCTGCCACGCCCTCCCATGTACCGCCTTGCCGTGTCTGCCGCTATCGGCTCTGCAATCGCCAGTGCGTCAAAATAGTATTTCTGCGACTTGGCAAGCAGGAAGATATGCTCATAGCTGCGTGTCAGCCTGTCCTTTGCGCTTTCCGGCATGGCGTTCCCTTTCTGCCAGACAATATCGTTGCGCAGATACCAGCCGCTGTTTCTCAGCGCAAATGCCAGCATCCACGGGATACCGATTAAATCCTTGTGTTTGCACCCCTCTACGTTCTGGGCTATGGAAACTTTCTGGCCGTTCCTCCCCTCCGGGTTCTTCGGGTCTTTGTAGTTCCCTTTGCTCCCCGTGCCGCAGTAAGTGTCTGAAATATTCAGCCAGCAGGTTCCGTCTGCTTTAAGTACACGGTAAACCTCTGAAAAAATCCCTGCCAGCTTCGCAATATACTCCTCCGGCGCTGCCTCCCTGCCAATCTGCCCCTCCATGCCGTAATCACGCAGCCCGTAATAGGGCGGCGATGTGACACAGCAGTGAACACTCTCATCCGGCATTTCTTTCAAAACACAGAGGCAGTCACCATTGATAATCCTGTCAGCTTTTATCTTCCGACACCCCGCTTTCCCCGTCATTTTCCTCCTGCTTCACGCTTTCCTCCGGTCTTGTGTTCATGATCGCATAGGTCTTTGTGTCTGTCGGGTATCTGTCGATAAACGGGATTACCACGTTGTCAAACAGGATAAGCCCGCTTCCCGGCTCGGAATTGGTCACATGGGCAAGCTGCTTCTCCGAAAGCCCCAGCTTGTCGGCAAGTATCGCCTGGTCCTTTGCGTTCTGGTTTAAGAGATAAACAAAATCGGAGTTGCCGAGTATGCCCTCGATTTCCTCCGATTTCAAAAAATCACCCACATTCTGCGTCAGACCTGTCGGTATGCCGCCCCATTTCCGGAACCTTTTCCATATTTCCACCGAATAAATTGCTGTCTGCCTTTCTTTTAAAAGCAGATGGAACTCATCACAGTAGTACCGTGTGGCAATCTTACGCTCCCTGTTCTGCGACACCCTGTTCCAGACTGCATCCTGCACGATTAACATTCCAAGCTCCTTGAGCTGGTTTCCCAAATCCCTGATGTCAAAGCACATGATGCGGTTCTGTGAATCCACGTTTGTACGGTGGTTAAAATAATTCTGCGAACCATGCACATACAAAACAAGGCTGTTTGCGATACGCACCGCTTTCTGCTTCGCCTCCTTCTGCATCTCCGGGGCTACGTCCTTCGGCTCATACTTTAACAGCGCATTATACAAGTCCTCTAAAATGGGCATATTCTCCGGTTTTGGCTCTGCAAAATACCTGTCATAGATATGTTTGATGCAGGTGTCGATAATGCCTTTTTCGTCGTTCTCAAGACCGTTTTTCCCTCCGGCAATCAGATCGCACAGCGTAATGATAAAGTCTGATTTCAGCTTTAACGCTTCCCTGTCGTTCTTATGGGAAAGCTGGATGTCCATCGGGTTAAGGTAGTCCTTTGAATTGGTTGCAAGCCTTACCACCTGACCGTTAAGCGCACCCACAAGGGCAAAATATTCTCCCTCCGGGTCACAGACAATCACATCGTCCCCTGTCATAAGGAAACAGGATAAAATCTCCCGCTTTGCGGAGAAAGACTTCCCGGAGCCGGGTGTGCCGAGGATTACCCCGTTTGGCGTCCTTAATTTTTTCCTGTCTGCCATAATCATGTTGTTGGAAAGTGCGTTCAGACCGTAATATATCGCCGGGGCAGGCATGAAAAGCTCCTGTGTGCAGAAAGGCACTAAAATAGCCGTACTTTTTGTGGTAAGCACACGCTCAATCCCCGTATCGTTGCAGCCAATCGGCGCACTCGCCATCAGCCCCTGCTCCTGTAAATACTGCATACACCTTAAATTGCAGTTTGCCTGCTGGATAATGCCCGACACCCTCTGCGTGATGTTCTCTAACGCCCTCTTGCTCCTGCCGTAGCAGGTGATGAGGAAAGTCATCTTGATAATCTTCTGGTTGCTGGTGTTCAGATCGTCAAGCAGCTCCAAGGTATCTTTTTCATATGTGATGATGTCAGTGGGCAGAATGTCCATGTCATATCCTGAACGCACCGCCTTCTTCTGTTCCTCAATCTTCATTTTTTGGATATTGGTGAGTGCGCCTTTTAACATCTTGATTGCCTTTACCGGGTCCATCGTCTGCATATGCAGCGTAACTGTCAGGTTGTCATCAATGTCAAGCAGCTTTTTTAACAGCTCGTCATTGAACCTCGGCGCAATGATGTCAAGGTAGTGGACGCTCCCGTACATTTTCCCTGTCTTGAAGCGGCTCGGATAGCGGAAATCAAACCCCGGCGGCGCTATGTAGTCCTTTACGCTCTTTCCCGACTCCGACAATTCTTTGAACGAAAAACGGAAAGGCTCCATTGTATCCTGATTAAAATACTCATGCAGGACACGCAGGCGCTCCTTCCCGTCAAGGCTTCTGG
Source organism: uncultured Lachnospiraceae bacterium (assembly GCA_947629865.1). Lineage (GTDB taxonomy): Bacteria > Bacillota > Clostridia > Lachnospirales > Lachnospiraceae > Eubacterium_F. The sequence goes on along the minus strand of CANRFJ010000035.1, from coordinate 1,960 downwards.
CATGGGTGCCGAGGTTCAGGAAATTCTTAATGACATCGGCTTCTATGCTGCCAAGTTTCGCCTTTGCCTCCTTGTACCCTTTCGCCTCTATGCCAAAAATAAGGTATTTTGATTTAATAATTCCATTGTTCCCTTTCGCCGCCTGTTTCTTTAACATTTCCGTGTATTCTTCACGGATATCGTCAAATTCATCGCCCTGCAGGGGTATGTCAAACTGCTCCATCAGCGTCTGTTCGTTTACCTGCCTGTTGAACAGGAACAGCTCGAACCGTATGGACGGGTCAAAGTAATTGATGAGCCTGCTGTACTCCTCTAAAATCTCACCCTGGTCCTCTATCTCCAAAAGGTCATAGTTAATATCAAAAAACTCAGCCATTTTTGTATAGTAACCGGAAGATACCTGGCAGATGCCGTCACGGTACATTTTTTTGAATGTAATCGTTTTCTGTGCGGTATCCGGCTTTTCCTGTTTTTTGTCATTCCCGGCAAGGGCGCTTTTTAACTCCCTTAACCGTTTCTTCTCTGAAAAATTAAGCCCCGCTTTTGGCTTGGCGTTGCTGCCCTGCGGCTTTTTCTTCAAGATAACGCACCTCCTTCTTTAATTTTTCCCTTTCCTCCAGCTTCTTGTAGAGGTTTTCCGATTTATAGGGACGTATCCCCGGCGTGAGCAGCTTCTGCCTGAGCATAAAGTACAGAATTTTCTCTGCCGGGAAGCCGTCTTTTTCATACATTGCCAGAAAGAAAAACGGCAGCATGAGGGCTACCATGATAAGTGCCGAAGCCTGTGTACCCAGCACGCCCTTTGTCACAAGGTAAAAGGGTATCCCCACCGCCGCTGCACTCCCAAAGCAGATAAGCTGGCGTCTGGTAAGGTTCATTGCCACTTTTGTCTTGATGCCGCTTAAATCTTTTGGCACTGCTACTGATATTGCCATACACCGTAGACCGGAAATTTTTACATTCCGGTGTTTCCTCCTTTCCGATGATGATATTAAAACCATTGTCTGACTAATGGGCATTCAGCACACTTTTGGCGAGCGAACCTGTCTTGAATAAACTGAAGCACAGGATAACGGTATAAGCCGCCACCGACCAGAGCGCCGTGTGCAGATTGCTTGCTACTGCAACGCTGGCAACGAGTACCGAATAGATACCGACGCAGACCATGATAAAAAATCCCTGAAATGCAAGGGCGCAAAGCCCCTTGATATAATTGTTCCCGATGCTGCCCCATTCCCGGTTGCTCAAAGTGGCAAACGGAACCGGAGCCACTGAAATATAAAGGTATATCTCTATCATGCGCCCATATAAAATGACGGTGATGAGGACGGACATGATTTTCATACATAAGCTGACGATCATGGTTTCTATCCCAAGCCCGATCAGTTCCCCAATCCCCATAGTGGAAAGCTGGTTATTGAACATGGTTGTAAGCGTTGCTTCCACGTCAAGGCTTGTCGAGCCTGATATGGAAGCCGCCGCACTGGTCACGATATGGTTGCCCACATCGAAGATTGCCATTGTGATGTCAAAGGTCTTGCTTAATAACATCACTGCGACACACGCTTTCACGAGGTAGCGGAAGAAAAACTCACTCCCTACCTCGTGCATATTGTTTTTGTCCATTACCATCGTGATCAGCTCATAACAAAGGATTGCGCTGATAATCAGCCCCGCTATGGGTATCATGACATTCTCTGACAGGCTGCGTATCATGGAAAAAATACTTCCGTTCCATGCGCTGGGCGTCTGCCCGACTTCCCCGGCAATCTCGCCCACTTTCATATTAACGTCCGTGAACATCGTTGAAAGGTTGTCAAGCACCCACCCCTGCAGCATTTCCTTTATAAATTCAGTGATTTTGTCAATAATCGCCCCCATGAATTATGAGAACAGTGTCGTAAGCTGTGGAATCACCGTCTGCGCCACGATTACAATGCCGCCGCCCGCCATGAGCTGT
>CANRFJ010000034.1 GCA_947629865.1 uncultured Lachnospiraceae bacterium | reverse complement strand
AAATGCCTCCTTATTCTCTACTTGATTATACACCAAATCCGTGAGAATAAGTTGTCAACTAAAATGATACAACATCACTGGATACCGTCCATGACCGGCATGAGATGATCCATCAGAATAACGTCATACCGTGTCTTCTCCGTCTTCTTCAGGCACTCCGCGCCGTTTATGGCAGTATCGACATTTATTTTGGTGTCCTGCAGAAGTTTGGCCTCCACCATCAGGTTTGTCTCATTGTCGTCCACAATCAGCACATGCGCCTTCGGCGCCTCAAACAGAACCTTATACGCCTCGCGCGCACCGGAGGCGTGCCTCTTTTCAAAATCCAGCTCGCCGAGTTTTTCCTCGCCGATTATTTTCTGAGGAAGCGTGACAACAAAGGTGGAGCCCTTCATGTAGACGCTGTTGACCGCGATATCACCGCCCATCAGATCTGCCAGCTGCTTTACAATGGAGAGTCCGAGTCCGGTTCCCTCGATGTATCGGTTTTTCTCCTCGTCCACCCGCTTAAACGCGCTGAACAGATAGGGCATACTCTCTTTCTTGATACCCATTCCCGTGTCGGTGACAGAGTAGGCTATATATGCAAGTTCGCCCTCGGTCTTCTGGCACTGGACAGACAGCGTGACAGAGCCGGACGGCGTGTATTTAATCGCATTGTTTAACAGGTTAATGAGAATCTGTTTGATGCGCACCTCATCTCCGTAGATCTGGGCCGGTATGCTCTCCTCGACATTAACGTGGAATTTCAGCCCCTTCTCCCTGGCGCGCACCCAGATCATATTCACAACGTCTGACAGCATGGCCCCCACATCGCATACAACAGGAACAATATCCATGCGGCCGGACTCAATCTTCGACATATCCAGAATGTCATTGATAAGCGACAACAGCATCTTGCTGGCATTCTGTATGCTTTTCGCATCGGTCGCCACCTCCTCTGAGGCCGTCTCCCGCAAAATCATCTCATTCAGGCCGATGATCGTGTTGATCGGCGTCCGGATTTCATGGCTCATGCTTGAAAAAAAGCGGTTCTGCGCCTGGCTCAGCTCCTCAATCTCCTTCTTCTGCTTCCGCGTCGTCCGGTTCTCCGCGCGGTACGCTTCATTCTGGAACAGGAGCATAACACAGATAACAAACGAAACCACCGTCAGCGTGGCGATGGAATCAATATATGCCATCTCAAGCGTGTGCTGAATAATATATTCCGGATGGAGATAGGCGATAAAATAGCAGACCAGAAAAATAATATAGCCGACGGACAGCAGTATATATTTTGCAATTCCCTCCACCGCAATGGTAGCCAGCACGAATCCCAGCACGAACCAGATCGGGCCGCCCCCGTATATCCCGCCCGCCGTCAAAAAATTATACGGCACTGCGACGCACAGGGCAATCGCCGATACAATCACAGCGCCCCGCTGTATCCTGTGGGTGCGCAGCGTGATGCCGACTATGGCGACAAAAATCAGCAGGACTACGGCCAGGACAATCTGATTGACGACGTCCTCCCCCGCCGCGCAGCCGACGGCAATGCCCAGTGTCAGGCCAACCAGGCCGATTGCGGTACACGCGACGGGAGTTCATGGCGTCATAAGAGTCCGCAATGCTGATAATACGCGCTATCTCCGGTATATCCTCCCCGCTCAGTCCGTCCGGGTATCCATGGCCGTCATATCTCTCGTGGTGGTATCTGGCTCCAATCCGTATATCCGGCAGCATGGAAATATTATCTAAAATCTCGCCGCCCACCACCGTATGGGATTTCATGATCTCATACTCCATATCGGTGAGCTTGCCATGCTTATTCAGCACCGAATCCGGTATGCTGATTTTTCCTATGTCGTGCAGCAGGGCAATGTGGCGCAGATTGCTCAGTTCTTCCTCTGAATACCCCAGTTCTCTCGCCAGGCATACCGAATACTCGGCGACGCGCAAAGAATGTCCGTCCGTATATTTATCCTTCGCATCGATGGCTCCGGACAGCGTCTTCACAATCTGCATCGTGAGCCCCTTTAATTTCATGTGCTGCGCCATCACTTCTTCCGTCTTTTTCTCCACCTCGTGCACCAGATCGGCCTGTAGCCGAGTCAGTTCGATTGTGTGCTTTACGCGGAGAATCAGCACCTCCGGCACAAAGGGCTTGCGGATAAAGTCCACTGCGCCCGCCCGGAGGCCTCTTGTCTCTGTATCGTTGTCATCATCTGCCGTGAGAAAAATCACCGGAATATCGGAAATATCTGCGTTCTTTTTCATCTCTGTGATCGTCGCAAATCCGTCCATATCCGGCATGTGAACATCTAATAATATGAGCTCCGGCCGGTTTGATTCCAAGAATCGGAGCGCAGCTTCCCCCGACTTCACGCAACTCGCGCGAAGCCCCTCTCCGCTCAGAATCCTGTTAGCCATCGTCAGATTCGAAGTGTCGTCATCTATTACCAGTACCCAACCGTCCATTGTATTCCAGCGCCCGTCCACTCCCTGTTGTACAGCTTTCTTCTGTGCCGGGCCTTCCTTTCATTCTGATATTAACAAATACTAATTTTATCAATTCGAAAAAAGACTTGCAACGGATTTGCGCGAAATGCATTTCACGGGCGCAAGTGGAAGCCCGCACACCCGCCGCGGCGCATTGACACGCAAACTCATGTGTACTATAATAATATGGACATTGCAAACATACCATTTCTCATATGCCAGGAGGTATTTCCTATGATAACGGCAATTTTGCACAGTCTGATCGGTTTCTACCTGCAGCTTGTACCCTGCGCTTTTTTTGCCTCTATCCCTTTTGTAATTCCTTCCGCTACCCCAAAAGACGAGTCATCGCACTGGTCGCTGCCATTGTGATTGGCATGTCCGTTATCTTCACCCATATATATGTCGTTCTGGACATTCCATCGGGAGCATATGTTTCCTTTTTTCCCCTCAACCTGACGTTTCTGCTGACTGTCGGACTGCTCGCCATCGTCTATCTGCTCAGCATACGCGCCCCCGCCGTCCATCTTCTCTACATGCTGATTCTGGTTCTCAATTATGGGTTCCTGGTCTCAGATATACGGGACTGGTTCATTGATGTGGACTATCTGTATGACACCGACGTCCTCTTAGCCACTTTCATATCCACCGTGATCCTGTTCTATCCCATGCTGAAAATATTGCGCCTCGTCCGCAGCGCCTTTGACAGCCAGATTGAGGCCGGCGTCTGGAAATGGTTTATACTGACTCCGGGCCTCTTTTTCGCCTCCATGCTTCTTTTCTATCAAATTCCCCTAAGCATCGGCTGGCCGTGCAATCGTATCCTCTCTCTCTTTATACGGGCCATGATCGTCCTGATGCTGATCATCTGTGTCATCGCCCTGCGCACGATGCAGGCCGTCCAGCGGCAGGCCGACGAGTACGCCTCTATAAAATCCACCGTCAACAGTTACAAGCTCATGGCAGAGACCACCCACAAGGAGAGGGAGCTGCGCCATGAATTTCATCATCACATAGCGGCTCTGTCCATCTTGCTCCAGAACCGGGACTACGAGGGAGCGAAAGACTATCTGGACAAAATATCCGAGAGCGATGCCGGAGGGATCGCCCGCACCTACACGCCCCACATACTCCTCAACTCCATACTGTCGGAGTATGAAAGGCGCGCGGCCGCATCCGAAATCCCCACCAGTTATTCGATCCATGTGCCAAACCCCGTCTTTATGAACGATTCGGATTTGTGCCAGTTTCTCTCAAACATGCTCGACAACGCGATTGAGGCCAACCTTCAATTGGAACCGGGAGAGAGGAACCTCTCCCTGACTATCCGCCAGACAGGTAACTTTCTCTACTTTTTGTGCGAAAACCCCTGCGATTCCACCCGTCTGCGCCCCTCGTCGGACAGTTTTGACACCATCAAATCCGGCGACAACAGCCACGGCTATGGGCTCCCCATTATGAAGCGCATTGCAGAAAAATACAATGGTGTTTTCCGCATAGACATACAGGACGCTGTTTTTACGGTCACTGCCAACCTGTGCGCAGCACCTCACAACGCGAAAGGACGTGCTTAACATGTATTATATTGGAATATGCGATGATGAAAAAGTCTTTCTGGACAATATAGTGGAAATGACAAAAGATATCCTGTCCGAGATGAAAATTGAGTACAAGATTTTTACCTTCCTCAACACAGAAAATATAGAAGAATACCTGAACACGTCCGGAGCCTCTCTGGATCTCCTTCTGCTCGACATACTGATCGGCAAACAGAGCGGCCTCGCCTTCGCCCACAAACTGCGCGCCGAAGGCAATCAGCTGCCCGTCATCTTTATCACAAATACCAGGGACTACGCACCGGAGGGATATAAGGTAGACGCTCTGGGGTATCTCCTGAAGCCGGTTCCCAAAGCAGAATTAAAGGAAGCGCTTCTGCGCGCCTACCACCGCCATCAGAACCAGACCATCGTGCTGCGCTCTCCCTCTCACTCCGTCAGCTTCGGGATCAACGACGTACTCTATTTTGACATACATAACAAGGAACTGGAAATCCACATCGCAGACGGAAGTATTCTTCACATCTCCGCCTCTCTCAACTCCCTGCTCTCCAAGCTTCCCAAACATCAGTTTGTCCGCTGCTACCGGAGTTACATCGTCTCCCTGCCCGCCATCTCATTGATCTGGAGATACGGCATCGAGTTGAAAAACCACGAGACGATCCCCGTCAGCCGCACATATTACTCCGCTGTGCAGAATGCGCTTTTGGACTGGGCTTCCCTATAAGAGGCGTCTCGCCTCGTCCGCCGGGCCGTCAAAGGAACAATAGCGCAGAGATTTACCATGCTATAAAGAATCCAGGCGTATTTATACTACTTCCCAATAGCCGTTTTTACTTGCTCCATGTCGGAGTAATTTCCCCTCTGATTTCAATTTGGCGATAATCCTTTCTACCTGTCTGTCCGTTATCCCCAGAGTGGAAGCCAATATTTGGGCGGTCAGTCGGTTGTCCTGCTTCAGCAATATCAAAATTTTTTCCTCATTTGTCCCGACATTTGCACCGACATTTATACCGACATCCGGCGAGTTACTCTGACTTTCTATCACGTTTTTAAGAGCGTCCCTGATTAGTTCCAACATAAAAGTAACAAAAACTGCTGAATCGCCTGCGGTATTTGATGAATTAAGCGCCTTATAATATCCTTCCTGTTTTTCATATATCAGGCTCTCAATTGGCATCCACGCAAAGAAATCTTTCCATTTTTGTAAAATGAGCGACTGCCACAATCTTCCCATGCGCCCGTTGCCATCTGAAAAGGGGTGGATAAACTCAAACTCATAGTGAAAAATGCAGGATTTCACCAGCGAATGGAGTTTCGATCTCTTTATCCAGTCAAAAAGCTGTTTCATCAAATCCGGCACATAGTTTGCAGGAGTTCCGGCATGTATCAGTTGTTTACCGGCATACACGCCCACATTACCGCTTCTAAATCGTCCGGCCTCCTTTATCAGTCCCCCCATCATAATCTTATGCGCCAACAGCAGATTTTTTAAACTATATGGATCAAGTGCAGATATTCTTTCGTATGCTTCATAGGCATTTTTAATCTCCTGAATATCCTGTGGCGGCCCAAGTACGGTTTTTCCATTGAGTACATCTGTCACCTGCTCCAAAGTCAGTGTGTTTTGCTCAATGGCAAGTGAGGAATAAATCGACTTTATCCTATTCTGGCGCCTCAGTTTTGGGTTAGTCTGCAATGTGTCATAAGTCGCAACCGCGCCGACCAACTCGCCAATCTCAATTACAAGATTTGTAATTTCCTCCGTCATGGTAAAGGGAGGTGTGTAAGAATCAGACATATAGTATCTCCTGCTTTTTCTATTTATTATACCACATTTTTTGTTTCGCAGGGGAAATTTTTCAATGTGAATATTTATCAAGCAATACTGTCTACAGCGCCTTCTTCGGGCAGTTTTTCACACACTCCAGGCAGAGGATACACTCCGTTCCATTTGCCCTCTTTCTGAAATTATCAGTCATATCTACGTCCATAGGGCATACCTGTCTACACTTCCCACAGGAGATACACTTCTTTTCGTCGCACGTTATCCGCAGAAGCGAAAAATAACTCATAGGCTTCGTTTCCATATCATTCACCATTCGGGGCGTCATTTTTGTGACTTTCTTCTCTCCTGACGCTTCAATTCCCTTATATTTCTATTGCATTTTCAATGATTTTGGCATATACTAAAGGCGACGAAATCATTGATTTCTTTGGGCTGGCCGCAAGGCCCAGGTCCATCTAAGGCGGGGAAGTTCCCCGCCATTTTCAAACATAAATGAGTAATTGATTAAATATTGACAAATCTCAATGTGTATGCTATTGTATAAAACAAGTTAACTCTGAAGGATAAAGGCTGGGTTCCCTAATGGGAGTAGGCATTTCTGCTTAGAATTCCTTTGCCCCTGGAGTTGACTTATTTTCTTCAGTTTCTCAATAAGATTTCATATTATGTTTTCTATATGTTTTCTATATGTTTTCTATATCTTTTCTATTTCTTCAACTATAACAAAAAAAGAATATGTCCATACAAAATCGCTCTATCAATTCGGTTATTCATTCATATACTCTTTTTGCAGATATTCCTCAAATTCGGTCAGGTGCATATACAACCATTTACACATATTAGTCCGCCAAAACGCAAATTCTAAATTGTCCTTTTTATTCTCCATTAGAAACTGCTTATAGCCAAAAGTACTTCTTACTAAATTAAAAAAATACAGTGACGGCATCAAAACAATATCTTTTGCCGGAATACTATTCTCTAACAAATACTGATCTACATATTTCTTAAACTTATTAAAATCAAGATTACTACCGTCTCTACATTCGGCCGCAGCATACGAGTATGACCGTATTATTTCCCATGTTGGCGGCAAACAACACACCGAGGCAAAATCAACTATTGCCTCAATTTTACCTTCACAAACCATAATCTGTAATAGGCTGTAATCACCATGGCTATTGCATTTATAGGTTCCATTAAATCTCTTTGAATACCCTTCCATCGTTCTCAACACGGATTTTTTAAATTCAAAATCCCTATATACCCGTTTCAACAAATTTTCATCTACATCGTTCCTTCTCTCTTTCAGCAGCCGATTCAGTTTTTCAATTTCCTTTTCATTAGACCATCCTTCAAGCCATTCGTCCCCAAACGAAATTTCACATTTACCAAAATCAGATAAACTCTTATTAATTTTCCCTAAAATACGCCCTGATTCATACAACAACGCCTCCGGCATTTCAAACATTGAATATGACTTTCCGGATATGTATTCTTGTATATGAATATTTTTCATTCTAAATTGGGAAATATATTCACCATGAATATTAGGAATATATTTGGCTCATCATCAGAATGTGTGGAATAGAAAACTGCTTTAAAGCCGCATAAGTATTGAAAAAGCATACGATC
>CANRFJ010000033.1 GCA_947629865.1 uncultured Lachnospiraceae bacterium | reverse complement strand
GGAATGGTTTCCCATTCTCGCATTTTTTGATTTCTTTCAAGGTTGTTTCACTGTTCAGTTATCAAGGTCCTTCCCACCGGTGCGCCGCTTTTTTCTGCGCCGCCTCCCGTGGCACTGACGTCTCCCCTTGTCAGGGGCAAAAACGCCCTGCGTTTTTGCAGGCGGTGCGCTTTTCAGCCACCGCTTTTTATCGCGTCAGCGAATACTATCTTATCAGAATTTTTTCCCATTGTCAACACTTTTCTGTACTTTTTTTGAGAAAGGTTTTTTGGGAGAAATTCTCCTGTTTTGAGGAACCGTGTACCGACAGACGGATTATTATAACGGCATCTGCCATTTCACTGACAGACGCCGCTTATATCCTTATAAATTCTGTGTCCGATCCGCCCCTCCGAGTTCTCACTCCTCCAGCGTTATCAGTTCTTCATCTTCTTCCTGGGCTGCCTCTGACTCAGAGATGATAATCTCCTCGTCCTCCTGGCTCAGCGCGGCCTCCTCTCCGACCTCCGCCAATTCATTCTCCAGTTCTTCCGGCATCGGCTCCGGCGGCTCCAGGCTGTCAACCAGATCGCTGTGTATCTGAATGTTGCGGTAACGCTTCATTCCTGTACCGGCCGGAATCAGCTTACCGATGATTACATTTTCCTTCAGACCGATCAGCGGATCTATCTTGCCCTTGATCGCCGCATCAGTGAGCACCTTGGTAGTCTCCTGGAAGGAGGCTGCTGACAGGAAGGAGTTGGTGGCCAGAGATGCCTTGGTGATACCCAGGATAATCTGCTTGCCCTCCGGCGGCTCTTTGCCCTCTGCCTCCAGGCGTTCCCTGGTGTCCTCATATTCCAGCGCATCTACCAGTACGCCCGGCAGGAAATCAGCGTCTCCGTTGCTCTCAATGCGCACCTTCTTTAACATCTGGCGCACGATCACCTCGATATGCTTGTCATTGATTTCCACACCCTGCAGGCGGTATACTCTCTGCACCTCGCGCAGCATATAATCCTGCACGGCACGCACGCCTTTGATTTTCAGTATGTCGTGCGGGTTGATACTTCCTTCGGTCAGTTCGTCGCCGGCCTCTAATTCCTGCCCGTCCAGAACCTTGATGCGGGAACCATACGGAATCAGATATGCCTTGCTCTGTCCTGTCTCGTCGTTTGTCACTACCACTTCTCGTTTTTTCTTTGTATCACGGAGCTGCACCTTTCCGGCAAATTCCGAGATAATTGCAAGTCCCTTAGGCTTTCTCGCCTCAAACAGCTCCTCGACACGGGGAAGACCCTGTGTGATATCATCACCGGCCACACCGCCCGTATGGAATGTACGCATGGTAAGCTGTGTACCCGGCTCTCCGATGGACTGGGCGGCAATGATGCCGACGGCCTCTCCCACCTGAACCGGCTCTTTCGTCGCCATGTTGGAGCCATAGCACTTCGCACAGATGCCCACATGGGATTTACATGTCAGGATTGTACGGATTTTTACCTGCGCCTTGTCACCGGCATCTATGATGGCCTTGGTGTTGACGATTCGGGCTGCGCGCTTCGGCGTAATCATGTGATTTGCCTTGACGATCACATCTCCGTTGTCGTCCAGAATGGTATCGCAGGAATACCGTCCGGTAATCCTCTCCTCCAGCGTCTCAATCATTTCTTTTCCATCCATAAAGGCGCTGATCCACATACCCGGAATCTCATCCTCATTGCGGTTTTCGCAGCAATCTGTCTCGCGTATGATAAGCTCCTGGGACACATCGACCAGACGTCTGGTCAGGTATCCGGAGTCCGCGGTACGAAGGGCTGTATCAGACAGTCCCTTGCGGGCGCCGTGGGCGGAGATAAAGTATTCCAATACGTCCAGTCCCTCGCGGAAGTTGGATTTGATTGGCAGCTCGATAGTCCGTCCGGACGTATCGGCCATCAGACCGCGCATACCGGCTAACTGTTTAATCTGTTTGTCGGAACCACGGGCGCCGGAGTCAGCCATCATAAAGATGTTGTTATACTTATCCAGTCCGCCTAACAGGGCTCTGGTGATTTCATCATCTGCATTCTTCCATGTCTCCACCACGGATTTGTAACGCTCCTCCTCAGTGAGGAGACCACGACGGTATTTCTGGGAAATCACCTCTACCGTATCCTCTGCGTCTTTGATAATCTGCTTCTTCGATTCCGGCACTTCCATATCAGAGATAGATACTGTCATGGCGGCGCGGGTGGAGAATTTGTACCCCAGGGACTTAATGGCGTCCAGCGTCTCCGCCGTTCGGGTGGCTCCCTCGTTGTTGATACATTTTTCCAATATCTGCTTCAGCTGTTTTCTTCCCACATGGAAATCCACCTCCAGCTGAAGGAAGTTCTCATCCTTGCTCCGATCTACAAATCCCAGATCCTGACTGATAATTTCATTGAAAATGAAACGTCCCAGTGTGGATTCGATAATGCGGGATTCCATCACGCCGTCTTTATTCACGCCACAGCGTCTTACCTTGATTCTGGCATGGAGAGTAATCTCTTTATTTTCATAGGCAATGATCGCCTCGTTCATATCCTTAAAGGACTTTCCCTCGCCAAGCGCTCCCGGCCTCTCCTGTGTCAGATAGTAAATACCCAGCACCATATCCTGAGAAGGCACGGCTACCGCGCCGCCGTCCGACGGCTTCAGCAGGTTGTTCGGCGACAGAAGAAGGAAACGGCACTCTGCCTGCGCCTCCACGGAAAGCGGAAGGTGCACGGCCATCTGGTCTCCGTCGAAGTCCGCGTTGAATGCGGTACATACTAACGGGTGCAGTTTAATGGCCTTACCCTCTACCAATGTCGGCTCAAAGGCCTGGATTCCCAGACGGTGCAGTGTGGGGGCGCGGTTCAGCATAACCGGATGCTCCCGAATAACCTCCTCCAGTATATCCCATACGGCCGGTTCCAGTTTTTCTACCATCTTCTTGGCGTTCTTTATATTGTGCGCAGTGCCGTTTGCCACCAGTTCTTTCATGACAAATGGCTTAAACAGCTCGATTGCCATCTCTTTGGGCAGACCGCACTGGTATATTTTCAACTCCGGCCCCACCACGATAACGGAACGTCCTGAGTAGTCCACGCGCTTACCTAACAGGTTCTGGCGAAAACGTCCCTGCTTGCCCTTCAACATGTCAGACAGGGATTTCAGGGCGCGGTTGCCGGGGCCTGTAACCGGACGACCGCGGCGGCCATTGTCAATCAGAGCGTCTACTGCTTCCTGGAGCATACGTTTTTCGTTGCGGACAATGATATCCGGCGCTCCCAGCTCCAGCAGCCTCTTTAAACGGTTGTTCCGGTTGATGATACGGCGGTACAGATCGTTCATATCCGATGTGGCAAAACGTCCGCCGTCTAACTGAACCATCGGACGCAGATCCGGCGGAATCACGGGGATCACGGTGAGGATCATCCAGTCCGGATGATTGCCGGACTCGCGGAATGCCTCAACCACTTCGAGTCTCTTGATGATCCGCGCGCGCTTCTGGCCTGTGGACTCCTTTAACTCTGCTTTGAGAGTCTGGGACTCCTCCTCTAAGTCAATGCGCTGAAGCAACTCCTGAATGGACTCTGCTCCCATTCCCACGCGGAAGGAATCTCCGTAGGTCTCCCTCGCCTTCTGATATTCCTGCTCAGACAATACCTGCTTTACCTGAATATCCTTTGTCTCGGACTCCAGTACGATATAAGAGGCAAAATACAATACTTTTTCCAGTACCTTGGGGGACACGTCTAACATCAGTCCCATACGGCTCGGAATCCCCTTGAAATACCAGATGTGGGAAACCGGCGCCGCCAGTTCAATGTGGCCCATCCGCTCTCTGCGGACGCTGGATTTTGTCACCTCAACGCCGCACCTGTCGCAGACAACACCCTTATAGCGGACTTTTTTATATTTTCCACAGTGGCACTCCCAGTCCTTGCTCGGCCCGAAAATGCGCTCGCAGAAAAGGCCGTCCTTCTCCGGTTTCAGCGTTCGGTAATTGATGGTCTCCGGTTTTTTAACCTCTCCTCTCGACCACTCACGGATTTTGGCCGGAGAGGCCAGCATAATTTTAATTTTATCATATGTTATCGTTTTTTCCGTTTCATTTCCAAACTGTGGCATATTCTACCGTCCTTTCTATCAATCTGCGCTAATGCTGCTGTCATCGTCCAGACCTTCCACGGTAGTTTCGCGGAAACCGGCATTTTCAAAGGATTCGCTCTGAAGCTCGTAATTCCTGTCGTTAATCAGGTCGGTGACGTTTTCTGACGGGCTTTCCTCCACCGTCTCGCTCATGTGAACTTCATTTCCTTCCTCATCCAGCACTGTGACATCAAGCGCCAGCGCCTGCAGTTCTTTCAGCAATACCTTAAAGGACTCCGGTATGCCAGGATCTGAGATATTGTCTCCCTTGATGATGGCCTCGTATGTCTTCACACGCCCTACCACATCATCTGATTTCACCGTCAGGATCTCCTGCAGTGTATAGGCGGCGCCATAGGCCTCCAGCGCCCACACCTCCATCTCGCCGAAACGCTGTCCGCCGAACTGGGCTTTTCCTCCCAGAGGCTGCTGTGTCACCAGCGAGTACGGGCCGGTAGAACGGGCGTGAATCTTGTCGTCTACCAGGTGATGCAGTTTCAGATAGTGCATGAAGCCAATCGTGACTTCACCGTCGAAAAATTCTCCGCTCCGTCCGTCGCGCAGCTGAACCTTTCCGTCCTCACGAATCGGCACGCCTGCCCACTCCTTGCGGTATTCTTCATTGGTGAGCAGATATTCCATGACTTCAGGAAGCAGAATATCCTTATATTTCTTTTCAAACTCATCCAGCGGCATATTGACATAGTCATTGGCCAGTTTCAGAGTGTCCATAATATCGGTCTCGTTGGCCCCGTCAAATACCGGCGTCGCCACATTAAAGCCGAGTACTTTGGCGGCCAGGCTCAGATGAATCTCCAGCACCTGTCCGATGTTCATACGGGACGGCACACCCAGCGGATTCAGCACGATATCCAGCGGACGGCCGTTCGGCAAAAACGGCATATCCTCTACCGGAAGCACGCGGGAAACCACACCCTTATTACCATGGCGGCCGGCCATCTTGTCGCCCACCTGAATCTTTCTTTTCTGGGCAATGTAAATGCGCACAGTCTGATTGACGCCCGGTGAGAGCTCGTCGCCGTTCTCCCTGGAAAATACTTTGGCGTCTACCACGATACCGAATTCACCGTGGGGAACCCTAAGAGAGGTATCTCTGACCTCCCTTGCCTTTTCACCGAAAATCGCCCGGAGCAGCCTCTCCTCTGCCGTCAGCTCGGTCTCGCCCTTCGGCGTCACCTTACCCACCAGAATGTCACCGGCGCGAACTTCGGCGCCGATGCGGATAATACCCTGTTCATTCAAATCCTTCAGGGCGTCATCACCGACTCCCGGCACGTCACGGGTAATCTCCTCCGGCCCCAGCTTGGTATCTCTGGCCTCTGTCTCGTACTCATTGATGTGAACGGACGTATATACATCTTCCTGCACCAGTCTCTCACTGAGCAGGACGGCATCCTCGTAGTTGTAGCCCTCCCATGTCATAAAGCCGATCAGCGGGTTCTTTCCGAGGGCGATTTCGCCGCCCGCCGTCGATGGCCCGTCTGCAATCACCTGTCCGGCCTCTATTTTCTCTCCCTTTGACACGATCGGTCTCTGGTTCATACAGGTTCCCTGATTACTGCGGACAAATTTTGCCAGTTTGTACTCGTCCAGGTTTCCGTCCTCTTTGCGGATCAGTATGCGGTTGGACTCCACGCGCTCTGCCACGCCGCCCTCTCTGGCAACCACACAGTTTCCGGAGTCCACGGCCGCCTTCATCTCCATACCGGTTCCCACCACGGGCGCCTCGGTAATCAGAAGCGGCACTGCCTGACGCTGCATGTTAGATCCCATCAGGGCGCGGTTCGCGTCGTCGTTCTCCAAAAACGGAATCATAGCCGTCGCCACAGAAAATACCATCTTCGGCGACACGTCCATATAATCAATCCGCCGTCTCTCAAACTCAGATGTCTCCTCGCGGAAACGTCCGGAAACATTTTTGCGGATAAAATGCCCTTCCTCATCTAACTGCTCATTCGCCTGCGCCACATGATAACGGTCTTCCTCATCTGCCGTCATGTAGACAACTTCGTCTGTTACCCGCGGATTGTCCGGATCCGTTTTATCCACCTTGCGGTACGGAGCCTCAACAAATCCATACTCATTTATCCTCGCATAGGACGCCAGGGAGTTAATCAGACCGATGTTCGGCCCCTCGGGCGTCTCAATCGGACACATTCTCCCGTAGTGGGAGTAGTGTACGTCGCGGACTTCGAATCCGGCGCGGTCTCTGGAGAGACCTCCCGGCCCCAGGGCGGAGAGACGTCTCTTGTGCGTCAGCTCGCTCAGCGGGTTGTTCTGATCCATAAACTGGGACAGCTGGGAACTTCCAAAAAATTCCTTCACCGCCGCTGTCACCGGCTTAATGTTAATAAGGGACTGGGCGGAAATGCCCTCTATGTCCTGTGTCGTCATACGCTCCCGCACCACGCGCTCCATACGGGACAAGCCGATGCGGTACTGGTTCTGGAGCAATTCGCCCACCGCACGGATACGGCGGTTGCCCAGATGGTCGATATCATCATCGTTTCCGATGCCGTACTCCAGATGCATATTATAGTTTATGGAAGCAAAAATATCCTCCTTCGTAATATGCTTTGGAATCAGCAGCGGTACGCACTTCGCAATTTCCTCATAGCGTTCTTCGTCTGTGTCATACTCCTCCAGAATCCGCTTCAATTCCGGAAAATATACTTCCTCTGTGATGCCGAGCGCTTTTTTGTCGGCATCCGGCAGAAATGTATTCAGATCCACCATCATATTGGAAAGAATTTTCTCCTCATGGCCCTCCTCATTCCGGATCACAACAAAGGGCACGGCGGCATTCTGTATCTCCGTCGCCAGTTCTTCGGAGACAATGTCTCCCTCCTTTGCGAGGACTTCCCCTGTCTCCGGACTCACGGCATCCGCTGCCAGGGTGAAGCCGGCAATGCGGTTGCGGAACGCCAGTTTTTTGTTGAATTTATAACGGCCCACCTTCGCCAGGTCGTACCGTCTCACATCAAAGAACATGCTGTTGATGAGATTTTCCGCGCTGTCCACGGAAAGCGGCTCGCCCGGACGGAGTTTTTTATACAGTTCCAGAAGACCGTCCTGGTAGTTTTCCGACGGATCCTTGGTAAAACTTGCCAGTATCTTCGGCTCCTCGCCAAACATGTCCAGTATTTCCTGATTCGTACCCACGCCAAGGGCACGGATAAGTACCGTAATCGGCACCTTTCTGTTTCTATCTACACGAACGTAAAATATATCATTGGAGTCTGTCTCATACTCTAACCATGCGCCGCGGTTAGGAATCACAGTAGCGGAATACAATTCTTTACCGATTTTGTCATGGGCTATCCCATAATAAATGCCAGGAGAACGAACCAGCTGACTTACGATGACACGCTCAGCGCCGTTGATGACAAAGGTGCCGGTAGCCGTCATGAGAGGAAGATCCCCCATGAAAATATCGTGTTCGCTGATTTCTTCTGTCTCATTATTGTGGAGTCTTACCTTAACTTTCAATGGTGCTGCGTAAGTAGCATCTCTTTCCTTACATTCCTCGATGGAATACTTCACATCGTCCCTGCACAATTCAAAATTTACGAATTCCAGGCTTAAATTCCCATTATAGTCCGCGATTGGCGAAATATCGCGAAATACTTCATTCAGTCCCTCATTCAGAAACCATTTGTATGAATCTGTCTGTACCTCAATGAGGTTTGGCATCTCCAATACCTCTTTCTGCTTTGAGTAACTCATTCTGACGCTTTTGCCAACGTCGACCGGACGTATTCTGTTCTTCTCCATTGACGATTTCACTCCTTGTCTTTTCTACAAAACTGTGATATACTAACTTTATTAGAGGCTAATAGGCCTACCATACCACAATAGTGCATTTTCCATCTTACCACAAATGTAGTACACTGTCAAGATTTTTTTCATGAAATTCTCCCTGGTGTAAGTCATTTATGATAATGTCTTAATAAACCACAAGAGAAAATGTCTCAAGTGTGGTAAACTTATCTCTGGAAAC
>CANRFJ010000032.1 GCA_947629865.1 uncultured Lachnospiraceae bacterium | reverse complement strand
AACTCAAGAATAGAATTGTTAAAGGTGGAGAAGCGCTTCTTGTGATAAGAAGGCTCGACTCCGGAAGTGGTTTTGATAATGGTGGCGACGAGAAAAGATTTGTGGACATCGACGCCACAACAGGTGTGGTAAACAACTTTCATGGACAAAAACTCCTTTCAAAAGAATAGAGAGAAGCCATTGACTGAACCGCCACACATTTAACAAGAGTTAAAACAATTCTTAGTGTACGGTCTAAGAGAACCACTTATTTGTGCTTGAAAGGCGGAACTTACACTGATTAAAATGCTGTCTAAAACGAGAAGGTTTTTACGACTCCTCCTCCCGTGCTTTGTAGTATAGCTTCTCGCTTACAGTATAAGCGAAAGAGTAGAGGGAGTCGAGACTTTCATTACTATTTGTGCCGCCAACTGAAAGGCGGCGGAATGGAGATTAAAATGAAGGCTTTTTTATCACATACAAGTTCTGATAAGGATTTAGTTGGAATTGTACAAGAAAAACTAGGTAAAAAAAATGCGTGGTATGATGCTGTAGATATTGAAAATGGGGAGAGTATTCCAGATAAAATCAATGAGGGGCTACGGTTCGCAACACATTACATACTTTTTTGGAGCAAAAAAGCGCAAGAATCAGGATGGGTAAATGCAGAGCTAAATGCTGCATTTGTTAGGATGATGGCAAATAAATGTAAGTTCATGATTTTTGTTCTTGATAGCACACCGTTGCCGGAGCTTCTGCAACCTTACAAATATGATAATGTTGATAAAAGTGATTTGGAAAACGCATCCAATATTATCGTAAAAAAAATATTTGCATATGATGGAATGGAAACAAAACTTTCCGAGTTTGTTAATAGAACCAAGGAATTAGGTGATATAGAGACGGCTGTTAGGGAAGGGTATAAATTGATTATACTACAAGGCATTTTAGGAATAAGATTGACAGTGACTGGTCATCCGGCAAAATCGAGTCGACTTTGGAAGAGATAAGTTTACGGGCTACTGTTATGCGCCATTCATTGATGCCTTAACGGATGACCGACAACATATAACAATACGAGGTCGCCGCTATACAGCCCCGCCACTCACCTCCACGTGTTCTGTAGTGTGTCAGTCTTATAAAAGAATTATATCAAATATCAAGAGGAAGGGAAAATAGAAACGAGCGTAGCGAGAGAAACTAATATTTTCATGATTCTATTGGTGACTTTCGCGAAGCAGAAAGGCGGATTATAACAATGAAACAAAAGCAATATGGGAAAAAGATAATATTTGTGGCAGCTGCAGTAATTTTGTGCGTTTTCGCCGGATTATTTTTACTGCAGAGAAAAGAGCCCTCTACAAAGGGGCGGGGGGATAAGATTTACCGGTCCCTTTCCAAAGATGACCGACAGGTGGCAGACGTATATGCCACCTTGTATGAAACCGACAAAGAAGAAGTAGCCAGAATACAGAAGAAGACAAACGACTGGGAAAAGACAAACAAACAGCTGGAAAAAGAGTTTTTTACAATCGATGAAAATATAAAGTACCAGATGCAGAAAGAAGGCTATCGCTTAGAAGATTTGGAAAAAGCAGAAAAACTGTCGGTACAGACCGGAAAAAAAGCGATGGAATTGATTCGGGCAAAAGGAAAAGCTTCGGACAATCGGAAGTGGTCCGATGTGGTAAAGAAAGAGGAACTGCAGGCGGCAGAAACGACCGAGGTTCCGAAATAAAAAAGACATAACAGGAAGAAGAGGAGTTTAAATTTATGAGAGACTTAAGAGCAGTGATTCACGGAATTACAACAGCAGTTTTGTGTGGCATGGCAGTTTTCTCCTGCAGTACCATCAGCAAAGCTGCCGGAGAAACTTATCAGACAGCAGTGGAGGCAGCCTATGGAGATACTTTCCGTGGCGTCTATGAGAACTATCTTGCCGGTTCTCCGTTAGAGGCAGAGAACCCGGACGGTGTCGACACGGCAAGCGGGCGGCTCATGCTTTCCCGTACCGACCTTTCCTTAGAAGGAACTGGCGGGATGGACTTGGAACTCAACCGCTATTATGACAGCAACGAAGCCAATCTCGGACATGCAACCGTTGAATATTTAGACAAACTCGAAATCGACACGGTATGGGTTAAATACCGGACACAGGACAAAAAAGAGCACAAAATCCTTGTCAACCGTGCCCTGTTATCCAAACATAAAAAAGCGTTAAAAGACCTCTTAGTTTCTTATGAAGTGGGTGAGGCTCACCGCAATGTAGAACAGGATGGGGAGGATGCGATTGAAACCAAAACCCAGCGGACGAAGATTGTCAGCCGGGAAGGGCATGACGTATACGGGATTGCCAGCGGATGGCGCTATGACCTTCCGTGGATTGAAACCGTAACACTGGCAGAAGAAGAGGGCTGGGGAAAAAATCCCGCTTATCTTCATTATGGAAGTGCCGGTGTGATTGGGATTGAAACGAATGCCGATGCGGCAGCAAAAACTTACGCAATCCAAGGACTGAGTGGCTACTCTTACGAAGATTTGAAACTGGAGGATTTTAAGCAGACCGTGGATGGCATTTCCTGTACCTACCTGCTTCGTGATAAAACCGGACTTCGCACCTATTTTAACGAAGACGGTGTTGTTGTGCTGCAAAAAGACACCCATGACAATGCCATTACCTATACATACACCGATGCCATTCATCTGGCAGCCATTACCGATTCTGTCGGACGAAAGATTGTATTTCATTACGAGGGTGAGGGCGATGATAAAGTGCTGAAAACCGTTACCGTGCAGGGAAAAGAAGCGGCAGGCGGCGTAACCAAGAAAACGATTACTTATGAAACGGAAGAAAAGACATACACGCCGCATCACGGAGATGTGTTAAACGGCTTTGTGCTTACGGCGGCAACCGTCGATGGAAGCCGGGAAACCTATACCTACCGGACCGTGGAACGGCTGATGAATACCTCTGGAGCGGGAATCGCTTCCCAGCGAGTTTCCACCAATCAGAGCTATCTTCTGACAAAATGTAAGGCAAACGGCAGTGAGACCCACTATGAGTACCGTGCCTGCTCGCTGCGCGGTGAAAAAGAAGTGGGAACCGGGCAGAAGAGGGATGTGGTGACGGAGCAGTTTTATGTCACCAGAGAGTATGAAAAAGACAATAAAACCGGAAAGAAATCAAACGGTACAAAGTATGACTATTTCCAGAAAAAAGGAACCGACGGACTCCGTTCCTATGACGATTTCAGGGAGCGGGAAAAAGACGATAAAGGCAACTGGAAAACCGCTTATGAAGTCTGGCAGTACGGAAATGACGGACTCCGCACGGTAACGGTTGTCAGCAGCTTTAATCCGAACAAATATAAAACGAACAAAAAGTATTATGATTATACCTATAAGAAATCCAAAATCAACCCGGATACCTTAAGGCTTAAAAAGGATACCAAGAAAAATGTCAGTCTGTATGTATATAATGAAAATAAACTTCTTACGGATGAGATAAATTATGGGAAAAAAAAGGAGGAAACCCTGTACAGTTATGATAAAAATGAACAGGGTTCCCTCGTACTTACGGAAACCGACAAGTCCTTCGGAAAGAAGGGAGATAAGGCTGTCACGACCAAACAGGGGCATACTTATGATAAGTACCGGAATGTCTTAACCAAGAAATCCCCCAAAGCATATCTGGCAAAAAATAAAGGGAAGGAACACCTGTATACGACGACATACACGTATCAAACAGCTCAAGGATATCTGGCAGGGGACGCTGCTTTTGTATGTCCTCTGGTGACGGAGGAATCCTATTCTGGTGCAGGTACAAAAAATAAACTGGTAAGCACGGTGGCAACGAACGGCATTGACTATGCCAGCATTTCCGAGCAGAGGAGCGTAAACGGCGGGGCATACAAGACCATTTCCAAGACAGATTTTAAGTATGACGATCAGGGAAATGAAACCCAGGGGAAAGTCTACCCTTCCTACAGTACGGATGGGGAAAAGGAGGTCATCCAGAACGATTATACTTACAACAGTCTTGGACAGCAGACCAAGAAAACCGTAACCATCACTTCCGCAAAGCGTCCGGCAGATAACCGTACTTACACCAAAGAAGAGACAAGCTATGATTCGTTCGGCAATGAGCTGAGTTACACTGATGAAAACGGTCTGGTGTCTAAAACCTCTTATGACCCGGAAACCGGGGAGGAAACAGAAACAGTCAATGCCGTAGGCACAAAGTATGAATCCAAGGAGAAAGAATACCAGTCTGCGGACGGTTTAAAAAGCATGACCGTAGATGAGTATGGGCGGGTATCCATCGAGATACAGGATGCCTTCGGCAATACGCTCATCAGCAAGGATGAAGCCGCTGGCACATGGACAGAGAGTATCTACGAATACGGCAGTGAGGCAGATGGCGATAGTGAAGAAGAGGACACTGACGAGGAAAAAGAAGAAACCGCCCGGCTGTTGGAGGAACGGACTTATCCCTTTGAACCGGATGAAAAGCGCTTCATTGTCAATGAAAATGGGGAAACCGTACCGAATTATTACATTACTGGAAAGGGAAAAGGCATCCTTTCTGGCAGCAAACATTTTTATGACGATCTGGGCAATGAAATTGGCAGTGCGGAATTTAGCAACGGGGAACTAGATGCTGCCCACTGCACTTCATGGAGCTTTAGCAAGAGCGAGACAGAGGTAATCGGGGAAGATGACGAGGCACAGACCATTTCCACCAGTTACAGCAAGACCTTAAATCCTGCCAAATACCAGCCGGAGGCAGATGCAGAGGGGTATTATGACCAGTTCAATGATGCGGTTTTAAGCGAAAACATCACAAAAACCGTAACGGATGCGGAAGGAAATACCTTATCCCAGACAAACACTGCCATCCGTGGAAAGAACAGGGTAGAGACAGCCACCACCTATGAAAGCGATGACTTTGGCAGAACCATTAAAGAAAATACAGTTACCAGAAAACAGCAGGACGGAAAATGGCTTCCTGCCTATGAGATGCAGACCCTCTCCACTTATGATGATAACGGAAATGTCAGCCAGACCGAGAAAAAAAGCCGGAAAGAGGGTGAGACGGAATGGCAGACCCAGACTGTCAAGACAGACTATGACGAGCAGGGGAAGGTGACAAAGCAATACACCCCTAGGGGCACCAAAGAGAATGTGGCAACCAAGTATGAGTATGACATTCTCGGACGTATGATTCAGTCCGAGATTCCACAGGAAAAGAAAGATGGCAGTACCAGTTACCAGAAAACCACGACAGAATATGATAATACGGGAAATGTGACGGAAAAGAACGAACAGATTGACCGTGACAGGACGGCAAAAACCGAGTATACTTATGATAAGCGTGGCAACCTTGTCATGGTCAAAAGCCACTTGGAGGGGGAGAAAGAACCTGACGGTTCTTCGGCACAGTATGTCCAGTATGTCTATGACATTCAGGGGAACAAAGTGCGCCAGTTTACCGGAATGACCGCACCGCTGACGCTTACCGTGTCGGAAGAGGCGGATGCTGCCGATGGTGCCGATATGTTCTCTTATGCAGGAAAGACCTATCAGTTAGAAGTCAGTGGAAAGAAAAAGACCGATACCATTGCTGAGACAAAGTATGAATATGACGGGAAAAATCAGTTGGTTGCTTTTACTGACCCGGAGGGCAGGAGGAAAACCTATACTTATGATGTCAACAGCAACCTGACGAAAACGGTGGATAAAAACGGCAACACCCAGAAGAATACCTATGATTACCAGAACCGTTTAACGGAGATGGTGGCAAAAGAGAAAAAAACTGGAAAAGAGACGAAGCATTCTTATACATACAATGCCTATGGGGATGTGGCGACACAGGATGATACTGCATTTGTGTATGAGGATGCATCCGGCCAGGTCACAAGAGAAACCACAAAACTGACTAGGAATAGGGATGTGGTCAAGAAGTACACCTATGACAGTGCTGGGAATAAGTCTGCTTTTGCGGTACAGGTAGGGGATGACACGAAACTTTCCCTGCAATACAGCTATGATGGAGAGTCCAAGTTGACTGCTGTTACTGATGAAAAGGGAAGCCAAGTAGTGAGATACTCCTATGATACGGATGGGAACTTGTCTGAGAGAACTGTGCCGGGGAATAATCTGACCACCACCTACACTTATGATTACCAGAACCGCCTTACAGCAATGAAAAACCAGACAGGCAGTAACGGGGTAATATCCCAGTACACCTCGGAATATCTTGCTAATGGGCAGAAGTCCAAGGAAACCTCCGATATGGTTGATAAAGATGGTAAAAAATCAACCAAGACAGCTACTTACACTTATGATTTGTTAGGACGCATACAAAAGGAAACCAAAACAGGCAGTGAGGACATTTCCTACACCTACGACAGCAATAACAACCGAAAAGAAATGACGGTTGGAAATAAGGTAACTGCTTATAAATACAACAAAAACGATGAACTGCTCCGTACAGATACCCTGAATACCAACACGGAGGAGGATTCGGTTGTCATCTACAAAAATGATAAAAACGGAAACCAGTTGGCCACGGTCAACCGGTATGAGATTCCGAGTGAGAAGAAAGATGAGACTTACATCGACATCGACGTGACGCTGGGAGATAACCGGCTGAATGAGAATGTCGTGAATCACTATAATGCAGAGAACCAGCTGATACAGACTTTGACGAAAAACTATAAGGTAAGTTTTACGTATGATGCAGAGGGACTGCGCACCGGCAAGACCGTGAACGGGGAGAAGACGGTCTTTGTGTGGGATGGGGACCAGCTGGTAATGGAGTTGTCTGATAGTGGCAAGGTGAAGAAAAGGTATGTAAGAGGGCATGATTTAGTCTATTCAGATAAAGGAACAGAGAAAGAAAAACAGTATTATGTGACGGATCCGCATGGAAATATGGTGCAGCTGACAGATAAGAGTGGGAAGGTGGTAAAAACGTATGATTACGACTCGTTTGGGAATGAAGTGAAGCCGGACAGTAAGGATGATAACCCGTTCCGTTACTGTGGCGAATACTATGATAAGGAGACGGGGGAAGTGTACCTCAGGGCGAGGTATTACCAGCCGGAAGCGGGACGGTTTTTGACGAGGGATACATATACTGGGGAAAGTGATGAACCGCTGAGTTTGCATCTGTATTCTTATTGTGGGAATGATGGAGTGAATGAGTGGGATCCGAGTGGGCATGATGAAATTGTAGTGTCAGGAGGTATCTATAAAAAAGAAAAACATAAACAGTATCCATATGAATTCATTGAAAGTGCACTGAAAAAAATCTCTGACTTAGATCGACAAGGTAAAAAAAATATTATCTGGTATATAGCTGATAATGGATGGACAAAAGAGGAAAAGAAAAAAATAAGACAGAATTGTCGATATTATACTAATTTGGTTAAGACTCATTTTTTTGTAAATAAGAAAAGTATAATAAAAGAATTTAACAAAAAAAGAAAGAAAAATAAAGTGAATAGCATTACGTTCTTTTGTCATGGACAAGATAATAAATTAAAATTAGGCTATGATTATGAGAAATCACCATCTGAATTAGAGTTAAATATAAGAGATATTAAAAAGATCAAACCAAAGAGAGGATTGTTTTGGGATGTAAATACATGGTTTTACTCATGTAACACGGCAACAGATGGCAAAAAAAGTTTTGCATATAAATGGTTTAAGAGAGTGGGAGGAACAGTAATAGCATATAAAAATTATACTGATTATGCAGGGATAAATGATAACGGTGCTGGTATAGTGGAAAAGATCGTCCTTAGATTGCTGGGAGCAGGAAGATATCATCCTCAACAATCCATAAACTACCCAACATGTGATATAGATGACCTTGTGGAATATAAAGTACCTAGATACTCACCTGTACGAAAATGATCTATAAATGCATTTTAGAATAGAAGGAGATTAAGCATATGGTAAAAATATATCAATTTGTGGGAACTTTTGAATTCTACGAAATTAGTAACTATATATGGATTTTGTATGGGATTTTTTTGTTAATATATGCAACCAATAGCTCAAACCTCAATTTGTTTAAGACGACTTTATTTGGCTGGGGGCTATTGTACGGCACATATTGGGGGGGGATTACTGGTATTGGTATATTGCCTGTTTGTTTAATAACTATAACTATATGGATCATAATTGAAATCCTTATGAGCCAAAGAGAAAGTTTCTATAGTTTGACAGGGGTATTTATTTTCTTGACTCGTTTTATTCTTAGAGTGATATTATACTTAAATCACTCAATGGAAATGAAACGGTTTTCACTGTTGCTGTCAGTTGTATTGGCAATATTATGCATATTAATTCTGCATAAATTGAAAAGGTACTATAAAAGTATTTTCAAAGGAGCTTTTTGTGGGTATGTATTTATATTATTGGCGGCCGACTATCTAGTGAGCGGCGTGTGCGAGGTATTGTGGAAACAAAGTGAAGGTGCATGGAAGTTTTTTTATGAGAAAAATGCTGTGTATGAATATTTAATATATATGTCTAAAATTGAAATAAGAGAATCTTATATATTGTTCTTTTATTTGGTTACTTTTTGTGTAGTATATAGTATGGGGGTGAAATTGTTAAAATTGAGAGAATGCTGACCCGCTGAGTTTGTATCTGTAAAATATTTACTGGAGTGGATGACTATGAGTTATCAGCTCGTACATTGTATTTTGAATCGCCATCTAATAACAAAAGAACCAAAAAAAACGAAATGAGATAATAACATATATGGAGCAGCGTTAAAAAAACGATATTCAGACACATTTTTTTAAAAAAAGGCAAAGTTGTTGGCAGGAGGTCGTAGTGTGAAAGAAAGTAGAGGAAAGCCATAAAGTGGCGCACTGAAACAAGCTATTGAAAAATAGCCTTTTGAGACAG
>CANRFJ010000031.1 GCA_947629865.1 uncultured Lachnospiraceae bacterium | reverse complement strand
AATCAAGGCAGAATAAGATGAACTATATGCCATGAGGCAGGCATATATGTTTCACACAAACTGATGATGCCTCAAAAATTGCCTATGGTTTCACTAATTAAACATTCGGTTCCGTAAATGTATACGTCGCGATTTTTTTGAGTTGAACCGTATTTAGATAAGAAATCGACTATTTTTATGGCGATATTGTGTATCATAGTTTTTCTCCTGTCATATATCAAGCAGTTCTGAAAAGACTTCACGAACATGATCCAAATAGCTTTCCGACACAGGATAAATAGAATTGTCAGAAAGTGTGATATCTTTACTGGTTAATCTCATAACTTTATTCATATTGACAATAATTGTTCGATGGCAACGGACAAATTCTTTAGGTAATTGATTTTGCAGATTTCGTAATGTGATTTTTTGGCGATAAAAAATCTGATTATCATTTGGTTGAGTTATTATATCTACATAGTGCCGAAAAGAAGTGAATGCCAATATTTTGTTGTATGGTATTTTTACTGTTTCAGTTTTTGTTCTATATACATGATAAGCCCCCTGCATGTTTCTCAAAATGGGTTTCATACATTGTTCAAGTTTGTTCTGGCTAATTGGCTTTAGCAAATAATCTAAAGCCTGAACATGATACCCGTCAAAGACATATTCGGAAAAAGCAGTCAGAAAAATGATATTACCGCAAAACCCGTCCTTTCGTAATTGTTTTGCAATGTCCATGCCATTCGCCAAACCTAATTCAATATCAATAAAAAAAAGTTCGTCTTCATCGTATTCTTTTCCTAAAAAATCTTTATCATTAGAATAGTGACGTATGGATATAGAAATATTATTTTGTTCACTCCACTTTTCCAGCAATTGTTTTAATTGCGTAGCATGAGTTGTTTCGTCTTCTAAAATTGTTACATTTAATTTCATAATGGTTTACCTCTCTGTAAGTAATGGAATATATACATCAACAGTAAAAGAATCTTTTTCGGCTGTTATATTGCAAAAGCCAGAATTCCTTTCGGCAATTTCTTTAACGTTTGTCAAACCTTTACCATGATTTTTCTGATCTGTTTTTGTGCTGTCCAATTGGCCATTAAGCTTGTATAGATAGTTTCCAGAGGAACTATTCTCTACATGAATATGATACATACTCCGCTGTGGTTTAAGAAAGACTTTAATTAGAGGAGAGATATCTTTCTTTCGTTCTATATTGATACAGGCTTCTATTGAATTGTCAAGGAGATTGCCTAAAATTCCCGTGATTTCAATATCATTGATAGGAAAATGCTTAGGGAGAATAACAGAATACATAAACGATATATGCTCTGACTGTGCAATAGCGTACTTGTCGGTTAAAATTGCATCGATGATATGATGCCCTGTACTTATAATTGGGAAAGTTTGTGGAAGGGAATCGCGTTGCTGGGATACATATTGACTGAGCTGGTGATAGGACTTTGCTTTGATCAGTTCATGGATTACTGCTAAATGGTTCGAGTAGTCGTGTTTCCATTTTTGCAGACTCTTTGCGGATTGGAGAATAGTTTTGTTTCGCTCTTTATTTTTTTCGTGCATATGTATTTGTTCTGCCAATTTAATGTTTTCTTGACATGTTTTACTGATAATTTGGATTAGAAATAACATAGCGAGAAAAACTAAAAGAATAAAGATACTGATGCTGTTAAGTTGTATTCGGTATTTCGTGGGTAATGTTTCGGTATCTAGTTCAACGATTATATTCAAAAAAAACGTGGACACAAATAAGGCAATGATAGTAGTTATTACTACAAAAACATCAAATTTTTGGGGTAAAGAAGAAATATCATTTAAGAAATGTAAAAAAACAATCATGGAAAGGAATATAAAAAACAGAAATAGCAAGGTTGATACGATACGATTATCGCCTGAAAAATCAAAAGAAGTAAGGTTAGTGGTAGAAATGATGAGTGCAATAGTATAGGTAATCTGATCTGCGAATATACTCATAAAACTCGGAAGGCAACAAGTAAAAGTTTTCTCAGAGAATGTATTTTTAAAACATAAGAAAATAAATATCATTCGAAAAAGAAAAAGAGCTAGCAGAGTTGTAGTAGTGTTAATTTGATGAAAATTGCAATAAGAAACTAGAATACTTGAAAAAATCACAAAACTAATAAATGTTACTATGTAATATTTAGAATTTCGTAATGTAAGACGATGAAACAGTAAATAAGCAACTATCGTATTTTCTATGAGGTTTACAAATATTTCCCAAAGATAAACTGCAGTCATAAAAACCCCCAATATCTAAAATAATTTTTTCTTACTTTATCATAATGAAGATGAAATGTCAAATTATACATATCGAGAATTCGGGAACTGATAGGGGGGATTCGTGCACGATGTATTGACGTAACATGAAAACAAATATACCATAAATTTATAAAAAGGAGTATATTATGGATGTTCTGTGTTTTGAATGAGATGTCTGATTTGTAATAGCCTCTCGGATTCATAAGAGTAGGCGTAGATTTGTATTTTGATAACTGAATATTGTGAAATTATGGAATGATATCAGATAAATGTGGAAAAAAGGGCGTACTTTTCCCTTGAAAAGAGGTGCGCTTTTTATAAAAATGTGGTATGATTATTCTGCATTGGCAATTCGTGAGAATGTAAAAATGGTGTCTACACGAGTTGGCATTTTCCATGCATCAAGATGTTGGGGCATCATGATTGATAGAGGCGGCAGTACCACATCTTAGAAGAGCGGTGTCTGCTGTCTTCTAATTTATAATCTGTTTTTTCACGTTCATTTGATTTTTCAACGGAAGTCCGTTTGTTGAATTCCAACTTCCATTCCTTACTGTCCCTTGGCAGGAAGGACAGCATATCATGTCTGGAAGCATGATCAAGCAATGGAAAAACGGGAAGGTCATTTTCAGAATCGGTAGCAACAAACATGTAGAGATGGTAGCCGAAAAAATATTCATTTCTGGAAGAATCCAATCCCCAGTTGCAGTCAGAGTTTTTCGGGCAGTCACAGATCCTTTTGGAACGTTCCCATCTTGCAGTCTCAATAGGGGTTCCGTCACCGGCAAGAGAAAGATGGCGGGGATGGATCAATCCTCTGCGGACGGATGTATCAAGGAACTGGGCTTTGTAGAGCCGAAAGATAAGGTAAAAGGGATTATTGTTTGGAAGGTGGATGCGCTGCATAAGGGGAAGGAGTTTTGCGGCAGTGCTGTCAGTGTCGCAGGGAGTTTTATCACCACGTTTTTTACCCTTTTCTGGTTTTGCCTTTTTATGCTTCATCTGTTGGATGTAGTTGTCTCTGTCAGACTGCCATAGACGGTTAAAAAATCGTAAAAAGTTCCAATACTGGGAGTGTCATGAGGAGGAAACCCACTAAGGATAGCATACCGAGGAGTTATTTTAAGCAGTCTGCACCATTCGGTAATGGAATCTACTTTTAGTGTGATTGACAGAAGATAGGAACGGAGCAGGCAGGAAGGGAAATGTGTGGCGACTTTGCCAGCCGGAGAATAAAACTCCTGCATGATGGTATCCGTTTTAGAGAGATCAAGATACCAAAATTTCACAATGATATCCCATGTCTGTTTAGGAACAGCAAAGGGATTAGGGAATAAATTCAGGAATCCGGATACGAAGGTATCCTGATAGGCGGTGTGACCGCCATAATTAGCAGGTAACATAAAAATCGCCTCCAATCAAAAATGTTTACCGACTGCGCCGGAATGAAGAGTGCTTTTTTAATTAAGAAGCGCGAAGCACCGCATTTTTTGACTGATTTGTCAAGTGTTTTTGGCAAAAAAGTGGGGGATTTTTATAAAATAGGATTTGAAAGCCGCATGAAATAAGGGATAGAGAATCCGAGAGACTATTTGTAGTAGAAAGGGGGTATCGACGTGAGGACAAAGAAAGTATTATTAGCTAAATGCTCCAATGTAGCATTTAGCGTAATAGCAGTGCTGGCAACAATATTTGCAAATTGCCAGTGTTCGGGTAGAGCATATGAGCCTGAAATGCCAGAAGAGTTACAATAATAGGACTTTTTTACAAAGGAAGAAAATAGTTAAAAACAGTTTGTTTGCTTTTAGGTTTTACTAAAGTATAAGATCAATTTAAGAAAGTGAGGAATATAAATATGAAAAAAATTACAAAAAGAGTGTTAGCAGTTGTACTGTCATTTGTATTTGTATTGTCTGTAGTTCCGGTGATTAAACCGGCAATAGTGGCAAATGCAGCAAGTATAGAGGGAGGATACACGACCAAAGACGAGGCATATAATTGGGGTCCGTATTATAATAATACCAATGTAGGAACCACTGTGCAAGAGAATGAAACTGATAAATGGTATAAATTTACCTTGGGTGCAGGCAAGAGAATTTATCTTAGCAGCAGTTATAGCAATAGAATGGAAGAGGCTACTTTTGAATTATTTAGAGGTAATACAAGAGTTGATTGGAAAAATATTTCTGATGAGTTATTAGAAAGCAGCATGGGAACAAAATTTGTTGCATTTAATATTGATAACACTACTTCTTCTACACAAACATATTACCTTCATTTTCATAGACCTGAAACATCAACAGGCGTATTCTATTTTAATCTTACGATGTATGAAAGAATCCGGAAGGGTAGCGGGACTTTTAGTTTTTCTGGTACAGCAAGAAATAGTGGAAATCCAGCTACTTCATCAGGAGTTAATTATGCCGGAACTGACTCTACAATTTTGAGTCTTAACCTTACAAACAATACATCTATACCGCCTAATGCGATTGTTTCATCTATTCAAACAAAAGGTACTCAGTCTCCAAGTCAGGGGAATGTAAGGCACAAGATCATGCCGGTTTCGGTAGGAATTTGGTATGAATCAACAGTATCTAGTTCATCCAGTGGTCATTTTGGAATTTCTGTAGATGATTTGATTCCGGCAAAACAGCAATTCATGTTTTGTTATAACGTATTATCGCCAGCATCATCTACTATGCAAAATATTTCAATGACAATAAATTGGGAATATGATTTAGCTGATACAAATTATGAACTTTATATATAGGAGGCTCTGTCATGACAGATATGATCAAGCTGAAACAACAGGAAGCAGTGTTTCGATTACTTTTTCAAGATGAGCACAAAGGTGTCAAAAAGTTGCCGCAAGCAGAAAAGAACGTGACTATGAAACGGGATTACTTAACGATTAGTTCGGAAGCAATGGAAATTCAAAAGACAGCTCGAGTTTATGGTCAGTCAGATAATATTAAGTTTGACCAGACCGTTGATATTGCGTCATATTTTGAAACTGCAAGAGAGGCTAACCAGAAAACGCTTGAGAATGCGGGTGACGAGATTACGCGTTCTGGGCAGAAATGTCCTTATGTGTCATCAGGCGAGGTGTGCTATCAAATACTTACAGATAAATATAGTAAATTGGTAGAAGAAGCGAAGCAGCACGATGATCCAGAACTTTATATAGAGAGAAAGTATTATGATCCTACCTGTCCGTGGTTTACATCAGATTTAACCAGAGAAGA
Source organism: uncultured Lachnospiraceae bacterium (assembly GCA_947629865.1). Lineage (GTDB taxonomy): Bacteria > Bacillota > Clostridia > Lachnospirales > Lachnospiraceae > Eubacterium_F. The sequence goes on along the minus strand of CANRFJ010000031.1, from coordinate 9,497 downwards.
AAGAAGTATCGGGTATCGTAATGAAATATCCATGTTGAAAAGAGGAAAAGTGGCAGGTGCAAATATGCTTGACTCGGTATTTCGTGTAAATAATTTGACTCTTAATTATGACGAAATAAATGCCTGTCAAATTTCTTACTATAGACAGTTATGTGATGCACAGCTCAAAAATTTATTTTCAAAAAATAAAATTGAAGTAGGAGAAGCCTCTCAGTACATTTTTCGGGTAGATCCTTACAGTTATTATGTTTCCGTAAATTGTGAGGATGCTGTCATAAAGGAAAAAATGGAATCTGCACTAAATCAAGGAGAAAATGGAAAGCATCTTTGGGAGCAAATCAAGTGGTTTTCGGAGCAAGATGGTGCTCATGGCACCCAGATAAGTAATAAATTGAGTGTTCACAAAGTTTGGGCTTATAGAGAGGTGTATAAATACACAGGTTACCAATTAAATGAGTTGAAGGAAGAGAATGGCACATATTATACAGAAGATGGGACAGATATAAAAACGCTGATTCGTGAGGAAGTATGGAAAGATCCGATTTTTCCGTATGAGGCAAAAGAAGATTACACAAAGGCTGTCTGTAGTTGGATTCAAGAGGTGGCAGAACAGGGATGGGAAAATGTGCCAGATATGGTGTTGTCTATTGGGTATTCATCTGCTGGTTTACATGACTTGGAGCAGGATATTTTTTTTGATTACGGAAGTGAGTGGTATAAACAATATCTGGATAATTATCAATATTCTGTGTTGGCAACATATTAAAGAAATATTAAATTGGAAAAACAGCTATTTAGGTTTTGGTTTTTAATAGCTGTTTTTCTTTTTTTCAGTCTCTTCCCACAAAATCTTTATAAAGATTTCGTGCACATAAAGGGGGATTCGTGCACAATGTGTTATTGGAGGAGGAAAATCTGCCGAATTCACTTTCAATACGATTCAAATTATGATGGGCATCATCATCTCCCACATCTCAACTCATCAATATACTTTTGTATTCTCGTAGTCGTCAATTCATTCCTGCCCATAGTGATCAAATCTTCGCGATTAACCCATTTATAATCAATCGTTTCACCGTCCTGCAGTTGTATGGCTGTCTTTTCCCAATTTGTAACGCATAAAAACTCTACATATACAGAATGTGTTTTATCATCAAACTCTGTACCCACTTTTGTCAATGCAGTTGTATTAATTCCGGTTTCTTCTCTAAGCTCTCTGACAGCACATTGCAACGGAGTTTCCCCGATCAAGGCGCTCCCTCCTGCTGACGCCTCCCACATTCCGCCATAGGATTTTCTGTGATCCCGTTTCATCAACAGATAACTTCCGTCCGTGTGTTTCACTAAAATATCACATACTAAATGATATACTCCGTTAGGAATATCCTTTTCTTCACCACGGATAAGTATTTTTCCATCAATTTTCTTAAAATTTGAATCATAGGCATCCCATTTTTCCATATTCATTTCTTTTCCTCCAATTGGTTTTTCCTTCTGTTAGTTCAAAATCAGTTATTTAATTATACTACACTTACCCGCTGCTTTCCACTATAAAGTGACAAACCTACAAAAATGACAAACCTACAAAAGTGACAGGACGGTTTTATCGGTAGAGGAAAAAGTAAAAAATTTGGTTGAGGCTGAGAAGATGAAATGTTACAATTTCCATATAAGCGCATTTCAGCGCAGCAGCTTACTGATCTGAAAAAAGTCGCAGAAAAAATATAGTTTTGACAGGAGGTATCTTTATGATAGAAAATATTGAGGTTTTTACACAGAACAGCATCCGTATTAAGAAGGGGGACAGGACGATTTACATTGATCCGTTTCGGCTGAAGGCAGAAGCGCATGATGCAGACTATATTCTGATTACGCATGACCACTATGACCATTTTTCGCCGGAAGATATTGAAAAAGCGGCAAATAATGAGACAGTCCTGATTGTGCCGGAGAAGATGGAGGGAAAGGCGCAGGAGGCTTCCGGGCTGGTAAAATGTATTGTGACGGTAAAAGCGGGTGTCTGCCAGGAAGTGGAGGGCTTGGAGTTCGAGACTGTTCCGGCATATAATGCGTTGAAGCCATTTCACCCAAAGAGCGCCGGCTGGGTGGGTTATATTCTTCAGGTTGAGGGAAAACGCATCTATATCGCCGGAGATACAGATGCTACGGAGGAGGCAAAGGCGGTTCAGTGCAACATTGCGCTGATACCGATTGGCGGCACCTATACAATGGCCGCGAAAGAAGCGGCAGAACTCGTGGACAGCATACGGCCAGATGTTGTGGTTCCGACGCATTATGGCAGTATTGTGGGGAGGCCCTCTGATGGGGAGAAGTTTGCAGAGTATGTAGGAGGCCGTGCAAGGGTAGAATTCAAAATAAAATTCTGATTGGGAGAAACGAAAAAGAAAATGGAAAATTGTGCAAGCGTATTGACACGATGTCAGAACAGTGCTATACTTCATATTGACACGATGTCAGAATAAAAAATGGGAGGAAACGAGATGCCAAAGGGATCGCCGGAGCTTACCAATGCGAGGAAGGAAGAAATCATCAACGCCTGTGAGGAACTTTATAAGACAAAAAGCTTCAAGGAAATCACCTTGAAGGACATCGCAAACGCAACCAGCTTTACCCGAACTTCGATTTATAATTATTTTCAGACAAAAGAAGAAATATTCCTCGCCTTACTGCAGAGGGAAAATGAACTTTGGATTGCCGATCTGGATCGGATGCGGGAGAAAAATGAAACGCTTACCAAAGACGAATTTGCCGATAAGCTGGCTCATTCCCTGGAAAAGAGGGAGCAGCTTTTAAAGATTATGTCGATGAACCATTATGATCTAGAGAGCAGCAGCCGGCTGGAGCGGCTCACGGAGTTTAAGGTGGCTTACGGGGGTTCCCTGCGTGCGGTCATGCGCTGTCTGGAGCAGTATTTTCCAGAGATGCCGATGAATGACAAACAGCGCTTTCTGTACACTTTTTTCCCGTTCATGTTCGGGATCTATCCGTATACGGTAGTCAATGAGAAACAGCGGACAGCGATGGAGCAGGCGGGTGTGAACTATGTGTTTATGACCATTTATGAAATCACATACAACTGTGTGAGAGGTCTGCTGAAAGATTAAAGGAAAAGAGGTTTTTCAATGAAGTATGCGAATTTGGGAAAATCAGACTTGAAGGTGTCGCGTATCTGCATGGGCTGTATGGGGTTTGGCGATGCAACTACCGGACAGCACAGCTGGACGGTGGACGAAACGCAGACAAGGGAGATTATCAGACATGGCCTCGATTTGGGAATCAATTTCTACGACACCGCGATTGTGTATCAGAACGGTACCAGCGAGCAGTATGTCGGACGTGCAATCAGGGACTTTGCGAAGCGGGACGATGTTGTGATTGCCACGAAATTTACGCCGCGGACGCAGGAGGAGATTGACGCCGGAATCAGCGGACAGAGGCACATTGAAAATTATCTGGATCAGAGTTTAAAAAACCTCGGCATGGACTATGTGGATCTCTACATTTACCACATGTGGGATTACCACACGCCCATGAAGGAGATCATGGAGGGACTGCATAACGCAGTTAAGGCGGGTAAAGTCAGGTACATCGGTATCTCCAACTGCTTCGCGTGGCAGCTCGCCAAGGCAAACTTTTATGCGAGGGAGCATGGCTTGACGGAGTTTGTGTCTGTTCAGGGGCACTACAACCTGATCGCCCGCGAGGAAGAACGGGAGATGGCTCCTTTCTGCGCCGACAAGAATATCGCCATGACGCCGTACAGCGCACTTGCCGGAGGGCGGCTCTCTAAGCGCCCCGGCGAGACATCGAAGCGGCTGGAGCAGGACTCCTATGCCAGGTTCAAATACGACGCTACGGCGGAGGCGGATGCGAAAATTATTGCCCGCGCCGCGGAGCTGGCCGACAGGCGGGGCGTCTCTATGACGGAGATATCTCTCGCGTGGCTTTTGACGAAAGTGACCGCTCCCGTGGTGGGCGCGACAAAGCTTTCCCATGTGGAGGGTGCGGCGAAAGCAGTCGATTTGGAGCTGACGCAGGAGGAGATTAACTATCTCGAAGAATTATATGTGCCTCATGCGCTGGTAGGCGTGATGGCGCAAAACGGCAAGCAGAAGGCAGGAAACGTAGTGTAGTTTTTTGCTGTGGAAATCGTATCGGGACAGACTGCCGGAATATTCGGCAGAACGTATAGAAAACAGAAAATATTCAATAACAGGAGGATTATATCATGGAAAAAATCACACAGACAGCAGGCAGGGATCAATTGGGCGATTTCGCACCGGACTTTGCCCATTTCAACGACGACATTCTCTTTGGAGAGAACTGGAACAATCAGGACATTGATGTAAAGACGCGGTGTATTCTCACCGTGGTCGCGTTGATGAGCTCCGGAATCACAGACTCGTCGCTGACCTATCATCTGGAAAATGCCAAAGCTCACGGCGTAACCCGTGCGGAGATTGCCGCCATCGTAACTCATGTAGGCTTCTATGTAGGTTGGCCGAAGGCATGGGCGGTATTCCGTCTGGCAAAAGATGTATGGAACGAGGAGGCTTCCGCGGAGGACGCAAAGGCGGCTCATGCTGCTTCGATGCTGTTTCCTATCGGCGCGCCAAACGATGGCTTTGCGCAGTATTTTACGGGACAGAGCTATCTCGCTCCGGTATCGGGAGACCAGGTCGGGATTTTCAACGTGACCTTTGAGCCGGGGTGCCGGAACAACTGGCATATCCACCATGCCGATAAAGGTGGCGGACAGATCCTAATCTGCGTCGGCGGGCGCGGGTATTATCAGGAGTGGGGCAAAGACGCCGTGGAAATGAAGCCGGGCGACTGCATCAATATCCCCGTAGGAGTCAAGCATTGGCACGGCGCAGCGCCGGACAGCTGGTTTTCCCATCTTGCCATTGAGGTGCCGGGTGAAAACGGATCGAATGAATGGCTGGAGCCGGTAGATGGGAAACAATATGGAGGTTTAGTGTGAAAAATCACACTGATGTGCTGATTTTTCACACGGGAATTTGTGCCGGAGCGTCACAAATTCCCCTGATGGCAGACGCGAATTTGAGATTCGCGTCGCCCCGTCGCGAAAACGCTCCGGAATGGGGTTTGAAATGAAAGTAAAATAGTAATTTTACTTGCAGTCATGATGGCGCTGTCGCTTATTTTTTTGCTACAAACAAAGACGAATTGAAAGTGTGGGTGAATACTCTATGAAGATTGTGATATTAGAAGGCAGTCCCAACAAAAACGGCTCCTCCAATATGCTGGCGGAGCAGTTCCGAAAAGGCGCGGAGGAGGCGGGACACAGCGTGCAGGTGATGGATGCCGCCCATGCCGACATCCACCCCTGCATCGGCTGTATCCATTGCGGCTATGAGGGGCCGTGCGTGCAAAAAGATGATGTAAACGAAATCCGTCAGAAAATACTGGCAGCGGATATGATGGTATTTGTGACGCCGCTTTATTATTACGGAATGAGCGCCCAGCTTAAAATACTGATTGACCGGTTTTGTGCATTTAACAGCAGTATCCAGAGAAAGCATATGAAGTCGGCGCTTTTGTCCGTGGCATGGAATAGCGATGACTGGACGTTTGAGTCGCTGGAATCACATTATGACACGCTGGTGCGGTATCTGAATCTGGAAGATCAGGGAAGGGTACTCGGAAAAGGCTGCGGCACGCCGGAAATGACAAGACGCAGCGGGTATCCTGCGAAAGCATATTCCTTGGGGAAAAATATAAGACAGAAGTGATGAAAGAGCGGATACTTGAAATTAATCCGGATATAGATGTAGGATAGTAAAGGATTTATGTGAGATAGAAATGAGGCAACAGTGATATGAGTATTACAGTGGAAGAATTAAAGAAGCTGGACAAACATACTTACCAGATTATTGATATTCGTGACCATACAGAGATTGCTCATGGGGCAATCAAAGGAGCAGTTGAAATAAAATCAGAGGAAATTGAAAACAGCAAAGAAATAGATACCTCAAAGAAATTAATCATTTGTTGCAGCAGGGGTAAATTTAGTGTTGAGGTAGCGGAAACTTTAAGGGAAAAGGGGTTGGATGCAGTTAGTCTCGAAGGCGGATATATTGCCTGGCTTATGGATAAGATGAGTGAGCCGGAAGAACAAAATAAAGCTAAGGATGTGGAGCAAAGCCTTCGCAAAAAATTTAAAAAAGCAATCTGGTCCAAATTTGCCAAGGCAATTAACCGGTATGAACTGGTAAAACCGGGAGACAGGATAGCAGTCTGTATTTCCGGCGGAAAAGACTCCATGCTGATGGCAAAGTGCTTTCAGGAATTGAAATTGCATAATAAGTTTGATTTTGAAGTAAAGTTTCTGGTGATGGATCCGGGCTATAACAGAGAGAACCGCAAAGTCATAGAAGAAAATGCAAGGAACTTGGATGTACCAATTACCATATTTGAATCAGATATTTTTGATTCTGTATATAATGTAGAGAAATCCCCCTGCTATCTGTGTGCAAGGATGCGCAGAGGGCATTTGTATCATTTTGCACAAGAATTGGGATGTAATAAAATTGCGCTCGGGCACCATTATGATGATGTGATTGAAACGATTCTCATGGGGATGCTTTATGGTGCGCAGATACAGACGATGATGCCAAAACTTCACAGTACCAATTTTGAGGGGATGGAACTGATTCGTCCTTTATATCTGGTCAGGGAGGACGATATCAAGGCGTGGAGGGATTACAACGGACTCCATTTTATACAGTGTGCCTGCAAATTTACCGATACCTGCAGCACTTGTAATAACGAGGAAAACCGTTCAAAGAGGATAGAAATAAAAGAACTGATCCGGAAGCTAAAGCAGAGCAATCCATATGTAGAAGGAAATATATTCAAGAGCGTGGAAAATGTGAATCTGGATACAGTGATTGCCTATAAGAAAAATGGAGAGAAATGTCACTTTTTGGAAAGGTATGACAAGGAATGAGGGACAACAACAGAAATAAATGGAGAATACAATGCAAAGGGAAGATCATATCAGAATAATAACGGAAGCGGATCAATATTATAGAGTGACAGAGGCCGGAGAATGGTTGATTCTGCCTTATGAGGAGGAGAACGGAGAATGTTAAGTATTCCTATAGAATGAAATTCGTAATCCGTTCGAAAAGAAGATACTATTTTAATAGATTTTTCTTGACAAAAAGAAAAAAATAGGAGATAATTTAAGTGAATATCCGTAAAAAACAAAAAATTACGGATTTATACTTAAAAGAGGTGGTTAAGTGCTTTATTCATATGAGCAATGTTTGAAAAAATATAAGACAGATTACCGAATGAAAAAGCAGATATCGGCAGGTAAACTGTTCAAAATAGAAACGGGAATATATTCTGATGAGCAGTACGTCCCTGAAATTGCCATTATCAGTTTTAAGTATCCTTACGGAATTATTTCTATGAACAGTGCTTTTTATTATCATGGTCTTACGGATACGATACCCGCAAAGTATTATCTGACTACTGATAAAAATTCATCCAAGATTAAGGATAAGCGGGTAAAACAGAATTTTGAAAATAGTGATTACCTTGAACTTGGCCAGGAGAATGTTGTAGTTGACGGGGCCTCTGTGAAAATGTACAGCAAAGAGAGGATGCTGGTCGAACTGGTGCGGAGTAAACCTAAGTTTCCTTTTGACTATTATAAAGAATTAATCAGTTCTTACAGAAAGATTATTAATAATATGAATATACAGGCAGTACAAGAGTATGCGTATTTGCTGCCAAAGACTAATATGGTCATAGAGACATTGGAACTGGAGGTGTTCTGACTGGATAATTTACAGAAGATGATAGGAGTTGTCAGGGGGCTTGGGTACGACAACGAAGCGGATATACGGGCGAGGGTATGTCAGGATCTTGTTCTTGAAGCAATTTCAAAAAGCACATTGAGCCGTAATGTGACTATAAAGGGTGGCGTGGTCATGAGGAGTGTGACTGGGAATATAAGGCGGGCAACACAGGATATGGATATTGATTTTATCAGATATCCGCTTGCAGATGATTCTATAGACAGGTTTGTGCATACACTGAATTGCATTGATGGTATTTCTTTCAAAAGAGTGGGTGCTATTGAAGAACTCAGCCAGCAGGATTACAGCGGGAAACGAGTTTTTATAAAGATTTCTGACCGCTATGGCAATAGTATGGATAGTAAGGTTGACCTTGGAGTGCATAATCATCTGGATATTGAGCAGGAGGAGTACTGCTTTGACATTGCCTTTAGTGATGAGGGAGCCTCGCTTTTGATAAATTCCAAAGAGCAAATGTTTTCGGAAAAGCTGCGTTCGCTTTTGAAGTTTGGTTCATTCAGCACAAGATACAAGGATGTTTATGATATGTATTATCATTCGGGCAACATGAATAAGGATTCATTGATACAATGTTTCGGTACATACATATTCGATGATCCGAATATGAGGGAAAACAATATAGATGATATCGTGAAGCGTATATCAGCAGTGTTCTCCGACCGAAGGTTTATCAATCGGTTGGACACAAGTGATAAACGCTGGCTGGATGATGATATCGGTCTTGTGACTGGGACTATTTTGGATTTTTTGAAAAGTCTGTAAAATATGAATAAACAATCAAGGCACATGAAAGAACAGTATAATTTCAGAGAGCAGCTCCCTGCTGCCATTATTTTCCGAAATCGCATATTGACAGAAACATGCAATGCGTGTATAAAAGAAGAAAGAGTAAAAATAGTGTGCAACGGCGCTTGAAAGGAGAAAAAATGTTTAAATTAGGAGAATCGGAATTTGAGATTAAAGAGGCGGACTTAACCGCTGCATTTAGAACATGGGATGATGAGGAAGATACGGAATTTGTATGGGTTATTTATATTAAGATGGAAGAAGGAACGCTTGATGAGGATGAGGAGACCGTCAGCCCCTGCCTGTACCACGAGAACGGCTTTCGAATCGAAGATGTCCATTCATGGAAGGAGTTGGAGGGTGTTACATTGGAATGGGACGAGGAGGAAAACGACAATGGCGAAGATGCCGGATATATCCAGACCTTTGATACGGAAATAATCACAGAGGGCAGGATTGAATTTTTAAAGAGAAACGGCAGGAAATATTTGGTAAAATGGTCTGGTGTGACGGAATACGAAACCCCGTTTGAATTTGAGGGAGAATTGGATTTTTCCGGAATTTTGGTGGATAGCGCATCCATTCCCAATCAGGAGGAATTAGAGGCGGCGATGACGCCGTTTATTGATATGGAGGAGTTCGAGTGCGTGCCGGAGAGCGGTTATGACAAGGATGATGGAGAGAGGCATTACAGATGGACGTGCGTGCCAAAGGATGTATTTTAATGGGATCATAAATATATAATAAAGGGAAAATGTTGGCTCATCATCAGAATGTGTGGAATAGAAAACTGCTTTAAAGCCGCATAAGTATTGAAAAAGCATACGATCTCAG
>CANRFJ010000030.1 GCA_947629865.1 uncultured Lachnospiraceae bacterium | reverse complement strand
GAGTATAAAAAGCGGCTCCCAATGAATAGGAACCACTTACATATAACTATTAACTTGTTAAACTAAATGACATTGATTCAAATATTATATGCCATATCAGTCAGTGATACATGGCATACTACTGCTCGTTTTGTGTATGACGCTGATGGGAACTATTGTTTTATTTTTCTCTATTATTGAAAAAAAACTGGTCGGCATTATTTTAAATGTGATTTCGATTTTTTTTGTGCTTGTTTTTTATGAATACCGGGCATGGATTATGTGGATTTCTCCCTTTTGCCATGCCGTGCTTCTTTCGCATAATGTTTTTGTATACAGGAGATTGTCATTGCCGCTGGCTTATTCATATTTGTATCTGGCTTTGCTGGAAGGGATAATAATCGCGCTTTCCCTTAAAAAATTACGGAAGCGAATGTTTTATTGAGACAGGAGGACAGATGAATGATTGCTGTGAGAGATGTTTTGCTAAAAATCAAAAAGAATATAATACTGGATCACATCAGCCTGCAGTGTGCTCAGGGGGAAATTTGCGGAATAGTAGGAAGAAATGGCAGCGGTAAGACGATGCTAATGAAATGCATATGTGGTTTTGTCCGTCCCACTGGCGGGGAGATACTGGTAAAGGGCAAGAAAATAGGAAAAGATTGTGACTTTATACCAGATGCCGGTATTATCATTGAAACTCCCGGCTTTATTCCATATTATTCGGGAATAAAAAATTTGTGCCTGCTCGCGTCAATCCAGGGAAAAGTAGAAAAACCAGAAATTCGGGAGGTAATGCGTATGGTTGGACTGGATCCCGATATGAAGCGGGCGGTGCGAAAATACTCTCTGGGTATGCGGCAGCGTTTAGGACTGGCACAGGCGGTAATGGAAGATCCTGAAATTTTGATTTTAGATGAACCCTTCAATGGTCTGGATAAGGAAGGAGTTGTCAGAATGAGGGAATATTTTCTGGGACTGAAGAAGCAGGGGAAAACAATTCTGTTGTGTTCGCACTCTACGGAAGATATAGAATTACTGTGTGATCGGGTATATGAGATGGATCACGGGAAAATTACTGAACTTGGGAACTAAAAGCTCTCCGCTGGAAAATCTGTCGGAAAATCCCCAAAAAATAATTGACAGTAGAGCGGTGTATGTGTATAATAGCAGTATTAAATCATATATATCCTATGTAAATGATAGGCAATAAAGAACGGAGGGAACTAATATGTCGGAAATCAAAGAAAGCGCATTGGAACTGGTGGGAGAAACTCCCATTCTGAAATTGAACCGCTATGCGGAGAAGGCCGGAATAGACGGGGCCACGATTCTCGCAAAACTGGAGTATCTGAATCCGGCGGGTTCTGTCAAGGACAGAATTGCCCTCGCCATGATTGAAGAAGCGGAAAAGAACGGAGAGCTGAAGCCGGGTGCCACCATTATCGAGCCGACCAGTGGAAATACAGGGATAGGTCTGGCGGCAATCGCGGCGGCAAAGGGATACAGGGCTATTCTCACCCTGCCGGATACGATGAGCGTGGAGCGCAGAAACCTCCTCAAAGCATATGGGGCAGAGCTTGTGCTCACAGAGGGAGCCAAAGGTATGAAAGGGGCGATTGCAAAGGCCGAAGAACTGAATCGGGAGATTGTGGGCTCCGTTATTCTGGGGCAGTTTGTAAATCCCGCCAATCCTGCTGTTCACAAGGCCACTACGGGGCCGGAGATCTGGCGGCAGACAGACGGACAGGTGGATATTTTTGTCGCGGGCGTGGGAACCGGCGGAACAATCACAGGCGTCGGAGAATACTTAAAGGAGCAGAATCCGAGCGTGAAGATAGTGGCTGTGGAGCCGGCTTCAAGTCCGGTTCTTTCCAGTGGGACGGCGGGCGCACACAAAATTCAGGGAATCGGCGCCGGCTTTGTGCCGGAAGTGCTCAATACCCAAATTTATGACGAGATCATCCCGATCGAAAATGAAGATGCGTTCGCGGAGGGAAAAGCATTTGCGCTGGCAGAGGGAATCCTTGTCGGTATCTCGTCAGGAGCGGCCCTGAAAGCGGCGGCAATTCTCGCAAAGAGGCCCGAAAATGCCGGTAAAAACATTGTGGCGCTCCTTCCGGACTCCGGAGACAGATACCTTTCCACACCGCTGTTTGGCGATTGATGGAGGGGTAAAAGAGCGCAATGGGAATCCGTATAAAATTGTTTTGACAAATGCGTGAAAATCGTATACTATATTTACAGGAATAAAGTCAAATGGGATTTTACTTCCTGTACGGGGTATGGCGTAGCTTGGTAGCGCGCACGGCTGGGGGCCGTGAGGTCGCAGGTTCAAATCCTGTTGCCCCGATTACAGTGGGAGATTGCATTGTACAGCCCGCGCATATGCGGCGCGGTTTTACAGCGATTTCTTTTATGAGGGCCCGGAGTGAATCGGTCAGAGCCTTTTGGCCGATTTTCTCCAGGCCTTTTTCGTTGATTGAAGTTTTGGCAGGCCAGTCTGCGGGACTTCTGCACAGAGGAGGCTGCGATGATTATACAGACCGGAATGAGAACAGATATTCCCGCCTTTTACCATGAATGGCTGATAAACCGGCTCAAGGCCGGTTTTGTTCTTGTGCGCAACCCGTACAATCCGCTCAGTGTGACGCGGTACAGCCTGTCGCCGGACGTGGTGGATCTGATTGCGTTCTGCACGAAAAATCCGAGTCCCATGCTTCCGCATATAGACGTGCTGCAGCCCTACGGACAGTATTGGTTTGTCACAATTACGCCCTACGGGAGAGAGATCGAACCGAATGTCCCTGACAGGGAAAAGGTGATGGAGGATTTCAAGAGACTCTCCGGACTGGTGGGCGTGGACTCCGTGGGTTGGCGATACGATCCTGTCTTTGTAAATGAGAGGTATTCGGTGGAGTGGCACATAGAAGAATTTTCCAAAATGTCAGAAACCCTGTCCGGTTATACCAAAACCTGCGTGATCAGTTTTATCGACATATACAAAAAGGTGGCGCACAATTTTCCCGAAGCAGGGGAGGTCTCCAGAGAGGACAGGCTCCGTCTGGGCAGGGAATTTGTCAGAATTGCCGCAGAGTATGGCATGACGCTAAAACCCTGTGCGGAGGGAGACGAGCTTGCGCCCTTCGGGGCGGACTGTGCGGGCTGCATGACGACAGCCACTTTTGAGAAGGCGCTGAAAAGGCGCCTGAATCCCCCGTCAGTGAAGAAGAACCAGAGGAGGGGAGAGTGCGCCTGTCTGCTCGGAGTGGATATCGGCGCCTATGATACGTGCGGGCACCTGTGCCGGTATTGCTATGCCAATACGAGTGGTGAGCGCGTGAGGGAAAATATGAAAAGGCACGATCCGCAGTCTCCGTTTCTTATTGGGAAAAGCATACCGGGCGAGGTTGTCCATAACGCCTCGCAGAAAAGCTGGATCGACAGGCAGATGCGGCTGGATCCGGACGGCCTGTGCCGGTAAAGATAACAAACATTAACAAAATTTAGGAACAACCATTAACAAATAGACGCCTCCGTCCGAAATATATAGTGAAATAACCAGAGAGGGAGGAAATGATGGAAAGGGAAACGACGCCAAGCCAGAGCGAATGGCTTATCATGGAGGTTTTTTGGGCGGAGAGGAAAGCGTCCCTGACGGCGAGGGAAGTGATCCGGAAAATGAAGGAGAGGACGGATATGTCCCCCCGCATGGTGCGCGTCCTGCTAAACCGCCTGTGGCAGAAGGGTGTGCTGGATTATGCCGTGGACGAGCACGACGCCAGGGTTTACCATTACTCTGTCCGGAAATCCAGGGAGGAATGTGAACGGGAAAAAAGCCGCCGGTTTGTGGACAGCTACTTTGGGGGCAACGGCAAAAATGCGATGGCGGCGCTGCTCCAGAGCGCAGAGCTGACAGAGGAGCAGTTTCGGGAATTGGAGGAGTGCATGGAGCAGTGCAGGGAAAGCAGGAGAGAGACGGGTAAGGAGAAAGAATGATACAGGAATTTATAAACAGTGTCAGGGAACTTCTGGGGTTCTGCTCGGTCTATTACACGATACAGCTTGTCCGGTGCGCGATGATTTCCCTTGTGGTGTCCGCCGCTGTTCTGCTTCTGCGGAAGACGCCGTTGAGAGACAGGGTATTTTTGAAGGGCGCGCTGTGGAGCCTGTTTATTCCGGTTCTGTTTGTCGGGAAGATGAAATTTTTCTATGAAAATCCAGTGGGAGTCGCCCTGTTTTCATGGTGGACGGGGATTCTGATCCGCCGCCAGTGGATAGGCGGGCTGTATTTTCTGGTCGTGCTTGTCTATGCCGTCCGCCTGTTTTACCGGAGAAGGAAATTAAAGAAACTGGCGGAGGGTATGGAAAGGCGGCAGATCGCCGGCGTCTCCGTCTATGTCACAGAATTTCCCGTCACGCCGTACACGGCGGGCGTACTCCGGCCCCGAATCGTGATGCCGCGGATTATACTGGAACAATACAGCGAGGAGGAGTGTAAGGCCATTCTGCTCCACGAAAAAGAGCACATACGGCTGGGACATCTTATACTGTATTTTCTGTGGGACGTTCTGCGGGTACTGCTGTGGCCCAATCCGCTGCTCGCGGCGGGCACAAAGTATTTCCGCGAGGACATGGAGGAAATCTGCGACTGGACGACCATTCAAAAGGGCGGGACGGGAGCGTATGAATACGGACAGCTATTGATACGAACTATGCGTCTCCTGCAGACAGAGAGCAGAAATTTTAATATGTATGCCACCTTTGCGGGCGATAAGGAATACCGGAATATCCGACAGAGAGTGGGACGGATTGTCGGATACCGCCCGTACAGGCGCGGAACGGCAGCCGGAGCGCTGGCCGCCGCCCTGCTGTGCGCGGCAGTCGCGGTCGCGGGGATAAAGACGGTATCCTATGCCAGATACAATGAATATGGTGAAAACGACGCGATGATCGTCTATGCCTTCGACGGCAAAAACGTCACCTTTTATGACAGCGGCGTCTGGCTGCACCAAATCATTTCCTATGACGACAGATATGTCTATGTGCGGCGGAAAGAGTTTGAGTCGTATTTGCACAGAGGAAATGCGACGGGAGATATTTTCATTGTATTCGGGGGCTTTTATAAACTTCCGGGCGTCGGCGGGAAAGGCTGCTCCTGCTGCTATGAAGCAGAGGGAGGGGAGGAGATTGTCAAGATTCCCTATGACAGTCAGGAAAGCGATTGGCGGGTACGGCTTCTGAAGATATTGTAGCAGAGAAACGGAATTCAGACGATTTATGATCAAGGAGGACAGAACGATGGAAATTATGGGCAATTACAACAATTATGCAGGCATTTATGAGGGGCAGACGAGACAGGAGACAGCGCAGACGGAGGCCGGAGGCGTCGGCGGAGAGAAAGAGACGGACGCAGGGGGCGTATATGACAAATATATAAACAGACTGCAAAAGTATGCGCCGGATATGAAAGTGCGCGCCGGACGGGGAATCCTCACGGGCAGAGGGAAAAATCCGTGCACTCTTACCATACATCCGGACATTTTGGAGAAGATAAAAAACGATCCGGAGAAAGAGCGCTACTATGCAGACAGGCTGAAGGATATTGAACGGGCGGAAAAACTGGCACGAAGCGTTACGGGGGCGGACGGTTTCACGACAGAGTACAGTCACTGGTATATAGATAAAGACGGAAAGATCTGGCACACGGCCCGGACGGTTCGGAGGGATAAATTAAATGAAAAGCTCCGCAGGGAGGCGCAGGAAAACGCAGAGAAGCACATTGAGGCCACCCGTGAAAAGGCACGCGGAACGGCACGCGAAAAGGCCGAAGAACTGTTGGAAAGGACAAAGGAGAAAGCGGCGGACAGAAAAGAGGCGCTGCAGGAGATGCTGGAAAAAGCAGCGGAGGAAATGTCGCCGGAGAAACAGGCGGAACCGTCCGACGATTCCGGTGAAGGCGGCAGATTTGACATGAGGATATAGGGTGTCCCTATGGTGTTTACTGCCACTAAACAAAGCGTTGGTAGACGACTCCGGACGGAAACCTGTATACTGTGGTTATACAGGGGGCGCCAATCAAAAAAATATATTATATGGCGTTCCGGAAAGGAGATTAAGTATGTGCTTCGAATTATCACAAAATGAATTTGGAAAGCGTATCGCGGAATGTAGGAGGAAAATGGGGTTGACACAGGAGGAGCTGGCAAACCGGCTCGGCGTTACCCCACAGGCGCTGAGTCAGTACGAGAGAGGGGTGCGCTATCCGGATGTGGGCCTGATAAAACCTCTGTGTACGATTTTGCAGGTGAGTGCGGATTATCTTTTGCAGATAGAGGAGAAGATCGTTGCAGAAGACGGGAATCCGAAAATTCAAGATGAGATATGGAGAAATTTGAGAAATGCCCTGGAGCCGCTGAAAATTATTTTTGGAAGGGAACTGCTGCCGGTTTTTGAGGATACGGATTTTCAAGCCATAGCGGAACTGAGAGTGAAACTCTCCCGGCAGGGGATTCTGATGCCCGTGGTGAGGATATACGATGAATTTTCCCTGAATCCGCGGGAATTTCATATAGTAGCATACAACAATGTAGTGTATAAGGAAGATATTCCGGCGGAGCAGACGATTTCTCTGCCATATATTGTTGATAAGCTGAGAGAGACAGTCACGGGCCGGTATGACGAGATTCTGAGTGTGGACATGATTAAGGATTTGACGGATAATCTCAGGTTCAGCCATTCCGCACTGATTGAGGGCATAGTTCCGGAAAAAATATCCTACAGTATGCTGACAAGTATATGTAAAGGCTTTGTGAAGCGGGGGAATTCCCTGATATATCTGCCTCGGATCATAGAGATAATGATGGAGCTGCAGAGGAGCGGAAAGGCACAGAGCGACGAGGAAATTTTGGACTGCCTTGTGGCGGGGATCAAGGGAGAGTGACAGGTGATGAGGCATATCCATGTGTCCCTGTAAATATTTCGGGAAAAGATGCCGATAACAAATATAGGAGTATGGGATATTTATCCGGAATAAAGTCATAGGAGGACAGGAATATGAACATGGACGTTGCAGCAATCAATTACTCAAATGCTATGGGCAGTACGAAAAAAGACGTAAAGAAAAACGGAGACAGAAGCGTTTCCGCAGCAAGGGCGCATGAGAACTCCGGCAGGGCGCATAAGGCGGGAGCATCGGAGAGCACGGGAAGCGTGGTGCGGACGGGCGAGTCGAAGCTCTCTGCAAAGGCACAGGAATTTCTCAAAGATCTTCGGAAAAAATACGGCGATTATGATTTCTTTGTGGGGGAAAGCGGCGAGGATCTGAAATCCCTGGCAAAGAGCGGCACCAAGGAATTTTCCGTGATATTTTCCAGTGAGGAACTGGAGCGTATGGCAAATGACGAGGCGTATGCGCAGGAGAAACTGCAGGGAATGGAAAGAGCGGTAGAGATGTCGAAAGAGATCAATGCCCGTTTTGGATTCAAGAGCGCCTCCGACGGGGACGGGGATACCATCACAGAGATAACCAGAATCGGAATTACCTTTAATGAGGACGGTACGACGAGCCTCTTTGCGGAGTTGGAAAAATCCAGCGCAAAGCAGAGAGAGTACATGGAGAAGGCGGCCGAGGAAAGACGCGCCGGAAAGCAGGAAGACGAAAAGAGGCCGGGCGGCAGGTTCAACCGCTATTCCGGTGAACATGCAGATGTCTGGCGCACTACGGTCGAGGCGGACAGTTTGGAAGAACTGCTTGATAAGATTTCAAATCTCGACTGGAACGCCGTCGATGCGGAGAGGGTATCGGAGAGCGGCGGCCGGTATGACTTCAGTATTTAGAACTTTTCCAAAAAGGGGCTGTGCAGATGGCACGGCCCTTTTTGGCGTATAGGAAATTGTTCCCCCCTTTCACCCAGTTCTTGTTTGTCCCCCTTCACCCTTATCCCCCTTCACCCCCTGCACCCGGCTCTTATTGGCCTTGCAACTCGGCGGATTATGTAGTATTCTAAAAGGTAAGTAAGAAAAGAAAGAGGTTACGGGCAGATGTATTCAAACAACATTCTTGAGGCGGTGGGCAACACGCCTCTCATCAGACTAAACCGTATGACAGACGCAGATTCAGCGGATATATTTGTAAAATTTGAAGCTATGAATATCGGAGGCTCCGTCAAGACAAGGACGGCTCTTAACATGATTGAGGCGGCGGAGCGGGACGGCAGGATTGGGCCAGGCTCGATTATATGTGAACCCACCAGCGGCAATCAGGGAATCGGTCTTGCCCTTGTCGGCGCCGTCAAAGGATACAAGGTAAAGATCATTATGCCGGATTCGGTGAGTTTAGAGCGGCGTATGCTCGTCACACAGTATGGAGCGGAAGTGATATTGATCCACGACGACGGAGATATAGGAAAGGCGATCCGCGACTGTATGCAGTATGCGCTGAAAATGGCGGAAGAAGATCCGGCCGTCTTTATACCACAGCAATTTGAAAATCCGGATAATCCGGCGGTTCACTATGAGAAGACGGCCAGGGAGATTATCCAGCAGATGGAGGGGCTCTCCATTGACGGGTTCTGCTCCGGATACGGAAGCGGCGGCACGATTACAGGGATCGGCCGTGCCCTGCGGGAAATAAATCCCGATGTCCACATTACGGTGCTGGAGGTAAAAAATGCGCCGGCTCTCCTGGGCGGCCCGATTGGCAGTCATTTTCAACAGGGGATTGGCGACGGATTTGTCCCCAAAAACTTTGACACATCTATTTACGACGACGTGCTTCTTGTGAGCGATGAACAGGCGTTAGAGACGGCGCGCCGCCTGGCGGCAGAGGAGGGAATCCTCGCTGGTATTTCAGCGGGAACCAATGTGTGGGGAGCGATGCAGATGGCGAGGAAACTCGGCAGGGGCAAAAATGTCGTGTGTCTTGCGCCGGATACTGGCGAGCGCTATTGCTCCACGATTTTGTTTGATAAAAAATAAAGCTGAGAAGGACTGAGACGAAAATGAGCAAACGGGTAGACATGACAAATGGCACGCTGGGGGATAAGATCATTAAGTATGCGATTCCTCTGGCGATAACAGGTATTCTGCAGCAGCTGTTTAATGCGGCAGATGTGGCCGTGGTGGGACAATTTTCGGGAAAGGAAGCCATGGCGGCAGTGGGAAGCAACGCGCCGGTCATCGGCCTGTTAGTAAATCTCTTTGTGGGCATCTCCCTCGGAAGCAACGTTATTATCGCGAAGGCCATCGGGCAGAAAGACGAGCGCAAGGTGTCGCGGGCAGTGCACACTTCGGTCATTGTGGCGATCCTTGGCGGGATTTTCGTCTCGGTGCTGGGAGAGATATTTGCGCCGGGAGTAGTTGAGATGTTAGAGGTGCCGCCGGAGGTATTTCCGCTGTCTGTCAAATATCTGAGGATTTACCTGATCGGTATGCCGGTGATCCTGCTGTACAACTTCGAGTCCGCGATTTTCCGCAGCTGCGGAAATACGAAGACGCCGCTGATTGCCCTGGTGATCTCCGGCGTGCTCAATGTGATACTGAACCTGATTTTTGTCCTCGGCTTCGGCATGGACGTAGACGGGGTGGCGACGGCGACGGTGATCTCCAATCTGACCAGCTCCGTCATTCTCTTTTGTTCTCTCCTGAAAACAAAACTTGCCATACGGATCTCACTGAAAAAACTGCGGATCCATATGGACGTATTTGCACAGATTTTGAAAATCGGCGTACCGGCCGGCGTACAGGGCATGGTCTTTTCCTTTGCCAATATCATTATCCAGTCGGCTGTCAACAGTCTTGGAAGCACGGTGATGGCCGCTTCGTCGGCGGCATTTAATCTGGAAGTATTTGCCTATTATATCATGAATTCCTTCGGCCAGGCCTGCACCACGTTTGTCGGCCAGAACTTTGGCGCCGGCAAGGCGGATCGCTGCAGGAGGACACTCAAACTGTGTCTTTTGCAGAGCGGTCTGGGGACGATTGTTTCCTGTGGGATTATTTACCTTTTCAGTGCAAGTCTTCTTCGGGTGTTCAACACGGATCCGGAGGTAATCGCCGCCGGGCAGACGCGCCTCGGTTATATTTTTATCGCCTATGCTTTCAGTTTTGCCCAGGAAGCCATGTCCGGCTATCTGAGAGGGTTTGGCGTATCCTTTATTCCGGCGGCCTGTTCAGTCATAGGAATCTGCGGCGTGCGGCTCACCTGGATCTTTACGGTGTTTCGCCTTTCGCCCTCTTTTGCGACAGTCATGCAGGTCTATCCCATCAGCCTCGCGCTGACAGCGGTGGTGACGCTGCTTGTGACAATTATAATCCGGCCGTCCGGACGATATGTGACTCAGGGGGCGCAGGAGGGGAGAACGGGCTCCGTCCCGTCATAGGAATGAGATGGCAGAGAGCGGCGCGGATTATGCCACACGGCAAAACCGAGATACTATGGGAGAAAGACAGGAGAGATACGGCATGACATTAAAAGAATTACCAATCGGCAGGAGGGCGACCATTACCGCTGTGGGCGGAGAGGGTGCGCTGAGACAGCACTTTCTGGATATGGGAGTTATTCCGGGCACCGAGATCACAATGGTTAAATACGCTCCTCTGGGAGATCCGATGGAGTTTCTGATTCATGGATATGAACTCACTCTGCGGGTGGCCGAGGCGGAGAAAATCGAGATAGAGGACATACGGTCTGCGGCGCCGGAGGAGCCGCAGGAGGAAAAAAAGACGCCCCGGCGTCACAGGGAGCACCCCGGACTGGGCGAGAGCGGCAAATACCATGAAAAAGCTACTGAGAGGCCTCTGCCCGAAGGGACGGTTCTGACATTTGCGCTTGCGGGCAATCAGAACTCCGGCAAGACTACCCTGTTTAATCAGCTGACCGGATCAAACCAGCATGTGGGTAACTTCCCCGGCGTCACTGTGGACAGGAAAGACGGCGTGATTAAGGGGCATGATGATACCCGAATCACTGATTTGCCGGGCATCTATTCCCTGTCGCCCTATTCCAAAGAGGAAATCGTGACAAGGGAATTTATTATCGGGGAGCACCCGAAGGGCATCATAAATATAGTAGACGCGTCCAATATCGAGAGAAATCTGTATCTGACCATGCAGCTGATGGAACTGGACGTGCCGATGGTGCTGGCCCTCAATATGATGGACGAGGTGCGCGGCAACGGCGGCGCCATTAAGATCAATGAGATGGAGGAACTGCTGGGGATTCCGGTGGTGCCCATATCCGCTGCGAAAAACGAGGGAATTGACGAGCTGACAGGCCACGCCCTGCATGTGGCCAAATACCAGGAATCCCCCCGCAGGATTGATTTTTGCGGTGCGGACAAAAAGGGAGGGGCGGTACAC
This sequence comes from uncultured Lachnospiraceae bacterium, assembly GCA_947629865.1. Taxonomy (GTDB): domain Bacteria; phylum Bacillota; class Clostridia; order Lachnospirales; family Lachnospiraceae; genus Eubacterium_F. The sequence continues at coordinate 8,703 of CANRFJ010000030.1, read as the reverse complement.
CGGTGCCTCCACGCCATTATGCACCTGATCGAGGATCATGCGGAGCGGGCCGGTATCCCCGTCCGGTTTGCGGCTGGCAAACTGGCAGAGGGAGACAAGGCAATTCTCGAAAGTCTGGAATTGGATATGAATGAAAAAGAGATGCTGGAGCATATTATATGCCAGATGGAGACGGAGAGCGGAATGGATCGCGCCGCCGCCATTGCGGACATGCGTTTTTCATTTATCAAAGAGATATGCGATGTGGCGGTTATCAGGCCGCGGGAGAGCAGAGAGCAGGCGAGAAGCAAAAAAATCGACCGTTTTCTGACGGGAAAGTACACGGCGATCCCCGCTTTTATCGGGATTATGGGACTTGTATTCTGGCTGACCTTCAATGTGGTCGGCGCATGGCTCCAGGAACTGTTGGACAGGGGAATCACCTGGCTCTCCGCTGTGACGGACAGGCTTCTCACCGGAGCGGACGTGAATGAGGTGCTCCATTCTCTGGTTATGGACGGCATCTTCAACGGCGTGGGCAGTGTGCTGAGTTTCCTTCCCATCATTGTCACCCTGTTTTTCTTTCTGTCTCTCTTGGAGGACAGCGGTTACATCGCAAGGGTGGCCTTTGTGATGGATAAGCTTCTGCGGAAAATCGGACTGTCCGGGCGCAGTATCGTGCCGATGCTGATTGGGTTTGGCTGTACGGTTCCGGGAGTCATGGCGACGAGGACGCTTCCGTCAGAGAGGGATCGCAAGATGACGGTTCTTCTCACCCCATTCATGAGCTGTACGGCGAAATTGCCGATATACGCTTTTTTCACGGCGGCTTTTTTCCCGGGACACGGGGCGCTCATCATGATCGGGCTATATGTGCTTGGGATCGTGCTGGGGATACTGATGGCGCTTGTGATGAAGGGGACTGCTTTTAAGGGGGAGGCCGTGCCGTTTGTGATGGAACTTCCCAACTATCGTATGCCGGGGATAAAAAATGTGGGGCACCTTCTCTGGGACAAGGCGAAGGATTTTTTGCAGAGGGCTTTTACCGTTATCTTTGTCGCCACCATTGTAGTCTGGTTTTTGCAGACCTTTGATTTTCATCTGAATACGGTGAGCGATTCAAAGGAGAGTATGCTCGCTGTGGTGGCGGGCGTCCTGTCGCCCCTTTTTGTGCCGCTGGGCCTGGGCGACTGGAAAATCGTCACCTCGCTGATTACAGGATTTATGGCAAAGGAGAGTGTTGTCTCTACCCTGACCGTGCTGTTTGGCTCGGAAACGGCTCTTTTTGCGGCGCTGACGCCTCTGGCGGCGGCGGGCCTGCTTGTGTTCAGTCTGCTCTACACGCCGTGCATCGCAGCTGTTGCCTCCGTGCGGCGGGAACTGGGAACCAGATGGGCTGTCGGCGTGGTGATCTGGCAGTGCGCCATTGCCTGGGCAGCGGCTCTGATTGTGAGGCTTATCGGCCTGATGTTCGGACTGGGATAAGAAAATCCGCTTATGGAGATATGGAGGAGATTATGACAGTATTAGAGGGAATAGAGCCGGAACCGGTATTCCGCTACTTTGAGAAAATTTGTGAGATTCCTCACGGCTCCGGCAACACAAAGGCGCTCAGTGATTTCTGCGTCCGCTTTGCGAAACAGCGCAGCCTGCGCTGTATACAGGACGAGATGAATAATGTGATTATCTTCAAACAGGGTACGGCCGGATATGAGACTTCGGCGCCGGTTATTCTTCAGGGACATCTGGATATGGTGTGTGAGAAAACGCCGGATTGCGATATTGATTTCGAGAGAGAGGGCCTGTCCCTGTGCGTGGAAGAAGGGTTTTTGTCAGCGGAGGGAACCACGCTGGGCGGTGATGATGGGATCGCCGTCGCCTATGCCCTTGCCATTCTCGATTCCGATACGATTTCCCACCCTCCTCTAGAGGTGGTTTTTACCGTGGACGAGGAAGTCGGTATGCTGGGTGCGGCAGGGATTGACTGCACGCCCTTAAAGGGAAGGACTATGCTGAATATAGACTCGGAGGAAGAAGGGATCCTGTTAGTCAGTTGTGCGGGCGGCGTCTGCGTGGACTGTCATCTTCCGGTGAGCCGCGAGGAGGCGGAGGGCATCGGAGTAAAACTGACGCTCGACGGACTGACGGGGGGACATTCCGGCGTGGAAATCCACAAAGGACGCAGCAATGCCAATCAATTGCTGGGGCGGGTGCTGAATGAAGTGCAAAAGGAGATCCCCTTCTCTCTCATCTCTGTCTGCGGAGGGAAAAAGGACAATGCCATTCCGCGGGTGGCGGAGGCGGAAATAGCAGTGGCTTCCGGCGACCTTCCCGCGCTGGAACTTCTGATTGAGAGACAGAGTGACATTTTGAGGAAGGAGAGAAGCACCGTCGACGAGGGACTCTCTCTGACAATGATAGCAGGGGAGAGCGGGCGGTTCCGGGCGATGGATACCTCCTCCGCCCGCCGTGTCATTGCCACCCTGTTGAATCTTCCGGGCGGTGTTCAGCGCATGAGCGCCGACATTCCGGGATTGGTACAGACCTCATTGAATATGGGAATCCTCTCTGCCGGGGAGGAGGAAGTGAACATGTGCTTTTCCGTCCGCAGCAGCGTTGGGACGGAGAAAGAGGCGCTAGTCAGCCGTCTGGCAAATTTTATGGAACTTGTCGGCGGGAGCATTGACTGCTCCGGAGACTATCCGGCATGGGAGTACAGACGGGACTCGGCCCTGCGCGAGCGGCTGATAGAGATATTCGAGAGGCAGTACGGCAGAAAGCCGGAGGTTCAGGCGGTTCATGCCGGTCTGGAATGTGGTCTCTTTGCCGGAAAACTTCCGGGCCTGGACTGCGTATCGTTGGGGCCGGACATGACGGATATCCACACCACCGGCGAGCGCATGGATCTTGATTCGGTTCGCCGTACCTGGGACTATCTGTGTGAGATACTAAGATGTCTGAAATAGAGATGAAATAATTAAAAAAACTTAAAAAATATTAAAAAAATACAAAATTGCAACAAAATGTCCGTCCGACACGTTATAGAGTACAAAGAGGAGAAAAATGAAAGTAAGGCACATTACGGAGGACAGGCATGGAGAGAGAGCCAGTTAAGAGGGGCAGAACCCGACGAGAGAGAATGTATGTTTTAGGAGTCACAGGGCTTTTCGTATTCTTAATGACCTTGTTTGCGCTTTTGAGCGATATATATACAGGGAATACGAGGGCGCAGGCTCCGGACAAAACAGAGTTTCGGACGCAGACAGAGAGGGACAGCTATGCCCGGAACGGTCGGAAGCAGATAGAAAAGCAGCATAAAGAGGTTTTTTCTGATAAAATCCAAGTATCAGAGAAGGCCTTTTTTGTTGTATGGCAGAACAGGCGATGTGAAAAGTGAGACGTCATAAAATACGGTATAGGTGCAAAAATCCAATAAAGAGCAGGTAATCCGCCCTGTTGCAGAATTGCTGGTATGGATTTCCGGAGAGGAGGCGAAAGGGATAGTTCTGTATCAGAGGCCGGAAAACTATATTATTATAATAAAAGGAGGAAATAAAAATGTTTAAAAGAGCAAAAAGATGGTTAGTGATTTCAATGATTTTTTCTGTGATGGCAGGGAGCGCCGCCTTTGCCGCCCTCCCCAATATGTATGGGAAAAATTACAGCACTACGAAGACGGGGGATATCTGCACGATGGAGGCGACAGGAGATGGAAATTCGGCAGTTACGATTGTCAAAAACACCACTAACAGCAAACGCTATTATTCCGCCTATGTAAACCGCCGCTTTGCGGGTTCAAACGAAGTGATTGATAGTGATGTCGATGAAAAAGTAGTAGCTGCCGGCGGTACAGTAAAAGCGTCTGTGGCCCGGTATCCGAAGAAGGAAAACCGCGAGCACTATCACAAAGCGATGGGGTGGAACTGCTCTATGCAGCCAAGCGGCGCAGGGTACACAAACTTCCTGGTCGACACACTGACCTATACGATTAAACAGACCAAGTAGGAGAGCGACATGAATGCAGAAGCGCTGCCCGCAAACCAACTGGTGCGGGCGGGCTTCTGCGCATTAAAAAGGAGTGATAGCGTGAAGCGAATACGGATTATGATGACGGGGATCATTCTGCTGGGACTCCTGGTTGGCGGGATCTGTATATATGAATTTGTCCGGACAGAGCCGGAGGAGTCGTCGAAGTATGCGAAACTTGAGAAAACAGCAGACTTTACCGGAGAAGATGTGGAAGAAATTGATAGTCCCGGGGCAAAGGAGGTGCCCACAGAGGTATGGAACGTATTTGACGGTGGCCATCTGGATATAATGACGGAGACGCAGCTGGACAAAGCCGAATCAATAACGATTCCTGCGACCTATAATGGGAAAAAGGTGCGAAGTATAAGCCTGAGAAACTATACGGATGGTTCGTCTACTCCTTTTGAATATCTCAGATATGCAGAGATTGAAGAAGGGGTGGAAGAAATAAAAGACGCTTTTGGAGAGTGCCCGAATCTAAAGACGGTTGTGCTGCCGAAGAGCATAAAGAAAATAGATAAGTTTACCTTCCATCACTGCAAAAAGACAGTTACTTTGTATGTAAAGAAAAACTCCTATGCAGAGAAATGGGCAAAGAAGCATAAGATACGGTATAAGTATGGAAGGCCAAAGGAGGGAGCGTAATTGATTATAAAGAACTGGTTGGAGTTTATGAGGAAGCATACGATGCTTTTTGTCATCTTAATCATCTCCCAGATATTCTCGCTGGTGTGCATCTTTTTTGTGTTCGGCGTGTTCCAGAACAATCTGTACGAACTGGCTGACAGTCCGGACACAAGGTCGCTGGACGCATCGATGAAAAAAAGTAAAGCAGATGTAGATAAAGTAAATCAGATTTTCAAGTCAATGGTAGAGGAAGGAATTTCTTTCGAGTATTTTTATGTGAGCGCGATTAGCAGGGACGGACAGACGAACTACCTCGACCGCGCCCAGTTTAAGGACGGAGAGTATGGCTACAGTGAAAGCATATATGAAAATGTAAAATATGGCATGAAAGGTTTCTATTATGACAACGAGGATTATGTGAATAAAAATAAAGTAGTTGTCACCAATGATGAACTCAGAAAGAGCATAGGAGATACGATAACCCTGGACGGCGAATCGTATAAGGTTGTGGGAGTCAATGAAATCAATGATGAGGGCGAGGTGGAGATTCCCTTTACGGCATTTCCCGCGGACTGTAAGTGGGAGAGCATGATCTTTGGACTCTCCTCGCTGCCCACAAGAGATGAGTATGAGAAATTTTGCGATATAGTTACTGCCTGTGGCTGTGAACCGGGTGAATTCTATGTGGCGAACAACCAGGACCTGCGGCAGGAATATTCCATGCTTGTTGTCAGCGCATTGCTGGCGTTGCTGGCGGGCGGCAATATGTATATGGTATACAGCTATATCTTCCGGAAAAGGCGCCGCAAGCTCAGTGTCTTTACCCTGTGCGGGTGCAGCAAGGGCAAAGCGAGGTTTCTGTTCTTTTCTGAAATCGTATGCAATATGATCTGCGTTGTCATCGTGGCGACAGCGATATTCCGCTTTCTGATTTACCCCGCCATGCTGTCGTGGTTCCGGTATGTGGATCGGCTTTATGGAATCAGGGAATACAGTGTCATCATAGGCATATTCCTGTTTATAACTCTGTTTCTGGGCTATCTGTTATCCTGGTCTATTACGCGCAGAAGTATTCTGGAATTTAGAAGGGGGGATTCGTGATGGGTATGCTGGCAATTAGCGAATACATACGGCACGGAAAAAGAAATCTGTTCGTTGTACTGCAGATTGCGGTGCTTCTCTTTGTGCTGTGTGTCTCTGTCGCCACAGTGCTTTCCGAATATAATCTATACCGTCCGGTTCAGAGGATGAACGGAAAGAAAGGCATCTATATAAATCCTTTCGGTTATTATGGAGAAACGGCGGAGAGCATCGCGGAGGGAATGGAAAAGGTGGACTCCGTCTACACATGGGCGAGTACATCTCTGGATACGAAAGAGGAGCAGAATATGAAGACTGCCGTTTACCCGCAGGAGGTTCTGGAGGACTTTGAACCGGAGTTAGAGGAGGGGCGGTGGATTGACGGAGTACAGACGGAGGATGGTGTAATTCCAATTGTGGTATCCAAAAATCCATACGGCTGGAAGACCGGCGCGCTCATACCTATGCAATATTATGATGAGACGGGCAAGACGCACGACGTCCGGGGCCGTGTGGAGGGAGTGCTGAAGGAAGGATCGGATGTAATCGGATATAATTTTGGCTACGGCGGAATCATGTATCATGATTACCGGGATCTGTTTTCCACCTACCGGTACGACCAGGATAAGAAAGTGTTTGTGATAACGTCGCAGGATGCGGCAAAGAGAGCAGGCGTCGTCTATACGTTTAATCAGCAGCATATCATCACATATCAGGACGATGTTACGGAGTATGAGCAGAAAAAAAACGACAGCATATTGAAGAAAAATCTGGGAGAGATGGCAAATGACACGACAGTCAGTGTATGGCTGGAACCTTTTATGGAAAATTCAAACCACCAGATACAGAGGCAGATTATGATGTATCTGCCGATTGTAGTCTGCGTGCTTGTCATTACGCTTATCAGCTTGGTCAACGTGTGCACGCTCAATATGGCAGACGATCTGTATCATGACGCTATTTTCAGTCTGTTGGGATTGCCATGGAAACAGTGTAGTGTGTTCTCACTGATTCAGAGTATCTTCTCGGCTTTTCTGTCGTTGGTAATATTCTCTGTCCTGCTGCTTGTCGTAGTAAAACTAAAACTGACGGAGTATCTGCTGATTGATTTAAGCGGAGAGACGATAGGAATGTTGACGGGGACTCTGATTTTTCTGTGCGCCATACATTATGTCGTGCCATATGCGATGTTCTGTAAAAAACAGCCGGTAGAGGTCCTTCGGGACAGGAAGGAGTGATTAGATGATTCAGATCCGCAATTTGACGAAATACTACAATAAAGGAAAAGAAAATGAATTTTGTGCCCTGAAGGGCGTCAACCTGGAAATCCACGACGGAGAGATGGTGGCGGTTATCGGAAAGTCCGGCGCCGGCAAATCAACGCTGCTGCATATTCTGGCCGGAATCGATTCCTACAACGACGGGACATATCAGATGGACGACATACAGGTTGAAAAACTGAGTGAAAAAAAGCGGGCGCAGTTTCGCAACAAAAAAATCGGCATTGTCATGCAGGACTATGCCCTGATCGACGAGTACAGCGTGGAGGAAAATGTACAGATTCCACTGATTTTTGGAAAGGTAAAGGGAAAGGGCGCGCGCAGGGAAAAGGTGGCGGCCGCCCTGAATGCGGTTGGTCTGGAGGATCTGGCGCAGAAATCAGTGAGGCAGCTTTCGGGCGGACAGAAGCAGCGCGTGGCGATTGCCAGGGCGCTTGTCAATGAGCCCGCCGTCCTGCTGGCAGATGAGCCGACGGGAGCGCTGGACACAAAGACCTCCGGAGAGATTATTGATGTGTTCTGCCAACTCCACGACAGGGGCAAGACGGTCGTGATTGTGACGCACGACATGGACGTGGCAGGCCGGTGCGGGCGGAGCATTGAGATCGTGGATGGCTGCGTGAAGGATTAGAATTTTCGGGCATAATGTAAAAGAAGCCCTGCAAAGTCTCTTTTTATGGACGTTGCAGGGCTTCAATATTATACCCGCCAAACTTCGATGCTTGATTTTGAATTTGACATATAGTATAATTATTCTGATTTGAGTGAAATTTTTCAGAGAGGTGATGTCTTGTGTCAGGATTAAAAAGGCTGGCAGTATCTGCTTGTTTCATCTGGTTGTTTATGATAGTGGCGGCACCTGATCTGTGTTTTGCGGCGGAGACAACATCGAAAATTGTCGATATCCACCCTTGTGGAGGAAATTCGGTTGTACTGTTTGACGGAACGGATTTTGACATAGATGATTATTTATTCTATTATCCGGTCACAGTGGACTATGAAGATGGAACATCGGAGAATCTTTTTCCGGTTAGCAGCGCTCCGGAAGAAGGGGGAAGAACATATACTATAGAAGCGGGGAACGGGGAAAAGATTACGTTGACATTGCGTAGCAGAGATACCGGTGAACTCGCTTCTTTTATATATTTGTACGGTGATCATGATACAAATTTTATTGAGGACTGCAACGTAGTTATGCCCGGCGATTACACGATTTCTGTTTCCTGCGGGGAGCTTACAGAGACTGTGCCGTTGCGGGTGGATTTATCCGGTTATCCGGTTCTGTCTTTGGATACACAGGATCATGTGGGTGTAACTATCGACGAAAAAGGGCACTATACAGATTTCATGGAAAAAACAGAAAAATATAACAGGGTATGAAATTCAACTTTGTACGAATAAGAAATTCAGAAAAAACGTAAAAAAATACCGTATCAGAAAGTCGGGTGCGACCAATAAAAAGATTAAAAAACTAAAAAAGAAAAAGTATTTTGTCCGGATTCGCGTTTATAAAATAATCGGTAATAAAAAATGTTACGGCGGTTGGGGAAAGATACAAGTGGTAAAAGTAAAATAGCAGATTCCGAATGGTACTGTGCGTTGGAGTAAAAAAAGTTAGGGGTATAACACAAACAATGTCATTTAGATAGTCACCAAAACCAAATACAGTATATCAAACCTGCCTGTTTTTGTCAAAAACATCGTTCAG
>CANRFJ010000029.1 GCA_947629865.1 uncultured Lachnospiraceae bacterium | reverse complement strand
AAAAAGGACATCTTCTTAGATTTCTCTAGGAAAATGTCCCTCTTAGTACGAATTATTTTGTTGAACTCGGAAATAGCTATTTGACACTTTTCGGGTATTATCGGGTACTGTCTAACCAAAATTTATGTTAGCAGGTATGTTAGTGGACTTGGCACAAGCCCCTGAAACCCTTGATTTTACTGGCTTTCTTTAATCGAGTTGACGCATTGTCGGGAACAGCAGCACGTCCCGAATCGCCGGCGAATTAGTCATCATCATCACCATGCGGTCGATACCAAAGCCGATTCCTCCGGTCGGCGGCATACCGATGCACAGGGCGTTTAAGAAATCCTCGTCGCAGTGGTTCGCCTCCTCGTCTCCGGCCGCAAGCAGTTTTTCCTGCGCCTCGAAGCGGGCGCGCTGGTCAATGGGATCGTTCAGCTCGGAATAGGCATTCGCCATCTCCCAGCCGTTCATGAAAAACTCAAAGCGCTCCACATAATCGGGATTGTCCGGCTTTTTCTTCGTCAGTGGGGAAATCTCAATCGGGTGATCCATCACGAATGTCGGCTGAATCAAGTGCTCCTCCACATATTCCTCAAAGAGAAGGTTGAGGATATCGCCCTTTTCATGGCGCTCCTCATATTCGATGTGCAATTTGTCCGCCAGCGCCTTCGCCTCTCCGGTTGTCTTTATTTCGTTAAAATCAATATCTGCATATTTCTTTACGGCGTCTACCATCGTGATCCGCTCGAACGGCCTCGACAAATCCATCGTGTGCTCGCCGTATTGCAAAATCTCGGAACCGGTCACTTCTCTCGCCACATAGCGGTAGAGGTTTTCTGTCAGATCCATCATGCCGTGATAATCGGTATAGGCCTGATACAGTTCCATCAGCGTAAACTCCGGATTGTGCCTCGTGTCCAGCCCCTCGTTGCGGAAGACGCGTCCTATCTCATACACCTTCTCCAGACCGCCTACGATCAGGCGCTTTAAGTATAATTCCAGAGAGATGCGCAGTTTCAGATCCTCGTCCAGCGCGTTAAAGTGCGTCTCAAAGGGACGGGCGGCAGCTCCACCGGCATTGGACACCAGCATCGGCGTCTCAACCTCCATAAATCCCTGATCGTCCAGATAATTGCGGATACTGCGCAGCACTTTGGAGCGCTTGATAAACGTATCCTTTACCTCTCCATTCATAATCAGATCCACATATCGCTGACGATACCGCATATCCGTATCCGTCAGGCCGTGGAATTTTTCCGGCAGAATCTGCAGGCTCTTTGACAACAGCGTGACCTCCGATGCATGAATGGAGATCTCCTCTGTCTTTGTCTTGAATACCTCGCCGGTGATGGCGAGTATATCGCCCACGTCATATTTCTTAAAATCTTTATAGGAGTTTTCGCCGATGCTGTCGCGCGCAACATAGGCCTGAATACTTCCCTGAACGTCCTGGACATTACAGAAGGACGCCTTGCCCATCACCCGCTTGAACATCATGCGTCCGGCGACAGTCACCGTCTTTCCCTCCATTTGCTCATAATTTTCCTTTATCTCCATGGAGTGATGCGTCACCTCGCATCGGGTAATCGCAAAGGGATCCTTCCCCTCCTCCTGCAGATTGGCCAGCTTTTCCCTCCTGACCTTTAACAACTGATTCATATCCTCTGCCACTTTTTATGCCCTCCAAAATACGGTATCTTTTCAATTCTTATGAAAATCAAGAATCTCATACTTGATGATGCCGGCCGGCGTCTCCACCTCGACAACATCACCCTTCTGTGCGCCGATCAGAGCCTTTCCAACAGGGGATTCGTTGGAAATCTTTCCCTGCAGGCTGTCGGCCTCCGTGGAGCCCACAATCTTGTACTGCATTTCCTCGTCAAACTCCAGATCCTTGATCGTCACTGTGCTTCCCACGTTAATCACGCCGGAATCTATATCTTCGTCCACAACTACTTCCGCTTTTTTCAGAATTTTGTCAATTTCTTCGATGCGCTGCTCGATGTCCCTCTGCTCCTCCTTGGCAGCATCGTACTCCGCGTTCTCCGATAAATCTCCCAGTTCCCTCGCCTCTTTGATCTTCTGGGCCACTTCCCTGCGTCGGTTGACCTTCAAATCATGTAACTCGTCCTCCAACGCCTTCAATCCCTCATACGTCAGAATATTTTTCTTTGTTTCCGCCATGGATATTACCTCCTACGATTTTAACATCATCTAATTATAGCCCAACATCTTTCACTTGTCAATCACGGCTGTCGGCCCCGTCACTTCAAAAATATCGGCCCCGTCACTCCAGAAACTCCAGCGTACCGGCGTCTTTGTCCTTTTCCTCCTCATCATTCTTCACGATAATGCAGCGGTATTTCTCCGCGATATTCCCCGTCAGGGTGTTTTTGCGCATGGCCGTCCAGTTTTTCTCCGAAATGCTGCACTGTGTGTTCGGATAACCGGCCAGAGCCGACGCGTCCGTAGTCGGGCCCACTACCAGCGTGACGCGGATTGGATAATAGTTGCTGGACGCAAAGACATTTCCCGTGACTGTGGGATTCACCACTCCCCTGAGAAGCACCGTCACATAGTTGTTCTGCTCGTCTTTTTCATTGACCTTTCCGTCATCGAAAGACTGGTTATTTCTGAAGGTGTTTCCCTTGATTACGCAGTCCTTCCAGTTCAGCGCGCGCACAGAGGCATTGTATGTCCCGTCCACCTCATTGTTGTAAAACTGCACGTTCTGATGGTACAGAAGCGCCGCACCCTGGGCCGAATAGGTATGGCTTCCGATGGCCGTGCCGATTTTTTTGAAGGTGTTGTTGCGGACATAAATATTCTGACAGGTCGTCTTGTCGTGGGTAGACCAGTTGTAGTTGAATCCGTTCGTGTTCAGATCCGTCCCGTCCACGTTGATACACTCCTTGTAACTCTTGCCGTCATGGGGAGTGAATCCCTCAAAATGGCAGTTCTCCACCACCACGTTCTGGGAGGAATTGAGTTCGATAAAATGAGAACCGTACTCGTTCAGGAAGTTTATCCCCCGTATGGTGATGTTCCTGGCATGTCCCATCACAAGAGCCATGGCATTTTTCACATTGCGGCAGTCGATTTTTACTATGCCGCTCCCGACTATCCTTATGTCGTGGGATCCATTGTAGCCGCTGACTGTGCCCTTTGTCCCGTTCCTGGACGGCGGCACCAGCGTAAACACCGATTTGGCCTGGCTTACATCTTTGACTGTACTTCCCTGTTTGTTAAATACGACGCCACTTTTTAGATTCAGCGTGACGTTGGAGGGAATACACACGCTGTTGGTCAGGTAATAGGTGCCCGGCATCACCGTAATGGTGCCTCCGCCAGTATACTCCAGCTGTTCCATGTAGGAGCGGAACACATAGTAAGTCCTCTTGGCGGCATAGTTGGCAGAGTCTGTGTAATATTCGCGATAGGGCGCCGAGTTTACCGTCAGCGTAAAGTTTCTGTCCGCCCTGTTCCGATAGTAAAAGATCCGGACATTATCGTTTGTGATATAGCAGTGCAGGACATTGGAGATAGAATTGTCCGTCCATTTGGCGACACACTTTTTGTTGATGCCCGAGGCCAGATGGGCAAAGTGATGCCCGCCGCCACTGTTTATCGCCGTGCCAAAGCGCATGACATAGTTGCAGCTTCGGAACGTATTTCCTGTTATGACGGGATTTTTCACCCCATATCCCCTGATGTAGCAGTCCAGCCGCGCACTTTTTGAACTCCGCTTCATCTGATTCCCTGTGATGGACGGCTTCTTCCAGCCCACGGCATAGACCGCCCCCATGGACAGATTGGAAAATACGTTGTCCGTGATCTGGATACCGCGCTGATAATACACCTTCTTTTTCGGAGCTGCATACTTAGTTGAACCGATGCCGGTTTCCTGATTGTAAAAATAGTTTTTGCTTATATGGATATCAATATTGGGGGTATTGTCCAGTTTGCTCCATTTTCCTCCAAAACTGTTGATAGCCGGATTGATGGTCTCAAGCCGCACGGCCATAGAGTTGGCGGCGCCCTTGACGCTCACTCCCCTGTAAAACCGACAGCCTGTAATAGTCACCTTTTTAGAGCCCTCTACCCACACATAACTTTTTCCTTTTTTATTCTTAAAACGTATATTTTCAATCGTCACATTTTTGGCATGTCCCACATACACGGCGGTGGCTCCCTTCACCTTCCCCATATCAATGACTGCCTTACCGATCCCTGTCAATTTGATGTCGCAGGAGGCGCCATACTTTGTAGTCTTGCGCTTCTGTTTTACCTTTTTCATGGATACTGTCTGAAATATATAGTTGGCGGCCTTTAATTTCTTCGTGCCGGTTTTATTCGTCTTAATCAGCTTAACGCCGTCCTCCAGGCGGATCGTCACATGGGACGGCACATACAAGGTAGCCGGAATCTCATATTTTCCCTTCTTTAATGTCAGTGTCCCGCCGTGGTTTTTCCCCAGTTCTTCCAGATATGAGCGCAGCATATAATACTGCTTCGTTTTCTTATTATAGCTTTCCCGATCCTGAAAAGCCTCCTCAAACGGCGCCGATTTCGGCTTCACCGTAAAACTTTTCTTTTTCTTCGCTTCTGATGGCATGGCAGAAAAAAGCACACATATCAATGCGAGGCCTGCTGTTATCAGTATTTTTCTCCCTGCTCTCGATTTCATCTCGTACCTCCGCTCACCTTTCGCTTTTTCTGTATTCTGCAAAAAACAGATACCATCCAACGCTCCTGCGAAAACTTCCATAAACGTCTCCGGCATGAAGCAATTGGATGGTACCAGTTAATTTTTAACGATTTCCCGTCTTAACCTACTTAGCTGCTCTCTCTGCCAGCGCCTCATATTTGGCCTTAGCGTCTTTCTCTGCCTTTGTAAACAAGGTCTTGGCGCGTTCCGGATTGGAACGTGACAGACGGTTGTAACGAACCTCGCCCATGATGAAGTCCTGATAACTTCCCTTAGGCTCTTTGGAGTCTAAGATGAACGGATTCTTTCCTTCCTCTGCCAGCAGCGGATTGTAGCGGAACAGATGCCAGTAACCGGACTCTACCGCTTTCTTCTCCTCTGCCTGGGCGCCCTTCATACCGCCCTTGATCCCGTGGTTGATACACGGAGCGTAAGCGATGATGAGCGACGGACCCGGATAAGCCTCTGCCTCTACGAAGGCCTTCATCATCTGATTCATGTCCGCACCCTGAGCTATCTGCGCCACATAAATGTAACCATAACTCATGGCGATACCTGCAAGGTCTTTTTTCTTCACTTCTTTACCGCCTGCGGCAAACTGTGCAATCGCACCGGTCGGGGTTGCCTTGGAGGCCTGTCCGCCGGTATTGGAGTAAACCTCGGTATCAAATACCAGCACGTTTACGTCCTGGCCGCTTGCCAGCACATGGTCGAGACCGCCGTATCCAATATCGTATGCCCAGCCGTCACCGCCGAGAATCCACTGGGATTTCTTGGCTGCAAAATCTCTGAGCTGCAGGATTGTCTTAGCATTCTCGTTCGGGCAGTTACATTCTTCGATTGCGGCAATCATCTCTTTGGTCGCTTTGGCATTGGCGCCGCTGTTGTCCAGCGTATCCAGGTATGCCTGGAGTTTTACCTTCACGTCCTCCTTCTCTGCCACCTTCAGAAGCTCCTGTACGGCCGTCACTACCTTGGCTCTGTTGGCTCTCTGGCCCAGATTCATACCGAAGCCGTACTCTGCGTTGTCCTCAAACAGGGAGTTAGCCCAAGCCGGGCCTTTGCCCTCGTGATTTACGGTATACGGTGATGCCGGTGAGGATCCGCCCCAGATGGAAGAACATCCGGTCGCATTGGCCACATACATTCTGTCGCCGAACAGCTGTGTCATCAGCTTGGCGTACGGAGTCTCTCCGCATCCGCCGCAGGCGCCGGAGAACTCTAACAGCGGCTGCTTAAACTGACTTCCCTTCACGGTCGTCTCCGAGAATTTCTCAAGTACTGCGGCCGGTGCGTCAAAGGTCACGCCGTACTCAAACATTGCCTGCTGCACATGTCCCTCGTCATACGGAACCATCTTGAGAACGTCGTTCTTCATGTTGCCCGGACATACATTGGCGCAGGAACCGCAGCCTGTACAGTCGTCTGCCGATACGCTCATGACGAATTTCAGTCCGTCCACGCCCTTTAAGTCTGCGGATTTGCTCTCCGGTGCCTTGGCAGCCTGGTCAGCGTCCATGGCAACCGGACGGATGCAGGCATGTGGGCACACATAGGAGCAGAAGTTACACTGGATACATCCCTCCGGATTCCACATCGGAACATCTACTGCCACACCGCGTTTCTCATAAGCGGCGGAGCCGGACGGAAGGGTACCGTCTGCATAATCGGTGAATGCCGAAACCGGCAGATCGTTACCGGTCTGGCTGTTAATTGCATTCTGAATGGTATTGACGTAATCCACTAACTGCTTTCTGTCGCCGGATACCGTGATTGTCAGATCCTCGTCCTGTGCATTTTTCCAGGAATCCGGAATCTCAATCTTCTGGTAGTTTTTGGCGCCTGCCTCGATAGCGTCGTGGTTCATCTTAACAATATCGTCGCCCTTTTTGGAATAAGAAGCGGTAGCCGCATCTTTCATGTACTGGATAGCGTCCTCCTCCGGAATGATGCCGGAGATGGAGAAGAAGGCCGACTGAAGAATGGTATTGATACGGCCGCCCAGACCAATTTCCTTACCCAGTTTGAAACCGTCGATGGTGTAGAAATTGATGTTGTGCTCTGCCATATATCTCTTAACCTGACCCGGAAGATGCTTCTCTAACTCCTCCATATTCCATGCGCAGTTCAACAGGAAGGAACCGCCGTCCTTCAGATCCTGAACCATATTGTACTTGCGGATATAAGCGGGCATATGACATGCCACAAAATCCGCCTTATTGATCAGGTAAGTAGACTTGATTGGGCTGTCTCCGAAACGCAGGTGGGAAATCGTGACACCACCAGATTTCTTGGAGTCATAATCAAAATATGCCTGGGCATACTTGTCGGTATGATCACCGATAATCTTGATGGAGTTTTTATTTGCTCCTACGGTACCGTCGGCGCCCAGTCCCCAGAACTTACAGCTTGTCGTTCCCTCCGGAGCCGTAACCGGATTCTCGGTTCTGTCAAGGGAGAGATTGGTCACATCATCGGTAATGCCGATGGTGAACGTCTTCTTGGTCGTATTATTGTATACGGCGATGATATCAGCCGGAATCGTGTCCTTGGAACCCAGGCCGTAGCGTCCGCCGTAAACCGGAACACTATCAAACTTAGAGCCCTTCAGGGCAGCGACAACGTCCAAATACAGAGCCTCGCCCTGAGCGCCCGGCTCTTTGGAGCGATCCAGTACACTGATCTGTTTTACAGTATCCGGAAGCGCTTCAATCAAATGCGCAGCGCTGAACGGACGGAACAGACGAACCTTTACAAGTCCTACTTTCTCGCCCCTGGACATCAGATAATCAATGGTCTCCTCTGCGGTGTCGCACACAGATCCCATCGCAACGATTACCTTCTCGGCGTCCGGCGCACCATAATAGTTGAACAGCTTATAGTCGGTGCCAATCTTGGCATTAACCTTGTCCATATATTTCTGTGTCAGCTCCGGCACGGCATCATAATATTTATTACATGCCTCTCTTGCCTGGAAGAAGATATCCGGATTCTGTGCCGTACCCCTCTGTACCGGATGCTCCGGATTCAGCGCGCGGTCGCGGAATGCCTGGACAGCTTCCATGTTACACATTTCCTTCAGATCGTCATAGTCCCAGATCTCGATTTTCTGAATCTCGTGGGAGGTGCGGAAACCATCAAAGAAGTGCATGAACGGAACCCGTCCCTCGATTGCGGTCAGATGGGCGACAGCGCCTAAGTCCATGACCTCCTGGACATTGCCGGAGCAAAGCATGGCAAATCCGGTCTGGCGGCAGGCATATACGTCTGAGTGGTCGCCGAAAATAGATAATGCGTGGCTGGCCAGGGCTCTGGCTGTCACATGGATAACGCCCGGAAGCAGTTCGCCGGCAATCTTGTACATGTTCGGGATCATAAGAAGCAGTCCCTGGGACGCCGTGTAGGTAGTTGTCAGTGCTCCTGCCTGTAAAGAGCCGTGAACAGCGCCGGCTGCTCCGCCCTCAGACTCCATCTCCGACATCATGACAGTCTGTCCGAAAATGTTCTTTCTTCCCTGAGTAGCCCACTGGTCGGTGTAATCGGCCATCGGGGAAGACGGTGTGATAGGATAGATAGCTGCAGCTTCTGTAAACGCATAGGATACATGAGCGGCGGCAGTATTTCCATCCATGGTTTTCATTTTTCTAGCCATTTTAATCTATGTCCTCCTTAAATTTTTTTCATTATTTTATTCTATCACTTCAATATGAAAATGTAAAGGAAAAAACCATATCACGGACAAAATTCTCCTGTAAAAAAGTATCTCCAAAAATAGATTTCTAAAAAATATTTTTGCAATTTATATAAAAAGAGTTGACATTTTCTGTTTCTGGCTGTATTATTGTATTATACGCTTAATACAATAATACTTGGATTTTTGTGAGAGGAGGTGTCAAATGTCCTGGGATTTATCCAACGACCGGCCCATTTATCTGCAGCTGATTGAACAGATTAAGCAGCAGATCCTCGCGGGGAATTACAACTGCGGAGATCATTTTCCCACGGTGCGGGAGCTGGCGGCAGAGGCCGCTGTCAACCCCAACACCATGCAGAGAGCCCTGGCCGCCCTGGAGCAGGAGGGACTGCTCGTCAGCAGCCGGACTTCCGGACGTACTGTGACGACTGACGAGTCCCTGATCCATGAGATGCGGGAGGAGCTGGCCTCGCGGCTCTACAAAGAATTTCTCCTGTCTCTGAACCGGCTTGGTTTTACAGACGATGAGATCAGGAAATTTATCACCAGGAGAGTATAGCAAAGGGCTCTGTATAACGGAGAGCGTCTGCTACGCAGAACCTCCCCATAACAAAACGCCTGACGGCGGAATGGAGGATACTATGATTTTACTGGAAGCAACCAACCTGAGCAAAAATTTCGGCTCTATGAAAGCGCTGGATTCCGTGAATCTGACGCTGGAATGTGGCAAGATCATCGGCCTGCTGGGGCCGAACGGCAGCGGCAAGACTACCCTGCTGAAGATAATCAACGGTCTTCTGGTGCCCAGCGCCGGCGCCATACGAATCGGAGGAGAAACTCCCGGCATAATTACCAAACAGCACATCTCCTACCTGCCGGATACCACGTTTTTCCCCAAATGGATGAAGATTACGAATCTGTGTAATTATTTTCAGGATTTTTATGCGGATTTCGAGCGCACAAAGGCCAAGGAGATGCTCCGGCGCCTGGACATTCCGGAGACTATGCGGCTCCGCCAGATGTCCAAGGGAACCCTGGAGAAAGTCCAGCTGGTTCTCGCCATGAGCCGCGACGCAAATCTCTACTGCCTGGACGAACCCATCGGAGGGGTGGATCCGGCCACCAGAGACTATATTTTGCAGACTATTATCAACAACTACAGTGAAAATGCCTCGGTTTTGATCTCGACACATCTGATCGCCGACGTGGAGAGCATATTAGACGACGTTATCTTTCTCCAGAACGGACAGATCCGGCTTCACTCATCTGTGGACAGTATTCGGGAAAAAGAAGGCGAGTCAATTGATTCATTATTCAGGGAGGTGTTCAAATGTTAAGAAAATGTATAAAGCACGAATGGCTTGCCACTGCGAGAAATTTTCTCCCCATGCTCGCCTTTGTCATTGTATTGACGCCGATTTTCAGCCTCATTATGCGCATAAATTTAGATAGTGAGGCGATGAATGTCATGAACTTTTTTGGGCCTCTGGGAATTTTTGGCTTTGCCGTTATGATCATCGGCATATATATAGCCACCTACATCTTTGTGATTACCCGTTTTTACCGGACGACCGCCACTTCTGAAGCCTACCTCACCTTTACCCTGCCGGTGAGCGTCCACCATATCCTGTTATCGAAATGGCTGGTAGCGCTGTTCTGGCAGATTATATCCGCCGTTCTCGCGGTCTGCGCCATACTGGCGATGACATTTATCACGGGTATGCTGACGCCGGAGGACATCACCTCGATGATTCACGATATATTCAACATTTCCGGTTGGGATATGCGCTTCGTGTATTTTGTTGTTCTGTTTGTTGTCACGATGATCTTTGAGACGGCGTTTGGCACGCTGGAATTTTACTGTGCCATCATGCTTGGCCAGCTGATAACGCAGCACCGCGTCTTGGCGTCTATCGGCTTCTATGCAGCCATTTATACCGCCACGCAGTTTGTGAGCATACTGTTTATGATCCCTCTTATATTTATGAATCCGGCGGCGAACGACTTCCCCCTGGCGTTGCCTGAGGCGACGTTTTACATCTCCATCGTCGAGAGCATCATACTGGGCGCCGTGTGCTACATCGTCAGCGCCTGGATCATGAAAAAACATCTGAACGTACAATAAACAAACAGGGATTGGAATGTCAATTCCGGCTGAATTCACTCAGTCGAAGCTCCTCATTCCGCTCCAGGGCCGTCTGTATACTCCACGGGTGGGTAAACAAAAGAAGCGGGCGGCCCCGAAGATCCCTGACCTTTTTGGTGTCTGAGGTAACTGACAGCGCCGACACGTCGATTTCTTCATTCTCAATCCAGCGCACATGCTCATACGGGAGCGGTTCCATGCGGATTTCTACATTGTATTCACTGTTCAGCCGATACTGCAGCACTTCAAACTGCAGCACGCCCACTACGCCGACGATAATTTCTTCCATGCCGGTATTGAACTCCTGAAAAATCTGAATAGCCCCCTCCTGGGCAATTTGACTGATTCCCTTCATAAACTGCTTGCGCTTCATGGTGTCCACCTGACGCACCCTGGCGAAGTGCTCCGGCGCAAAAGTCGGTATTCCCTCGAACTGAACCGGATTTTTCCCCTGGTAGAGCGTGTCGCCAATGGAAAAAATTCCTGGATCAAACACACCGATAATATCCCCCGCATAGGCCTCCTCTACATGCTTCCTCTCCTGCGCCATCATCTGCTGAGGCTGGGCGAGGCGTATTTTTTTGCCCCCCTGCACATGCATCACTTCCATACCGGCCTCAAATCGTCCGGAACAGATTCTCATAAAAGCGATTCGATCCCTGTGCGCCTTATTCATGTTGGCCTGTATCTTAAAGACAAAGGCCGAAAACTCCTCATCAAAGGGGCTGACCGGCTCTCCTCCGGACAGCCTGGGAAGCGGCGGAGTCGTCATCTCCAGAAAATGCTGCAGAAATGTCTCCACGCCAAAATTTGTCAACGCCGAGCCAAAGAATACCGGTGAAAGCTTTCCCGCCCGCACCTTTTCCAAATCAAACTCGTCGCTGGCTCCGTCTAACAGCTCGATCTCCTCCACCAGAGAGTCGTGTAACTCCTTTGTAATCAGTTCGTCCAGTCCGGCGTCCCCCAGCTTCGCCTCCACAGTCTCCACCTTGTGCCCGTTGTCTCCGGCGATAAAGCGGGATATCGTCTTCGTGTCCCTGTCATATACCCCCTTAAAACTCTTGCCCGAACCAATCGGCCAATTCACCGGACAGGTTCGGATTCCCAGCACATTCTCTATCTGGTCTATCAGTTCAAAGGAGTCCATAGCCTCCCTGTCCATTTTATTGATAAAAGTAAAAATCGGAATCCCCCGCATGACGCAGACCTTAAAGAGCTTGATCGTCTGCGCCTCCACTCCCTTGGAGCCGTCGATCACCATCACCGCCGAATCGGCCGCCATCAGTGTCCGATAGGTGTCCTCGGAGAAATCCTGGTGTCCCGGCGTGTCCAGAATATTGATACAGAAACCGCCATAATTAAACTGTAACACCGAAGAAGTGACGGAGATTCCTCTCTCCTTTTCAATCTCCATCCAGTCGGACACCGCGTGCTTCGCAGCCTTCCTTCCCTTGACTGAGCCCGCCAGATTGATGGCGCCGCCGTATAGGAGAAACTTCTCCGTCAGAGTGGTCTTGCCGGCGTCCGGGTGCGAGATAATCGCAAAAGTACGCCTTTTTTCGATTTCCTGTTTTTGACTGCTGCTCATAATTACCCTCATTTCTATCCGCACAAGCGGGACTTTCCTATATATGGCAAAAAAGCCCTGATAACCATCAGGACTTTCAAAACTGGGCTACCAGGATTCGAACCTGGAAATGCTGGAGTCAGAGTCCAGTGCCTTACCGTTTGGCGATAGCCCATCACAATCACAAGCGCTATTATACATGAATCCCGCCGATAATGCAAGTAAAAAATTGCTTTTGTGAAAAATTTTTGTGAAATTATTTTATTCTGAAGCCATAATCCGGCGGCGCAGACGTCACTCCCCAAACTGCGATGAATTGATTCTCACCGCCGTGCTCTTGTCCGACCGATACAGATACAGCTGCTCCTGCTTCGGAAACTTCATGCCCATGGCGAGCGCCTTCCGGTACACAGCCTTGTAATCGATGGGTTTCTCCTCGTTCTGCCTCTCCAGAACGAGATTTTCCTTCTCCAGTTCCTCAATCTGCCCCTCCAGAGAGTAGACCTGCCGATCCAGAAACACCTTCATGTTCTGGAGGCGCACAACATAAAAACAGATAAAAAAACTGATAAAGACCGTCGCCGCCGTGATACAAAACCATTTCAGAAAGCGCTTCTTCGTCCTTTGCTTCTCCACATCGACAATCTTTATCTTTCTGCCTGTATTCACAATCTGAATCGCCGTGTTTCCAATCATATAATCCGTCGTGATTCTCATATCTTCCCCGTTTCTGTACTGTCTGTCTGTACGTTCTTCCTGTTGCCGGTAGCCTCCACAATCAGCATGGTAATCGCACCGGAACGGCTGGTATAGTGCTCGTCAGCAAAGTGGTCAATGCGCTGAATCACTTCGTCTTCCAGAGTGATATTGACTCGTTTCTTCATCTCATCATCCATTCCCGGAACATCGCCCGTCCGCATACAATCCGTATCTTATCCGCATGATATACATACATTATACACACAAAGTGTGTATAATGTCAACCTTTTTCTCCAGAAAAAAAGAGCAGAAAAAAAAGAGCCATGCAAAACCGCTGTTCTGCATGGCTCTTTATTCAGATCCTCTGCCACTGTTACTCTTTCTCCCTATTACGCGGAAATACTCTGCGTATACTGGCCGCTGAGCGAATCGTATAGGTACTTTTCCCACACTGGGTACAAGTACGATCCTCCCTCTCTACGCTCTCCTCCTCAAAAGTGTGTCCACAGATGGGACATTTGTAAACATAGCGCTGTCTGGTCTCCATATTGTCACTTCCTAACTGTCGCAGCGGACGGTTGCGCCACAATCCGTCCTTAATTACACCCCCCTATAATCTGAAAAAGCCGGAAGCATCTGCGTTCCGGACTTTTCAAAAGCGCGAGACGGGACTCGAACCCGCGGCCCCGACCTTGGCAAGGTCGTGCTCTACCAACTGAGCCACTCGCGCAACTTATATTTTGTGCCGCAATTGCCGGACACAAATGATATTATACTGAAATTTCGCAATTCTGTCAAGAGTTTTTATTCGGGTTTTCCGAAGAATCCAAAGAATACAGGATATGGCAGGAGAATCTGTAAGATTCTCCTGCACAGTCAACTATAATTTTTTCGCGCCTCCTGTAATTAACCGCTCCATAATCTGTACCGCACCCGCTCCGCCAAAAGGTAACTGTACAAACGCAACATCTATGCCGTTAATTTGAGTTTTATAGACGTAAAAAACTTTTGTCACACTGACACATTCCCTTTCTACTGAACCTTTCCGCTATCTGTCTTTTTCATGGACAAGCCGCACACGGTCTCCCGGCGCAAAATCCTCGTCATACAGATACAGCCCTTTCCTGCATACCTTCTCCACGCCCTGAGGAATGACAATATCATTTTCCGAGGCAAGACGGTATGCGTATTGCAGTATTTTGCCGTCTTTGGAGTACAGCCAGCCGTTCTTGTCGCTTTTATAATATGGATTGTCGGCGGCTACCTCATATCCCTGCACATTCGTATTACTGCATTGTTCCCACACGACGGCATTTAACGCAATATGCCTGACCTCCGCCGGTATATGGATCCGGCCCTCATATAATCTTATGCACGAGGGGCCTATTTCTTTCAAGTGCTCCGGCATCTTATCAAACGCCTTGCCCTGATATCCCAGCGCTTCCTCACCCAGATACTCAAGGCTGTCCGGCAGCGAATGAACAGACGCGCCATTCAGTCCGTATTTTTCAACGCGGCGCAGGTTATTGCTCAAATTAACTGTCACTGCCCCGTTGACGCAAAACGCATATTCTCCGATGGACTGTATACTGTCTGCTAAAGTTATTTCCGACTCACAGCCGCATTTTCCCATGTCCCGAAAAGCGCCTTTTTCTACCTTTTTGCGTCCCTCCAGCAATTTTACTTTGAGGGGGCCTGCTCCCGCAAACGCGCCTTCCCTTATTTTGACGTCACCCGAAATATCAAGATGTGACATTTTCAGTTTCGTCAGCATCTTTCTTTCGTCTTCATTTAGGGAAAAGGCGTTTTTCCCTATTACCTTTACACTCTTTGGAAGAACTATTTTTATCTCCTTCTGATAGCTTCCCCTGTAGTGCAGAAGAACTCCGTCTTCAATTTCAAACATATCCTCCGTCGAAGTTACCATCTCCAACGGCGAAGATTTCCCGTAAGAATCTTCCTGTCTCTGATGCGGCTCCTCCTTGGAACTTTGAGTCTGCATCTGGCTCTGAGCGCCGCAGCCTGTCATAATAAGTAAAATACCTGCTATTACGCATAATCTTTTCATACTTAACCCCTCCAATAATATTCTATAATACCCTTATTGGCACTACTATTTGAAAGATTAAATGCTGTATACGGATTTCCTATATTATCAGATGTCGTTTCCTTGATATTATCTACCAAATCTCGAAGGCGATAATCCTTTTTTGACGCATCTATTCCCCTAAATTCCTTATAAGATCCAGAACCATTTTTTGCATCATATTTTTCTACAATACTATGTACAATATTCTCTGCAGAATAAAAACGACCATCAAATTTACTTGTGTTATCTGCATAATTATTAATTGCTTCTCCATTGTGCGTTCCACCATGAGCAAGATGATTCCATTTTCCATTAGAATACACAAAAGCACTATGCGCAAAAATATCTGCTGCTGTATGCATTGCCATTCCCCATGCAAAAGCCCGTTTTTTGCCATTTGTTGTCATTCCCAAAGCAGTCCAATCGAGACTGTTTACATCTCCCAACATATTAGTGGCTTCTGCATTTGTAAGACCATTTGGCTTGGAAGCTTTAGTAGCACTCTTACCATTCCCTAACTGTTCAGCCATTCTAGTAGCATATATATAAGCAGCAATGTAATTAACATTATAACTGCCGTGCCACCCCGGATTGCTCGTAATTGTTTTAAAACGAGAATTTTTATCAGGATATCTTGCTCCCTGCTTCACATTGGAATGTCCACTTCCCACCAAACTTTCGTGAATACTTTGAGTCCAACTTCCTTTCACACACCCTGTATCACTATTAGTGTATATCTTTGAAGTATTTTCCTGCTCCTCTTTACTCTTTTTAGTATAATATTCTTCCGCTATACTACTATAATTCTCGATTGCATATTTTTCATCTACAAGTCCATACCCTTCTGGCGTATTGTAGTTAGCACTCTGAATTAGTACATGCTTTATTAATTCGTTTGTTGCACTAGGATTTTCCTGCCACAAGACAGATGCAACTGCTGTAACCTGTGGAGCAGCAAGACTAGTACCAGAAGCAATTAACATATCCCCAAATTCGCCTGTTGTACAAACCAATTCACCAGGAGCAACAATATTAACTTTATCTCCTTTTGCACTACTATCCGCAATTTCAGCACATGAATCAACCGAACCCACAGATAGCACACTTGGGAAAGCAGCAGGATACTCCACCTTACCACTGGTATTTCCTGCCGCAGCAACCACAAGGATTCCCGCTCTTTGTGCATCATCAATTGCCTGTTTTAAAGCATCAGAATATTGCGGCATACCAAAACTCATATTAATAATATTTACTTTTTTATTAATAGCATAATAAATTCCTTGAATAACTCTACTAACAGGTGCTTCATTTTCATCATCTAAAACACGAATTGAATAGATTTCAGCCTGTGGATTAATTCCCGTTATCCCTCTACCATTATCTCTGGCTGCAATCAATCCTGCTACACTATTCCCATGACCGCTCCCATCCATAAACAACGGATTCATGCCTTCTTCATCAGGAACAAATGAAATTGATTCTTTTAATTCAATATCGTTTCCCCAATCAATTCCTGAATCTAAAACTGCTATTTTCACTTTTTTAGTTTGTTTTTCCCTAAGTCTTTTTTTTGCCTTTATCATTTTGGAATTCCAAAAAACATCTAACTTCTTTCCTCTCAAAATGGTCTTGCTTTCTGTAGATGCCCTCATAATTTGATCTTCTTCAACAATTAAATCATTGTTATCATCCAGTTGAGATGCCTCTTTAGCATCCATCTTGCAAACTGCCACATAATTGAATTTAGTCTGTATATTACTGGTTTTATTTGTTATATGCTGATAGTTATTAGTCGCTTTTGTCAAATTTTTACCAGATATACTTAGTACTATAAAATCCTTTTCCCTTTTTGTTGCTTTAGAAATACTATCCCCGTTTCCTGTAGCATAAAATCCATTTATCATTAGAGATAAACATATAATAACATTAACCATTTTCCTTATCATCGCATATACCTCCTACTTTTTAGATTGCCAAAAATATCTTTGCCTACTTTTAACTTTCACTGCAAAACTTAACCTCCTTCGTGATTATATTTTCTCCTCCCTATATAATATATAACGAACTATAGCAAAGATCTGTTGCAAAAATAAATAATTTTTTATATCTAACCTCCTCCACTATTTTATAAATCCAAGTTATAAAGACAATAGAACGCAGAACAGTTCAATCACTTCTTCGCGAAAAACAGCTGCTTATCCCCGAGTTTCTTCAGCTCCTGATACAACCGGTGAACCGGCAGCCCGACTACATTGTAAAAATCCCCCTCGATTCCCGCAATATGCTTCCCGAAAATTCCCTGAATCCCATAGGCCCCCGCCTTGTCATAGGGCTCATCTGTATCGAGATATGCCTGTATCTCGGAGTCGCTCATAGCCGCCACGTGCACCCTCGTCCCCTCAGAAAATGTGCGGGCTTCCGTGTGTCCATCTCTTTTTCGGATAAGCGTCACTCCCGTATATACCATGTGGCTCTGTCCCTGAAGGGAACGAATCATGGCCTCCGCCCCGGCTCTGTCTGCCGGTTTGCCGAGAATCCGCCCTTGCAGGGCAACAACCGTGTCCGCCCCGATGACAATCCCCTCCTGGATTTCTGCGGCCACCGCCGCCGCTTTCCGCGCGGAAAGCTCCTCTGTCACTGCTGCCGGATCCGTACCGGTTATTTTTTCTTCCGCCTCGGACACCATGACCTCGAAGGGAAGGCCTAACATCTCCATCAGCTCCCGCCGCCTTGGAGACTGGGACGCCAGAATGATTTTCTCCATCGTTGCTCCTTTCCCGTGCGCCGCTCTACCGCTCGCAGCTACCTTGCAATGAGCCGCAATTTTTACGGGCATTCGCCCTATACAAAGCGGGGAACCAGACTGCCTGAATGGTTCCCATTCGCAGTCTGATTCCCGCTTTGTATGCGGCTCATTGCTTACGAAAAGTATTTTACGCCGCTGAGGAAGATTTTTTGATCCTGGTTGCCGTAGATGTTCATGGCCACTCCCTGGCCCCGACGCTCGGAGTGAGCCATCTTGCCGAGTACGCGGCCGTCCGGACTGGTGATTCCCTCAATGGCATAATAGGAACCGTTCGGGTTGAAGTCCTCGTTCATGGTCGGATTTCCCTCCACGTCCACATACTGGGTGGCCACCTGGCCGTTTTCAAACAGTTTCTTTATCCACTCCTCGTCTGCCACAAATCGTCCCTCGCCGTGGGAGGCCGGAATGGCATAGACGCCGCCTAACTCCGCCTCCTGAAGCCACGGGGATTTATTTGTCACAACCTTCGTATACACGGACTTGGAAATATGCCGTCCGATGCTGTTGGTCGTCAGTGTCGGGGAGTTCTCCTGCTGGGTAGTAATCTTTCCATAAGGAACCAGCCCAAGTTTTACGAGAGCCTGGAATCCATTACAGATACCGAGAATCAGCCCGTCACGCTTGTCTAATAACTCGTGCACCGCCTCCTTGATGCGCTCGTTGCGGAACACTGAGGTAATGAATTTGGCCGAGCCGTCCGGCTCGTCACCGGCGCTGAATCCGCCGGAGAACATAAGTATCTGGGACTGCCGGATCGCCTTTTCAAAGGCGGCCACACTATCCGTAATATTTTGCTCCGTCATATTTTTGAACACAAGGCTCGTTGTCTCCGCTCCCGCCTCCCGGTAGGAACGAATGGTATCGTATTCACAGTTCGTCCCCGGAAATACCGGAATAAACACCTGCGGTTTCGCGACCTTGTTCTTACATACATATATTTCTTTTGTCCGGTACAGTTTTGTATCCAGTTTTTTGTCCTCTACGCCGGAACGTGTCGGGAATACTTTCTCTAACGTCCCCGTCCACGCAGTCAGCGCCTCCTCCATGGCGATACGCTCTCCGCCGCAGACAAAAGCCGCTTCCTCTGTAACCGTTCCCAATCGCTCGAAGGCAACGCCCGCTGCCTCCAGCTCTGCCACATCTGCCTCTGCCACCTCGGCTATAATCTCGCCGTAGGCCGGTGCGAAATAACTCTCCTTCGCCCTGTCGCCGCAGAATTCCACACCCAGTTTATTGCCAAAGGCCATCTTCGCAACGCCCTCTGCGATTCCATTTCCCTCTGCCGCATAGGCGGCTGCGATTACGCCCCGGCGCATGAGCGCCGTGATCCTGCCATACTGCTCCATGATATACGGGAAGTCGGGCAGATCGTATTCGTCTCTCCGAATCGTGAACCGCACCAGTATGTCGCCAGCCTTTTTCAATTCACCGGTCACTACATCTGACAGCTTCGCCACGTCCACGGCAAAGGAGCACAGAGTGGGCGGCACATCGATATCGTTGAAGGTACCGGACATGCTGTCCTTTCCTCCGATGGAGGGCAGGCCCAGTCTGATCTGCGCGTCATAGGCTCCCAGGAGAGCCGCCATCGGCTCGCCCCAGCGCTTCGGATCCTCTGTCATTCGTTTGAAATATTCCTGGAAGGTAAAGCGGATTTTGGTAAAATCGCCGCCGGCAGCCACGATTTTTGCCACGGAAGTCAACACGGCATATTCCGCGCCGTGATACGGGCTCCAGCTCATGAGATACGGATCCATGCCATAGCTCATCATGGTTACGGTATCACATTCTCCCTCCAGCACCGGAAGCTTTGCGACCATAGTCTGCACCGGCGTGAGCTGGTACCGGCCGCCGTATGGCATCGTCACCGTGGCGGCGCCGATGGAGCTGTCGAACATCTCCACCAACCCCTTTTTGGAGCAGACATTCAGACTTGCCAGTTTTTTCAGGAAGGCGTCTCTGAAACTCGAAACCTTCTCCGTCTGATTCAGATAGTTTTTGTCCCTGTCCGGCATGGCAACCACCACATCTGTCTCCTGGTGTGCGCCATTCGTATCCAGAAAGGCTCTGGAAATATTTACGATTTCCTTTCCCCGCCACTTCAGAATCAGCCGCGGATCCTCCGTCACGACTGCCACGCACACAGCCTCCAGGTTTTCCTCCTCCGCATAGGCCAGCATCTTGTCGGCGTCCTCTGGCGCCACCACAATCGCCATGCGCTCCTGAGACTCGGAAATCGCGAGCTCCGTGCCGTCCAGACCGGCATATTTCTTCGGCACCCTGTCGAGGTCTACGGTCAGACCGTCGGCCAGCTCGCCGATTGCCACCGACACGCCGCCGGCGCCAAAGTCATTGCACTTTTTAATCAGGCGGCTGACTTCTTCTCTCCGGAACAGGCGCTGGATCTTGCGCTCAGTCGGGGCGTTCCCCTTCTGCACCTCTGCGCCGCATGTGTCAATGGAAGCCGTGGTGTGGGCCTTCGATGAACCGGTCGCCCCGCCGCAGCCGTCCCGGCCGGTGCGTCCTCCCAGGAGGATAATGATGTCGCCGGGATCCGATGTCTCACGGATTACATTCTTTCTCGGCGCTGCCCCCATGACGGCGCCGATCTCCAGACGCTTCGCCACATAATTCGGGTGATATATCTCGTCCACCAGCCCCGTGGCAAGGCCGATCTGATTGCCGTACGAACTGTAGCCCTGGGCGGCGCCGGTCACAATCTTTCTCTGGGCAAGCTTGCCCTCTAATGTCTCCCTGAGGGATTTTGTCGGATCGGCGGCGCCGGTCACGCGCATGGCCTGATATACATAGCCGCGGCCGGAGAGGGGATCGCGAATCGCCCCGCCAAGACAGGTGGCCGCCCCTCCAAACGGTTCGATCTCTGTGGGGTGGTTGTGCGTTTCATTTTTGAAAAACACGAGCCACTCCTCGGTCTCCGGCCCGTTGCCGCGGTCAATTTCCACCGGCACGACAATCGAGCAGGCATTGATCTCCTCGGACACCTCCATGTCCTCCAGCTTACCCTCTGCGCGCAGTTTCTTCATGCCTAACAGGGCAATGTCCATCAGCGAGATAAACTTGTCGTTCCGTCCGCGGTACATTTCCTCGTGGGCCTTTTTGTATTCCTCAAAGGCGCCCTGAATCGGCTTTTTGTACTCGCCGTCCTCAAATTCAATATTTTTCAGTTCAGTCAAAAAGGTGGTGTGGCGGCAGTGATCCGACCAGTAGGTGTCCAGCACACGGATCTCGGTCATGGACGGATCCCTTTTCTCCTCGCCGCGGAAATAATTCTGTATGTGGAGAAAATCCCTGAATGTCATAGCCAGTCCCAGCGAATCATACAGAGCCTTCAGCTCCGGCTCCGGCATACTCTGGAATCCCGCCAGAACGGCGACGTCCGCCGGTTCCTCAAACTGCGTCACCAGTGTCTCCGGCACCGTCTCATCTGTCTCCCTCGAATCCACCGGATTGATACAGTAGGCCTTAATCCTCCCGAAATCCTCGTCGGAAATATCGCCCTCCAGGACGTAAGTGGTTGCGGAGCGAATTACCGGCTCCTCTTTCTCATTCAGAAGTTTCACACACTGCTCCGCGGAGTCGGCTCGCTGGTCAAACTGTCCCGGAAGGTATTCCACAGAAAAAATTCGGGCCGGGCCGTCCACCGCAAAAGTCCCCTCGTACACGTTGTCCACCGGCGGCTCGGAAAACACGGTGACAAGCGCCTTCTGATAGGTACTCTCCGACAGGGCCTCCACATCATACCGGATCAGCACCCGAACATTCTCCAGCGACCGGATATCCAGGTACTCGCGCAACTCCTGCTTCAACTCCTTTGCCCGCACGGCATAAGGCGTCTTCTTCTCCACATAAATCCTCTTTACGTCTGCCATGATCCTCACTGCCTCCATTCATGAAACCTTTATGTCCTATCTGTCAGTTTTCTGTGTCATAGGTCAGATAGCCTATCGTGACTCTCTTTTTCCAATATGCCTGCACCTCTGTGGTGTACGAAGGCTTGATTGTATTCTTGTACTCCGCATCAAAGCGGGCTTCCTTCTCGTCCGATACAACCTGCTCGCACTGGGCGTCATAGGCCTCCGGATCGTTGTTGTTCACCATTTTTATCACATAGAAAGCGTCCTTGGTCTCTATCACCTTGGATATCTCTCCGTTCTTCATCGTCTTTACCTTTTTCCTCGTGCTCTCGTCAAGGGAATTCGTATCCGTCTCCAGCAGATCCAGCGTCGTGTACCGTATACCCGTGGAATCGTCTGTACTGTCATTGTCCGAATCGGTGATGATTCCCGTGGTGAAGTCTTTTGCCGCCGCTGCCTTTTTCTGCAGAGCCTCCATGTCGCCTGCCGCCTTCTTTATCTGCGCCGCATCCTTGTCCTTTGTCCCGTCGCTGCCGTCTGCCTCGGTCTTTTCCCATGTGTAATACTGCAACGTGTACTGGCGGTAATCTTTCTTGCTCACCGTCTTTTTCAGCGCCTCCTCGTCAATGTTGAGTCCGGCGATGACCTGCTCCTTATACTTGTCTGCCAGAGCCTGTTTCTCAAGCACCTTGGAAATGGTGTTCTCGTCCAGTCCGGAGATGCGCTTCTGGCTGTCCGTCATATTTTTCCTGGCATTTGCCACATTCTCCTGAATCGTCTTTGTCTCCTCATCTGAGAGGGAGAGGCCCGCCTTCAGCGCCTCCATATACAAAATCTCCCGCTGCTTCAGAGAGTCCATAATCTGCTTCTTGGCCGCTGCCGCGCCCGTCCTTCCCGCGCTGTCCACATTCTCAGCCGTCCAGAAGCTGCTGGCGTTATAAATCTGCTCGTAGATGGAGGCATTGTTGTTATACTGCGCCTCCGTCATAAAAATATCGTACATAGCCTCTTTATAATATACCGCATTTTTCACAACGGACTGGGTGCTGTCGAAGCCCTCCACGGTCAGGATCTCCCGCGGGCGAAGCTGTATATAGCAGATACCGGCTCCGAGTACCGCAACAAGCACGATACCGATCAGCAGCAGCACTTTATTTTTCCGTGAGACCGCCGCCTCTTTTTTCTTCGTTTCCGACTGTCCCCCTAAACCCTGATTTTTCAAAATTTTCTTTGCACTATTCATTTTCTTCCTCCATAAAACATATACTAAAGCTTAATTAAAACATGTATGTATTCTATCACAAAAAATATTTCCCCGCAACAGAAACGGGACACAAATCAAAATTTTATCTCCGCAGAAAACCCGCCCACGCAAAAAGGCGCGGCCAAAAAGCGCACGCCTCTGAAAAAAAAGAATGCAGGAAAAGGGACTTGAACCCTCATGGTATTGCTACCACACGGACCTGAACCGTGCGCGTCTGCCAATTCCGCCATTCCTGCATACAAGCGTTATCTTATCATCATATCAGAAAAATGTCAATCCTTATTTTTTATTTTTTCCAAAAACTGTAAGTCATTTATGATAATGTCTTAATAAACCACAAGAGAAAATGTCTCAAGTGTGGTAAACTTATCTCTGGAAA
>CANRFJ010000028.1 GCA_947629865.1 uncultured Lachnospiraceae bacterium | reverse complement strand
TGGTTAAAACCCCTCCCTCCGGGCTGCAACAGCGGACTTTGCAGAGTATCCCATCTGGCTGCTTTGTGCTAATATAACAAAATTGCTTGACATAGGAATATGATGGCTGTATAATCAAAACAGTATTGTATGTGCGGACAAGATATTAAAGAAGCGTGACATTGAAAATCGATTCATTTTGTTAGGGAAAGGTAACATAAAGAAGGAACGTGAAAGAAAATATATTAATCAGAGAGATACTTTCTGCTAATAGAAATGACGATCGGATCGCATTAATATCTGATTATGAAGAAAAAATAAAATACAGTGAATTGGTTTCTATGGCAACGGATATGGCTTTGTATCTAAAAAGCGAGAGTATCGCCTTGGTAGTTATGAACAATGATGTGGGATCAGTTGTATTCTATCTGGCGTGTCTGCTTGCAGGAACTGTACCCATTATTGTAGACAGGAAGATTACGCAAATAGAGGTCGAGCAATATGAGGAGAAATATAAGCCGGACGTTGTGTTAGTTATGCAGGGCAGCAAACTCGCTCGTATGTTTGATCAAAATGTAGATTATGTGAGGGTGGAAACTGTTTACCGAAATGTTTTATACAGGAGAAAAGTTGCGGTTAAAAAAAGAATATCACCCTTACTGGCTGAATTATTACCTACATCCGGGACGACATATGTTTCAAAATTGGTGCGTGTGAGTAAAGAAAATATTTATGATAATGCAAAAAACATATGTAAAACGTTGCATATAACTGCCGATGATGTTGCTATAACGTCATTACCACTTTCATATACATACGGTTTGTCTGTCTTGCATACGCATTTGCTAAAACATGCAACCATATTACTGACGGACAAGAGCGTGCTACAGAAAAGTTTTTGGGAATTCGCAGATCGGCACAGGGCAACATCTTTTGCCGGTGTTCCCTATACATACGAATTGCTTGAGCAGAACGGTCACATTAACAAAGAAAATACAATAAAGGTGTATACACAAGCGGGAGGGAGATTGTCAATTCATACACAAAAACTTTTTACAGAGTATTGCCTAAAAAACGATAAAAAGTTTTATGTCATGTATGGACAGACTGAGGCGACTGCCAGAATAAGCGTTTTACAGATGGAATATGCTATGGAAAAAGTAGGAAGCGTTGGTCAGGTTATCAGTGGCGGGGCTGTCCGCATACAAAAGGAAATTCCATCTGACAATGAGGGAGAAATCATATACTCCGGTAAAAATGTTTGTCTGGGATATTGCTCTAAATTGGAGGATGTAGGCAGAGGAGATGAAAATGAGGGCATTCTTCATACAGGAGATATTGGATATGTTGATAAAGACGGATTTCTATATATAACAGGGAGAAAATCGGATTTTATAAAAAAGTATGGCAGAAGAATCTGCTTGTCCGCCATTGAAAAAATGCTGGATGAACAATATAAGATAAAAGCGGTTGTCAAATATGATAAGTCGGTAATTGTATTAACATTTGAAGAAAAAGATAGAGAAAAGATGAAATATTTAGAAGAAATACTATATCAGTTTTTACATCTGAAAAAATCTGATATTTTATTTCAGCCAGTAGAAAGATTTGAAAGAACTTACAATGGGAAAATAATTATAGGGGAAACAAATGGAAAACATATATGATGAAGTAATTACGATTATCTGTAAAACGCTTAAAACAGACAAAAACGGAATAGATGAAAATACAAATCTATTTGAGGATTTAGAAATAGATTCTTTGATTATTCTGGAGATTGTGAACCAGATAGAAGAAAAATGGGGGATTAAACTGACGGATTATCCGCAATTACTGGATGAAATGGAGACGGTTAATTCTTTAGTGGAATTTCTGAAAAATATAGAGAAGGGGGAATGAAATGCAGAAAGAGGAGATGGCGCAATATGCATATGAAAGCGTTCCATTTTACCGTAGTCTACAAAGGACGGGGGATTTGTGGTGCGATTACCCAGTTGTAGATAAGAAAACAGTGCTTGCTCATATGGATTCTGTATTTGCACCACAATATATGAGTGATTTATATGCGAATAAATTAGAACATGTATTGACATCGGGTTCAACTGGAGAATGTTTGGAAGTATTCTGGAAAAGAAGCCAGAATATAAAATCGTTAATTCCTTTATGGAATAAAAGGCGACTATATTATAATATATCTCCATTGGATCGCAGATGTTATTTTTTTACAACAAAAGTTGTTGGCGGTCAGGATTTAGAGTTTGAAAAGTCAGAGTATGGATTGGGTTTTAATAAAATGAATTTGACGGTGGATAGACTTCTTTCCATTTATGAGCTGATGACAGAATTCAATCCGCGCTGGATGATTGTTCAACCTTCTATGATGATGCTTTTGACAAAGGTTGTTCAGCAGTATGATTTGCAGCCACTATCTGATCTGAGTTATATTGAACTTACAGGAGAGGGCATAACAGCTGGCGCAAAAAAATTTCTTAAAGATTTTTGGAGTTGCAATATTGCCAGTCAATATGGTTGTTATGAAGCAAATTCAATCGCTTATGAGTGCCCTTGTGGCAGTTTGCATGTAATGTCGGAAAATGTATTTGCTGAAAATGTGGGAGAAGAGGAGATTTGTATTACTTCCCTTCATAATAAGGTAATGCCTTTTGTTCGTTATAAAATTGGCGATAAAGGGAAAATATTATATGAACATAACTGCCCATGCGGAAGCAAAGAACCAGTTATTGAATTGAAAGTATTCAGAGAAAATGACTGGATATATAATGAAGATGGGACGGTAAGCCACAGCGATATATTTTGCAACATTGTCGATAAGATTAATCTGGCTTTGCAGCAGGTAATATTACAATATCAGATTATTCAGACAGACTATAAGGAGTTTGAAGTATATATTGTGATGGACGATGAAGAAGACATGGACGAAATACAAAAGATGTTTATAGAGTTTTATGAAAAATATCAACAGAAAAGCAAATTTGTATTTCATTTTGTTGATTATTTATATCCAGGTGAAAAGACAGGAAAACTGGCATGGTTTGTTTCTAAAATGAAAGGAGAAAGCATATGAAGTTAAAAGAAGTGTTGAAGCGGGTTTGCGCAGTGGTTGTAATCATTGCACTAACAGGTTACTATTGTGTGTTTGGTGTCAGCCCGGAAGCAGCGACAAAAGTAGCGCATGGGGCAGAAAAGGGAGGTACAAAGAACTATATTGTACATACTAAGTCGAAAAAAATGTTGTCTGAAATTGAAAATCAATATTCTAAGAGCGATGACATTAATGAAAATGCGCAGAATTTGCTTGAAGATGAAAAAACAATGTCAGTAGAACTGCCGGATTCTGCAGTTAATACTCTCGCAGAAGACAGCGACGTGGTTTACATAGAAGAAGATGCTGTTGTTGAGGCGAGTGAGAATAGTTACAAAGAGGGAAAAATACATATCAAAAATAAAAAGCCACATAAAATGAAGAAAAAAGTGTTGGAGAAAAATTCCTCATCCACAGAGTGGAATGTAAGGATGATTAAAGCAGGCGAAAACAAAAGAAAAAACAAAGAGCGAATTAAAATCGCCATTTTGGATTCGGGAATTGACTGGGGAAATGATATAGATCTGGCGTATCAGGTAAGTCTTGTTCCTGGGGAGGAAGAAATGACGCAGGTCTTTATGGATGGTACAGGACATGGTTCTTCTGTTGCCAGTTTAATTGCAGCAAATGACGATGGCAATGGGATTACTGGTATCAATGAAAATGTGGATATTTACTCGTACCGGGTTCTGGATGATGAGAATCAGTCGCCTGTCAGCCGTATTGCGGAAGCCATATATATGGCAATCGAACAGGATGTGGACATAATTAATATGAGTTTTGGTATGAATGAATATTCAGAAACTCTGCGGGAAGCGGTGCATACTGCTGCGGAAAGGGGAATCCTTCTCATTGCTGCCGCTGGGAATACAGGGGAGGATGGTGTTCAGTATCCTGCTGCATATGAAGATGTGATGGCAGTGGGAGCTGTAAATAAAAATGGCATGGTAGAAGATTATAGCGCAAAAGGAGAAGAAATAGAAATTGTAGCTCCTGGCGGATTGGTAAGGACAACAGGATTTATTGGAACGGAAGAAGTAATATCAGGAACCAGCCTTGCGGCTCCGCAGATAACAGCCGTGGCCTCCTTGATATGGCAGAAAGATTTCAAAGTATCTGCTGATTTTGTGAGAGGACTATTAAACGAAAGCGCTAATCTATATGGTAAAGCGGATGAATATGGAAATGGTTTGGTAGATGCGGAATATGCTCTTAATTATTATAACGAATATAAACAAAAATATAAAGAAGGTGAAGACAAATCAGAGCAACTTCTTCCGGCAAATGAAAGTCAGATTACTACATTCCATAATACAGGGTGTGTAGAGGGGTGTTGGACAAAAAATGATCATGAATCTATGGTTGAGGCAGATTATTTTAATGTTCGTTATGGCGCTAGATTTCCTGATAATAGCAGGTATGTTAGTAAAAACAATCCCGTTTTTTCTGGGATGACAAGTAATCCATGGTGGCATGGTTACTACGATACAAATTATATTAAAGCAGTGTTGTATGCAACGCGTATGGGGGATGCTGCTGATACCTATGGGAAAAAAGAATATAAGAGAGCAGAAACGCTGGGGTATGGTTCTGCATCGGAAATGAAGGAGGATATAGATGAAATAGGATGGAGTACAGAATTAAGCCGAATAAATAGCACATATAATAAATCTCAGAAAGATACAAAAGGCTTTAGAAGAGCGTTCATATGGGGAATGGCAATACATTCGGCTACTGACATTTTTGCGCATAGTACATATGAGAACTCTAAACCGATTAAACACGATGTCAATGCTAGAGGGAAAAAGAATGCAGATGATCCAGATAGAATTAGGGAAAGATTTGTGGATGCGCAGATAATTGCTAAGCAAATGATGACAAAATATAAGGCAAAGGCAAAACTAGAAGTCAAAGATTTGATTTTGCCATATGGAGCCATCACATATGAAATCAGGGATTTGTATAAGTATGTTAAAGCAGCATCGGATACAAAAACGGCAGAATTGGTTGCCGGTTATTCATATAGCCCATCAGCAAAATAACGACCGGAGAGGAGTATAATTGCATGAAATATAAGACAATAATAAGAACACTATTGGTGTTTATGATTTTATTTTTTCCCTTTACGAGTGCCAGTGCAAAGGAAGCGACGATGGGTAAATTCAAATTTACCTATCAGTATTATGGCGCTAATGGTATATGGATAACACATATTGACATTATGAAGGACAAGGGCATTTCTACGTTGAAGATTCCCTCTCGTATTGCGGGATATCCTGTTGTCAAATTGGGTACGCTGTTCGATGATGATGATTGGTTTCCGGCGGATAGTATTTTTGGCATGTATCGCTCGGAAGATGATGAAAAAATTGCACCTGTGAAAGTGGCAAAAAAGGTTGCCAAAATACAAAAGATTGTGCTGCCTAATACGGTAGAGGAGATTACGCCCAATTGCTTTCAGTACATACAAAAAGGGAAAAATATAAATGTTCCTGCAAAACTTACGAAAAATGTAGTGTGCCTGTGCGGGTTGAAGTGGAAAAAACTTCGTATTTCTCCCAAAAACCGAGAGTACCGATCCGTTGATAATCTGATTTTGTCAAAAGATGGAAAGCGGGTATATGGATATGCCGGAATGGATAAAAAAGTATTCCTTCCGAAAGGAGTGCAGACGATAGAGGAACGGGCCTTTTGGAACTCGCATATATCTAAGATCACAATTCCCAAAACGGTAAGAAAAATAAAGAGCTGCGCGCTCGGTTGTATAAAATCACTTACTGTTTCCATCTCGTCCCAGAATAAAAATTATGCAGTAAAAAGCGGTTGTATCTATAGCAAAAAAAGCGGGCGGTTAGTGGCGGCAATTCCCAGGGCGGGTGTAATCACTGTGCCGGATCAAGTGACGTGCCTGAAAGAGGGGACATCGTTTGCGGGGGGCACCGTCAAAAAAATAATATTCCCCGCCTCACTGAAGAAAATTGGGAAGTATTGGAACCTTTCCCTCACGACGACGAATAAATGTAAATGCATATTCAGAGGGAAAAAAGCGCCTTCCATAGACAAAGTGGACGTCCACATGCCACATCATTCAAAAGTATTTGTTCCGAAAAAAGGAAAATCCAGTTATGCAAAAGCTTTTAAGGAATGGATTGAGTGGGGGGATATTACGCTCCATACATATTAAAATAGACAACGGGATTCTTTTGGATTTGCAACATTTTGCCCCTGTGATTCGTTTTATAAGTAGAATAAGTTAGTAAACAGTATTTCGGAAAGGAAAAGGATTGCACGGTGATTAAAAAAATCATTTCATCTGCAGATGCATTTGTAGTGGAACAGATATGTGAAGATGGAAGAATGGAGGACGCATGGCTTCTTGTACTTCTCTCTACGGTAAAATATGACGCTGGGAAAAAGTCACTGCGGCTTATATCCTTAAAAGAGATGTGGCAGTATGGTCTTTGCGTAAAGAGGTATCTGGAATATCCGGCAGAACACATTTCCGAGAATTTCCATGTTTTTGAAGAAATCAGTACTTATTTACGGCGGAGAGATTATGTCGTTCATTTTATAAGAGAAGATTTGGACAGCGGGGAAATAAACGTAATTTCTGACGTTTTAACTGATGAACGAAAAGTTGTGTTTTTGACATGGCACTCCTCAGGAATAATGCGCAAAATGTCCCTTACATACGAAGATTATTTTAGTCAGTATATATCCTGTGAATCAGAGGTAAAAGTAGTCCGTTTTGATATATATCAGCCAATAGCAAGAACTGTGGACAAGGATGTGTTCCGGCAGGTTTTGTTAGAAAGAGTAGGAATGGGAAAATTAACTGGACTACAGAGAAGGCATTGTCTGGCTGGCGGGGAGTATACTGAGATTTCCTGCGTGGTCTTGCAGGAATGGTTTTCGATATTTGAGTGCTTGGCAAACTGGCTTTGCGACATAAAGAAGCGACAGACGGACATATTATACACGGAAGACGAGAAACTCCTGTTTCAGGTTGAGGTGGGAAGTGTGGTTCGCCTGCCGCAGATGATGAAAGTGTATAATCAGCTTATAAAACGGTTGAATCAATATATTTTGAGGTGCGAACAATGAAGAAGGTTTTGAAGAATCTCGAGCCAGCTATCAGAGCGTATTTAGGAGATGCTTTTTGCTTTAGTATAATCAATGATTTGGCATTTGATACGGGGTGGGTATACGATAAGTATATTCACATAGAGTATACGCCTTCGGATGGACAGATTAAATACAGCGATTATGATTATTATGACTTTGTTCCAGATCAAGGTGTATTTATAAAATCCTATATTGAATATCCATATTCATATTGCAATCAGAAAATTATATGTAGCCAGATTATGCAAATGATAGATAATGATGAATATTTTTTTGCATTATGGGACGAATCAGTAATCACAAATTATCTATTTCAAGAGGAAGAAGAAGTCATATATGAACATGGATGTTTTGTATACGGATATGACAGCGAAAAAGAACAATTCTATACGCAGGGATATTTTGGAAGTGATAAATGGGACAAATATACAATTCCATATGATGTGTTTTATAAGGCGATTTCATATTCCCCTGAAAAAGGGGAGATTGCATTTATTGGTTACAAGTTAAGAAACGACTATGAATGGAAGCCTGATTATAAAAAGATTCAAAAAGAATTGGAATTATACAGAAAACGTGCTCTTATGTCAGACATAATAGATTATTATGATTCCAATGCGGTGGTTAAGTTCTTTACGAACCTCACTATGGGGGAAACGATACATTATCCATCCGTATACTGTATTTATGAGCATAAAACCTTGTTTGAAAAAAGGATTGCTTATTTGATTCAGCAAGGCCATATGGAAAAAAATAATATTTTGGAACTGATGGCGGAACTAAGGAAACAGAGCAGAAAGGTGCTGCTGCTTGTAATCCGTTATAATTCATCTATGGAAAAAGAGATGTTTAATATATTATGTGAGGAGGTGAAAAAAATGTTGGAGTGGGAAAGGAAACTGCTTTCTAAAATGAAATTTATTAACTAACTTTATTTTTGAATGAAAGGGGAAAAATATGACAAAAAAAATAGTTGTGTTTGTAGCAGTAGTTTCGCTTATCTTTTATTATTCCCAAGTGGGAAATGTTACAGGTTCCTATGCAAAGCAGCGGGGCGCAGGGACGGGTTCCCAGGAAAAAGATTATATCATTGGGACGAAAAACGTAAAACCGTTAGCAGATTTTGAAAAACGATATGGTGATTCGGGAGAAATTAACGGGTATGACCAGGGGAAGATGAAAGAAAATGAAATGTTGGCAGTGCGGATGACGGATGAAGAAGCAGAGGAATTAAAAGAAGACAGCGATGTACTGTTTGTGGAGGAGAATCAATATGTGGAGGGGAGTACCAGCCAGGGGAATGCTTACCATGAGAAGAAGGTAAAAAGACATAAGAAAAATGAAAGTGCTACTGAGTGGAATGTTCGGATGATTAAAGCTAACGGCAAAAAATCTAAAGGGAAAAAGAAAAAGGAAAAAGTAAAGGTGGCGGTGCTCGATTCAGGCGTCGATTACGGAAATGATATTGAACTGGCAGCTACGATTACACTGATACCCGGAGAAGAAGAAATGTCCCCTCTTTTTATGGACGGAAGCGGACACGGAAACGGAGTAGCAGGTCTGATTGCAGCAAAGGACAATGACGAGGGAATCACGGGAATCAATCCGGATGTGGAGTTATATTCAATCCGCATATTGGATAATGAAAACCGAGCTCCGGTAAGTCGTGTAATTGAAGGAATTTATATGGCTATGGAGCAGGGAGTCAATATTATTAACATGAGTTTTGGTATGAACACATATTCAGCGGCTCTTGAAAAGGCGGTTCAGGATGCTGCAGATGCAGGAATATTGATTGTTGCTGCAGCCGGTAATACTGGAAAAGCGGGAGTTCAATATCCGGCAGCCTATAATGAAGTCATGGCGGTGGGTTCCGTGGATAAAATGGGGGATGTAGCACCGGACAGCGCTACAGGCCCTGAAGTTGAGATAGTGGCACCCGGGGAACTAGTGCGGACAACAGGAACGTTTGGCGACCAGTTAGTGACGTCAGGAACCAGTTTTGCGGCGCCGCAGGTAAGCGCAGTTGCTTCGTTGATCTGGCAGCAGGATTTGAATATGTCAGCAGATTTTATACGCTGGGCAATAAATGAAGGAGCAAACTCCTATGGGGAAACAGAGGCGTATGGAAACGGATTAATTGATGCGGAATATATCTTGACAGAATATCAGGAATTAAAAGATGGATATGAGAGCGGAGAAACAGAGGCTCACAAAAAAAATGAGAGTGAAATCATCGCCTTTGAAGACACAGGCTGCGTCGAAGGAAATTGGACTAAAAAAGTACATGAGGGAATGGTGGCAAGTGATTATCCAAACGTAAAGGCAGGAGCGCGTTTTCCTGATTATACTGATTATACTGGTTCTAAGGATACATATGGAAACTATAGATATGCAAAAATATCAAATAATCCCTGGTGGCATGGATCATATCAGCAATCTAATAATTATGTGGCGGCTTATATTTATGCAACAAATATGGCAAATGCAATAGGACAGGGGAAGATGCCTCATGATGCGGCCGTACCCTCCGGGTTTACTCATGCCACGGATATGCTTTGGGATGTTAATGAAATTGGAAATACTGTGGGTTGGAATCATAAATATGTATTAAATCAAAAAGAGCCTACAGCGGCAAGAAGGCGGGCGTTTGTATGGGGCATGGCAATCCATACATTGTCGGATACATTTGCACATAGTGCTTATGTGCATGATGGCAGCGGCTGGCATCATCTGGCCCATAATGACGGAAAAGGGTATGATGTGGCTGATAATCCGGATAAATATAAGCATAGAAAAATAAATGCCGAAGCTGCTGTGAAAAAATCAATAGCTGTATATAATAATAAGTATGCCGGTGGTACATACAAGGAATTTAGTACAGTGATAGGGCAGAGTGAATACAGGTTAAGGGACATTAGTTCTTATATAAAAGCTGTAGCAGGTTCTGCGGCGGCGCAGCCATATGTGGCTTATAGCTATAGCCCAAGCACAAGCACTAAATAAAAGGAGGGGCGGAATGAAAATAAAAATTAGAAACTTCAAAAAATATCAAACAGTTGTGGCATTGCTGGTTATCAACATTTTATCCATTGGCTGCAGCGCTCAAACGGGACAAAACACAACTTCGGCCAAAGATTCACGCCAGCAGCAGGAAAGCAGCAGAGCAGGGGTTGTTTCATCAAGTGACGCTGTTACAGAACTGCAGGCTGAAGATAGCAATCCTGCCATAGTCAAAAAAACGAATGTCGTCATTCAGGGCAGGACG
This sequence comes from uncultured Lachnospiraceae bacterium, assembly GCA_947629865.1. Lineage (GTDB taxonomy): Bacteria > Bacillota > Clostridia > Lachnospirales > Lachnospiraceae > Eubacterium_F. Next base: position 17,155 of record CANRFJ010000028.1, on the reverse strand, counting down.
TATCGCTATATCGAATACGAAACAATTCGTCCGGGGGTAATCCGGTTGAACTATATAGTACCGCAGGACGAGGTTCTTATGGTGCCATCAACACTGGATGGCTGCAACATAGAGGAACTGGGAAAAGATCCGGAATCCAAAAATGTAGAGGAAAGCGAGTTGAATATAACCAGAGGTCAAAAAGTGAAAAAAGTGGTGATTGACGGAGGCGTCCGAACCATTAAACAAGATGCTTTTCAGGGCATGGATGTATCAGAAGTGGTATTGCCAAAATCACTGAAACAGATTAAGGGATATGCCTTTAGCTCCATTGGCAGGGACACCTACTGCAAAATACAGAAAATAAATCTGGACTGGGTGGAAAAAATAGAATCTTCTGCATTTATGGCCTGCAGGAACCTGAAAAAAATCCGCTTGCGAAATGAAAAGGTTGTTGTTGAGCACGACGCATTTTACCATTGTTCCCGCCTGACAGAGATAAAATTGCCAAAAACACTGAAAGGCCGTCTGGAAAGCGGTTGCTTCGAAGGAACAGGGGTAAAGAAGATTCGGTGGCCGAGAATTACCGGCCGTGTGAAGAAACATATAGATGTAGGCCTGTTTTCTCACTGCAAGAGTCTGAAAAAGGTGGAATTTCCCAAAAATCAGAAACATATTTACATTCCTAAAGGAACATTCAATGGGTGTAAAAAACTCCATAAACTTGTTATCCCCAAGGGGACAGGGATGGTAACATATGAGAGCCATGACTGCGCGGATAATTATACGAAAAGCGTTACGACACTGGAGTTTCTGGATGCAGATACCAAAGTGCGGGGAGAAAGGTACTGGGACAAGAAAGGAAAAGCAAAGTATGATTTTATCACAATAAAGAAGATAATTGCTCCCAAGAATTCAAAGGCGGCCCGGTATGCCAGAAAGGCTAAATGCATTAAAAAATTTACAAGGGTTCAACTAAAGGCGTTGAAAAAGGATGACAGTTATCCATTTTACTTTCCTGAAGCTGCGAAGACTGTTAAATCTACGACAGGCAGTGCGCTATTCACAATGGGAAAAGTGAAACTGGTGGAGAGAAAATAGTCCCAATGGAAGCATGTGCAAAAGACCTGTAAATGTAAGATAGGGCAGGCTCCCTCATTTGAGGGAGTCTGCCCTTACTATATATCGCTTTATCGAATGTGCCAAAACAGAAAAGGGTTATTTTGCAGACCAAGACTTTTTTAGTAATAGCATATCACTCTTTCATAATTTCTTTTAATTATGAATATATGGAATTGAGTTCTTGGCCGCATTTATCCATTGTTTGCTCTAGAATTTTAACTAACTTATTATGATGTTCCGCGGTTGCTGTTATAGTTGTACTTGATATGATGCCATTATGATTTTCTTGTATAAGAATTAATTCACTATGTATATTTTCCATTTCTTTACAGATTTGCTCCATTGAGGTTACGTATTCTGGTAGTATTTTTTTATGAGTTAAGTAAAACATCTTTAATTCTTTATATTGTAGTATTTCTTGATTAAATGCATTTCCTACGTTGCTTTCATACTTTGCAGATATAGAATCAGCAAACAATTTACAAGTATTATATAAGCCAGATAATTGTTGATGTAATTCCTCAATTATTTTATAATGATTATGTCGTAGTCGTGCGTTTTTCTCAATATGAATAGAAAAAGCGTATTGAAAAATATACACTAAAATTCCATTGGTAATAATTGGTACAATCAATAAAACCCAGTCTTTTGTATTCATAAAGCATAGTCACCTCTTTCGTAAATATTTTTAATACATATTTGGGCTGTTTCTACTAATTCATCGAATAATTTGTCTACCCAAAAAGATATATCTTTTTCATTTTTTCCTTTAATTATGCAATCCTCGTTATTTTGGACAATATCAATTATTGATGATACATTAGTCCATATAGTATGCATATTGGTAATATTTGTTGCATATTCCTGCAATCGTACTTTATTTTCCCTAGTAAAGGTAAAAAATAAAGCAAATTTCTTATCTAGAAGTTGTAATATAGTATGCGTGTCCTCTATACAGTAGATTTGCAGGATTTCTTCAATGAAATTTTTGTACTTATAATCCAGTTTTTGCTTTGCGGTTTGTGAATCCAGATTTTTCCTCTGTCTTGTTTCAAATAACTTAGTTAAAACAAATAATAAAATACCATTACATAATATAGGGAAAAACAATGTAACCCAATCTTTTACTTCCATATTTTCACTCCTTTGAACAGGCATATAATTGTAGTTCTATCATAATAACCACAAATATTTATATGCATTTTTATTATTTTTTAAGGAACTACTCTTATATTAGCAACAAATATTAAAAAAACAAGCAAAATTTTTCAAAAACAGTAAAAATATTACAAAAATATACTATATTTATGATAAGACAAAGAAAATGCACGCAAGTCACATCTTTTTGCTTTGATATAACTGTGTTGTGTTATAAAAAAGTCAGAGAGGATTTGTTACTGATTTTGTTTTTTGTGGTTGAAACGGAGAAATGAATATAAAAGTAAAACTTGGTATATACCGGCCGAAAAGACAAAAGCACTTAAATTGCATAAATATTACAGCCCAGCAGAGAGTGCTGTCCGAATCGCAGAGGACAGCACTCTTTTTTATTGCCTATCGGTCATTATATCATAATCGTTCGCCGCCTTTCAATCTTGGTTTTCAAAAAAATCAAGATTGGAGGAACGAACATGAAGGGTAAACACCCAAAAAGGAAGCGGGATAAATATAATCCCTATACTATTTACGAGAAAGATGGACAGTATTTCCTGTCTTTTAAGGATGGACAAGCCATATATCGCACGATTGGGATCAGCAGAGAATTGTATGAAACCTTTGATTCCTTTGAGTTAGAGGACATACGGTATTTGAACGTGCTGAGCAGACACATCGAACATTCGGAAGTGTGGGAAAATACGCTGAATGTGAGAGCGTTGGAGCGACCGGAGAACCTGGAGGATGTGGTTCTTAGGAGAATTCAAACAGAGGAATTACATAAGGCAATCGGCAGATTGCCGGAGAAACAGAAACGTAGGCTGATTCAATATTATTTTGAAGAACTTACCCATGCTGAAATTGCCGCCTGTGAAGGGTGTTCTGTAAGAGCGGTAGAGTACAGCATACATGGAGCAATTCAAAATCTGAGAAAATTTTTTGAAAAAAATTAAAAACAGGGTTTCGGGTTTTGCCCGATAAGTGAGCAAACAGGTGAGGGGACGTTAAAGGCTTTCTGCGAAAGACTTTTCCCTCACCTGTTTTGTGTTTAAGAGGGAAGCAGAACAAACAGAACCTTGACAATTTCATACCCATTCATCAGGTACGTTCCTGTTGTTATCGTGATGAGCGTAAGCTACATTAGCCGATACGCCACGATCCGGAGCCAGACAAACGCAGCGAAATCCCACTATACTATGAAGAAATGGTTTGCGGTCTGCCTGTCTGCTTTCGGGGAGCGGGGAATATTGGGCTATAACTGTCAGACTGCTACTGGCAGGGCGATAACAGACAACAGGCATAATGATACTCCTGTCCAGTCATAAGGTCGTGCGTAAAGAACAGTTTCGCTTTGTGGAAGAATGCTTTGGCATTCTTCCAATGATTGCGGAGCAATCTATGGCGTCGCAACAATTGAGGGCAGCTCGGAGAGATCCTCGGAGGGGTGAGATTCCCGTGGAGCCGGTTAGCAACCGGCCGCCTGATGACTTCCTTGTCCAAAGCCTGCATTGCAGTTTTTGGATGCCGCCGGGGTGTCGGGGACAAATAGGCGGCTGTTACTTAATTATTATGGAGGGTAGAATTATGTCGGATAAAATATGTCGGGGAGATATGTTCTTTGCAAACCTGAGCCCCGTGAAAGGATCAGAACAGGGTGGTATCCGCCCTGTTCTGATTATACAGAATAATATGGGCAATCGTTACAGTCCAACAGTAATTGTGGCGGCTATGTCCGGGAAAGTAGCAGAAAAGGCAAAACTGCCAACGCATTGTATGGTAAGGGCTTATGCAGGACTGAAAGAGGAATCACTGGTGCTCTTGGAGCAGCTCAGGACGATTGATAAGCGGCGTCTGCAGAAATACATCGGCAGATTAAATCAGGGAGATATGGAGGAAGTAAACCGCTGCCTTGCAATTAGTCTTGCTTTGAAAATATCATAAGAAAGGGGGACGATACCATGCAGACAGCAGAGGGTTCTATGATGGAAACCGAGATTGGCGGATGCAGAGTAAAATTGACTTTTGCTGCTGAACCGGTGGAGGGAGTAATTGAGAGGATAAAATCCATTCTGTCAAATGCATATGATGAGAGAGTACAAAATGAACTGATGAAGGCCGTAAAACAGGGGGGCAGTAATGATTAAAAATTTGATTTGTGTCGATTTCAGAGAAATGCTTCGATTTGAAAGCATTTGAAGGTTGGCACTTGCGGATTGGGCAGAGGCATATTATAATAAAAGAGGAAGGATGTGACGAAAGAATGGGGAATAAACTTTCCACGGAAAACAAGGATTCTATGGAAAAACCGTATTTTTCCAAAAAGCCATTTGAGGAACTGCAGATTAGCGACGATTTTATGTTCAGTGTCATTATGAGGAATCCCAAATACTGCAAGCCGTTTTTGGAGCGGATACTGGGAGTCAGGATTTCCCGGATTGAATATCCGGAGTATCAGGACACGATTGACCTTACCTATGATGCGAAAAGCGTCAGACTGGATATTTTTGTGGAAGGCGATGAAGATTCGGTGTACTGCATTGAGATGCAGACAACTAATAATAAAAATCTCCCCAAAAGGGCAAGATATTATGAGTCCATGATTGATTTGAATATTTTGGAAAAGGGAGAGGGTTATAGGAAACTCAAGAAAAATTTCGTGATTTTTGTATGTACTTTTGACCTATTTAAAAAGGGCAGGCATATCTATACCTTTGAAAAACGATGTGTTCAGGAACCGGAGATGGCGCTTGGCGATGAAACGACAACGATTATACTGAATACAAAAGGGACGATGGATGATGTTTCGCCGGAGATGGAGAAGCTGCTGGATTATATTGACGGGAAAGAACCGGAGGACAGTTATACAAAGGAACTGGACGAAGCGGTAGTGTCAACCAGGAAAAATGAGAAATGGAAGGTGAGCTATATGACTTTACAAATGCATTATCAGGAAAAGTTCGAGCAAGGCCTTGAGCAAGGAATTGAGCAAGGAAATAGGCAGTCAGCATTAAGGATGCTGCAGGAAGGTGATCTGCCAGTGGAGAAGATTGCCAAATATTCCGGCTTGACGGTCGATGAGGTACTTGAACTGGAAAAAGAGGAAGCATCGCAACCGGTATGAGAATGTAAGAAAAATATGTTAAGATTAGTGGGAATCAGCACTCCCGGCATGGAATTGATGCCGGCGGGTGCTGTTTTTCATTGGCGGAACGGGAGAGTTCAACTGTTTCGGTTACGGAGATGTGTTTTCTTTATTCGCACATTTGAGATGGATGGCGTTTTTTCCTATAATATAGGTGCGAGTGGACATCCACTGAAAGGAGTACCTTGAAAATAGAATATTGTGTGCATCCCGTAGAAATTCAAATATGGGAGGAAATAGCCAATGAAAAGAGTTTACACGTTATATCGGGTTTCCACAAAGAAACAGGTAAATATCAGCGAGGATCATGGGAATGACATCCCCATGCAGAGAGGAGCCTGCCACGAATTTGTAAAGTACAGGCAGGACTGGGAGATTGTAAAAGAATATGAGGAAAAGGGAGTGTCCGGTTTCAAGGTGTCAGCAAAAGACAGGGACGCTATCCTTGATCTTCAGGAGGCAGCGCTGAATAAAGAATTTGATGTGCTGCTTGTATTCATGTTTGACCGGATCGGCCGTATTGACGATGAAACACCATTTATCGTGGAGTGGTTTGTGAAAACAGCAGGCGTGGAGGTTTGGAGCGTCAAAGAAGGCGAGCAGCGGTTTGAAACGCACGTTGACAAGCTGACCAACTATATCCGGTTCTGGCAGGCTTCCGGCGAAAGCGAAAAGACTTCCATCCGCATCAAGACCAGAATGCAGCAGTTAAGGCTGGACGGGCTTTATACAGGTGGAGCACTTCCCTATGGATACCGGACGGTGCCAAGCGGAGTAAAAAACCGGAAAGGCCAGGAATTAAAGAAATTTGAGGTTGACCTTGAGCAGTTTGTTGTGTACCGCAAAGTCATAGAAAAGACAATCCACAATGGCAACGGCAGTTATGTTCTGGCACATTATCTGAACGGGCAAGGATACCGGACAGCCAATGGCAGTAAATTTACCAGCATGGCAGTCACGAGGATGCTGTCCGCACCTCTGGCAAGAGGTTATACCAAAGAAGGGGAAACATCGGAAGCTCTGCAGAAATTGAAGATTATCAGTGAGGAAGAAGCAGAGCAGATTGATGAGATATTAAAACAGAGGAAGGAAGCAGACGAGGAAAAACGCCGGATTGCAAGAAAAACGAAGGGCGGTGCCATGCTATCTGGAAATATCTTCTGCGCCCACTGCGGAGGGAGGATAACGACCATACACCATAAAGACCATTATTTCCGTAAAGACGGAAGTGAATACCTGAAGGATACTCTGAAGTATTGTTGTTATCATAAATCAAGAAAGTTGTGTGAATGTGAAGGTCAGACAAATTATGTTGCGGAAAAAGTCGATGAGGCAGTCAGTCAGGTTATGCGGCAGGTGTTTGCAGGCATGGTGGGAGCACCGGAAGAAGAAAAATACCGGGAAATCCTGAGAAAGCAGCAAGCTGCCCATGCCGCCAGCCGAAGAAAATTTGTATTGGTGTTGGAAAAGAACAGAAAACAGCTGGAGGTATTGCAGGAAGAAATCGCAAAAACATTGTTGGGCGACAGCCTGTATACGCCGGAGGATTTGAAAGAAGCGATCGACACAATCAAATCGAGAATTGCAGAGGGAGAGGAACAGCTGGAAAAACTGGACAGTGAAATGATTCGGAAAAAGGAGATGACAGAAGCGGTTCTGCCGGCTTATCGGCGTTTCAGGAGTTGGGCGGATGAGTTTGATACGGCAGATATGGAGCAGAAGAAAATGATTGCCTGCCAGTTGTTTGACCGTATTGAACTGGGAAAGGATTACCAGCTTACAATCCACATGAACGTTACCTACAGGCAGTTCTGTCCGGAATGGCAATTCCTAAAAGATAGCCATAGGACAGTCTGACATAGATTCTGACTTTCAGGAGAATGCTTTTCGTTGGGCTATTGGGGATGGTGTAATGCGACACAGCAGAAAATAGCACATTGGAGATAAAAAGGATAAAAAGTGATTGTATTATGCTTTAAGATATGTTACCATGAATTCATCATTAGATATTGATTAGGATGATTGTCTTCGTCTTTCGGTATGTATTCGTAACGGTGGTAGAGCGCGCGGCTGTTAACCGCGTTGTCGTAGGTTCGAGTCCTACTCGGGGAGCTAAAGAAAGATCCTCATAGACGTTATGTTTATGGGGATTTCTTTCATCTTTACTATTTTTTATGGAGAGTGAAAAAAATCCTAAATAGTATCACCGGCGATTTACGGGGAGGGTTCCTTATGTATAAAACAGTTTGCAAAATAGCGGCGATGATTTTGCTGATGCTTGTCTTGGGAGGATGCAGACAGAATGATGATTTGAAACAGGGAAACCATGCGGCATCGGGCAGCGCTGTGGAAACATCGGGCGAAGAAACGGACGCAAGGCAGACGCCGAATCCAATCAGCTACACGTTGTCAAAGGATGGGGTTCTGGATGTGATGGGAGAGGGGGAAGTTCCAGCGGAGCTTTTCCCCTTTACAACAGATGAAGGAGATGAGGGAAATTACGATGTTCAGAAGATCGTGGTACATGATGGGATTACGGGATTAGGGGAAAAATGTTTCGCAAATTTTTATTCTGCAGACGCCGTCGTTTTACCAGAGGGATTAAAAAAAATTGGCGCATATGCTTTTGAGTGCTGTATATCCTTGAAACAAATCCGTCTTCCGGACACGGTGGAAGAAATCGGCGCGTATGCCTTTCGGGAATGTTTATCGTTACAGAAACTGACTCTGCCGCCTTCTTTGGAGCGGTATCCGACCAATGCAATCAAGCAGTGCGTTTCCTTAAAAAAAGTTAAAAATTGTTCTTCCCGAACATGGGAGTTGTGTTCCGGAAAATCACTGCATGGCACATGGTATCGCGGCGGCAGCAAGGCAGGCAGCAAAGAAGACAGAATCAAAATCAAACCCGGGCAGACCATGAAGCTGGTTTCGGATGAATATAAAATCACATACGACTTAAATAGAGGCGTTGCCAAAGGAAAACTACCGGAAACATATTCCTATGGCGATGGGGTAAAGTTGCCAGATACAGTAGAACGGAAGGGGTATCAATTAGTTGGCTGGGAGGACCTTGCTGATGACGCTGGCGGTGAACTGACATGGTGTATTGCGCGCCATACGAAAGGAAATAGAAGGGTACGTGCGGTATGGCTGGATTTTCATGTGGAAGATTTAGGGAAAGGTAAAATACGGGTTTTCTGGAACATAAGCCCTTACTATGAGTGTCTTATACGCTATAGCCGAAACGAGGATATGTCCGATTATAAGTTTGTCAATAAAGACGTGCAGAGTGTGACTGTTTCCAAGCTGGAAAAGGGAAAACGGTATTATATTGAGTATGCGGTCATAAGTGATCTGGATGATTTTGAAACTTTGGACGAGCTGCCATGGAGTGGGAAGACGAGTATTGTGGTACGCTAAATGATACGGGAGGAATACTCTTGACATTCTTAGTGCTTTTGTGCTAGAATTTGCAAATAAAACCAATGACATGGGAGAATACTCCAAGGTGAAGGGATTCTAACTAAATATAGTGTTAATTGAGCGGAGGCAGATAATGTTTTTGAAATTGTCGTTTCGATATTGGAAAAAACATAAAAAAAGGGTGTTTACATTGGCAACTGTTACCATTTTGGGAGCAGTTGCCGTTTGCTTAGTGACACTTTTTATCCGAAGTCAAAAATCTCTCGTTCTAAATCAGGAGTTGGATATTCTGGGAAACTACGATGCTGTTTTTTACGAGTTGGAGCAGACAGATCTGCCAAAAATTTCGGAATATAAAAATGTCAGTAAATGCGGATATTACAGAGAATTAGGATATGTTGGAAATAGTGAAGAACCGAAGTATAAAGTCGTTTCATTTCCAAATGGGCAATCAGCGGATATGTATCATATGTCCTGTACGGAAGGGGATTACCCGCAATCCGATAATGAAGTGGCGATGGATATCAATGCAGCCAAAGAACTGGGTATAGTTCCAAAACCAGGCCAAAAGGTTGAATTGCAATTATTTGATATAAAGCAGAAAGAAATCACTACGGAAGAATATATTATTTCAGGTGTGTTTGAAGCGGCAGCCACCGATGTCTATGGTGGGTTTCACCGTTATCCGGTATCTATAGAGCAATATGATGTTCCGGCTGTTTTTCTGTCAGATAAAAACTCTGAACTTTTTCACAGTGCGATTGTGACTGCTTTCATCCAGACGGATGGAGATGTGGCAGCGTTGGCAAATGATATTGCCGGATCGGACTTTTCGCAGTTGAAAGGCTGGGACGTCCCGATGGGGAGGACATATGCGTATTCCTATGTTATGGGGATTGCAGACCATATTGCAGGACAGTATGGGGAGCTGACGATAGACAGTTTACTGCTTGCCATAAAGGAAGGCAATGTCTGGAAAGATTTTTATTCTTCTGTTTTTGTGCCGTTGTTTGGAATCCTTATTTGTATCATAACCATAGTTTCCGTTTTTGGCTTAGTGCGCAGTTTATTACTCGACCGCTCGGAGGAGATTGCCATTTTGCGGAGTATTGGAATGGAAAAGGGAAAGGTTTTTGCATATTTATTTACAGAATTGCTGGTGCTGATAACTTTGTTTTGCGGAATTGGGATTTTACTGGGGATTGCTGCCCATTATTTATTGGTCACGGGAATGAATACTTTATATAAGGTACATATTCCATATGGATTTCATGTCAGCGGCTATGTGGCATCGGTTACGGTTTCCCCGTGGTTATATACGCTTTTGGTTATGGAACTCAGTTCCATACTGGCTATTGTTTTTCCGCTTTGGCGGATGGTTCGGCTGACACCCGTGGCTGTTTTGGAAAAACGTTTTGCTTTAAGGAAAAGAAAATCCAAAAAACATTTTTCGGATTTTTCCAAATGCAGTTGGGGAAAAATGCTATCCGAACATATTCATTTTTATGATATGTCTGTATTCACAATCATAACGGTTGTGATGTGCACATGCTTTCTGGGATATAACTATTTTCGGGCATTATCCGAATTAAATAATGTAGAATATACTTCAACGCTCAAAGAGAGCGGATTAAAGAAGTGGGATTATGTGGCTTCAAAAACCAACTTAGCGGATTCTTATGAATTTCAGGTTGAAAATCATCATGATTACGGTATAGATGAAAAAGCATATCAGAAGTTTGCGGACAGTTCTTATATTAAAGATTCCTTTGCCCGTATGGTGAACAAATCAACCCGCCTTTCATATAAAAACAAAAAGAGCAGTGGTCTTCCGGATTTTTTGAGTATGAGAACTTATTCTGCTTCGGGAGATGCCTATGAAAATGCTTTGTATGAGGCAGAAGATGCAATGATCAGGGAGGTTGGCTATTCTTCGGAGGAGGAGATTTATGCTCTCCCCTCGATTGGAGTGACGGAATCAGAATTGGAAAAATTATCTCCTTATGTAAAAGAGGGGATGATTAATGCAGAAGAAATTAAAAAGGGCAAAGAGGCGTTGCTTGTGATTCCTTCTGCAATGGAGCAGTCAGTCGCCAATGCATTTCATGTGGGGGATGCTCTCCCGCTCAGTGATATTGTCCTTACAGGGGAGGAAGAAACGTATAATTTTGGACATTTCACTCCTTCGGATCATAAAAGTCCTGTGTTTGAAAAAAGCATAAAAGAACCAGAGAGCGGCAGGCAGGTCAGGTTGTCTTCTTACGCTTTTGGTAAAAGAAAAAATATTGAAACAAAGATTGGCGCTATTGTAGTGTTAGATAAGAAAAAATTACTGAAGCGCTATACTGTGCCGTATGATAAAGTTTTCAGCGGGGAAAAACCGGATCTTCCAACAGATAAAAATAGGAAGAAATTATATACAGTTTCCCTTGTGTGCGTGCCACAGACCTTCGATAGTTGGCAGCTTCCGGATCGGTTGTTTACGGAGGCGAATTTTTCCCTGCGCAGCGGTGCAGATCGGTCAGAGGTAAATGAGCGTTGGTATCAGATAATAAGCCAGAGCAAAGGCGTTTCCTTTCAGTCCTCTTACGAGATTCGGGAAAAAATACAGAGAGATACCAGAAATACGATGATTATTTACTATATGATGCTTCTTGTATTGATTGTCATGGGAATCCTTTCGGTTGGAATTAAGTTTTATAGTAATATTAAGTTGAAGTCCCAGACGATTGCCAGACTGCGGGCAGTTGGTATGCCGGTTTCATGGGTAGAAAGAATGATTCTGCGTCAGAATGTGTTGTATCCTTTTTTGGGGGCATTCTTTTCGATAATTCCTGTATCCCTGTGCCAGATGTTTTTTATTTATATTCGCGGTCATATTGACAGCGGCGCATGGGACGGGGTGGTGACGAGCGGGACTGTCCCATGGTGGCATTATATACCGTTTCGCTATAACCTGTTTAGTTACCATCCGGTTCTGACACTTGTACTGCTTGTGCTCGGTTTAATGTTTTTGATATTATTAGCGACACTCCCTCAGATTTTTTATCTGAGGAGGCAGATTATTTCGGAAGAATTGGATACACATTCTTTCTAGGGAGGCATGGAGTATGGATAACATGGCATTAAAAACAAAAAATCTCAGTAAGGAATATACCGTAGGGGAACAAAAGGTGCAGGCCTTGAAAAATATTAACCTGTCGATCAAAGAAGGAAGTTTTGTGGCATTGACAGGGACAAGCGGAAGCGGAAAATCCACTCTTTTACATTGTCTGGGCGGACTGGATACTCCTACATCAGGCGAAGTGTATATCCACGATGTGAATTTATGCCGCTGCAAAGAGAAACAGCTGGCAAAGATCCGGAGAGAAAAAATCGGGTTTGTTTTTCAAAATTTTTCCCTGCTAGAGGAATTGAGCGTAAAAGAGAATATTGTACTGCCAATTTTGCTTTCAGGCAGCAAAGTAGATGAGGACTATGTCAACGGGTTAATGGAAAATCTGGAGATTGAAGACAGACAAAAACATACGCCGGCGCAATTAAGCGGAGGCCAGCAGCAGCGGGTGGCAATCGCTCGCGCTCTTGTCAATAATCCCACAGTGATCTTATGTGATGAACCCACTGGCAACCTTGATCGGAAAACAAGTGAAGAAGTGATGGATCTGTTACAAAAGGTGCATCAGACATATAATAAAACGGTATTGATTGTGACTCATGATGCACATGTGGCAGACAGAGCGGATTATGTTTTAAATATCGAAGATGGGGTAATGAAACAGGGTTGAATGGAATTGATTTTAATGATAAAAATTCACGAGAATGAACTAAATATAAAAAATAGAAAATAAGTATAAACCAAAAAGAATAAGTGTCGATATAAAGAATAAGGTGTATAAGATATGGACGGGCGAAATGTAGATAGTTGATCGAAGGGAGATGACAGGGATGTCAATCGTAACAGATGCAGGTGGATATCGGGAAAGGGTATCACAGGATGTGCGTAATTTTCAGGGAAAAAACAAGAAGGAACCTCTCAAACGGCCAGGGAAAGCCCTAGAAGGTCTGCAGGGCAAGAAATTAGAAGGGCGTAGCTTGTCAGGAGAAAACTTGGCTATTGAGAAAAACCAGACAGAAGGCAGTCAGCCATCGCAGGACAATCATATTTTTGTATCAGAAAGCGTATTCACATCAAAGAGTTATTCCAATGCTGCAAGCAGGGATGTTGTGGTTGATGGGGTAAACTTTTCTGCGGAAAAAGTAGAAGATATAAGAGGTTTGCTGGAAGACATATTTTCAAATGCGCCGGATGGGAGGTCGGATTTGGGATATGCGGACTATGCCAAAATGGGATTGGCAGAGAATGCGGTTCGCTCTTATGCAGAAAAGAATTTGACAGGCGAACAGGCAGAGGTTGTAAACCGTGTTGTATCCAATTACTTTGATGAGGTTATCAAGAATGAGGATGAGCTGATTAGAGGATCGTATACGACATATACGGTTGATGATCTGTATTATGGAAAGAGATATGACGGAACCGATGAGATAATACGGAAAATGCGGCAATTCATAAAAGATATGGTGGCAAATTCAAACTTGCCGGAACAGACAAAACAGGCATTTGCCAATATGAGCCTTGATGGACCGGGGATGATTCTGTCTGCCTCAAATATGGAACTTGCCGGTAATATACGTTCGAAATTTTCAACAGTCAACTGGAACGATGACAAAGAGCGCAATGCGCTTTTGAAACAGTACAGGGATTGGATGCGGCCAGCTTATTTGGAATTGTATGCCGGTTCGTCGAAATTCACAGAGTCGGAAATATCAGAGGATTTTGATTTGTTTTCTGCTTACTTTGAACAGGCGAATAAGGCAGTAGAAAAGGCGGCTATGGGGCATATTAATTTCCAAATATAATAATGGGAATATTTTCGGGGATTGGGTGTTTTCAAGAGGATGTTCTGAAAGTCAAGTGACGAATGGACATCCTCTTTTCTCAAATAAAATTTGTCAAACAACAAAAACTGGAGCGCAGAAAAACAAAGGAGTTAATACAAAGTGCATAAAATCGTTTACAAAATAGCGGCGATGATTTTGCTGATGCTTGTCTTGGGAGGATGCAGACAGAATGATGATTTGAAACAGGGAAACCATGCGGCATCGGGCAGCGCTGTGGAAACATCGGGCGAAGAAACGGACGCAAGGCAGACGCCGAATCCAATCAGCTACACGTTGTCAAAGGATGGGGTTCTGGATGTGATGGGAGAGGGGGAAGTTCCAGCGGAGCTTTTCCCCTTTACAACAGATGAAGGAGATGAGGGAAATTACGATGTTCAGAAGATCGTGGTACATGATGGGATTACGGGATTAGGGGAAAAATGTTTCGCAAATTTTTATTCTGCAGACGCCGTCGTTTTACCAGAGGGATTAAAAAAAATTGGCGCATATGCTTTTGAGTGCTGTATATCCTTGAAACAAATCCGTCTTCCGGACACGGTGGAAGAAATCGGCGCGTATGCTTTTCGGGAATGTTTATCGTTACAGGAATTGACTCTGCCGCCTTCTTTAGAGCGGTATCCGGTCAATGCAATGAAACGTTGCATTGCTTTAAAGAAGGTTAAAAATTGTTCTTCCCGAACATGGAAGTTATGTTCCGGAAAATCGTTGCATGGTACATGGTATTGTGGCGGCAGCAAGGCAGACAGAATCAAAATTAAACCCGGACAGACGGTAAAACTGATTTCGGATGAATATAAAATCACTTATGACTTAAATGGAGGCGTTGCCAAAGGAAAACTACCGGAAACATATTCCTATGGCGATGGGGTAAAGTTGCCAGATACAGTAGAACGGAAGGGGTATCAATTAGTTGGCTGGAAATGTGATGGCATAGATGAACTGACATGGTGTATTGAGTCCCGAATGAAAGGAAATAAAAGGGTACATGCGGTATGGCTGGATTTCCATGTGGAAGATTTAGGGAAAGGTAAAATACGGGCTTTCTGGAACATAAGTGATGATTATTATAATTGTCAGGTACGCTATAGCCAAAACGAGGATATGTCCGATTATGAGTTTGTCAATGAATTCTACGTACAGAGTGTGACTATTTCCAAGTTGGAAAAGGGGAAGCGGTATTATATTGAGTATGCAGTTATAGAAGATATGGATGATTTTGAAACTTTGGATGAGCTTCCCTGGAGTGGGAAGATGAGTATTGTGGTACGCTAGATGATATATGCATAATCAAATGATTTCGGTGCGATCCTTATAAGAACTCGGAAAGAAATTCCGGAAGAAAAACGGGATGAAAATGCCCGCAGAAATAGTAAAAGAGCGAAAAACGGTAGATGACAGGAGGTTGAGATATGAAAAATATAAAGTTTTCAATTCTATTTATCTGGTTTTTCCTGCTTTGCTTGCTGTTGCCACAGCATGAAGCAGACGCAAAGAACACGTATGAGGGTAAGTGCGGCCCCAATGCATATTGGAAATATGATAACAATAGCAATACGCTGACGATAACCGGAACCGGGGAGATGACGTCATGCGCATGGATGGACGATGATGACATTCCGGATTATATGGAGAAGGCGGTCATTGCAGAGGGGATTACATCCATTTGTCACTCTGCCTTTTCACCGGAAAGTGCAGAGCGGGATGTTTTTCTGAGCAAGGGGATTACGCTTCCCAGCACGATCCGGAGCATCGGCGACTATGCGTTTGCGTATAGTGATTTAGAGAAAATAAACATACCGAACGCTGAAATAAGTATGGGAAAGGGAGTTTTTAAGGGGAGCAGCCTGTCTGCAATTACAATTCCGGAGGGCACGACCAGAATTGAGGCAGAAACCTTTATGGAGTGCCAGAACCTGGAGGCAGTCAAACTGCCGTCTACGGTTACATATATTGGAGATTGTGCCTATGCTGAGAGCGGTCTGGAGGAACTCGTGTTGCCGGATCATGTAAAGGAACTGGGAGCAGAAGTATTCCGGGACTGTTATTCTCTGAAAAAGGCTTCGTTGTCCGGCATTACAAATCTGCCCTCCGGCACATTTGATTCCTGTCATATACTGAAAAAAGTTACTTTGTCAGGAAACATGACTGCCATAGGAGATAGAGCATTTCAATTTTGCGGCAAGTTGGAAACGATTACTCTTCCGGATGGGCTTCGCAGCGTGGGGAAAAAAGCCTTTTCTTATTGTCTTGCATTGAAGAAGTTGCGTCTTCCGGACACAGTAACAACGATTGGAAAGAAGATGATGGCAGATTGTGTTTCCCTGAAGAAGATTACTTTATCGAAAAACCTGTCTGTCATAGGAGAGGGGGCGTTTTCCGACTGCATTTCCTTAAAGGCGATTTCCATACCGGATTCGGTAGAAAAAATAAAGAAAAATGCGTTTGAGGATTGTGCCTCTCTTACGAAACTTATCATTCCGAGGGGCGTAAAAGAAATTTTACCATGTCATCAGAACTGTCCCAAATTGCATAAAATCATCAATAACTCCAATACGGCGTATTCTCTGTCAGCCAGTAAACAGGTAATGAATTGGTATTGCGGAAAGAAAAAAGTAAAAACGGTAAAGGCAGGGGAAACAGTTACCGGAAAGGGAAAAGTGTTCCGGATTACTTATGACCGGAAAATGTTGAAGAAGTATAAGTTTAAGATAAAAGGGAAGCTGCCTTCTCGTTATACTTATGGAAAGGAGCCGAAGCTTCCCCAGAATATAACATGCGGGAAAAAACAGTATTGCTTTATTGGCTGGCGCTATCAATCATCGAAAAAGAAATTTCGGACAGGCGCCGTCCGGACATGGTACGGCATCTGGACGAAAAAGTTTTCCCCCGGAGTAAAGGGAAATCTGACGGTGCGCCCCATGGTTTGCAATTGGAAAATTGATTTTATTGATAAAAAAGAAAAGCAGATCGCCATCAACATAAAAAAATACTGGAAACTGTCATATAAAATGGCGGAGATAAAAGAATATGCAAAAGCAATCTCCGGCATATATGAGAATGACGACTTTGATTCTCAGATTCGCTATGCGGACAACAAGAAAATGAAACATGCCTCGAGTTATACAATAAGAGATTTTGGCGATTTTGATGTTTACAATGCGAAGAAAGGGAAGACGTATTATGTCCAGTTCCGCATTGTGCCAAGAGAAGGCTGGTTTTATGGGATTCCTTATAAAACCTGCTGGAGCCAGAAAATTAAGGTAAAGATGAAATAGATACTCAATGTATGTAGATAGTTTAGGTAATTGCGAAACTCGCTCAGCTCATTCGCAATCTTGAATGAAAACAAAGAAGCATTCGCGACAAGCACGAATT
>CANRFJ010000027.1 GCA_947629865.1 uncultured Lachnospiraceae bacterium | reverse complement strand
CATATATGGATGATGATATAAAACCAAAAAAATATATCGGGAGATGTATTGACAAATTTCAAATTTTGAGATAGGAGTGAAACAGTTTTGATTTCTTTTTTGAGTGCAGTTATTCTTTTGATATTGGGCTATTTGTTCTATGGTATGATCGTTGAAAAGGTCTTTTCTCCCCAAAAACAGGCAACACCGGCTATAGCCCATCCGGACGGAATAGATTATGTTCCGATGCCTGACTGGAAAGTCTTTTTGATTCAGTTATTAAATATTGCGGGGACGGGGCCGATATTCGGCGCTTTAATGGGTGCGGTTTTCGGACCGGTGGTCTTTTTGTGGATTGTATTCGGTTCCATTCTTGGTGGTGCGGTTCATGACTATTTTACCGGCATGATTTCTCTCCGCATGGACGGAGCATCTGTTTCGGAAATCGTCGGAGAATACCTTGGCAATGGCGCAAAACAAATCATGCGCGTTTTTTCCGTAATTTTACTGGTATTGGTAGGAGCCGTGTTTACTACCAGCCCTGCTGCGCTAATCGCAAGTCTTACGCCGGAATGGATGAATGGCATTTTTTGGGTTGTCGTAATCCTGGTATACTATTTTCTTGCAACGTTACTGCCCATTGATAAACTGATTGGGAAAATCTATCCGGTGTTCGGCATCGTCCTTATTATCATGGCGGTGGGAATTACTGTCGGTATTTTTGCCAAAGGGTACACAATTCCAGAGATAACAATGCAGAACCTTCATCCTGATAACAAACCGATATGGCCTTATATGTTTGTAACCGTAGCTTGCGGGGCAATCTCCGGATTTCATTCCACGCAATCGCCTTTAATGGCAAGGTGCTTGAAACGTGAGAAAAGCGGCAGAAAAATATTTTACGGCGCAATGATTGCAGAAGGCGTAATTGCCCTGGTATGGGCGGCTGCCGGTGTAGCTTTCTACGAAAGCACGGGAGGGCTGTCCAATGCGCTTGCAAAGATGGGACAGTCAGGTGTGGTCTATGATATATCAATAGGGCTATTAGGAATCGTAGGCGGTGTTCTTGCTGTTATCGGAGTAGTGATATGTCCTATTTCTTCCGGGGATACGGCCTTTCGCAGTGCAAGGCTTACAATTGCTGATTGGTTCGGGATTGACCAGAAGAATTTTGGCAAAAGAATTGCCGTAGCGCTGCCTCTGCTTTCGGTCGGTGCACTTTTGACGCAGATTGATTTTGACGTGGTATGGCGGTATTTTTCGTGGTCTAACCAGACACTTGCCATGATCGTGTTATGGTCGATTGCAGTCTATATTGCGAAAAACGCAAAGCGGAAAATATATTGTTTTATAGCCGTGGTTCCCGCAGCCTTTATGACTGCAGTCTCCATAACATACATACTTATGGCAGATGAGGGATTGAAAATAGCAGGAAGCGTTTCTTATCCGATTGGAATTGCGGCAGCGTTTTTGGCAACGAGTTGGTTTATTGTGACAAATATAGCCAAAAGGAAAAACTTTTAAACATGGTTTAAAGGACTTTGTTCCATCAGATGAAAAGGAGGAATTATTTATGAACACTTGTGACAACAACAGACCATGCCCATGTACTTATGACTGCCCGCGTCATGGGAAATGCTGCGCCTGCGTGGCGCACCACCGTGACAACAATGAGGGTGTTCCGGGTTGCTTCTTCTCAAAAGAAGCGGAGGCAACTTACGACAGGAGCATTGAAAATCTGGCAAGGGATAATGGGCTTCTATAATTGAAGAAAGGAACTTTGATATGAAATGGCCCTGGAAAAAGAGAACGCTTTCCTTTGATGAAGCTGCAAAATTCAACTGGAAATTGGATACGAATGTCGAACTGAGGCAAAAGCTGGATGAGCTTGCAAAACAATATAAAAATCTGAGCGAAAAAGAATACAGGAGGAAGCTCCTGCTGTTATTTAGGGAAAATGGTCTGGTTATTGATTCGAATCAGCTGGATATGCTGCTACTTCTAAGACATAAAACAGATCAGATGCTATTGAGCCGGGAAGCGGATAATGATGAAGAAACCACATAGGCTTTTGCAGAATATTTAAAAAACCATAAAGGAGATTGAAAATGCGAAAAATAATTACACTACTTATGATGGGCACCCTGATAGCAGCCTGTCTGGCAGGCTGCTCCTCAAAGGAAAATAATCCGGTGGAAAAGAAAAAAGTAGCGTATATCATGTATATGTCCTCCTCGCCCATTTTTGAGATGTGGTCGGAGTCCTTTACAAAGACGGCGGAAGCCCTCGGCATGGAGGCAGACACTTTTTTCTGCAAGGACAGCGACGAGGAATGGAAAAACAGAATTTTACAATGTGCAAAAGACGGCTATGACGGACTGCTGGTGTCACATGGCGGAGAAGATTATGCGTGGGAGTTTCTAACGGACGTGTTGGAGGAATACCCAAATCTGAAAATAGCAACCTTCGACACCTCCTTCAGAAATGAAAACGGGGAAACGAAAACGATTGACGGTGTGGTTCAGATGTTCCAGCAGGATTCCGGACTTGCGGCGGCTCTGGTGGAGAAAATTCTTGCCATGTATCCGGACAAAGCGGGGAACAATGAACCGGTTAATATCCTGCAGGTACAGGAGGGAAACTACATCGCTGCTTTTGACCGCCGCCAGGTCGGCTATCAGCCTTATGAAACGGATGGGCGGATAAAGACGCTGGAGCAGATAGCTCCAAAGGATCACTTAAATCCGGTAGCTTCCATGCAGGAAACGGCAAAGGACATTATCGGAAAATACAATGCAGGTGAAATAGACGCCATATGGTGCTGCTATGATGCTTATGCCAGGGGAGTATATAAAGCCCTGCGGGAATTGGACAGCGATATTCCCATGGTATCGGTAGATATCTGTGACGAGGATATTCAGTATATGGCGGAGGGCAAAAACTGGAAGGCATGTGCCACGACCAACTGGACGTTGAACGGAGAATTTGCCTGTCGGGTGCTGGCTTTGGAAATGGCAGGACAGTATGACGACATCAAAGCGGCTTCCTGCTATTATGAAAGTCCGGGAATGTGGATGGAGATCCCGTCCGTGGTGGTGACGCAGGAGCAGGTTATGTCCGGAAAGAATATTACGGTTAAAAATCTTTCGGATGTGGCAGAGGATGCCTATACGGACAGAAGTTTTATGCCGTCCTGTGATTGGATGGATTCCGCCCTTGAAGATTAACCTTAAATGGATGATGTGACATACGAGTATTTGGATGGAATGAATCGCTTGACGCTGAAAAAGAGCTGGTAGATATAAACAAGCTGAATAGAAGTATGTTATAAAGTAAAACAATAAAATGTTTCGGGGAACCAAAAGGGGTGATACCATTGAATAAGAAATTCTGTCTGTATCGGTTTTTGACAATCCTTCTTATATGCCTGTTTCTTGGGGGCTGCGGGAAAAACGATGGAAAAAATCAGCCGATAACCGATATCCGGCAGCTGAACGGACAGACCGTTGGCATTATGACCGGAACCACTTATGACCAATATATAGACGAATTTATAAGTGATGCAGACAAAAAATATTACAATACATTTGCGGATATGGCTGTGGCTGTTAAACAGGGTAAGATTGCCGCTTTCCTCATGGACAGGCCCATGGCGCAGATATTGTGTTCGGAAAACGACGGCATTGCCTATCTGCCGGAATATCTGACAGAGGACAGCTATGCGTTTGTGTTTCCAAAGACGGATAAGGGAAAACATCTGTGTGATGAATTTAACCTGTTCCTTGACGGGCTGAAAGCCGACGGTACTCTTGAGGAACTGGAAAACATATGGTTTGGTTCGGACGAGAGCCTGAAGAATGTTGAAGCCTTTGAAAACCTGCCTGCGCCAAACGGCACGGTAGAGCTTGCCATGTGCCTTGGAAATGAGCCGTTTGCCTACATAAAAAGCAATCAGGCGGCGGGGTATGACGTGGATATTGCCGTGCGTTTCTGCAAGGCAAACGGCTATGGCCTTACTATCAATAATGTGGAGAGAACTGCTTTCCTTTCGGGTGTGGAGACCGGAAAGTATAACATGGGGGCTTGCGGCTTTACTGTTACCGAGGAGAGAGCCGAAAAGGTGTATTTCTCAGAGCCAAATTATACGGGCGGTATTGTTGCAGTGGTTGCGAAAAGTTCCGATGGCGCACGTTATCAAAGCCTTCAGGATTTTTCCGGTAAAAAGGTGGGAATGGTGACGGGAACGGTTTTTGATAAACTGCTTGACGGAGTTGTAGACGGTACCATACCCCAATATTATGATGATTTTTCTTCGCAACTGCTGGCGCTGGATATGGGAACGCTGGATGTGATTGCAACGGATATGCCGATAGCCGAGCTTGCCGCGGCGCGTCAGCCGGAGTTTGCAATATTCCCCGAAGCAGTGGCGCCGGACAGCTACGGACTTGGCCTTCAGAAGGACAGCCCGCTGACGGAGAAGGTAAATGCTATTATCGAAAAATATAAGGCCGACGGGACACTGCAGGCGCTTCGTGAAAAATGGCTTGGCGCAGACGAGAGTAAAAAGACCATAGACATAGGCGATTATGATGCACCTAACGGTACCCTTCGGTATGTTCACGACTCCACACTGGAGCCCATGAGTTATGTGGGGGAAAACGGCCAATCGCTTGGGCTGGAGGTAGAGCTGGTTTCACTGATAGCAAAGGAGCTTGGCATGAAGCTTGAGACCACGCAGGGAACCTTTAACGCGCTGATTCCTATGCTTGCAAGTGGGCGAGCCGATATTGTTTCCGGTTCTATCAGCATAACGGACGAACGCAGGGAGAGCATTGATCTTGCAGAACCTCATTATATAGGCGGAACAGTGCTTCTTGTTCGGGCAGAGGATATGGGAATTGCTTCAAAGGAAGAAAGCGGCAGTTTTTTTAGCGGCTTATACAATAGCTTTGAGAAAACGTTTATTCAGGAAGACCGTTGGAAAATGATTTTTTCCGGTTTTGGAGTTACCTTTGTGATTTCTGTGTTTTCGGCGCTGTTTGGAACCATACTTGGTTTCGGGCTGTGTCTTTTGCGCAGGAGCCATTTTTCGGCGGTTTCCGGAATTGCTGCGGTATTTATACGCCTGCTTCAGGGCATACCTGTACTTGTGCTGCTGATGCTGATGTTTTATGTGGTATTTGCAAAAGCACAGCTTAGCGGAATTGTTGTTTCGATTGTGGCGTTTTCTGTTAATTTTGCAGTTTACGTATCTGAAATGATGCGTACCGGCATAGACGCCGTTGATGTGGGACAGTGGGAGGCTGCCACTGCTATCGGCTTTGGCCGCATGGAAACCTTTACCAAAATCATTTCTCCGCAGGCGCTTCGGCATATCCTTCCGGTCTATAAGGGAGAGTTTATTTCCATGGTCAAGATGACCTCGGTGGTAGGATATATTGCGGTGCAGGATCTTACGAAGGCTACCGACCTTATCCACAGCCGGACCTTTGAGGCATTCTTTCCGCTTATAGCATCGGCGGTTATATACTTCGTACTGGCATGGGCGCTGACTTCGCTTTTGGGGATCGCCGAAAGGAGAACCAGCCCGAAAGCGCGCCGCAAACGGGCGGGCCGGCTCATGACAATGATTGAAAACGCCGAAAAAGCCCCTGACGTAAAGCGCGAGACCGCAAATCCACCGGAGGGGGCAACAGGCGGCGCAGAGCCTGTCATTGCCATTTCCCATCTTAAAAAATCCTATCCAAACGTTACACCCCTTGGGGATGTCAACGCAGAAATTTTTAAAGGTGATGTTATAACGGTAATCGGGCCGTCCGGCACCGGAAAAAGCACGCTGCTGCGCTGCATCAACTGTCTGGAGACACCGACGGGCGGGGAGATCAAAATTTTTGGAAAGGATACTTCGGATAAAAAAGTAAACCTTAATCTGCTCAGGCAGCATATGGGTATGGTATTCCAGTCTTTCAACCTGTTTGGGCACCTGACAGTAATTGAAAATGTGATTCTCGCGCCTACTGTGTTAAAAGGTGTGCCAAGGCAAGAGGCGCTCATGGACGGAATGGAGCTCTTGCGCATGGTAGGAATGGCGCAGAAGGCAACAAGCTACCCCGATGAACTTTCGGGTGGACAAAAACAGAGGGTGGCAATCGCCCGAACCCTTGCCATGGATCCTAAAATCGTGCTTTTTGATGAGCCCACATCGGCTCTTGATCCGACAATGGTAGGAGAGGTGCTTAGCGTTATGAAGCACCTTGCCTCGGAAGGACTTACCATGATGATCGTTACACATGAAATGCAGTTTGCTCGTGATGTTTCCACCCGAATCTTTTATATGGACGAAGGTATAATCTACGAGGAAGGGACGCCGGACGAAATCTTTGACAGCCCGAAGCGGGATAAAACACGCGCCTTTGTAAAAAGACTGAAAACGCTTACCCTTTCCGTGGAGTCTCTGGACTATGATTTTATCGGTATGTCGGAAAGTATCCGTCAGTTTGGAGAAAAGAATATACTGTCGAAAAAACAGGTGGAAAATCTTCGCCGCGTGTATGAGGAAATTCTGGCGCAGAACCTTGTCTTGTCGCAGGGAGTGGAATTTCCGATCATGATTTCGGTGGAGTATTCGGAGAAAGAAGACAGCTTGGAAATGCGTTTTACATGGCATGGGGAGCGTTACAATCCTATGGAGAGTGGCGACGAGATTTCAATTATGCTTGTAAAGGCTTCCATCAGCGGGTATGATTATAATCATACGGACGGGGCAAACAGCCTTGTGATAAAAATATAGCGTATGTCTCTGTTTAATACAACAGAGTAGTTTTTGAAAAAGAAAGAGAGCGGAGGTGTAAGGATTGAAGTTATCAATGGAAAAAATATTTCATATTAAAGAAAGCGGCTCTACAGTGAAAACGGAAGCCCTGGCAGGGGTTACAACCTTTATGACCATGGCATATATCCTCATGGTTAATTCGGGAATGTTTGCGGAGCTTCCGGGGGTGTCATACAATGCGATTTATATCGCGACTGCAATTTCCGCCTGCATCGGGACAGTACTAATAGGACTTATGGCGAATCTGCCACTGGCGCAGGCATCCGCCATGGGTTCCAATGCCTTCTTTGTCTATACGGTGTGTCTGGGTTTTGGGTTAGGCTATGCCAATGCCCTGGTACTCGTTCTGATTGACGGCATCCTGTTCATACTGCTTACGGTGACAGGGCTGCGAAAGAAAATATTTGAGGCAATCCCGACATCGGTAAGGGTGGCGATTCCCGCAGGAGTCGGGCTGTTTATTGCCTTTATCGGGCTTAAGGATTCCGGAATTGTGGTGGCGGATCCCTCCACCTATGTCAACCTTGCATCTTTCAACCTTCTTTCCGGAAATGTGGCGTGGAAGGATATTATGCCGATGCTTGTCACATTTTTCGCTTTAATTGTGATTGCGGTTCTGACATGCAGGCGGGTAAAGGGGGCTGTGCTCTGGGGCATACTTGGGGCAACGGTGCTGTATTATCTTCTTGGTTTTACTGTTTCCGGATTTTATGAGGGATTTACAGCCAATCTGAATTTGAACCCGTTTGCGGCATTTAAGGATTTTGGTACGCAGGCATTTGGCAGGGTTTTTACGGAAGGCTTTAATTTTTCGCCATATCTGGCAGAGCACAGCAGAATGGAGCTTGCCATATTGATTATGACGACTTCACTTGCGTTTTGTCTGGTGGATATGTTTGATACAATCGGCACCCTGTATGGAGCCTGTGCCAGGGGAAATCTTCTGACCAAGGAGGGGGAAGTACCCAACATGGATAAGGCAATGCTTGCGGATGCCATAGCCACCACGTGCGGCGCGGTCTGTGGTACATCCACGGTAAGCTCTTATGTGGAGGCTTCCACGGGCATTGCGGAGGGCGGGAAGACAGGCATGTCCGCCATGGTGACGGGAGCGCTGTTTTTTGTCAGCATGTTTTTAAGTCCGATTGCGATGCTTGTACCGGGATGTGCGACAGCGGCGGCGCTCATCTATGTGGGCATCATGATGATGAACTGCGCCAGAAGTATAGACTGGCTGAAAACAGAGGATGCGGTTCCGGCGTTTCTGACTTTGGCGATGATGCCTATGACCTACAATATTTCTTACGGCATTGCCTTCGGCGTGATTTCTTATGTGCTTATCAGCGTGTTTACTGGAAAGGCAAGAGATGTAAAAGCAGGAACATGGGTAATCGCGGCGCTCTTTGCCGTCATGTTCTTTGTGACGCATTAAGAACTGCAATATCTTATCTTCCTTTTAGTCCAAAACTATGCTATTATATACACTGTATATGGCAACATCATTAAATTTTAGGATTGTGGAGGGCAAAATGAAAAAAATTTATACAATTTTAGCGATGATACTTATGGTGACAATAGTTTTGGCTGGCTGTGGAACTGCCAATACGGCTGGCAGCGGGGATGCGGGGAGCGCCGCGTCGGATGACAAAAGCACGACGGGAAAGCACCATGTGGAAATAAACGTCAGGGATTATGGAACTATTAAAGCAGAGCTCGATGCAGATGAGGCGCCAATTACTGTGGCGAATTTTTTGAAGCTTGCTGGAGACGGTTTTTATGACGGGCTGACATTCCACCGGATTATTCCGGGATTTATGATTCAGGGAGGAGATCCGAACGGAGACGGCACCGGCGGTTCAGAGGAAGAAATTCAGGGGGAGTTTGAGCAAAATGGCGTGAAGAATACGATTTCCCATGTTCGGGGGACGATTTCCATGGCGAGGGCGGAAAAATTTAACAGCGCCAGCAGCCAGTTCTTTATTGTGCATCAGGACAGCACTTACTTGGACGGACAGTACGCCGCCTTTGGCAGGGTGACGGAGGGAATGGAGATTGTCGATAAAATCTGTGAAGAAACCCCTATTACAGATGAGGCGCAGGGCACGGTAGCCCCCGACGATCAGCCGCAGATTGAGAGCGTCAAAGTGATAGACTGATTAGGATATAAGTATGCTGGCGCAGGATAGATCCTCTGCCAGATCATATATTTTCCCGCTTGTAAGGCCTACGACGGTAGGCCGGAGAATAGAATTTTCATTGTTTTTTACTACCCGCGCTTCCTCGCCGTTGCTGAGTTGGACGGTGGAATCTACCGGATAGAGAATGACACTGGAGAGGAAACTGCGCATGGCGGTGATATCCAACTCCTCGGTCATGGACATAATCATCTCCACGGCCGTGCGCTGGGAAAAAGATTTTTTGTAGGGGCGCTCTGTGACAAGGGCGTCGTAGACATCGGCAACGGACAGAATTTTGGCATAGGCAGTAATCTGCTCGGCGGAGCAGCCAAGAGGGTATCCCTTGCCGTTCATTTTTTCGTGGTGCTGCAGGACGGCGACGGGGATTACTTTTTCAAATTCCGTCTTATCCTTCAGAATATCATAACCGAGGGCCGAGTGCTGTTTCATAATTGCAAATTCTTCTTCCGTGAGCCGGGCCGGTTTGTTTAGAATTTCGGGTGGAATCTTGGATTTTCCCATATCATGGAGCAGGCCGGCGATTCCGATATTGTAGATATCCTTCTGGGAGAGTCCCTGTTTTTTGGCGATAATCATAGACATAGTAGCCACGTCCACACTGTGTTTGAACGTGTACTCGTCGCTTGTCTTTAAAACGCTGATGTCCACTGCCAGCGCGTCGCTGTCATTGATGGCTTTCATCAGATCATTGGTGATGCTGGTGGTAGTGGAGGAAAACTGTTCCGAATCCGAATTGCTGTAGAGGTATTGGACGCCCTCGGATACTCTTTTCTTGACGCTCTCGGAGAGACGTACTTTGACGGGATCTTCTGTCCGGGTTTTTTCTATATTATGGCGCACCAAAGGAGGCAGGGGAACCTCCGGCTGTTCCGGTTCCGGATCCTCCTCCCCTTCCTGTATATAGACGCCGGGAACGCCGCGCTTTTTTAACCCGTCAATCACATAGGAGTCTAACAGGGTGCCGCGCGCAACCAGTGTGCGATCCATTCGGTCTTTAATTGCCTGGTCGATTTTCATTCCCTCTTTGAGGGCATTGGTGCGTACATAAAAACGTTTAATCATAAACTTCTCCATTCTGCCGGGAATGTTTCCCGCACTATCTCTATAGTATACACCATATTCTGACAGTTTCCAATAAGAAAATATGAAATAGGGCTTTTTTTGCCAGTTTTTCGGCCTAAGTCATGGAAGAAAATGGAATTTTTTAGCAAATGAAAAATATTCACCTTGTAAATGAATAAAATTACACATTTTCTCTTTACTTTTTCCGACACTCCGCTATAATAAAATATGCTGGGATTGTGCTTTCCCATAATGAACTTGTGAAATTGGAATGGAGGCTTGAGAAATCATGAAAAACGGAATTGAAATCAGATGGCATGGCCGTGGCGGTCAGGGCGCGAAGACAGCGGCTCTGCTCCTGGCAGATGTGGCCTTTAAGACGGGAAAGAATGTTCAGGGATTTCCGGAATACGGCCCGGAGCGCATGGGCGCGCCGATTACTGCCTACAACCGCATCAGCGCGGACAAAATAAGGGTTCACTCCAATATATACCACCCGGACTATGTGGTAGTGGTAGACGAGACGCTGCTTGAATCCGTAGATGTGACGGCCGGACTTAAAAAAACCGGCGCCATTATTATCAATACACCCAAATCCAGGGAGGAGATTGAAAAACATCTTGGCGGCTACGAAGGGCGCGTCTACACAGTGGATGCCAGAAAGATTTCTGTGGAGGCGCTGGGAAAATATTTCCCGAACTCTCCGATGCTGGCGGCCACGGTAGCAGTCAGCGGCGTTATGCCCAGGGAGAAATTCCTCGGTGAGATGAAGGCCTCTTATCAGCATAAATTTGCCAAGAAACCGGAGGTTATCGAGGGCAACCTCAAGGCGCTGGAAATGGCATACGACGTAGTACAGAAAGCCATTGAGAGCGATAAGGAGAACCGCCTGTCCGCATAAGCGCCGGAAGGATCGATTAGAGAAAAAGAATATTGGAGAATGAGTTTCATGAGAACAGATGTGACAAAAATCAATGAAAAAAGCCCGCATCAGGATTTGACGGAGGGGCTTATGATGTTTGCCGGCGGCACGTCCAAACATTTCCAGACAGGGGAATGGCGAACCAATACGCCGGTCTTCAAGGAGGATAAATGCAGGCAGTGCCTTTTGTGCACACCGGTGTGTCCGGACAGCAGTATTCCGGTAAAGGACGGGAAACGCTTGGATTTTGATTACGATCACTGCAAGGGCTGTGGTATTTGTGCCAGCGTATGCCCCTTTGATGCAATTGAGATGAAAGAGGGGGGATTGTGATGGCAATAAAAGAACGTATGTCGGGAAACGAGGCGGTATCCTATGCAATCCGCCAGATTAATCCGGATGTCATGCCGGCGTTTCCCATCACTCCGTCTACGGAGATTCCCCAGATGGTATCTACTTACATTGCCAACGGGGAGATGGAGACAGAATTTATTCCTGTGGAGAGCGAGCACTCTGCCATGAGCGCTACTATCGGCGCTGAGGCGGCGGGAGCCAGGAGTCTGACGGCCACGTCTTCAGCGGGACTCGCCCTTATGTGGGAGGAACTTTTACTGGCGGCGTCCAACCGTCTGCCGTTAGTGCTGGCGTTAGTCAACCGCACCCTGTCCGGCCCGATCAATATTAACTGCGACCACTCCGACGGTATGGGAGCAAGGGATACCGGCTGGATTCAGATTTATGCGGAGAATAATCAGGAGGCCTACGACAACTTTATCCAGGCCTATCCGATAGCAGAGGACGAGAGAGTGCATCTGCCGGTCATGATCTGTCAGGACGGTTTTATTACGAGTCATGCGGTGGAAAATATTGAACTGCTGGAGGACTCCCTGGTGAAGGATTTTGTCGGAGAGTACAGACCGGAGGAATATCTTCTGAATCCGGGCAAGCCGGTTGCCGTAGGGCCGTATTCTGTTTCCAACTATGCTATGGAGGCAAAGAAAAACCAGGAAGATGCCATGGAGCGTTCCAGGGAAGTCATTCTGGAAGTGGCGGAGAGGTTTGCCGCAATGTCCGGCAGAAAGTACGGTTTCTTTGAGGAGTACCGGACAGAAGACGCGGAGATTATCATGCTGATCATGGGCTCGGCAGCAGGCACGGCAAAACAGGCGGTGGACGAACTGCGTGAGAGCGGTAAAAAGGTAGGCATATTAAAACTGCGTGTGTTCCGGCCGTTTCCGGCAGAGGAGATCGCCCATGCCCTGAAGAACTGTAAAGCGGTGGCTATTATGGATCGCTGTGAGAGCTATAACGGCAACTGGGGGCCATTGGGCAGCGAGGTTCCGGCGGCTCTCTTTGCAGAGAAAATTATGATTGAGACAGTGAATTACATATATGGACTGGCTGGCCGGGATTTTACCATAGGCGATGTAAAGGATATTTTTGCAGAGATGGAAGATATGCTGAAGAACGGAACCAAAATCAGGCAGCATAAGTATATCAGATTGCGCGGAGGGGAAAAATGAGCGATTACAGTTTGAAAACCATGATGGGGAGGCCGGAGAGACTGGCGCCCGGCCACCGCATGTGTGCCGGCTGTGGGGCTACGATTGCCGTGCGCGCCGTGCTCAGAGGACTCCATGAGGGAGACCGTGCCGTAATAGGAAATGCGACAGGATGTCTGGAGGTTTCCTCCTATATGTATCCGTATACGGCTTGGGAAGACAGTTATATACACAATGCCTTTGAAAATGCGGGGGCGACTCTGAGCGGTGTAGAGACCGCATACCGCGTATTGAAAAAAAGGGGAAAACTGCCGGAGGATGAGACATTTAAATTTATTACCTTTGGCGGTGACGGCGGAACGTATGATATTGGTTTCCAGTCCCTGTCCGGCGCCATGGAGCGGGGGCACGACATGGTATATGTCTGCTATGACAATGGAGCCTATATGAATACGGGAATTCAGCGTTCCTCCGCCACTCCGATGTACGCGGACACCACCACCACTCCGGTCGGCAAAAAATCGAATGGAAAGATGCAGAACCGCAAGGATCTCGCCAGCATCATAGCAGACCACGACGTGGCGTATGTGGCGCAGACGACCTTTACGACGGATTTCAAGGACTTACACCGCAAATCAGAAAAAGCGATTTACACAGAGGGAGCCAGCTTCCTCAACATCATGACGCCCTGTCCCAGGGGCTGGCGGTATGATACGCCGGATATCATGAAGATATGTAAGCTGGCGGTTGAGACCTGTTATTGGCCGCTCTTTGAAGTGGAAAAGGGAAAATGGACGCTCTCCTACGAGCCCAAAAAGAAACTTCCGATCGAAGACTTTTTGCGCGAGCAGGGCCGCTTCAAACACCTCTTTAAAAAAGGAAACGAACATCTGATAGAGCAGTTCCAGGCAGAGGTAGACCGCCGCTGGGAAGAACTGCAATATAAATGTGCACGTAAGCCATGAGCCGTGCAATACAAAAACTTCGGATATGCTGTGCTTGCACAGAGCATATCCGAAGTTTTTTGTATTATAGGGCGAAGCCCGTGAGTCAGGGATTTTGCCGAGGCAAAATCCCTGACTGCTACGGCTCATGGGACTCACGAGCTCGTGGTTCATAGGAGAATGAGGCTACGGCTCATGGGAGATATGAGCTCGTGGCTCATGAGAGAATGAGGCTACGGCTCATGGGAGAAAAGGAGGATAGTGTGAAAAATAGCTCGATAGCTATTTATCACAGGCGAATGTATTCGTCTGGCAATTTGTTTCTGAGCGAAAACAAATTGCTGTGATGGCAGATGAGAAACTGCGTACGCAGCTTTCTCATCGCCTCCTCGCGACAAGTCGCTCAGAAAAGAGGATTAAATGACATTATTAAGTTACCAGGTATTTAAGACAGTAGCGGAACAGGGGAGCTTTCGGAAGGCGGCCGACCTTCTGGGGCTGACGCCGTCCGCCATCAGCCATGCGGTGTCCTCAATGGAAGCGGAGCTTGGCTTTTCGTTACTGAACCGGAGCAAAAACGGTGTGACGCTCACCAACTACGGGGAAGGGCTTCTTCCCTATGTCAACTCTGTGCTAAACAGCGACGAGAGTCTGCAACAGGCAGTCGCTGAGTTTAACGGCCTGAAGCAGGGACGGGTAAAAGTCGGCTGCTTTTCCAGTGTGTGTACCAACTGGCTGCCCGACCTTATCCATTCCTTTCGGGAGGAGTATCCGGGCATCATTCTGGAAATTTTCCAGGGAACCTATGATGACGTCATATACTGGATAAAAAACGGAGTAGTCGATGTGGGATTTCTATCGGTATCGAGTGCGGGAGATATTCCCATTGAGCCTCTCTATAAAGATCCGCTGCTGTGCGTGCTTCCCAAGGGAATGTGCGCCGAAAGGGGCAGACAGGCCATGGGCATAGACGAGATGCGGGGCTGCCAGTTCGTGACGCAGAGGGAGAGTACCGATGCAGATATACAGAATTTCCTCAAAGAAAATCATCTGGACGTCCAGTCCCATTACCATGTCGTAGATGATTTGTCCACCATCGCGATGGTGGCTCACGGCTTTGGAATCTGTCTGATGCCGGAACTGGTTATGGCGGATATCCCCTATGAGGTGGACTGTGTTCCGGTCAGGCCGGACGCCTACCGGATTATCGGCATATCGGCCATTAATCCGGCAAACATGGCTCCGGCGGTGAGAACTTTCTATAACCGGGTGCTGGAAAAATACCAGCAGGACGAATTCCGCGCAGGCGATTGAGAAAAAGAACCAGCGGCTGGAAAAGAGTTTAAATATCTATCAGGGCGCCGAATATTTTTGTGAAATCACTCGATGGAATTTCGTATGTCCGGCTGTCGGTTTCTGCCGTGCGGACAGATACGGTAATCACCTGAGGCTCGTCATAGGTAATATTGCTTAATGCTTTGGAAAGCCTGTCATATAGCAGTTTTACATATTTTTCATTTAACTCCCTGTCTGATAAAGAGCGGGTTTGTTTTGCCGCATATTTTTCCAGATCCTTCCCGGCTTTATCTATGGCCTGTGAATATACGTTATTCATCTTATGGGCTGTAATCGGGACAGAATAAGATCCGTCCTCGTTCTTGGAGGCCTCGCCCACTTCATATTTACACTGAGCGTAAATCTGTTTGATCAACTCTTTATATTTGGGCTGGTATTCCCGGACAACGGAGGGATCGATTCCCGACAGTATCGTATCCGCGGCGTCGCCGAAGATATCCTCCTTTTCAAATTCCGCCTTTGCCTCCTCCTCTGTCTGGCCGGTCAACTTGGCGTATTCTGTAAAGTTCTGTTTCAGCGTGGCGTCCAGGCAGGCTTTGGCGTAGCCGCTGGCATCAAAAGATAAAACAGATGAAAAAAGGGAACATGCCGTCAAAACAATAACGGGAATAATGGCTGCAGTCAATGTTTTAAAAAATTTCATATTTCTCCTCCATTCCGGAGCGTCTCGGCGTGATTTTTCAACCCGGCTCCTTCTTTGCTCAAATTCTACCATCAGAGCGCCAGGTTGTCAATTTTGTGCGCCGTGCGAGACAATTCCTTGCAGTGTCCCGACGGATAGGGTATAATGTCCTTAAAATGGTTTTATGCCATCTGATACAAAATATTTTATGCAGGAGTTTCGCAATGGACATTAGCAAAAAGATAGCAGAGGAACTAAAAATCAAGGCGTGGCAGGTGGAGGCGGTGATTAAACTCATAGACGAGGGGTGCACCATTCCCTTTATCGCCCGCTACCGGAAGGAACAGCATGGCGCGCTCAACGACGAGCAGCTGCGCGCGCTTGACGAGCGTTTGATTTATCTGCGCAATCTGGAGGAGCGCAAGGCGACTGTACTGGCCAGCATAGAGGAGCAGGGGAAGCTGACGGAGGAACTGCGGGCCCAGATTCAGGCGGCGGAAACCCAGGTTATGGTGGAAGATCTGTACCGGCCGTACCGTCCCAAGCGGCGCACGAGGGCAACGATTGCCAGGGAAAAAGGACTGGAGGGACTAGCGGACTGTATTCTCCTCCAGATGACGGATAAGCCGCTGGAAAAAGAGGCGGCCGCCTATGTAGACGAAGAAAAGGGGGTTGCCACTGTGGAGGAGGCAATCCAGGGGGCCATGGACATTCTGGCGGAGACGATTGCCGACGAGGCGGATTACCGTACAGCCATACGGCGCACCGTCATGGAGGAGGGGACGCTGCTCTCCGTGGCGAAAAATCCGGAGGAAAAATCGGTCTATGAAAATTATTACCAGTTTGAATGCGCGCTCTCTAAGATTTCCGGTTATCAGGTGCTGGCAGTGAATCGGGGAGAGAAGGAAAAAATTCTCACCGTGAAGATCGCGGCGCCGGAGGAGACGGTTCTCCGTTATCTGGCCAAAAAGGTGATTCACAGGGACAACCCGCACACATCGCCCTGTCTGGAACTGGTCATTGAGGACAGCTACAAGAGGCTGATTGCGCCGGCCATAGAGCGTGAAATCCGCAACGAACTGACGGAGCGGGCGGAGGACGGAGCCATTCATGTATTCGGGAAAAATCTGAAACAGCTGCTGATGCAGCCGCCCATTGCAGGGCAGGTGGTTCTGGGCTGGGATCCGGCTTTCCGCACCGGCTGCAAACTGGCGGTGGTGGACGAGACAGGCAAGGTGCTGGACACAGTGGTCGTATTTCCCACGGAGCCGCAGAATAAGATTGCAGAGACAAAGAAAATCGTGAGGAGCCTGATTGAAAAATACCATATCGGACTAATCTCAGTCGGAAACGGAACTGCCTCCAGGGAATCTGAGAGGATAATTGCAGATATGTTGAAAGAATTTAATCTGCCGGTTCAGTACATCATTGTCAACGAGGCGGGCGCCTCGGTGTACTCGGCCAGCAAACTGGCGACAGAGGAGTTCCCCGACTTTGACGTGGGACAGCGGAGCGCCGTTTCCATTGCCCGCCGTCTGCAGGATCCGCTGGCGGAGCTGGTAAAGATTGAGCCAAAGAGCATCGGGGTGGGCCAGTATCAGCATGACATGAACCAGAGAAAACTGAGCGACGCCCTCGCCAATGTGGTGGAGGACTGCGTGAACAGCGTAGGCGTGGATCTGAACACGGCCTCTGCTTCCCTGCTGGAATATGTATCCGGCGTCTCCAAGCCGATAGCAAAAAACATTGTGGCCTACCGCGAGGAGAACGGCCGCTTTACAAGCAGGCGGGAGCTTTTGAAGGTGGCAAAGATCGGCCCGAAGGCCTATGAGCAGTGCGCCGGCTTTATGAGAATACAGAATGGGAAAAACCCGCTGGACGCCACGAGCGTCCACCCGGAATCCTATCCGGCGGCGGAAGAACTTCTGAAGACGCTTGGATTTAAGGCAGACGACATACGGGGAGGCCTCACGGGGATTTCGCTGATTGCAAAGGATAAAAAGAAACTGGCGGACACGCTGGGAATCGGTGAAATGACACTGTCGGATATTATAGGGGAGCTGGAAAAGCCGGGACGGGATCCGCGGGAGGAGATGCCCAAACCGATCCTCCGCACAGATGTGCTGGAGATGAAGGATTTAAAAGAGGGCATGATACTGAAGGGAACAGTGCGCAATGTGATTGACTTCGGGGCCTTTGTTGATATTGGCGTCCATCAGGACGGCCTCGTGCACATATCCAAACTGACAGACAAGAAATTTGTCAGGCATCCCCTCGACGTAGTAAGCGTGGGAGACGTTGTAGAAGTAAAGGTACTGAATGTGGATTTGCAAAAAAAGAGAATACAGCTGTCCATGATTTTATAGGAAAAAGAAACGGAGAAGAAAATGAAAAAAATAGTATCAGTTTTATGTATGAGTGCGCTGCTTCTGGCCGGCTGCGGAGAAAAGGCCGCTCCGCCGGTGGAATCGACTGCCACACCGGAGCCGGTGGCAAAATATACAGAGGCGGATTTTACAGCCCTGCCGGACGAGGGATTTGTCCTTCGCGACAATCTGACGGTAACTTCAATCGAGAGAAATATGGAGGGAAAACCGACCATGTATTGTATGGAGAGCGGCATGGACGACACCGAAGATCCCTATGCCCAGGTGCTGCAATATACGCTGGAGGGCGATCAGGGCTGGGAGATGGAAGTGATAGGACAGAAATCACTGGCCAAAAGGGTGCGTCAGGCGGCAAAGGCCGGAGCGACTTCTTTTCAGATGCCTTTCATTCAAAGGGGGGACGACGGAAACCTGTACGGCCTTTTGAAGGTTGCAAAGGGAGAGGACGAGGGAGCGGCTTCCTATGAATATTCCATGCTTCAATTGGAGGAGGAGGAAGATAACTTTTACGAAGTGCCGCTTGAGATGAAAGCGAGTGCAGAGGGCGGCACGGATTATTCCAAGGATGAGATTATAAAGTTCCATGTGATGGAGGACGGCACGCCGATGGTCGTATTCCGCGGCGGGACGATGCTCCAGTTTGATTCGGACAGCGGCGCGCAGACGAACGTATGCAGTCCCGTACCGGACTATGCGATGGAGAGGAATGTCGGCTACGGAGATCAGGAGTTTATTTACTACTCCGCCACGGAAAATCTCTTTGGGGTTCTGGACAAAGACAGTCTGACGGTAACAGGCACCTTTGGGGAGGAAATAGAGGAAGAAGACAGGGGACGGGAATGGTGTTTTGACACAAGCACCGAGGAGTGGCAGATGTATGCCTTTAATACTTCCGGTCTGTACCGCATCAGCGAATCGGCTAATCGGGCCTCTGCCACGCGAATGAGCAGCGAAGGAGACTTTGCGAGTCTGGCAGACGCGACGGTATATGACGTTCAGGTAGACAGCCAGGAGAATGTATATCTGCTGATTCGCCGAGAAGCGGAGGAGGCAAGTTACGAGAACCAGTGGGAGTTTGGCGTAGTCAGATATGATAAACAGAAATAGTGAGAGATATAAGCGCCGGCCGGTATCCGCCGGCCGGCTGTGAGGACGGGATAGCGGCGCTATACTTCAAACACCGCTATCCCGTTCCGGTTATAAACCAGTTCGTATTTTTCAGCCATCTCCTGCAAATCCGGAATGGCGTAGTCCGCCTGTTCATAGCGGCCCACCACAATGTAATCCACATTGTGCGCAGCAAGGAGTTTATCCCTCATATCCGGATTCTCATACATAATCTTTACATCTGCTTCATTCTGCGCATAGTTGATTCCGTGATAGAACAAAAATGCGCCGGAACCGCACACAATATTCCGGCCGGTGAGAGAGGCCACGGCATTGTTATGGTTCGTGGCAGTGAGGAATACATCCTTTGGACTCGTGGAGTCCTCGATCCACTGACAGAGCGAGAGATAGGAGGAGTCGTATACCTCGTAGTCGGACACAAGCTCCCGCCCGATTGTGAGAACGGCCGCTGCCGTCGCCAGGACGGTGACTGCGGACACAGTGGCGATTCGGATTGGAGTCACGAATTTTCCGCACAGGCGGGGAATAGTTTCCCATATGAAATCCGACAGGGAGATGCAAAAGAACAGATAGGCGATCAGAAGCAGTTTGTTGTTGTCATAGGAATTGGGCTGGAACAGGATAAATTCCGAGATCAGCCAGAGAAATGCAGCGGGGAGAGCCAGCCGAATCTGCCGCCTGGAGCCAAAGATAAACATCAGCATCGTGAGGATAAACAGTATACCGTAATTTTTCAGGCAGAACCAGAGGTAGGGATCGGTGGTGTTTGCCCAGTCGAAGGCGCCACGGACAAAATTCTCACCCTGAACCTGCTGGAACGTAAAGCCAAATAACTGCGGCAGGGCGCAGAGGAGCACGATGCCGAGGAAGACGCCCCAGGTATACAGAATGTTCTTATTAAATCCCTTTTTCAGATTATAGAACAGGGCGCCGATAAAGGCGATGATCAGAAACAGGCCTATAGTCAGGATCCGGTTTGGCTCCCACGGCTCGTCTGACAACTGTATCCAGCTGATTAGGGACATGAGGAGCAGAAAGGCAAGAACCAGTCCGATGCGGACTGGCAGAGGGAGGCGTTTGTCCTCCGGTTCCGCCGTGCTCCGGCCGGCCAAACGCAGATCCAGCACGAGAAATCCGGCGCACAGGATACCCAGCGCCAGAAAGGAGTGGGTGTGGATCAGGGGGAGCCCACCGGCCAGAACTCCGCTGATAATAAAGTATTCTTTTTTCTTTTCGCTTATAGCCTTAAACAAAAGAGCCAGGAGGGGAAACAGAATAGCCCAGCCAAACAGCGTGGCGCGCTGGGGAATCAGCATGTCGCAGATGACGTTGTGCCACTGTATATTCTCCGTTACGTAATTGGTGGGCGTCTCATAAAAGGCCGTGAAAATCCGGGTGAAGTTCTCGCTCGCAAAGCCCTCGTTTATAAAATAGAAGAATCCAAAGCCCCCGTTAAAAAAGAACAGAACAAAGGCGAGGAAGGATTTGCCGCGGGCGGAGCCGCCGAATTTTTCCAACAGAAACCGGGCCAGCGTATACATTCCAAAAAATACCTGGAGCAGGGCAAAAACCATCGGCAGCAGATAGGCAATCCGCAGGGAGGCTCCCCACAGATAGATACTGGAGGAGATGCTGTCGGACAGAAACGGATATGCCAGCCGTGTTCCCGGCAGGATAGAGTATTCCGGCGGAAAAGTTTTCTGTCTGGCGATGCTCGTGATGAAACCAAGGTGCATATTCATGTCGCCGTAGGTGCTCTGTCCGCTGTGCATGGCTCCTCCGGAATAAGAAAGGGTATGGTGCAGAAGCATAAGCACAAGGAGGACAAACAGAGGGAGCAGCAGAAATAAAACAGGGTGTTCCGAGAGAATATCCCGTATGCGGAAGGTGATTTTTCTCCCGTTCAGAAAAGTCCGCTTCCCCGCCGCATACCGGGCAGCAATCACGATGACGCACATCGTGAGCAGGGCGAGAATGTGTCCTCTCACCGAGAAATCGAGGAAAAAGGCATAGAGCGCGGGGAGCCATTGGAGAGAAAAGCTGCCAATGACGCTTCCGAGCAGTATGGTAAAACACAATTTTTCCCTGTGAAAAATCAGGAGAGCGAGCAAAACGCCCAAAATCTGGAATATCAAAAAATATGCAATTCCGGCGATGTTGCCGGGCAGTGAACCAAACATAGACAGAGACCTCCACAAATAGTTATGTAATTATCACAATTGTATAAAAATTTGACGGACTTGTCAACGAAAGCGGCATTTGTTATACTATATAGGAGTTTTAGGAGTTTATAAAGAAATGAGGGTAAGTATGTCAATTCAACTGGATGTGAAACTGGATAAAAAGTCCCTGGGACATTTCCTTCTCTACCACAACTACGCCAGACCGGCGGGCGTAATCGGCATAATAATCAGCCTGGCGGCCGTCGTGGCCTTGTGTGTGCGCCTGGATTTCTGGACGACGACACAGCGGGGGATTCTTGTGGTTCTGGCGCTCCTCTTTACCGTGCTGCAGCCCATGATGCTCCTGTGGAAGGGGAAAAAACAACTGCAGATGGAAGAATTTCAGGAGCCCTTTCATTATGTATTTGATGAAAAAGGAGTTGTGATCAGCCAGAAGGAGCAGAAGCAGGAATTTACCTGGAAAGAGATCCGCAGGATTGTATACCGACGGGAAGCGGTTTATGTCTATATGTCCACAGTCAGCGCCTTTGTCCTTCCGAGGACACAGTGCGGCGGGCAGTTTGAAGCTCTGGTGGCCATGATGAAGGAGCACAGGGAAAAATGATAAAGGAGAGCATGTGCGAACAGGATACGTTCCGGATTGGCTGGGAGCTGGGAGAACGGGCGCAGCCGGGGGAGATTTTCCTCCTGGAGGGAGATCTGGGCGCGGGGAAGACCGTCTTTGCCAGGGGCTTTGCCGGAGGGCTTGGAATCAGCGGGCCCGTCACAAGCCCTACCTTTACGATCATACAGGAATACGAACAGGGCCGGATTCCCCTCTATCACTTTGACGTGTACCGTATTGCCGATCCGGAGGAAATGTATGAAATTGGGTACGAGGGCTACTTTTTCGGGGAGGGGGTATGCCTGATTGAGTGGGCCTCGCGGATACAGGAGCTTCTTCCGCCGGAGTGCCGGCGGATCCGGATTGAAAAAGATCTGGAGAAGGGATTTGATTATCGCAGGATAACGATAGAACAGACAGGAGATGGAACATGAATATACTGGCAATCGACAGCTCAGGACTGGTGGCGTCGGCGGCTCTGCTGTGCGGAGACATATTGACGGCGGAATATACGATTCACAATAAAAAGACACACTCCCAGACTCTGCTTCCCATGATTCATGATATGCTGGAGATGGCGGATGTGGCAGTGGGCGAAGTGGAGGGAATCGCCGTGGCGGCGGGGCCGGGCTCCTTTACCGGTCTCCGCATCGGAGCGGCTACGGCAAAGGGACTGGCGCAGACGCTCGATATCCCCATTGCTCCGGTGCCCTCCCTTGAGGCGCTGGCCTTTAATCTGGCGGGAAACAGCGCTCTGGCGTGTCCCGTGATGGATGCCAGGAGGGGACAGGCCTACTATGGCATCTATGACGTCAGCGGGGAGCGTCCGGTGGCGCTGTCGGAGCAGGCGGCGGCCTCCCTGTCGGAGGTGCTGGAGAAAATCAACGATCTCGGACGGCCCGTGATTTTCCTTGGCGACGGCGTTCCGGTATTCAGAGAGCAGATTGTGGCGGAGACGAAGCCGCCCTGCCGTTTTGCCGCAGACAGCGTCCGCTATCAGCGGGCCGCTTCGACGGCCGCACTGGGAAAACTATATTTTGAGGAGGGAGCCGGTGTGCGGGCGGAGAAATTTGCCCCTCTGTATCTCCGAATGTCTCAGGCAGAACGGGAGAGGATGGAAAAAAATACAAGTAGAAGTTCCTCCGGAAATCTGCTATAATGAGGGAAGATTAACAGAGAGGGGGAATCCGGTTGACGGACGGGATATGCTATTGCAATGTCTGCGGCAGAGAACTGGACAGCAGAAATGGAATATTGCAGGAAGACGCCCTCATTGTGAAGAAAAACTGGGGCTACTTTTCCGAAAAAGATTTGGAGATCCACGAGTTTGTCATCTGCGAGGGCTGTTATGACGCCATGGCGGCCGGTTTTGCCAGACCGGTAAATGTCTCAAAAAAGAAAGAAGTATTAGCGGATTAAAAGCGGGAAGGATTTATTTTTTGCAGAATAAATCCTTCTTTTTCTGTATATTGTGCGCCCGGCATCCGCCACGGGGACGGCCTGCGGAGCGCCCGTTATTTTTCTCAGAAACTAGTGTTTGAAAAACAGGGACAAATATGGTAAAATGAAAAAGATTGGAAGGAATGGAGGATTTTATCATGTTGGACGTCTGCCTTTTGGGAACCAGTGGCATGATGCCGTTGCCGGGGAGGGCGCTGACGGCGCTGATGACTCGCTTCAACGGAAGCAGCCTGCTGATCGACTGCGGAGAGGGAACCCAGGTGAGTATCCGGGAAAAGGGCTGGAGCATCCATTCCATTGATATAATCTGTATTACGCATGTGCACGGAGACCACGTTAGCGGGCTTCCGGGGCTTCTGCTCTCCATGGGCAACGCGGAGCGTCGGGAACCACTGGAGATTGTGGGGCCGCGCGGAACCAGAAGGGTTGTCGAGGCCCTGCTGACGATTGCGCCGGGACTTCCGTTTTCCATAGACGTCACGGAACTGGGAGAGCGCTTCCACTGTCTGGAGAGACACGGATATTGCATAGAGGCCTTCCGGGTAAATCACACGGTGCCCTGTTACGGTTACAGCCAGGTGATACGCCGCGCCGGTAGGTTTGACGTGGAGAGGGCCAGGGCAGGGGACGTGCCGATGGCAGCGTGGAGCCGTCTTCAAAAAGGAGAGACGGTTGAACTGGAGGGGCGGACTTATACGCCGGACATGGTGCTGGGCCAGGAGCGCAAGGGCCTCAAAGTGACCTATTGCACCGATACGCGCCCCATGCCGGAGATTGCCGGACATGCCAGGGGTGCGGATCTCTTTATCTGCGAGGGAATGTATGGCGGGGACGATATGTTGAATAAAGCCAGGGAAAACCGCCATATGACCTTTTCCGAGGCGGCTGCGCTGGCGCGGGAAGCAGATGTGCCGGAATTATGGCTGACGCATTACAGCCCGTCTCTGATCCGGCCGGGCGAATATA
The DNA here is from genome assembly GCA_947629865.1 of uncultured Lachnospiraceae bacterium. Lineage (GTDB taxonomy): Bacteria > Bacillota > Clostridia > Lachnospirales > Lachnospiraceae > Eubacterium_F. The sequence goes on along the minus strand of CANRFJ010000027.1, from coordinate 4,486 downwards.
TGGAGGAGACAAAAAAGATTTTTCCGTATGCCAGACCTGGCAGGGACAGGAAGACAAAAGTGTTGCAGTTTGAACAGGAACAGGCGGAGTAAAAACAGCGCCGCCGTTTGAAGATACTGCCTCAGTGAATGAGGAGCGAGGAGGGGAATGTGTGAAATACAATTTTAATGAAAAGACGCGGAAAAACATCACAGCATTTTCGTTTATTATGTGTCTGGTTGTCGTTGGCGGTATGGCTCTGTATTATCAATATATGAAGCGACAGCAGCTGCAGACGGAGGTGCACACCCCGACTACGGAAGTGGAAAAACTGATTGCCAGGGATTTAGACGCGGGTTATCCGGAGACGCCCACCGAGGTCATGAAGCTGTGGGGGCGCATTAATCAGTGCATATATAACACGACGATGGAGGACGAGGAATTTACGGCCCTGCTACAGCAGCTCAGGAGCATGTATAGCCGTGATCTGCTGAAGCAAAATCCGGAAAATGCCCACAGAAGCCGTCTGTCGGAGGAAGTAAGCGAATTTAAGGCGGACAAAAATAAGATTGTCAGTTATTCCACAGACACAGGCTCCGCGGTAAAATACCGCACGATTAACAACCAGGAGTGCGCGCAAATCCGTATTTCCTACTTTATGAGCGATGGCAGCGGATATGCCAAGATCTATCAGGATTTTATTCTGGTGAGGGAAGACGAAAAGTGGAAGATTGAGGGATTCAGAGAATCGAAGGCAGAAAAAAGTACAGAGAAGGAAGCGACTTCACAATGAGGCCCGGCGGAGAGAAAAAGGAAATAACGGTGCTCGCCATTGAGAGCTCCTGCGATGAGACAGCGGCAGCAGTGGTTGTCAATGGGAGAGACGTCCGTTCAAATATCATTGCATCGCAGATTGACATACACAGGCTGTACGGAGGCGTAGTTCCCGAAATTGCCTCCCGCAGGCACATAGAAAAAATAAATCAGGTAATTGCGGAGGCGCTGGCGGAAGCGAAGCAGAGCTTTTCGGATATGGACGCCATCTGCGTCACATACGGGCCGGGACTGGTGGGAGCCCTGCTGGTGGGCGTGGGGGCTGCTAAGGCCATCAGCTATGCTGCCGGCAAGCCGTTAGTGGGCGTTCATCACATCGAGGGACATATCTCGGCCAATTACATCGCCAATCCGGAACTGGAACCGCCCTTTTTGTGCCTCGTGGCTTCCGGCGGGCACAGCCATCTGGTGATTGTACGGGATTATGGGCAGTACGAGGTTCGTGGGAGAACAAGGGACGATGCGGCGGGAGAGGCCTTTGACAAGGTGGCGAGGGCAATTGGCCTGGGATATCCCGGCGGCCCGGAGATCGATCGTCTGGCGAAAGAGGGCGATCCGGACGCCATTGAATTTCCCCGCGCCTCCATTGAGGGCGCGCCCTATGATTTCAGCTTCAGCGGAGTGAAATCGGCTGTGCTCAACTACATCAACGGGTGCCGCATGAAGGGCGTCAACTATTCGGAAGCGGACATTGCCGCCTCTTTCCAGAGGGCGGTTGTGGGAGTTCTGACCGACCACACAATGCTGGCGGCAGAAGATTATCACATAGACAAGATAGCGATTGCCGGCGGAGTCGCCTGTAACAGCGCCCTGAGGGAGGAGATGAGGGCAGCCTGCGGCGCCAGGGGATATTCCTTTTATCTCCCCACGCCGGAACTCTGCACGGACAATGCGGCCATGATTGGGGCGGCCGGATATTATGATTATATGAACGGCGTGCGCCACGGTCTGGATTTAAATGCAGTTCCCGCTCTGAAACTGGGAGAATGAAAAACCGGAAAAGATATAAAATCTGCTTGACATGCTTGTAGAAGGAATGATATACTAGTCAAGCAGTCTTGGAGAGGTGTCCGAGTGGTTTAAGGAGCCGGTCTTGAAAACCGGTGACTCCGAAAGGGGCCGTGGGTTCGAATCCCACCTTCTCCGTTCGGTTGAAAAACCGTATAAATCCATATTTATTTTTATTCAGCTGGAGAAGTACCCAAGTGGCTGAAGGGGCTCCCCTGGAAAGGGAGTAGGTCGTTAATAGCGGCGCGAGGGTTCAAATCCCTCCTTCTCCGTTTAGAAGGTATATTAAAAATATACTTCAAAATGATGGAAAGTACCAGAGAATGGTACTTTCCTCTTTTTTGATTCAAGAAAAGTTAAGCCGTTTACAAGACACCCAACTCCCTTAAAATGGAATTCTTGTCGTATTCCGGCGCATATTTGTCTGCGGCTTCACAGATTTTTTTGATTTCATCTGGTTCTTCCTCCAGTATTTCTGCAATCTCCTCTGCTGTATTTCCCTTGGCAAGCTTTTTGCATATCTGAGAAACTAAAGTTTCGGTGCGTCCTTTAAGCAGTCCCGCTTGCAGTCCCTCTTGAAGTCCTTCAAGGCGCCCTTCTTGCCGTTTTTCGTCCATTTTCATTTCAAGCGTCATATAGTTTTCCCTCCAATCGTCGTCGTAGCGGAGCACTTCCACCCGATCGGCAAGCTTTTCTGTAAATCCGTCTGTGACATTTCCGGTCTGGATGTACTCCAGCAATTTTACCAGCCCTTCCGACAGGCCGTCTTTCGCTCCAGAAACTCCCTGCAGAGTTCCGCATCTTCCAGCACGCTGCAGAACATAAAATCGTTTGCAAATGCAATCTTTGAAAAGTTCACTTCTTCTGTCATATCTTTTCTCCTTTCGTTCTCTGGAAAACCGGTATACGAAAAGGAAAAATCTGACAAAGCCTCATCTAGCGCGCTGTTTTTCTCCCTCATCCTCATTATACGGGTTTTCGTTTCTTTATGCAACAATTGTTTGTGGTGAAAAAAGGCTGCTATTTACGAATCATCCTTACAGAAAATTTCTCATGGATCTTTAGACTTTAGAAAAAATAGAACCTCTTTTGGTTGTTTATAGCATATGTGATAGAATATGTCAATAGGTATTTTTAACGCACGTTCTTTTCCCAGACACATTGCCGTGGGATGGCATGGTATATAGCAGCGCCGATGACTTCTATGCAGCAACTGATGCCGCTTTTCTTTACTGCCATTTGAATACTTTTTTGAATACCTGAACTAGACGAAGTATCGGAAACTCCTTTCTTTTTTAAATGGTTGCAGAAGATATATTGTAAGCATCCCGCAGAGAAGGCTGTAAAAAAGAGGATAATATCACAGGGATATGATCCTCTTTTTATCATCATAATGAAATTGCAAAAACGATCTGTCTGTTCACTCCTCCATCTCAGGCTCAATCTCCGTCTCCGCGTCATCGCCATCCGACGAATCATCTGCATCACCGTCACCGGTCTCGCTGTCCGGCGTAATCGTTACATAGTCACGGTCTTCCGTCTCCTCATCATAGAGGTCGTTGTCAAAATCATCATCATCATAATCATCCAGATAGTCTTTCATCAAAATGTTTTTCAGAAAATATAAAACTCCTCCGATTGCCGCAACAGCTGCCGATAAGTAAAGGAGAAATTTGAAAAATTTTTTCATTCCGGTTATCCATCCTTTCTTTCCGTATGGCTAGTATACCCCATACGTTAATCTTTATCCCTATTTTACGGGATTTTATAATAAAAGTAAAGGTTTTTTGGTAAAAGTGATGAGAATATTTTTTAATCCTATATTTTTTTGGTGAAAATTTAGATTGTAAATTTGTTTTCAAGGGTGTATAATCTGAGTTGTGAACAAAAAACATATAAGAGTTATTCTGGAGGTTTATTATGGTAACAAGTAAAACGACGTCAACATCCAAGGTACCGGCAGAAAAGACAGCGCAGACTACAGTAAAGACTACGGCAGAGACAGTGAAGAAACCGGTGGCAGAGCCTGCGAAAGAGACAGCTGCGGAGAAGAAACCGGCCGCTAAAAAGCCTGCTGCGAAGAAGACCACGACACGCAAGTCTGCCGCGAAGAAGACTACTACCCGTAAGTCTGCTGCAAAGAAGACTACCACTCGCAAGACGGCTGCCAGCAAGAAGGACACTACGGAAGTGTTTGTGCAGTATGGCGGTAATGAGATTTCAGAGAGTGCAATTATGAAGAAAGTAAACGCAGCATGGGAGGCAGAGGGCAAGAAGGTAACTGCCATCCGTCGCGTGAAGCTTTATATCAAGCCGGAGGATAACAAGGCGTACTATGTTATCAACGAGGGACTGAAGAATTGTTCTACGGGGGCTGTCGACCTGTAATTTATGAACTTTACATTATAGTAGTACCTGTTTATATATTGGATGTATATATATATGAATTTTTAAACCCGCCACAGAGAAGCAGTTGGCGGGTTTTTTATGTCAAAATGAGGAGTGAAAAAGCGTTTTGCAGGACTATTTGATCGGGGTTGCAAAAAAGTTGGAAACATTTGAAAAAAAGTGTTGACAGCAGGAAAAATTTCTGATAAGATAGTATTCGCTGACGCGATAAAAAGCGGTGGCTGAAAAGCGCACCATCTACAGACGTCAGTGCCAC
>CANRFJ010000026.1 GCA_947629865.1 uncultured Lachnospiraceae bacterium | reverse complement strand
AAAAAGCCTTGAAATCAAGAGATTTAAGCCGCTTCCGCATAGGCGCTTTGTATCAATCACGCAACGGTTTCATCAATATAAATCACCTTAATTTTGCCAAGATAGGTCTCCTGGAGGAGTTTCAGCGCATCAAGATTATCGCCCTCGATGTAGATGTTCTCCGTATCGATACTGCCGGGTGTTCCGTCTTTGCCAACAGACTTCTCTCTATCAAGGCGCAGGGTCTTAGCAATAGGCTGATTCGCCAGCACCACCGACTTTTTCTTATCCGGCCATGTAAACTGATATCGTTCCCGTGCGCCTTCCACAACTTCAGCAGATATTTCCTGCCGAAGAACATCCGCATCAATTGCACGCGTTACCCCCCCCCGAACCATTTAGCGTTTCCGTCACAGCGTTTGGAAACATCGCAGCAAGTTTTTTAAAATTTTCTTCTGCTAAATCCGGCGTGTGCATTTTAAGATTCTCCATTGTTTTCATCCTCCAGTTTCTCAAACTCATCCAAATTCAATTCTCGCTTCAATTCTTCCTCGGTCGGCATATACGGCATATACTTGGCCGCATAAATCTGTGTGTTATTCTCCGGCAGAGTCAGCTGCATCAAAGTATTACTTTTTTGAGCGCACAGAAGAATACCTACCGGCGGATTATCGCCCTCGTTCATCATATATCTTGTATAATAATTGACATACATCTGCATCTGACCGATATCCTGATGTGCCAAGTCACCTGTCTTCAGATCAATCAGCACAAAACATTTTAGTATATAATTGTAAAAGACAAGATCGATATAAAAGTGTCTGCCGTCTATATTGAAATGCTTCTGCCTGGCGACAAAAGAAAACCCGCGTCCCAGTTCCAGCAGAAACTTCTGCAAATGATCGATGAGTGCCTGCTCCAGCGTAGATTCGTAATAATGCTCATTTGCCGGCAAGTCAAGAAACTCCAGCACATAAGGATCCTTGATGATCCGCTCATATTCCGGTTTTGGCTCTGTAGTCTGAATTTCCGCAGCCACACTTTCTTTGTCTCTGCTTGCAAGGATGCGCTGATAGAACATGGTATTAATCTGACGTTGCAGCTGTCTGACACTCCAACCTGATTTTGCTGTTTCCTCAAAATAGAATTTGCGTTCCGTTTCATTTTCTACTTTCATCAAAAGTAAATAATGAGACCAGCTTAATTCGGCAGACAGTGTCTGCCGAATTGGAAATGCAAGATAAAACCGCCGCATATTCCGCAGGTTCCGAATGCTGAAGCCTTTTCCAAATTCCGCAGTCAGCCGTTCAGAGAGATATTCCATGATTTGTTTTCCATATGCGGCACGGTCACTTTCACCGCAAATTTCATATATCGCCTTGCCGATGTTCCAATAAGCAGTCACCATAGCTGCATTAACGGCTGAATAGACTTGCCGCTGTGCATCAATGACGTATCCTCGAATAGAGAGATACGCATCTTCCGACTGAGGATCGTTCGACAAATTTTCATTTTTTATAATTTCGTTCATAAAAGCATCCTTTCAATTCGCTCCACACTGTGGAGTGTTTTTACCGCTTTAATTCTTCCAATTTTTTCTTATACTCGCATAGACGAGAATAAAGTTCAAATTGCTTCTTGGGCTGTGATACTACATAATTTTCACCCACCCCCAGAGCAGTTCTGGATAAAAATCATTTGCTGTCAGCACGAACATAAAATGTACTTCTGCCTATGCCTTTCCTAATGATAAAGCCTTCTTCTGTAAGCTTCTTCAGGGCTGCAAGAGTTGACGACCTTCCTATGCTGGGACAATGGGAAACAACCTCTGCACCAGTAAATTTACCAATTTTCTCTTTCGTATATTTTTTAACAATATCATACGCCGTGCTACCAGCACCACTTTTCGACATTAATCCTACACGTTCCTCAAACTCCGTATAACAGGCCAGGATTACCTGCAGCATATATCTGATAAATGGTGTTGGATCGTTTTCTTCTTCATGCCACCCTGCATCAGCTTTTTCAAGCGCGTTGTAATAACAATCTTTCGTTTTCTCTATCTGTTTTTCAATACTGATGTATTTACCCACACTGTATCCGCTCTTATACAGGAGAAGCAATGTAAGCAGTCTGCTCATTCTTCCGTTGCCATCATTAAAAGGATGGATACAAAGAAAGTCACATACAAATGTCGGAATCAAAATCAATGAATCTATCTTCTCATCTGAAACAGCCTGCTCATAGGCTTTGCATATATCCTCAACTGCACCTGGTGTGTCATAAGGAGCAACCGGCGTGAACCTGGTAACTACCGTTCCATCAGGCTTCGTTTCATTGATATAGTTTTGCACATTCTTAAAATGTCCGCCATAAGAGGACCCTGCCCTTTTCAAAAGGTCTCGATGAAGTTGGAGTATATAAGAAGAACGGATTGGAATGTACTCGTTACTCTCATGAATGGTATTCAGCACATCTCTGTATCCCATAATTTCATCCTCATCGCGGTTTCCTGGAGTTGTTTTTTCTTCAAAAAGCTGTTTCATTCGAGTACTTGTTGTAACAATTCCTTCTATTTTGTTAGATGCCTCTGTACTCTGTATTTTGGCAATTTTAACCAGGCGCTCCAATTCAACTGGCTTTTGCCGAATAAATAATTCCTGTCTCCCTTTACACTCATGAATCTTTGCAATAAGATTTAGTATCCCTGTATCCCAAACTTTATCTGCAAGTATGCCATAATCAAACGATCTCATAAAAACTCCTTTCGTCCAGCGTCCTTTCTTTTCATCCAATTATACTCAACTTTGGACGAAAAATCAATCCGCCGGACAAAAGTTATCAAATTTTTTAAATTAAATAAAATCCCCAAAGGAACTTCTTCCATCAAAAGTTATATTCATTTCTATTTAAGGCAGTCCGGTTAATAAAATTCTTTTATTATTAATTGGTACATGTCTTGGAAAATCCTGCCAAAATAAATGTGTTACTGCTCCTATTTTGAATCGCCTTGGAACTTTTGGTAGTTGCATTTTGACACCCAAATGGGCTCAATCAAAATCTATGATTCTTTTCGACATATGGGACATTGATTGCCTCGAATTTTCGTTCTTTCTTTCACCATCGCATCCCATGTATGTCCGTTACTGCATTTCCAGTGAATCCGCTTGTGACTTCCCCATGTAACCATATCTGGGGTTAGTTCGCCATTCTGTAACGAATCCCATTCAGCCAATATATATTCTTTATTATTTTGTCTGCACCATGTTTCTAAATCATTCACACCTTTAAGTGCTTTTTTATTTGTGCTAGAGCAGAACGGACATCCATGGTTATATGTTCTACTTTTAATCTGAGCTTCCCATTCGTGTCCATTAAAACATTTCCACCATACTTTTAAATGACTTCCATATGTAACCGTTTGTGGTGTTATACCTTTATTTCTTTTGTAATTCCATTCATCACATAATGAAGAATTATTTTTAGAACACCATTCTGCTAATGATATCTTATTTCGCTTACCATGATTGCCAGAATTACATATTGGACATCCTGTTCCGTTCACACGATTATATACTGTCGCTTCCCAAATATGTCCTTTAGCACATTTCCAGTGTACTTTCCCTTTGTATGTCCTGGGGATCTCATATGGTTTTACGGTATTTTTTTCATAATCCCATTCTTCTAATAACTTACTATTATTATCTCTACACCATGATTTAAAATCATTCTCTCCAACTATTACTCTCTGTCCAGCACAATACGGACATCCCAATTTACGTTCTCCTCTTGTATTAATTGACGCTAACCAGGAATGACCTCTACTGCATTTCCACCATACTTTTTTATTGTTTCTAGCCGAAAATACATCTGGTGTAATACCCTCATTTTTTTCAATATCCCATTCCTCAATCAGTTCTGGAAAAACACTAGCTACACTATTTTCTTTAAGAACATTCATATAATATGCTCTAATTGATAATTCATCCGCTTTCATATCTATAATAGGTACATCATTGCGATTAGTAATAGTATTAATAACCTTGTATAATTCATTTAAAGCCCATTCAAACTCTGTTGTAACATATTTTCCATTCATTTCCACAAACTCTATAACATATTGTCCAGCCTTATTATTAACTGACATATTATCATTAGTTTCTCTTAATCTAATTAGTGTTACCCCCTCAGATACAAGTTTCTTGGTTTTTTCTAAGTCTTGTTTTATTTTTTCCTTTCCAGAGTGCCATATTGAACCATCATATTCTACGGCAATATTAAATTCCGGTATAAAAATATCTACCTCTCGCCCCTTTATCTTATATCTTTGTAGTATGTCATATTTTTTCCTTAAATAGAATGCTACCGCCTGTTCCGGAAAAGAAGTCTGAGTTCTAGCACAAATAGGGCAATTAGTTTTTGAGCCTCCCGTTCTATTATGCACTTGTGTTTTCCATTCATGATTCTTGTTACATTTCCACCATACATATTTCCCGCTTCCAAAAGTGACTTCTGTAGGAGAAATTTCATTTTTTTCGTAATCCCATTCCGCCAAAAGATTATCTCTCTGATTAGTTATACACCATGACTCTAAATCATTAAATCCCACAAGAATTCTTTTAGGTGGATTACTACAATAAGGACATCCAACTGATTTAACCAATTGAGTTTTTCCTTGTCTGACAGCAATTCTACTTGAAATGACAGCATCCCACTCATGACCACACGCACCAATCCACCAATACTTTTTACCAGCTCCACCTTGAAGAATCTCGCTTGGTTTCAAACCGTTATTCTTTTCATAATTCCATTCACCTTCTTATGTTTCCTTTTCGTTCATTGCTTTTGTACTACATTTGAAGCACTATAAAACAAAAATTTCCCATGAGTATACCTATTTCCCAAAAACCACTTTAAGCGGGCTATATGCTCCGCGCCCCTGATATTGTATTGTTACCACATATACCGTTTTATGATCTTCATCAATGCGAAAAATAGCAATATAATTATCAATCAATAACTGTCTGTAACCCATTTTGGCATATCTGCCCTCAATACGTTCCTGATGCGACTGCGGAAAGGTATCTAAACTCAAAATCGCTTTTTTGATTCGATCAACCTGCCCTCTCGCATTTTCAGGTTCCAATTTATCATTTGCAATATATTCATAAATACTGTCTAATTCACGTATTGCCTTTGAATTGATTTTTACTTTGTATTTATCCAAAATATTTTTTCCCCAATTCTTCAAAAACAGTTTCCGCATCAACTGCCTGTGCTCCATTTGCATTTTCCTGCTCAGATTCATAGATTGCCTGATCTATGCGGTTTATCCTTGCAAATTTATCATATAATTCACTGCTCATTACAACCAGATCGCTATAACCGTTTTTCGTAATAAAAATAGGCTCCTGTTCCTTGTGTGCAAGACTGGAAATTTCTGTTGTATTGCGTAAATCTTTAATGGGTATGATAAGCGGCATAATTTTCACCCCTTTCTCTGTGTATAATTATAGCATAATTATGTCCCTTTTACAACTGGATTTTATTGCTTTTTGTAATGTTCTAACAAAGGGAACTCAACTGTCATGAATATTATAGCACATTTCGTTCATTGCTTCTTTTATATATTTCCGTTCCATCTTATCCATAATATGATTTGAATATAATTTACCTAACGAAGATTTCGTCATAGATTTAATTACCTCTTTCTTAATTTCATCTCCGATTGGAAACAAAAAATTCTTACGACAATTTTCTTTATTTTCTTTTCCAAATAAGAACAAACATATCTCTGACGATATAGGAAATATTATTTCATCATACTCATCATAGGAAGCCTTTTATAACACTGTCCGTATACACAGTCATTGCAACTACATGTCGCCGAATGACTATGAAAAACTGTATGCGAAGGTTGAGAATCTGCCGGTAGCCTAGCTGGCAGAACCTCTCATTTTATTTTGTACTAAATCTTGACATAAGACCATAGTACCTCCGCAATATAAGTGAGCTTTTTATCAAGATCCTCATAAAAAAGCGGCAGATAACTTAATCTGTACTTTTTACTGAGCATTTAGTTTCCTCCGAAGATTTCCAAAAACTTCCTCATGACTCATCCTCGCCGCATCCTCTGCCGCAAGTCTGTCCGCTTTATCCAATGCAGCTTCTACCCCATCTGTCAGCCTTGCATATTCCTCCAAACTAAGTACCACCATTGCACCATATCCATTTTTTGTCAAATATACAGGTTCACCCATATTTACAATTTTCTCAATATCGGGGAACTTATTTCTTAAATCAGAAACAGGTCTAATCTGCAACATATGCTTTCACTCCTATCTCAAAATTTTATCCAAATTATATCATTTCCTTTATTTTACTCTATTATACCGCAAAAAGCAACAGTTGTTAGCGTTGGAGGGAAAAGTTCTTTGCCCCTTAAAGCAAAAGGGGCAACTTTCTCAAAAAAAGCTGCCCGCGCAAAACAACATATTCACTATAAACCTTGTCATATCAAAACTCTTTCCAAAATGGTGTAGTAGTGGTGTAGTAAAATCCCCCTTCGGTGCATAAGCTTCCAGATAATAGCCTTTGATATAAAATTTGCTTTTGACACACAGGTCAAATGCAAAATTTTTTCTTCTCATAAAAACTTCCCTGCTATTTCAAAGAAAATTTTTGGGATATTTGGCACTCCTCGAAATTGCTTTTCCGTAGACACCGCTATCCGTGGCCTTGTCCAGCTTTGTTTTGCCGGATGGATATATCGAAGTATCATAGGTAACTTTTTTCCCCTTCAATTTTAATGTGACATTATAATTGATCCAGTCCGTCTTTGTTGTGTAATCCCTGTAGTTTATATTGATGATGCCGTTGGAACGATAATATATTTTCTGTATACGTCCCTTTTTACGAATCGCTTTCAGGATAGCCGAAGCTCCTTTTGCCTTTTGCAGCTGCGTTTCCGTAATGCGTATGCCACCGTATTCTATAAACTTCTTTCCATTCCAATATAGGTAATAACGTTTCCATGTATGCCCTGATCCATCAGACAAGGCATCAAAAACACTGTCTGAGATATAAAATTTGTTATTGCCTCTATAGATTAGATCCATCCCCGGCACTTTGACTTTCCGCGCTCCTTTTTTTGTAAACCTCCATACAAGAGACATAGAACCGCTTCCATATGCCCCCACTTCGACCTTAAACAGATAAGCATTCTTTACCTTCCAAAGCATCGGCATGTCTCCTTCAAAATCCAAATTGTATATGCCCAAATCAGAGGAGGAGTAAAAGCAATAGCATTTTTTATCAGATATATACCACAGCTTCGCTCTAAAGTAACCGCCATACTCATCTATACTATCTGCGGTAAGGGCTACGGCCTCTTTGGTTCCATGACGATCTAGATCCGCATATCGAAATATATATATAGTCTGAGATGTTTTATTCTGAAGTTTCTTTTTTAAAGAACTTTTTGATGCCGCATTGGCAGAATTCGGGAGCAACAGCATCACGGCAAATACTGCGCATATTACCAACATCCCCTTTAAAACCCGATACATTTTATCCATACCGCATGTTCTCCTGTCTTGTCCCATTTTCATTTATCCTCCCTTGTCTTATTCATTTGTCCTTTCTGAATTTTACACTAAATCATCCATCAACTGTACAACCGCACCACACACATCCCCAAACGCAATATCTGACGCATATTCAAAATCCTTGCAATAATTATCCCACTGTTTCTGCATAATCTCACTGTTCTTAACAGTATCCATAATGTTACGATAATCTTTCAGAACCTTTTTAGAGCCGCGTTTTCCCGCGGTTGCTCCCAGTGCCGCCCTTAAAGTGCTAATGTCTATGTTTAAATACTGCAACTTGGTCAATATGTATATATCGTAATAATCCCTCGGTCTTGTATTCTGATCACCTCTGGATATTACGGTCTCTAATTTTTCCGCCATTACTGTTTCCAAATTGTAGGCAAGCACCGAAATGCTTCTGTCTTCCAAAAGCAGTTTGAATCGATATGTAATTTCTTTGGGAGTGATCTTGTCACCTGTAGTAATATCCAATTTCAAAGGAATTGCCATAGGCGGATAATCTGCAGATAACACAACACGATACCCTGTATATTCATCTCCCTCTCGTATCTCTCTAATACTGCGAAAGCGAAATAACACGTCATCATCTAAATCTATTTTACAGATTTCTTCAAACATCTCCCGAACAGTCTGCTCATTTACAGATAAGCCCTTTATTGTCGCATCCATGTCCATGGTCGCTCTGGTGTCCAAACCGACCATCGCCGCAATCAAAAAACCACCCTTTAGAATAAAATTCTTCTGATACTTTGATACAGATATCCGTTCTAATAATCTCTCTAACATAAAATTCTGCATTACAAGCTGCGCTGAAATATGCTTTTCTTTTGCAATATTTTTCATGACAGCTTTTAGCTGCATTGCATTTTTCATAACAACACCTCCAGATACGCTCTGAGCCTTGCTTCAACTTTTAGTACTTTTGCATACTCTGACAATAACGGAATGTTTTTATCCGCTCTGACAGCATAACTCTTAAACGCCTCTGTTATCATCTGAATGTCCACACGACTACGGGGTTTTAGAATATCGCAAAGTGTACGCTCCGCGCTATAGGCTTTTACAACATTTCTTCCCGGCGTGACCACTTCAATTAACCCCAATCCGTATAACTCCTTTTTGCACTGTCCGCATTGAATATTTTCTTTCTTGGGATTTGTCAAATTGTAATTCATCGGAAATGTCATATGGTACCTGTTTGGTGTTCTGTCTGTCAAATTCCACAAAAACAGTGCCGTTTCATGAGAATATATACCTTTCTTAAATCGATTCTGCAAATTGAATATTTCATCGTCCCAGACTCCCGGCAAAATATATACTCCCCTGGAAGATCTCTCCAGTTTTCCCTTATCAACCAAATATTTGATATTCCCCCGTGAAAACCCCGCTGCAACAATCATGGCTGTAGTAACCACACCATTATTGTCTTTCGCCATTTTGATTATTTTTTCAATAATTTCCATAATACCTCACCTGCCTTTATTGTCTTTCATGCTTACTATTATATATAATAAAGGCATAAATGTCAATATGTGCTAAATGAAATTAGGCAGACTTTCAGGTTATAAAACGCCACTCTCAGCAGGATCAGCGGCAGCCTGAACCAGATCACCAAAGGTATATCGCATTGAAGTTTTGTTCTTCATTTACCGTCCCCTCATCGGGCTTCTGCCTATCTGTTCTCTGACTTTTGATAGTACCCCGCCTGGGCGTCCCAGAGTTCCCGATACTTCCCGCCTTGCGCAATCAGCCCCTCATGCGTTCCCATCTCAACGATTTTTCCCCCATCGAACACCGCGATTTCGTCGCAGAAGCGGCAGCTTGCAAGCCTGTGGCTGATATATACCGCCGTTTTGTTCCCGACGATTCCGTTAAACTGCTCGTATATCGCCGCCTCGGATATTGGATCCAGCGCCGCCGTTGGTTCGTCAAGGATTATAAACGGTGCGTTTTTGTATAACGCCCTCGCAAGCGCGATTTTCTGCGCTTCGCCGCCCGAAATCTCAATGCCGTTTTTGTCAAAATTCTTATATAAATAGGTATTTATCCCCTCCGGAAGCTCCTCTAGTTTGTCCCCGAATCCTACCTCCTCAAGACATTTTTCACAGTATTTTTCATCGATCTCCAGCCCCGCCGCAACATTCTCCGAGAGCCTGAACGAGAACAGGCGAAAGTCCTGAAAAACTACCGTGAACACCCGCATATACTCGTCGTAGTCGTATTTTGAAATGTCAATGCCATTAAGTAATATCCTGCCCTCGGTCGGATCGTACAGTCGGCAGAGTAGCTTTATAAACGTCGTCTTTCCCGAGCCGTTTCGCCCAACGACCGCCAAACGCTCGCCGATTTTAAATGTCAGATTCAAGTGCCTTAAGGCGTATTCCTCGCAGCCGGGGTATTTAAAACTCACGTCCCGAAATTCTATTTTATAATCGTAGTCGCCGTCGTCGCAGAATGCCCGCTTTTCTATCGGCAGACTGCCCTGATACATCTTCCGCGGCAGGTCGAAATATCGCATATAATCCTCGACAAACGGCGTGTTTGAACGGATATCGTTAAGATAATATATTATCATTGTCACCGCGTCCGAGAGCCTTTGCACCGCCGACACATATTTTATCACGCTTCCCGCGCCGAAAGTTCCCCTGATTGCGCAGAGCGATACCAGAAGATAGAGAGCACAGTTTTTTACAAGAGAAATCACGTCCGTCGGGATATCTACCAAAAACCGCTTGTTTTGGAGTTTTGTGAACGATGCGCGATTGTCTCGGATAATCTTTTTACCTACCCGTTCGTAAAAGTCCGCTAAATTATAGAGCCGTATATCCTTTCCTAAGTTGTAGTCGTTCATCTCGCCCGAGATTCGGTTTTCCTCAATCATATTCCGGCTTGCGCTGTTCCAGAGATCCGACAGCTTATCCATTGCGGTTTTTTGGTACATTACTCCCGCCGCAGTCGCCGCGATGAATAAAATAAGCAAGAGGGTGGTCATAGGATTAAAGCAGTTTATAATCACGCTTATGACCATTCCGAGGCAGAATATAAACGCCATTATTACGTCGGAAAAATATCCGACAAGCCGGAAGAAGTCGCTCATCAGAAGTCCCTTGCCATGGTTATCTATCCATGCCGATTCGATTATTTTTCGCCGAAGCTGCCGCACATTCGGCTCCTCTAAATCCGAATAATCAAGCGACAGCGTTTTATCGTTAAACGCCGCACTCTCGGAGTCGTCAAATTTTCGGCTGAGAATGTTTGCAAAGCGGCTCGTCAGCTCCCTGAAAACGCCTATCAGAAGATTTCCCGCGAGAGTTATAATAATCAGAATCAGTGTTCTTTTAGGGTTGCGGTTGCCGGAAAGCTCACTTATGATCTCGGCCGACATGAAGATATCAAAATACGGCAAGAGCGTACCTATAAACGCATTAAATACCGTCATCCTGAAATATCCCGGGCAAAGTCCGTACAGAAATTTCAG
The DNA here is from genome assembly GCA_947629865.1 of uncultured Lachnospiraceae bacterium. Taxonomy (GTDB): domain Bacteria; phylum Bacillota; class Clostridia; order Lachnospirales; family Lachnospiraceae; genus Eubacterium_F. The sequence continues at coordinate 22,595 of CANRFJ010000026.1, read as the reverse complement.
CGCCCGAATGTTTATATTATCGCTTATCTTCTTCATTTTCGTCTTTTTCATCAATCTCGCCCTCCTTGTAATATTTCGCCTGAAGCCCGAACATATAGGCGTACTTCCCGCCCTTTTGCATAAGCTCGTCATGACTGCCGATCTCTTTTATCTCGCTGTCCTCAAGATAAATTATCCTGTCGCAGAAGCGTGTGGAAGCAAGGCGGTGGGAGATATAAAGTGACGTTGCGCCCTCGGTCAGTTCGCTGTATTTTTGATAAATTTCATTCTCGGCGATGGGATCAAGCGCCGCCGTAGGCTCGTCCAAAATCACTATCCCCGCGTTTTTATATATCGCCCGGGCAAGCATAAGCTTTTGTTTTTCGCCGCCAGAAAGCTCTATGGAATCGTCGTAAAAGCCTTTCATCAGCCGCGAATCCATCCCCTTTGAGAGGGCTTTTATCTTATCCCCAAGCCCCGCTTTTTTAAGACATTCTATAGCCCGAAGCCTGTTCACGTTTTCGTCTAAATCCGTCCCCGCGACGAACTGAGCTATCGTCAGCGGCACAAGGTATATGTCCTGAAAGACAGCCGAAATAAGACTGTAATAATTGTCTATATTAAACTTCTTTATATCGGTTCCGCCGAGCAAAATTTCCCCCTCGGAGGGATAATAGAGCCCGCATAGGAGCTTTACAAGCGTAGTTTTTCCCGCGCCGTTTCGCCCAACGATTGCAAGCCGTTCGCCTGCTTTTATCTTAAGATTTATATTTTTCAGAGCATACTGCTCGCCGTCCGCGGTGGGGTATTTAAAGCCAATATTTTTAAATTCAATCTCAAGCGGCATTTGAGATTTTTCAGGCAGAGGTTCTCCCTCGCTGTGGTTAAAGCGATCGGAAATGTCAAAATATTCGCGGTACAGACCTATCTTCACCGTCTTGTCATGCAAAGAATTTATCTGCCCTGAGATACTGCTCAAAGCCGCCGCCAAAGCTCCTACGGCCGAGAACATGAATACAAAATCTCCCGCCGTTATCTCTCCGTCAAAGAGCAGCTTTACAAGGGAAAAATAGGAAACTCCGTTTCTTACTGTTCCCAAAAATACGTCGGTCAACGACTGCGCGCACCACCGCTTCTGCTCGCTCTTATAGAGATTCCGGCTGTCCTGCTGATACTTTCTGAACAGATTATCTATCCACCCGCGCATACCGTAAATTCTTATATCTTTTGCATACCCGAAGTCGGAGGAGAAGCCCGCGATATAGTTTTTTCTTCGATTTATGTCGGCATTTTCATCGGCAAGGCTTCGGGAATATTTCATGTTCGCGCGGCTTAAAAGATAATATACTACCGCTTCAATGAACACGGTCAGTATTATCCACGGCGATACCAGCGAGATTATCGCCATGCAGGAGAGCATATTCAAAAGCGCCTGAACGACCGAGGAAAGGTCGCTGAAAACAAACTCCACGGCGCAGCTCCCGCCCGAAGCGTCTCCCACCGCCAGATCGTATTTTAAATTCACATCGGGATCGTCGGTCTTTTGGAAATCGCCCCTCATTCTGCGCTGACCGAGCTCGTTCTGGATGACGTTTGTGACATGGTAGTGATGACCGTTTACCCTCGCGTTGAAAAAACTCTGCAGAACGCCCATAAGAGTTATCCCTGTCCGAAATATGATAACTGCCGAAACGATATACAAAACCGATTTGCGGGCGGTTATGCCATCGATTAAAAGCTTCGGAAAGTACATGTCCGCAAGCTTCAGTGCAAGCCCGACGGGGTACAAAAACAGGCTGAAAATTACGACCTGCCTCGCGTGCTGCCAGTTGAACCGCAGGGCGTAGATAAGATTTGACAAGCACGAATACTTTGGTTTTTCTCTTTTTGACATTTTTCCCTCCTTTAGAAGATAGAAAGTGCGGATAGTACAGAAAGTTCATGAAACTGCAATTCTGTTTTTCCTTGATTGCAGTATAGCATACCCAAGATTGCCATAGCAGATTTTTGCACGAAATGCAGATATTCCGCACGAACGGTTCGTCAGCGTGTGCAAAATCCATAAAATCAGGGTAGAGAATATCTATCCTCTACCCTCTGTTCATCTATCCTCTAAACGAGTATTTCCGTTGCAAACACTCCCTGCTCGGTCTTGCGGTTGACCGTTCCTCCCGCTTTTTTGACTATCCCGTCTATGCGCATAAGCCCCAAGCCCCGTCCCTCGCCCTTTGTCGAAAGATATTTTTCTCCGCGCTTTCTGGGGCTTCCCGCCGATGAATTTGTCACAGAAATATAAAGCTGCGACTTGAGCATACCTATATATATCCTGATAAACTGCTCCTCTTTCGGGAGCGCTGCGACCGCCTCTATCGCGTTGTCCAAAAGATTTCCGATGACAGCGCATAGATCCGCGTCGGAAATTTTAAGATTTTCCGGAACATTTGCCTTTGCTTCTACGGGGATATCCTTGGATTTAATAAGCGTTAATTTTGAATTCAAGATAGCGTCAAGGACGATGTTCCCTGTCTTTAAAACAGCGTCCACCTCGGTCAGGTCTTTATTCAAACTCCATAAATATTCGCGTGTCTTATCGTCGTCCCCGACAAGCGTCAAAAGTGTCTGGATATGGTTCTTATAGTCATGCCGCCAGCCCCGCATTTTGGTATAAATACTCTGGACTTCTTCGACGTGGCGCTTGAGCATCTCCGACTGATACTCCGCCACCCGCTTTTCCAAAAGCCTGTCGGCCATGCGGGAAAAAATCATATTAATCCTCATTTCTACTACTACCCTCTATAATATCTAACAAACTCCTCGGCTACCGCCTTCTTCGAGCCCCTTGCAACGGGGATTTTCACCCCGCTGTCTAAAGTAAGCGTTCCACCCGATACCGCGCTCACATACTTTAAATTGACGATATATGAGCGGTGACAGCGGATAAAGCCCTCGCCTAAAACCTTCTCCGCTTCCGAAATCGGAACGCTCAGATCATACGTCTTACCGTCCGCAGACAGCACGGTGGAATGCCCCAAAGCCACGATGTATTCGATGTCCGAGAGCTTAAATCGCAATGTTTCCATCCCAGCCCTAAAGACGACCGTTTCCGGCGGTTTTTCCTCGCAAATAACCTTGTATGCCCTGTCGAGGACTTCAAAGAGCTTGTCCGAGGAGATGGGCTTTAAAAGATAGTGAAGCGCCGAAACGTCGTACCCCTCGGCAATGAAGTCGGAATAGCCCGTGATGAAGATGATCTGAACGGTCTCGGCGCGCTCCCGAAGCCGCTTTGCAAGCTCCACCCCGTTCATTCCGGGCATTTCGATGTCCAGAAGTAAAATGTCGGGCGGGTTGTCGGAATAGGAAAACAGGAGCGCTTCAGCGGAGGGATATTCGCGTATGCTAACCATAGCCCCCGACCGTTCCGACCAGTCAAGGACGAGGGATTTTATGTAGGCGCGCTCTTGCGCGTTGTCGTCGCAGAGGGAGACGGTAAGCATAAAAAGGCTCCTTAAGATTGATAAGCTGATTATACCACGAAATGGGAGGAAGCGCAAGAAAAGCAGGTGTGTCCGAAAAATGCGCTGAAATATCCCTGTTTTCATTATTATATTCATATTTACTACCTGTAAATTCCCACTCTGCGAGGGCCTACGGCAAAAGAATTGACAGACTCGCGTAACAAACCAATCTCTGCACCCATAGGAAAACCGGAGCGCGGTGGTTGTCTAATAACTGCCGCGTCCCGATTTTCATTTTTAGTCCACACTTAAATCAATTTCTGATTAACATATCTATCTACAAATTGCACCGTCATATTTAACAACTTATCTGTTTCTACGTTTATAAAATCTAAATTAGTCCCCACTACATTAGCTGAATTCTTATGGATAAATTTTAGCTGTTTAAGTATATTCGCACCACTTTCAATATTTTGCAGTTTTATTTTCAATAGAAAGTAACGCTCATTTGCAATCGTTCTATTTGCTTTATTTTGTTCCATCTCTTTTGAATTTCTTTCTATTTGATATTGTAACTCAGACTCCTTTTGTTTTAATTCTTCGAGTTCATTCTGAATAGAAAGATATTCCTCGGTTTCGTCATCATTAACAATACATAATTTTTTTAATTTAGTATGTTTTATACCAATTTCACCCTCAACATCATTTAACTCCTTATTTAGCATTTGTTCTTCATAGTGTAATCGCTCTAGAACTCGACATGCATAAAAATAATTACTAATATCTGTAATATAAGTTGCAATATCCTTTGCAATTTCATCAACAAATTTTTTTCTTTCCTTTTTTTCATTACGTCTTTTCTCATTTTCAATTTGTGCCGAATTTTCCCGTTGAATTTTCCGTGTTTCTTTTGTAGTTATAAACACAGCTAGTAAAGTACCGATGCCGCCTAATGCTCCACCTATATAACTTCCTAAAAAACCGCCCCATTCTCCATTGCTTAAAACCGAATATACGTTATTACGGAAAATAAAAACTTCAAGAGCATATGGCAATATCATAACTATAAATACAAAACCGAACACTATTATTACAATTCTCTTTTTTGACATATCAATTCCCTCTTATATTTCTTGCATTATAGCACAAGACAATGACTTTTTCAACTCATTATCCACACTCTGAATCGCAGTTTTGTAATTTGAGTTTCCACACTTGTGTAGAGTTACAATTGATGTGACATTTTCCTCTGTACAAAGACGGCTGAGTCCTATAGAATGTTAATCACCACAAAAACGTTCTAAGAAAGGAACTTCAACTGTCATGAATATTATAGCACATTTCGTTCATTGCTTCTTTTATATATTTCCGCTCCATCTTATGATCAACATTATTTAATGACAACTCACATTCCATCACGCTTAGACCCTATACGTTTTATTTTCCCTTTTTTTGAAGACTAACTAAAGTACGTTCAATAGTACGTTTTGTAACTCCTATCTCTACCGCAATCATATCGGCAGTTCTATCCGAATCTTCAATTAACAATCCCAAAACAGCCTTTTCCGTTTTATTCAAACCGACATACAAACCGACATTCAAACCGACATTTTTTGCGTGTTGTTCTCTCTTTCCACTTCTCCCTCCGAAAATGCATTATAGCATATGTGGGGGATAAAGTGGGGGATAATATGCTATAAAAAATATTTTATTATAATTATTTTATCACATACTTCGTACTTCTACCCCTGCCCTCAATTTTCACAACACCTTTTTTGCTCATCTCTTTCAGCAACTGTGTTGTCTTTGATTTACCAAACTCGACATAAGGAGCAATTTCGCTGATTGATTTCAACATTGTCCTGCTTAAAATTTTATATATTTTTCTTTCGTCTTCCGTTAAATTCAGATTTTTTTCAAAAACCGGGAGCACCATCTTAATTGTGTTTTCCGATAATTCAAAGTCCGGTTGTTTTAATCCTCCTTCATAGAGTTGTTTTATCCGGGTAATTCCTGTACCGAATATTTCAACAAGTCCCAGCCTGTAAAATACATTTGCCAGATTTCTATTTCTTAAAACCGAAAGTTTTCCCGCTAAATACTCATCTTCTGTGATTCCAGACGGCAACCCGCCCGGAGAAATAATTTCTATTCTATCATCAAACATCGAAACCTTTATTTGCGACTCCACATCCCACACTCTATGAATTAATGCGTTTGCAATTGCTTCTCTGAATGCAGCTTCCGGTATTCTTTCTACCTTTTTCCTATCAGCACCTTGTATTTCTTCATATTGATAATAATCTCTGAATACCTCTAATGCTTTTTCATATACTGTCAAAATGGATATATTATCAATCGTCACTCTCTTATGGATTACGCTGATGTTTTCACCGAACTTTACAATATCAATTCCCGGGAAATGATTTTTATCCGCTAAAATACCGGCAGAATTATTATATCCGATGGTGCTGTTATATAAATCCAGCGTTTTTAGGGTATCCTGATTAAATGTTTTAATCTGAACACATTCCTTTAATTTTTGGCACAAAATATCAAATGTCAGTTCCTGATCTTCGCACGGTAATTCTTCAAATCTGATATTTTTCCCCTCCAAAATCAGTCTTGACAGCTCCAGTGCATCAACCTCTATTGTCGCAGTATTATTTCGTTTGTACGCTTTTGATTTATATAAATACGGCTTTTGGGCTCCGCTTTTTACGGTCAGTTTTATCGTTCTGTCATTATTCTGCAATTCCAGTATGTAATCAGGCTGGGGAGTAATGCTGTCATTCACTTTGTTTTCAATATCCAGACACGCTTGTTTTACATCCGCCAATCCTTTGATATTACCATTATCATCAACGCCAAAAAAGATTTCTCCTCCATCGTAATTTGCGAAGGCGCTTACTGTTTTTAAAAATGTATTGGTAATCTTTTCTTTGAGTTCCGTTGTCCTTGTTTCGCGCATACGTTATACTTCCTTTCCGGTTTTTCTACTTAAATTATACGCAAAAGCAATCAAAAAATCAATCGTATTTTTTTACGATTGATTTTTTGATTGCTTTTAATTAATAATTTCCAAAATCCCTGTCACATAAAACTCTTTCCGAAGTGATAAACTTTACCTGCTCTCCGTTTTCTCATCATTCGAGAAAATCCAGAGCGTCTCGTCGCTTTCCCCGTTCTGGTCATACTGCCGTATTATACTCAGGGACATACGCCTGCCGCTCACTTTCTCATAGGTGAAAGCGACTATTTTTTCTTTGCGGAGTCTCTCCTCCAGACGGCTGTAATCCAGCACGTCCTTAAAGGCGTCATAATATTCCCACTTGACATACTTCTGAATATAGAGATTCATGGCCTTGCTGTAGCAATAATCCGCCTTTTCAACCAATTCCAAAAAATAGTACGGCATATAAATGTGCTGCAGCATATCCGTCTTCAGATTCACAAAGTAGACGCCGCTGAAGCGGTTGGCGATTACGTCCAGAAAACGCTCCGCATATTTTTTCTGCGTCAGCGTCCTCTCCAGCTCCTCATTTATGGCGCGGCGCTTTCTGCTGCCTCCGTTTTCCCTGTAATATTTCTCCTTGTCCGCGCGCATGGCAAGCTCCGCTGCCCCGATAATTTTGTATATCGGGAGTTCTCTTTTGCCGCTCTCCACGCCGGCGGCGATCTCATAATGGTCTTTGTAGAGTTCTTCGCGCACTCTGTCCACAATTTGCTCCACGCTCTGTTTGGACAGACGGCTGCTCAGGACTACAAATTCATCACCGCCAATCCGGTATACGGATTCTTCCGGAAAATATTTCTTCAATGCGTCCGCCACGCTGCACAGCATATCGTCTCCCCGCTCATGTCCCAGCTGATTGTTCAGCTCATGGAGCCCGTTGACATCTACATAGCAGACCGTAAGATGCGAAACCTCCCCCTTGGACATTTTCCGGATATCCTCGTCGTATTTGTGGCGGTTATACAATCTGGTGAGTGCGTCTCTGTGGTATTCGTCCAGCAGGGCTTCGCGGTTGCGTTTTTCCTTGAGATACTCGTCATGTACGTCCCGCACATACAAAATCAGAACCTGATTGTCATCTTTATACTCAATGCTGGAGATAAGTTCCATCTGCACCCAGCGCCATTCCTCTCCGATTTTTCGCCTGTAACGGCAGCTCTGCATAGCGCCGTTGTCCTTGCGGAACAGCTCCTTCAGGCGCTCTATATCCGTAAATTCATGATACACGTCTATGTCTTCCTGATAGACGTATCCGCTATTTTCAAACTGCTGCCACCACTCCGATATCTTGCCCAGCCGGTTTGCAAAGCGATCCTTCTCCGAGTTTGCCACTTTGATGGCGTGGAATGTGTCCTCGGTCAGATTTATCTTCAATATTTTATAATAAATTGTCGAGAGAGCCGTCAGGGCGTCTACCATTGTTGTCGTATCCGTATCCGCCTTCTGCCAGTAAAAAAGAGCCCATGGATTTTCGCGGGACACATCGTTCGGAATGACGATTCCAAACGTCACCCACACATAACCGTTATGTAATCTGCGCTTATAACTCTGGACGATCCGCCTGTCACCGCACTCAAAGATTCTTCTCTGGACATATTCCGGATCCGAATACTTCACATACTCGGCGGCATGTTCCGATAAAACCATATGGTCTTCAACCTGTCTTGCTATATAATCATATATGCTGAAAATATCTCCATAGCCTTCCTCCTGCACTGTAGTATCGTACTTCAGAAACTCATGTTCTCCGGTCAGGACATTCACCCTGGCAAGCTTGAGGAAGTTATCAAGCAAAGTGTTTTTAACAAATGAATATGTATCGTCTCCCATAATTTGATCCATAATACGTCACCCTCTAATCTCAATAAATATGCTCTCTATGCCTTTTTCATTCACTGTGAATCCCAACCATAATTGTACCGCACCGGGCCGGTAAAGTCAAATTTCATACGCCGTTTGGCGGCGCCACCTCTCTCAGTTCTGCCAGTGGATCTGCTGCCCCTCGATGAGCGGATAGAGAACCAGCTGACTGCCCTCCAGATCCTCGCGGTGCATATCCACGGCGGTAATCTGGCTGTTCTCATAGGTGGTGTAATAGTAAATGCCCCTGTCCGCATTGCAGCAGCAGCTGTAAATCGTTATCTCATACATTCCCTCCCCTACCTGCACACACCCTCTCTGCTGGGCGACAGAACCGAGAATCTGGAAAAACTGGCTGATGCTCTCGAACTCAGAACTGCCTGAGATGGAATTCATCTTAGTGAACGCCGCCTTCACATAGCGGGAGGCGGAGGATAAATCCCCCGGCAGTCCCATTGCACCCATTCCACGGCTGTAGACTGAAAGCTCCAGATCCTCGGAAAAGCGATTTTCCGGTGTCTTGGCCGACAGTCCCATGTAGTTATTCAGATTGAACAGCTGCTGGTCAAAGGGCGGATTATTAGTCAGTACTCCCACCGGATCCTCGTATATTCGCAGCCCGGCTTTCGTCTGTTCTACAATTATAGAACCATTTTTATCCGCGATGATCCAGTGCAACGGCGACGGAGACAGCTCCGGACTGAAGGAGATATCCGCCAGATGAACTCTCTCCAGCAGTTTTCTCGCCTGAGCGAGATCTGCGCACTGTCCCAGCACCCACGGAATAAATTCAAAAGAGGCCACATTATCCTTCCCCTTCTCCTCCGGCATATAAAAGGCATTCCCCGGAAAGTTCAGACCGGCCATTCCCAGTCCCTTTTCATTCACGGCATCATAGTACAGGGGATAGTCCTCCACCACATAGGCCATGCCGATCATGGCATGGTGCTGCGGCATGGAACCGGCCTTTCGGAAATTAAACGGATAATTCCGCGGCGTCACCGTGACGCTCTCCTGATAAGAATACTCATAGTCCATATTGCGTCCAAAATAAAAATCTTTCGTCTTATAAGCAATAGCCGTACACATAGCATCCCTCTTTTCCGAGCGACCTGTCGCGAGGAGGCGATGAGAAAGCTGCGTACGCAGTTTCTCATCTGCCATCAAAGCTTTTCACGCCGCCCTCTTTTGTCATTATTTTCGCACATACCATTATTATACACCTCATTTTCTCCCAGCGCCACTCCTTTTATTCCGCGGGGCGGCCGTATATATCACCCTCCTTCCGGCCATACTAGCCAAAAAGAACGACAGGAGGAAAACGCGATGAAAATGACGAGAAAAGACAAACCGGTTCACACGGTGCCCGACGGCGTATGGGAGAGCAGCCGCACAGACCGCCCCGATAACAAGACAGACGGGCCGCACCTGCGGGAAATCGTGCGCGATGCGCAGGGAAACGGCTACGATGCGCCTCCGGAAGCAGAAGCGGACGACTCCCCATCGGAAGAAAAGAGATGACTTTTTTATTCATATTCCCTCATTTCGCCGCATACAATAGATAATAGTATATATATGCCTGTTTTGGCAGAAATGAGGGATTTCATGAATTACCGGCCGCTCCTGCTTATAATCGCCGCACTGTTTCCAATCTTTCTCTTTAGCGCCTGTTCGGAAGACGAACCCGCAGCCGACACCATAGCCATGGCTACAGCCACTCCTCAGAAACCCTGTCGGGAGATCCCGCTTATGTCCCAGGGGGCCGAGACATTTGCCTATAATCCCGCTGACAATACGCTGACTATGATTATACAGAGCGAAAATTCCTACACGGCATACAACCTGAGAAAGGATGATACCTGGGCAAAAAAATCCGCCCCGTGGAAGACGGAAAAAAATCGCTTTCTGGACAATTTCGTCTACGGCCCGGACGGAGATTTTTACGCCTGCCTGGGCCGCTATACAAAAACGGGACGCACCCGACAGACTCTGATCCGTCTGAAAAAAAACGGGAAGACGCGGCGCATAGCTCTGCGGGATCTGAACCAGATGCCCAAAACCCGACTGGATACCATGCTGAGGGAGCGGGGCGGCAGCGTCGTCCAGGGCGTCACGGACTTGCGCTTCTCCGGCACCGTCCTATCCGTCACCTACGGCAATTACGGGGTAAAATTTTATAATATCGGAGAGGGAGAACCTCTGGGCGCCGCCTCCATTACCGGACAGGCCGGACGGAATATTTTTTACGACTACGGCTATCTCACACAGAGCCTCTGGAACCGGCAGGAGACGTTTTCGCTCAGTCTCTACGACATACGCTCCGGAGAACTGCGGCGTACTATACCTGTAGAAAACGCTGCTTCCGCCACCGCCGGACAATTTTTCCTCTCAAACTACCTTGAGCATTTCTATCTTCTGACCGGCGACGGCCTTTATGTCAGTTCACCACAGGCAGAATCCTTCCGGCTGGAAAAACCCTTTGATGCGCTCGGCATACCAAATGAAAACCGCATCCTGTACTTTCAGGCCGCCAGAGGAGGGATTCTCTATCTTGTCCACCAGGATCCGTCCGCCCGTCTCCATCTGACACGCTTTTCCACTTTTTCCTGAAATATTCCGGGATTTTTTAAAAAAACACGGGATTTTTCAAAAATATAAGATAATCATGGCATTTCGACGGAAAATGTGCTACACTGGACTGGAAACAATGTACTGCAAATGTCAGGAGGATTTACATTTATGAAGAAATTTTTGAAAGAATTCAAGGAATTTGCCCTGCGCGGCAACGTTATGGATCTGGCTGTTGGTGTTATTATCGGCGCCGCTTTTCAGGCCATCATCAACTCGCTTGTCAAAGATGTGCTCTCACCGCTCATCGGTCTGGTGGCCAATACCGATTTAAGCGACCTGTCCCTTAAGATTTTCGACGTATCCATCAAATACGGCTCTTTTCTGACTGCCATTATCAACTTTGTCATCATGGCATTTTCCATCTTTCTGTTAATAAAGGGAATGAACGCCCTCGCTTCACTGGGCAGAAAAAAGCCCGCCCAGGAGGACGAGCCCACGACTAAGATCTGTCCGTACTGCATGAGTGAGATTGCCATTGAAGCCACCCGGTGTCCTCACTGCACCTCGGAACTGGACGCTGCGGAGACGGGAACCGGAGAAGCTGCGGAAGCTATTGCGGACGGAGAGGCCTGAGAGTCTCTCCTCCCCCTTCGCTCTCCCGTAACTCCGGTGTCAGTCCCACTTCTCCACCGTGTACCTGACTCTCTCTCCGCTCCTCAGCACGATATAATATCTGTGCAGGTCAGCCATCAGCCTCCAGCCTACATATTTCTCTTTTCTACAATCGTAGACTGTGTAAAAGAGTTTGCCGTTGACCACCGTAAGACGGCTGGCGGCTCCCGTGGACATCGGTACGTAATATATGTCTTTTTTCCCTTTTCTATATCGGGCGTCCAATACCTTTTTCCTGCCCGTCTTCGGATCATAGCGGGAAATCATGTTACCCGCCTGGTAAAAATATCTGCCGTCTGTGCCGTTAAAGGCGCAGGCATATGTTTTGTGCTTCACCGCGCCGGTCTTTTTGTTCAGAATAAATACATGGGTTTTTGTTTTCCCACCCGCCTCCATCGGATAATCCCCCGTATAGATCCGGCCCTTTCTCATCTCACAGGCTTCCCAGCGGGACTTATACTTTTTGTACACCTTAACGGCGCCGTTTTTCAGGGAAATCTGAAACAAATACCCATTGATATACCCTATCGTCCCAGGGGCCTCATAGATGTAACCATACAGATACGTCCCATATATTCCCAGAAACTGCATCCAGTCGTCCTCCAGGCCGGATTTCTTTTCAAGTTTCTTCATCGCGCCGGAAAATTTCCGGAGCTTTCCGGGAGAAGTTCCACAGAAAAGAGTTTTTCTTTTCTGAACGATTATATACTTTCCCTGTCCCCATGCGAGCGCGGCTCCCTTGCCGGCAAAAGTATGGCTGCTAATCACTCGTCCGGACAGAGTGAGCCGATACACGCTGCGTCCGTCCCCAATATGGAGCCTCTTATTTCCGGCCGCAAAGCCGAGAACCGTCAGAGCACGCTTCCCCTTATACAAAGCCTTCTCCGTGCCGCCCGATAACGCCCTGCTGTACAGAACTTTCTCTCTGGTATAGTAAAGAGCGTCTCTGGCAATCCAGATATCGCTCTCCCACACGTTTTCAGCCAGTTTCACTTTCTGTCTGCTCTTTAAATCAAAGGAAAAAATTTCTCCGCTCTGGTTGAAATATATCCTGCCCCCGCACTCTACAATATTCCCTCCGTTGTTATATACTTTTGCCGCGCTGGCCGTCGCACTCTGTCCCGCTACTGCCAGAAAAAACAGCAGCAGGGCGGCCGCTGCTGCCTTTACCCATTTCCGCCCGCGCATCTTCCCATATACCCTTTTCCGTCCTATCCCGTCTATCCATTTATGCCTCTCTATCCCCACATTCATAAAATCATTCCCTTCATTCCGGCCCTCTACCGCACCAGAGCATCCTTCTCCTCCGCCGCGCTCCCCGATGCAGCCGCTCCCGTCACAGCTGCACTCTTATCTCCCGCCGTATTGACCGAACGACAGGCTGTCAGCACAGCCACCGATAACAGACACAGAGCGGGTATAATGCGAATTACCTGTCTCATTCCTGTTCCTCCCCTTTCCGTCTGCCGCTATTCAAAAAGCCAGAACTCGCCGTCTTTTTGACAGGCATACTCCATTCTGTTGTTATAATACCACAGCCACCTATCCTTGTCATCTTTATTCAATTTTTTTAAACTGTTGTCTGCAAAATCATAACAGTATCCGTTTCCTCTCTCACAAGTCAGCACCTTACTTCCCACTACCGGAGTAGTGTTACCCAAATAAAAAAGGTCGTTTTCCAGAATTTTTTCCACGTTGCTCCGGGCTTTCATTTTTCCCTCTCCGGCCCCCGGCAGCGGAGGACTATCCCAGTCATTCAGCGGCCAGCTGAATTTGAAGCAAATTTCTTTATCCGTCTCCGCATTTTTATCTGTTGCCTCACAGTTTACGTAAAGCCGGGCGTTTGCTATCCACAGGGATACTACTGTTATTTCCCTCTCGCTATCCGCCGCCTCTCTTAACCGGCTAAGAGGCAGAATCTCTCTCTGCTCCCCCGTCCGTGGATCCAGCCTGTAAACTCCTTTCCCCGCCCCCGATATACAATAATACATATAGCCGTCCTCACAGATCACCGGAACGCACACGGTATCATGAATCCCGCGGGCCCAGGCGATTTCCTCAACCTTTCCGCTTCCCACCACATGCCAGTAAAAACGCCCCTTTACCTCCTCGTAACTTCCGTCCTCATCTTTTACCGTATCGCTGTAAAGGAGAACAGTATTTCTGAGCGGCCACGGCCCCATCGCTTCATAAATTCTCTGCTTTCCCGTCTCCGTTCCGTCAATCGAAATCTTCCGATTGCTCTGCCTGTCGTATTCCCGGTAAACATTTAACGTACCTCTACAGTATAAACCCATTGCGACATACCGGCTGTCCGCATATATATCACCCGGAGCGAGAGTATAGCCGGTTTCTGTCGTCAATATCCTTCTTATCCTGTCCACCTGCGGCCGGTGGTCTTTGCCGGCCAGTGGTATACTGAGCAGTTCCATCATACCGCCATCTGTCAGATAGTCGATATACAAAATTTCCCGGTTAGTCACAAGAACCATTTCCATGTAGTGCTCCATATCCGGACAGGTAAATTCTCCCTGCTTTTCTCCCCGCAGGCTCCTCTGCTCAAAAGTGGGCTTCCCTTCAAATCCCGTATACAGATTCCAGTCATTGCAAAACGGGTATCGGCTGGCAAAATCCGAGTCCGCCTCCGCCGCGCTCCCCGACGCAGCTCCCTCCGCCCCCGCTCCGGACGCCGTCAGCGCTATATTTCCGGCGTTATTCTTCATTCCGCACCCCGTCGCCCACACTGACAGGAGCATAAGCACAATGGTAACTTCCACTCTGATTTTTTTACCCATACCCCTCCTCCTAAAGCACTCTGTACATGAAGTAGTCGCAAAAGCAATCACTCGATTCTGCATTATAACAATTCAGGTAAAAGTTCTCGTCCACCCTTTTTCCCTGTCTCTTATCCGTGTCCCACACATAATGGAACTCCTTCGAATCCCACTCTATATTGATCAGTATATTTCCCTCTGCCACACCTGCAATATACATGTAGTCGGATGATGTATCATTGACAGCGGCCATAAACCGGCTCAGTTCCTTTTCATAGCGCAGTCCCCCTCCCCCCTCTAACGAGCAGCTCACGATATGGCCGTTTTCGAGTCTGCTATCACAGGTGTCCACATACAGGCGGCTGTCCACTATAAACACCCCCTCTATGCTGCCCAAGTCCAGAGAAGCCTCCTTCTTTAACGTCGCTTCTATTTCCCCGAGCGACACAAGGGAACTGTTTTTCCCCGTGCCACAGTCGTACCTGTATATTTTATAATCCGTCCGTTTACTTGTTCCCAGTTCCATCCCGGTTGTATAAACAAAGCTATCTTCCTCCGGAGTGTACGCTCCTAAGGTATACTCCCAGGAGTCATCTATCTTTGTCACCACGCCGCTCCCTATACTGTGAGCATACACGCCATCGTGATACAGTTCATATCCTTCCCTGCTGAGCAGCACTGTATTGCCAAATGTTTTGCTGCCCCACCGCCACGCTGACAACGCACTATCAATGTCAGACAGGGAATACCATTCCCGTGCGCCTTTCTCTCCGTCCCCCTTTTCTCCCGTCCGGTTTTTCTTCATCGCCTTATCAATGGGGATTTTTTCCCTTTTCTCCCTGTCGTATTCTGAAAATTCTACCTTATTGGAAGTCAAATAGGCGATGTAGGAGGCATCTGCATAAATATATCCAGCGTCTATCCCCTCTGCCTCCTCCAATACTTTTTGCGCCTGCTCCATCTCCGGAGAATGGGTGTCCTCGTCCAGCGGAACGCTCCATAATTCATCCGGCTTCACTGAATCAGGGCAGAGACAATAAAGAATCTCCCTGTCATTTACCAAAAATAATATTCGCTCACATTCGCAGCCGGCTATCGTCAGATCACAATCAAATTCCGCTATTTTCTTTCCCTTGAGCGTCCGCTGCTCCAGTTTCCCGTTCTCGCTGTTCTGGGTGTAGGAGTGGTAATCGTTGCAATAGCGGTATTCGTCTGTCCCGGCAGCTGTCACTGAGTCCGTCTCCGCCGCGCTCCCCGACGCAGCTCCCTCCGCCCCCGCTCCGGACGCCGTCAGCGCTATATTTCCGGCGTTATTCTTCATTCCGCACCCCGTCGCCCACACTGACAGGATAAAGACAATTAGGAGGGCTGTGGTGCGTTTTCTCCTTTTCAACTATGTCTGCCTCCTCTCCTATGAAAGGTTTATTCTGTCAACTTGTATTGATTATAACGCACGAGGTCTATCCTGTCAACCTATTTTTGAAAAATCTGTTAATACTTCAGCCGCCGCAGGGCTCCCTTCTTAAAGGTATACTCCGGCGTCTCAAGCGGGTAGGTTATCTCTCCCGCATAATACCACGGATCGTCCTCATGGGCGGGATTTTTCAACAGATGAAATTCCTGTGCAGGCATATATCCCTGCCCCAGGAGAAAGGCTTTGTCGCCCGATTCGCTCTCACACATATCCACGACCATCACAACATGTCCCGGATTTCCCGCCTCCAGAAAAATATCTCCCACCTGCATGGCGTCCGGTTTTATTTTTTCCGACTCCTCTTTCATGGAAACAGTGCTGGCATAGGCAAATACCATGCGCATATATTTCTGAAAATTTGCATAGGAATCATCGTAGGCGTCACTGTCCACCCAGGAGGAGGCGGAACCCGTCTGAATCCGGTATCCCTCCCGCCATTTCACATATTCCGCCTGGAATCCGTCCACGAAACGATAGGAAATCCTGTCATACTGCTCTGTCTTCCAGAAATATTCCGCGTATATCCGCATGACTGAATCCGCACACTGCTGCAGATCCTCCTTCTCCAGCGGAAGTTTGAATACCGCGACGTGGGCGCTCTGGTTTTCCTTTTTCTTCCCGTTGTATAAGAGTACCGGTTTCCCGTCTTTTTTCATCGGATAACTGCGCAAAAAGGCCGTCAGGCTATCGGTCTCCGCCTCCGTGCGGGCAAAGCCCGCCGGTGTGAGGATCCGCTCCTCCAGCGTGGAGCCGCCGGCATTGATAAAGGCCGCCGGGCCCGTCGCCGTCACAGAAGGCCCTGTCGCCACCTCCACGGCCGCCGCCGTCCCGCTGGCGGATTTGCCCTGCATGTCGCCCTCCGTCACCGTTTCGCTCTCAAAGCCGGAAAACGGATTCATTGCAAAAAGAAAGAGAAACAGCACGACCAGTCCTAGCACTCCCGAATAAATAATTGCATCTTTTTCCTTCATCTTTTTCCCTGCCATAGTTTCCCTCACTTCCCTCTCTCAGTTTCATCACTCACTTCACCCTGCTTTTTTACCCAGCTGCGCAGGCAGTTCATCAGCTGCCCCATATCGAGCGGCTTAGTAATATGCTCATTCATTCCGGCCTCCCTGCTGGCAATGACGTCTTCCATAAAAGCGTTGGCCGTCATCGCCACAATGGGAATGTCCGCCGCGTCCTCCTGCCCGCTGGCGCGTATGGCTCTGGTGGCCTCATAGCCGTTCATAATCGGCATCTGAATGTCCATGAGGATCATGTCGTAATAACCGGCCCCCCTCTCACGGTACATCTCAAGAGCCTGCTTTCCGTCTACCGCGCTCTCCACAGTGATACCGGTATCCCCTATTATCTCCTCCGCTATTTCCCTGTTCAGGTCATTGTCCTCTGCCAGAAGGATTCGGGCGTCTTCAAACTCCTGCTCCGGCGCTTTCCCCGGAGCCTCCGCCTCCGCTTCGGCGTCTCCCTCCAGAATTTTTTTGAACAGATATACCAGGCGCGACTGAAAGAGCGGCTTGGATATAAATTCGCTGATTCCGGCCTGCCTCGCCTCTGCCTCAATGCTGCTCCAGTCATAGGCTGACAAAATGATTATCGGTATGTCCTCGTCGATCTCGCTCCGGATTTTCTTCGCCGTCTGTATTCCGTCCATTCCCGGCATTTTCCAGTCCAGAATAATGGCAAAATAGTCGTCTCCACTCTGGTGCGCCCCGCGGATCCGCGGCAGTGCCTCCGCACCGCTCTGTACCCACTCAGCCCTCATTCCCATCTCCTCTAAGAGCGCGCAGGTTGTCTCACAGGCATACTGCTCGTCGTCCACTACCAGCACCGGCAGATTGGCAAAATGTTCCAGCGAGAGCGCCTCTCCGGACTGCTGCCGCAAAAACACCGTCACCGTAAACCGGGAACCCTCTCCCTCCCGGCTGTCCACCTGGATATTTCCGTTCATCATGTGGACGATATTCAGGGCAATCGTCATGCCGAGACCGGTTCCCTCAATCCTGCTGACTCTGGAATCCTCCGCCCGGCTGAAGGGCTCGAATATTTTTTTCACAAACTCCTCCGACATACCTATGCCATTGTCCTCAAAGATAAATTCATAGCAGCCGTATCCGTACACGTCCGACGGCTTTTCCGAAATCGTCAATTGCAGCCGCCCGCCCTCCGGCGTATATTTAACGGCATTTCCGAGAATATTCATGAAGACCTGCTGAAGCCTCAGCACATCTCCTATGACGTCCTCATGCTTCACGCCGGTAATGTGAAGCTCCAGTTTCTGTTCCTTCGCCTTGGTCGTGGGGCGAATCATTGTGAGAAGATTTTCAATGAGATCCGAGAGGTTAAATTCCTCCTCGGCCAGATCGATCTTGCCGGACTCGATCTTGCTCATATCCAGCACTTCATTGATCAGCGAGAGAAGGTGACGGCTGGAAACATTGATCTTATTCAGGCAGTCCTCCACCCGCTCCCTGTTGTCCAGATGGGAGCCTGCAATCGAGGTCATTCCGATAATCGCATTCATCGGCGTGCGTATGTCGTGGCTCATTCTGGAAAGAAATTCGCTCTTGGACGCATTGGCATGGATCGCCGCATCACAGGCCTCCTTCAGCGCCCTCTTTTCACGCTCCTGTTTTTCCTTGCTCTCCGTCACGTCCTGCACCACATACAGCACCCTGGCCGGTCTCCCGTTCGTTTCCTCCGCGAGGATTATGGTGCCCCGAACCCAGCCGGTAATGGAAAAACCTTTTTCATTTTTTTCAATCAGTCGGTACTCTACCGCCAGAAACGGGTGCGTCCGGCGCAGATTCTCCCGAAAATTATTTTCATTCATCACAGAGAAAAATTCCTCCCGGTCGTCCGGGTGGACAAAATTTTCCGCATAATTGTCGAGCGCTTTGTTGGCGCTTGTCTCCTCACCCAGTATTTTTCCCACTTCCTCGCGCTCCGTTATGGCCTGGAACGTATCCGTCTCCATATCCATATAGTAGGTGGCGAAAAACAGGCTGCTCATACTCCGGATAATCACGGACATTCTCCGGTCGTCCTGGGAGCGGCGGATCTCCTGGCGGGTACGCTCGTCCACGTCCTGTATCGCAATCACCACATGGCTGTTGTCCCCCTCCGTCTCATAAAAATGCGCTGTCAGCGACACATAGTGGTACTCCCCGGACATATCCCTCAGACAGAGAAACTCAATCTCATTCTCTCCCCGCGCCGCGCTGTCCCGCAGTGCGCCCAGAGAGAATTTCTCCCAGAGTTCTTCTTTATACTCCTCGTGGAAGAAAGACATCATTCTATCCAGCACACTGTCCCATTGGCGGATCCCCTTCTGGAACAATTTGTCCACGTCTCCGGAGACGCGAACCGGATTGATCGTTCCATTGTGAAGGTCGATAATATATATGCCAAAATTCAAATCCACCAGCGCCTGAATGACTTCCTGGTTCCGGATACTGAATTCGTCCAGTTCAATCCCCTTGCGGTAGATGTCATGCACGTCTTTGACATACAGCATGACATTCTGGTTCCTGTCTGTATAATCATAGGCCGGAAGAACTTCCATCGTATGCCAGCGGAATCCCTCTCCCCATTTTCTGCGGTAGGTGCAGACGGCCATCTTTTTCTCTTTCATCTGCTGACGGAGATTGTCCAGGGAAATAAACTCCCGAAAACGCTTCTGGTCGTTCCGGTAAATATTCCCCGCCCCCATAAAATAATCCGACAGGGCGGAGAGGTTCCCTCCATCGGACTCAATCTCCCGTTCTTCCGCGCTCTCCTTAACCACCTCATAACTGTCCTTCGTCAGATTCACGCGCAGTATTTTACTGTAAGTATAACTGGCCGCCTCCGCATGGGGGGTAATCGTAATGAGAAAAGCGGGCGTGCTCTCCTCCCATAAAATTCTCTTTGAAACCACGTCAACCACGCCGCCAAAGGGACTTTTATGACTCACTGTGCGGTTTTCCTCTTTCCCCTCCATATGGAGCAGAGGGCAGTTCGAGCAGTACTCCTGCCATACCTCCTGACACGCCACTCCTGTCTGTACATGTGGAAATACCTCTTTTACACGCTTATTGTAGTACAAAATCCGGTGGTTGTCCTCCCGCACCACATATACGCCTGTGGTCTGCAGAGAATCAAGTATCATTTCAAAATCCTGTGTATTCACGCGCATCCTCCCCTTGGCATGTTTCATTTCTCTACCATTCTAACATAAACGGAAAAAGAAGTCCACCAGACCTTGCTCCGATGGACAACCTTGCTTCGATGGACGCGCCTGATGAAAGCGCCTCATTTGCGCGATGCAACATAATTCTCTGCTTCCTCTAAATACTGCCGGATTTTTTCTTTCTTTTCCTCCGCGGTTGCGGCAGGAATAAAACTCTCCAGGGAATACCTCATTTTGGTGTAGTCAATACCGCTCACCGGCTTCCGGTAGAGAGAACGGTAAATACACGCGCCGGAAATGAACCCATTCAGAAAAGTCGGGTGGATCCCGTCCTTCCAATACAGGTCGTAAAAATCCGCCTTATTTTGACTGATCAGCCGGTCGCAGACCTCGCCGCCCCAGGTAAACCCGTCCAGAGGCGTCTTCCATGTATCCTGTATCATTTGGTATATTTCCTGCGTGGAATAATTTGTCCCGATCAGATATATCTTTACACCGTCCCTGCAGAGGCGGCGCAGCTGGTCGACGCGCTCCTCGTCCATCTGGTCGATGGGCTGGATCATCAGGACGTCCGCGGTAAGACGGGCGGTCTCCGGTACCTTCTCCGAAAAATCCGACAAATGGTCTTCCAGCGTATAGCCGTCTGCGGTATTCGTATAGCAGACTACCGGATCTCCTTTCTCACGGCAGATATCCTCAAAATATACATTGAGATTGCCCTCCTCGATCAGGCTGTTGCCCAAAAACCAGACAATCGTTCCGTCTCCCTCTGTATTTACCCGCTCCAGACCGGGGCACTGCTGAAAAATGTCATCTGTCTGCAAAGCCATTTTATTTCCGACGGTTATCTCCGTACATGCTTCCAGATTGAAAAAAGCATACGACTGTATCAGTTCCACTGTCGGAGGGATCGTAATAGTGCGGAGCGGCTTGTTCCTGAACGCGCCCGAACCGATCTCCGTCACAGCCTTCCCCCCAATGCTCTCCGGCACGTCAACCTGCACCTCATCGCCGATGTAGGAATCAATGCAGACCGTCCCGTCTGATTTTTCTCTCCAGGTAAAGTTTCGGCCGGGATCCTGCCCGCAGCCGGAAAACAGAAAACACATAAGAATAAACGAAAAACCCCACAGCCATCGTCTCATGCGATCGTTCCTCCTCTCCCCAAACACAGCTTCCCTCTGAATCATTCCGCCATTTTCCAAACGTCAGGCCGCTCCGATAATCTCATACATGAGCAGCCGGCCGCCCTTATAGTCTCCCGCCCGGACAATCACGGCAGACTCGAATCCGTTATTATATACTCTCCAGGTTATCCCGCCCCATTCTATACATTCCTCCGTGGGAGAAAATCCCGCCCGCTGCATGGCCTCCGCGTCACGGATATCATTTAGATAATACAGGTAGCCGGTTCCATGCCCCTCGGTGCACCCTCCCTCTCCGCAATAATACCCTTCCTTCAGGGAATAAAAGTCCTGTCTCTGCAGCGAGGCGGCGTCTGCGAGTTTCTCACCTCCCCGCAGAACCCATCTGTCGCTGCTGAAAAAGCAGACGAGTACAAGCGCCACCATAGCAGCGCTCATGGGAATAAACATCTGCCTTTTCCTAATTGTCTTTTTCATGTCTCCCGCCTCTAGTAATTTTCCGCGTGTATCTCAAAATAACTCTGTGGGTGATTACATACCGGACAGACTTCCGGCGCCGCGGTTCCCACGACAATGTGCCCGCAGTTCCGACATTCCCACACCTTAACTTCGCTCTTTTCAAACACCTGAGCCGTCTCAATGTTCTTCAGCAGGGCGCGGTAACGCTCCTCGTGACATTTCTCAATGGCGGCTACCATACGGAACTTCCGAGCCAGTTCATCAAATCCCTCGCTCTCTGCCGTCTTTGCAAATCCCTCATACATATCCGTCCACTCATAGTTTTCACCCTCGGCGGCAGCTTCCAGGTTTTCCGGCGTACTGCCGATACCATTTAACTCCTTAAACCACATCTTTGCATGTTCTTTCTCATTGTCCGCCGTCCGCAGAAACAGGGCTGACATCTGCTCATATCCCTCTTTCTTAGCCACAGAGGCAAAATATGTATACTTGTTTCTCGCCTGAGACTCGCCGGCAAAGGCGGCCTCCAGATTTTTCTCCGTCTGTGTACCCGCGTATTTGTTTTCTTTCATGATGAAATCCTCCTTCTTCGTATGGATTGTAATTCTAACCATATTATGATTTAGGAACACAGATTTGTCAATGCATCTCGTCGATTTTCTGAGGAATTTGCATTTTTTAACTAGAGAACTCCAATCTTGTTAATTTACCATTTTTTACTGTAAATTCAAGTCCTAATCCGCCAGCAGTTTTAAGGTATGATTTAAATTCTTTTGTAGTTAACCTTCGGGGCGGATCATCTCCACCGCATCCATAAGCCTTGAAATTTTTATCAAGTTTAAAAGTTCTGGTTGCTTTCTTTAAATAAATTCTTTTAAATTCATCATAAAGCTTCTTTTTGGAAGATGCTCGTATAAGAGACCCCTTTACAATTAACTTATTTCCTACTACAATATATTTATGGTTAATACCCCTTACAGCCAGTAAGGAATTACCCATCTTGTTGCTTAAGCTGTTAG
>CANRFJ010000025.1 GCA_947629865.1 uncultured Lachnospiraceae bacterium | reverse complement strand
AATCAAGGCAGAATAAGATGAACTATATGCCATGAGGCAGGCATATATGTTTCACACAAACTGATGATGCCTCAAAAGTTCCAACAGTGTCTTCAATCGACCCTTCATCATAAATCCATCCTCCCCACTTCGTTGAAATACCTCAAATCTTTTGTGGTAGAGGATAGAAAATACGGTCCCATGAAAAGAATCCGTACACACATAAGTTGCATGCTTAACAAGGAAAATAAACTCGTCCGGCCCCGTACAAAAATAGGAATCATTTTCTTTGCTGAAATCCATGCAATATACATTAACAACCTTCAAACTATATTTTCTTGCAATTTCATCTATCTTCTGCTTTATATGCTCGCTTATAGCCCCAAGAAAATAAGTCAGAAGATATTTCTCAGGGACTGAAAATTCTGGCTTTCGCGCAATTTGATCCCATTGCTCTGTCGTTAAAAGCATCGTTGGATCACAAAGTCTTTCCGCCTCCCTCCCTGTCAATCTCTGAATTAATTCACATCCAGACTGTTCGCGACAGCTCAATCTATTAAATCCCATAAGCCCGCGCCGATATGTCTCTCCAAATTCTTCTGGTACTTCTTCAAAGCCAAAACTTGGTGCATAACAAATCCTTTTATCCACCTCGGTAAAATTCAGAAAAAAATAGTCTAATTCTTCTTTCTTTTTTGTCCAAAGATGCCAAACTTGATCACTGCCACACACAAACGCACTATATTCTCTTAATGCTCCATTTTTTATTTCATCAAAAGAGTAAGGTCTGCTTACATTCAAATATCGTTTGGAAAAAGTCCGAAATATCTTTTTTCGTTTAATCATCATTCGTCGATAATGACTGGCCTTACGCGGAATACCTAATATTGTAACAATCCAGCCTCTCCAACTTAATACCCATCGTCCAAAAGAATGTGTGTTAATAGTTTCTACGACAAATCCCATATCTTCTATTGATTTTTTCAAAGCATAATTCTGAAGTTTATTTCCGATATTATAATCATCATAAATAGTAATCAAAGCAATCTTCTTTAAGAAATTATCCATCATTACTATCACCCTCCACTTTTCAGAATCACCATTAATTTACTTAACATTTTCGTTGCGCTCACCCCTCCGCCTCAATTTTTATCCCTTCGGAATATACTATATGTAATTAATATCCAGCGCAAAATAAATAAAGGTGAATAAATAACTATAAGTGCTTTTATTTTTTTGCTATATGAATGTTCCGTTATTAAATAATTCTTTACATATCGCTTAACGGCTTTATCTAATTTTTTTTGCTCATTCTTTGAAAGCCTTTTTCTCGTTCGAGCAGCAATTCGCCTCATAACAATTGCCCTCTGTGTATAGTAATATTTTACATATTGTTCATTATCAAGGCTATATTCAGTATAGTTCACTAAAATGTCAGCTGCATCAATTGCAGTTGACATTTTAAAATTATATTCACTCGAAGTGGCACTGTCTTTTCTTTCTAATATGTTCCATAACGGTTTATCTTTGTATATCAAGCCCTCAACACATAATAGATAGCGAAAAACAAACAGCCCATCTTCTCCGTTATGAATTTTGGAATTAAATTCAATTTTATTATCAAATAATATCTTTCTGTCAAACAATTTATAGCAGGCACTACCTAAAAGATATTCACAACAGCAAAAGCATTTGATTAATCTATCCTTTTTGACAATTGTATCTTTTATTTTTTTAGGTGGAAATATTATATCTAACCTGTCATCTTCTTGTAGCCTCACCAATTTCATACAAACACACAAAAGATATCCTTTTTGACAATTCTGCATCAGTGTTTCTACAGTGTCAGTTTCCATCCAATCATCCGCATCAAGAAAAATAAGAAAATCTCCTCTTGACTCCTTAATCCCCCTGTTTCTGGCAACCGACACTCCTTTATTTTGCTGCCTATATATCCGTATACGATAATCGCGTTCTGCGTATTCAGATATAATACCAAACGTGTTATCTATCGATCCATCATCAACAATAATAATCTCTATATCCTTATATGTTTGCTCGATACATGATTCTATTGCACGAAAGATATATTTTTCCACATTATATGCAGGTATTATAATTGAAACCATATTATTTAATCACCTCATCCCTTTTTATTCTTGGGTATCTATAAACAAAAAATCTCACTTTTCATCACCATCGCAAAACTACATTTCTACATTCATATAAATCATATTTATCTACCAGATATAGGATCGGGATGACTGCATACACTAAACATCCCCACAAACTACTTGACCCAAATCCCAATCCAGATACAGCCCAAATGGCAAACAGATATATTGTAGCTGTCTTTGCACTATTATTTTGCATTCGCATTATAATCTTAAAAAATAGTTTATACATAAATATTCCATATAAAGCGCTGCCCAAGAAACCTGTCTGTGCAATAATCTGTGGATAATAACTATCCACCAAAAAACCTGTGTCATTTTTCCCCATTCCCCACCGGTTTGAGAACCCATAAAGATAATACAAGTTCGAATACTGATTAGCCGCTACCGAAGAACCATATGTTGCAAACCCTGCACCTATCGGCAAATACTCCCATGCTGTGATAATTGAATAATAGAACAACAAATATCTAGGGGCTTCAGCGTTCAGCAGATAACTTGTAATTTCATTCCTGCCAACCCAGAAACATAATGGTACGATAATCAACAGATAATACCAATGAAATTTCTTTTTCCTCTCCATAAAAAAATAAACTGCCGCATATCCAACAATTGCGAGTATCCCCAACCCAGATCCGGTCCTAAGTATCACAATCAAACTTAGAACATAATAAACTAAACGATTGTTTCTAGGATTGCTTACAATAATTGTAAGACATACTATGATTATATCAGCAGCGCTTCCTGTAAATCCTGTATAGAATTCAAACTCACCTACAGAATTTACCATTCCTTCAATTATTCCAATAAAGCTTTCTAATTTTAACAAAGAAAGTATGGCTGCTACTGCTAAAATAATAATTGCAATCTTTGATATCTCCGTCAAAATCCGATATATTTTTTGAGCCTGTATACTATTTACAGATATTATTATGTACATCAACAAAATATATGGCTTGATAAACATAAAAGCATCTGTTAATGCAAATGTAAAATTCTTTTGAACATCATACATATAATTCCCCATTAAACCAATCAGAATAAGCAAAAATATCCAAAAATAAAATTTGAAGACTTTCTTTTTTAGAAAAAGAGAAATCACAAAGAGCACAACAACAACTGCGCAAAATGCATCGTCTACATAATTTATCCAAGCTGGCAACACCGTATTAAATAAAAATGCTAAAAACATCAAACTGATTCCCCAAACAAGGAAAACCGAATTTACTCTATGTTTCATAATCAAATACTCCTATTATCAATTTTCCAATATTCCCCAAGAGAATACTCACTAAAATCTTCTACATGTGATTTTCCGGCAACTGTATCCAACTCCCTATTTTTACATTCCATTCATGTGGCGTAATTAAATCAAATCCACTGCCATCATAAAATGTCATTTCTCCAAAATAAATATTTTCATTTACTATATATAAGTCTACCCGTACATGTGCTATTCCTTTTGCAAGTACCTCCGCTGTCTTTTTTAATTGCTCAAAAGAAGGAGGAGGCACTTGCTTCTTGCCAGAATTAGGAACACCCCATGACATATCTATCCAATTTCCATTTTCATCAAAGTAATCAAACCTTTTCTTACTTGCGGAATAGCGATCTGTAGCAACCATTAACAATTTTGCTATACCATTAAAGCAGTAAATTTTATAATCTGTTAAA
Source organism: uncultured Lachnospiraceae bacterium (assembly GCA_947629865.1). Lineage (GTDB taxonomy): Bacteria > Bacillota > Clostridia > Lachnospirales > Lachnospiraceae > Eubacterium_F. Next base: position 29,891 of record CANRFJ010000025.1, on the reverse strand, counting down.
TTCCCTTTATTTTCAAAATCTTCAAGATACGTTTCCGCAATTATCCTCGGTTTAACTCCTTTATACGGCCATTCACGACCTACCCAATAATAATTTCTTTTCAAAGAATGGGTTATCTGTTTTCTAGCCTTACCAATATTAAAATTGGTTTTGTCACGACAAATCACAATGCTACCGCTATCGTGAGTGCACTTTAAGACAAACTGTTTCGGTAAGTCATCAAAATTTATATCATCGAATTTATTCCAAACTCCAAGTGTAGGAATGACATATTCTTTTCCTATTTTATTTGAAACGAACTGCTTGACCTCATATTTATCCACCATTGTTATATATTCAGGATTGTGATCATAAAGTTTAAGCCATTGTAATTTTTCGTTTGCGGTTTGCGGGTTTTTAAGATTTAATTTTTCTCTAAATTGACAGCGATACATAAGTTTTAAATACTGCTCATCGCTTAGAAACCGAAATCCGCCATGTATTCCAATCAAAAAAATCAACTCTAAAGGATTATTTATTATATTGGACAATTTCATATGCATACCACCTTTCATTTCATTTATTAAGTTTTCATCTAATTTTTATGTTCTTCAGATTTCATATTACCAAACGCATATCCATATCTACGACTTTTCCTTGTTTTTCTCATCAACCTAAGCCATTTCAAAATTTCTTCCGTATTGTTTCCAAATGCTCCTTCCCCATGGACCATTTCATATATCCATATACCACAACCGAACAAATTCACTTCTATCAACACAGGATTACCACTTTCATCAATAGTAAAATCCCAATTAACCACACCTACTTGTGGCATCATTTCATGCACCTTGACAGCTGCATCTATACACCGAGGAAATAAATCTATTTTATATCCATCAAATAGTATCTTAGAATCTGGATGTTCAACAAATTGCTCATTAAATTCTGTAACTGCATTTCCTTTAAGGACTCCATCCCCATTAATAGCAACAAACATTCCGCCCGCATGTGCATTATCTACATATGCATTTCCTCTTCCAACTCGCATAATAGCCGAAGGACAGATAATTTCATTCTTCCAGCGGTACGATAATATTCTGAATGTATTTACACTTCCAGAATAGAGTCTTGATATAGATTCATGGCAAACGACACGTTCCTGTACTACCATATCCTTTTTCTCTTTAAGCCAACATATCATATCATGCGCCTTTTTTCCTCCCATAATATCTTTACCATTTATGAATTCAGCTACTAAGCACCCCTCTCCACTACATGATTCAACAGTAGGTTTTATAAACACTTTAGAGGCATGAGATAATAACTCAACAGCTTCATTTTCTTCTAATACATTATAATTGCTGTCTCGAAGCACCCCCTTTGTTACTGACAGAATAATTTTTGGCATTTTTACTTTAGCTTTGTCTGCTAATAGTGGTAAAACATTTTTATCCTCATAAACGTAACAATACTCTGGCCACATATTCATAAAATGCTCAAACTCCGGAGTATATAATAACTCAGGAAATTGTTTCTCATTAAATTCACCCGAATGTGCCATATAGTTTTGATGCCATACATATGGTATTTTCTTTCCATAATTCTTTTTATAAAAAGTATCAATTTTCCGTTTTTGTTCTTTTGTCAATTGTATTGAATTAATGATTTTTTTTCGCATTGGGTTTTTGTATTTTCTTATTTCAATTCTTCTTTTTCTAAAAACTACTATGTAATCAACTATATCTATAATAAAATCTTTAAACCTTTTCATTGTCCCTCTCTCCTATAAAAAAGTCCTCAACAATTCACACAATACTTTCAAACACACTTATCAATTTGCTATAATGCTGTTTCTGAGAAAATTGATCTCTTAATTGTTTTTTACTGTTTTCTCCAAATCTGCCCACTATTTCATCCTTGTCAAGCAACAATACTTTTTCTTTTAACTCCAATGCATTCCCCGGCTCAAACAAATATCCGTTATACCCATCAACAATTAACTCCGGCAAACTTCCAATATTGCTTGCAAGAACCGGCTTTGCATACTTAAAGGATTCAAGAGCCGTATTGGGCAGATTGTCATACCAGATAGATGGTATAATTGTAAACCGAGCTTTCCGGATTATCTGCTCCAGCTCCTCGCCGCTCTTAAAACCGACAAATTCGATATTTTTCAAATAGTGTTCCTTTACATATTCTTTCAGGCGCAGCGCCTCGTCTGTTGTATCGTCTCCCATGATCTTTACTGTATGATCCGGCAGTTTCTCATAGGCTCTTACTACGACGTCCACGCCCTTTTCTTCTGTTATACGGCCAAAATACAGTCCATACCCATCATCGTTTCCTGCCTCGCAGTCAAAATCCTGATCTACCGTAAATGTCGGTATACAGTGAATCTTCTCCTTGGGAAAGCCATTATCTGCAAGTTTATTTTTCAAAAAGTGCGACGGCGTTATAAAGGCATCCACATCATCATAAATCTTTATCATCCGGTGTATCTTCATAGATAAAACCCGTATCATTGACGCGGACAGCGATTCCTTTACACATCGGTTCTTTATACAGCTTGTATAGCCATTTGTAAGGCAATCCTCACATATCCTCTTATTCCTCAGAAAATCAAATCTCGGGCAGAGCAAAAAATAATCGGACAACCTCAGCACCACCGGCACGCCAAGTTCTTTTGCCCCTCTTATAACACTGGGCGATAGTTTGTTCACATAATGAAGAATATAGACCAAATCCGGCTTTACATCCTGTATTTCTCGCTGTATGGCCCTCTTTACCTCCAGTGAGTAACAGCTCCTTGTTATCATCTTCCATATGGACTTAGGTGTCTTCTTTACCTCGTCAAAATAAGTGGCATTCCTTCCTCCTATCGGCTCCACAAAATATTTTGAATATTCTGTCTCGACATTCCTGTTTGAATGAACAGAAAACGGGATAACCTCATGCCCCTTTTCCTCCAGAACCCTTTTTATATTGAACATATATTTTTCCGGTCCTCCGGAAATAAAATATCGGTAATTTACAAGCAATATCTTCACTTCTTAGTTCCCCCTCTATCTATCGCATCTATTACAGCCGTCCCCAAATTAAAGCGGGAATATTTTTCCAGAAAACATTTTCTAGCCGTTTCCTGGATATGATCAAACTTTCCATTAATAATATCTTTGACTATTCTTTGCAAACTCTCTACATCCTTACTTACAGTCAGACCATTATCCCCCTGAATGTACATTTCTGCCAATGTGCTTGGCATCGTTACTAAAACGATTTTCTTGAATGACATCCCAGTCAACAAAACAGTATCCCCAGAGCAAATGCTTCCGTCGTCTATCGGAATAATAATTGTCTTACAGTTTATGAGCCATTGATACTGCGCATCGCCGGATATATCTCTCCGAATAGAAACTTTTGGATTGTCTGGTTTTCCCTTAAACGAATCCGAGATGATGACAAGCGGATAAGTAAGCCCCTCCCAAGCATTGATGAGGAAATTAAAATCTCTGTTAGAACGGCCAATTGCAACCATATACCCATCCTTTTTATAATCTTCCGGTGGTTCCAGATTTCGAAATTTTTCATATATGTCGTCGATTCCAAAGGGAGCAACTATAATTCTATCCCGCGAAAAACCAAACTCCTTACTGATGGTATCCGCATATTCATATGATGGAACATGCAGAAAATCAACATATCCACCGCTTAAACACATCTTCATGAACCATTGGTACAATCTCTTGAATCTCTTTTTCTCTTTATATGTATAGTTGACTACAGTAATCCGGTTCGTCTTTTTTATCTTGAAAATATTACAGTAAAATCCGATGATTAACCCATAAAACTGTTGCCAGCACAAGATGTCTCCATACCTTTTCCTATGAAAAAAATATTTAAACGCAATTGTAAAATATTTCATATACCGCCTAATCTCACTTATCGCACCTGCGCGTGCCCAGTTGGCCGGATGTGACTTGACAGAGTAGATTTCCCCATTCTTACTCAATCCTTCAATAAACAGCTTAATCTCTTCCGCTTTGCAGTCTGCAAGGATTATGTTTTCTTTATATGCAGCCATCCTTATATTCTCACCTCAGTCTCTCCTGAACAAATCTCTTGTATAGACCTTCTTTCCCATATCATCAAGCGCCGATTCGTAGCGATTAGCAATTATCAAGTCCGCCCCCCGCTTAAACTTCTCAACATCATTTACGACAAGACTGCCAAAAAATGTCATGCCATCCGACAGAGAGGGTTCATAAATAATAACCGTCGCACCCTTAGCTTTCAGCCTCTTCATTACACCTTGAATACTGCTCTGCCGAAAATTATCGCTGTTAGCTTTCATAGTCAATCGGTACACGCCTATTGTGATTGGACGTTCTTTCTCAGCATTCCACATAGAACTGGCCGTATAATACCCTGCTTCCTCTAATACCCTATTTGCAATAAAATCCTTCCTTGTCCTATTACTCTCAACAATTGCCTCAATCAGATTTTCAGGAACATCCTGATAATTAGCCAACAGCTGCTTTGTATCTTTCGGGAGACAATAACCGCCGTATCCAAAAGAAGGATTATTATAGTGATTGCCAATTCTCGGGTCAAGGCATACTCCCTCAATGACTTCCTTTGTGGACAAACCCTTCACATCACAGTATGTATCCAGTTCATTGAAGTAAGACACCCGCAGAGCCAGATATGTATTGGCAAACAATTTGACCGCTTCGGCTTCAGTAGACCCCATAAAAAGCGTATCAATATTATCCTTAACAGCCCCCTCCTGAAGAAGCTTGGCAAACACATGGGCAGCCTCCGCCAACATGTCACTTTTCATGTCTGTACCTATAATGATGCGGCTCGGGTACAGGTTATCATACAACGCTTTTGATTCCCTTAAAAATTCCGGACTGAACACAATATTTTCGCAGTGAAACTGTTCGCGAATATGTGCCGTGTATCCAACCGGAACCGTAGACTTGATTACCATGACAGCTTTCGGATTACACTCCTGAACCGTCTTAATCACTGCTTCAACCGCTGACGTATCAAAAAAATTTTTTTTACTGTCATAATTGGTGGGTGCGGCAATCACCACAAAATCCGCATCCCGGTATGCTGTCTCTGCATCCTGCGTAGCCGTAAGACGCAGTTCCTTTTCTGAGAAATATTTTTCAATATACTCATCCTCTATGGGAGATTTTCTCTGATTAATCAGATCAATTTTCTCCCGGATGATATCTACCGCCATTACCTCATGGTGCTGGCTGAGCAGCGTAGCAATAGAAAGTCCTACATAGCCCATGCCGGCAACGGCAATCTTTATGTCCTCTAAGCTTCTCATACCTGTCTTCCTGCCTCCGCATCATGCATTCTAAATCCTGTAATAATCCTTGTACCATTCCGCAAACTTTCGCAGTCCGTCACGCAGGCTGGTACACGGCTTAAAGCCAAAGTCCCTCTCCAGCTCGCTTACGTCCGCATAAGTTACCGGAACATCCCCCGGCTGCATAGGCACAAGCTCCTTGTGTTCTTCAAAATCATAATCCTGTCCCAGCACGCCAGCCCGAACCAGTTCCTGCTGAAGAATATCTATAAAAGAGAGAAGGCTCTCCGGCTGACTGTTGCCAATGTTATAAACCTTGTGCGGCGGCTGTGGCAGACCATCGTCGCCCTGCCTTCTGTCCGGCGCCTTTCTCATGACCCGCACAACGCCTTCCACAATGTCATCTACATAGGTAAAATCGCGTTTGCAATTACCATAGTTAAAAATTTGGATCGTCTGTCCCGCTCGCAGTTTATCTGTAAAACCAAAATAGGCCATGTCGGGACGCCCCATCGGTCCATATACAGTAAAAAAGCGCAGTCCCGTGGACGGAATATCATATAACTTGGAATACGCATGAGCCAGAAGCTCATTGCTCTTTTTCGTTGCCGCATACAGGCTTACCGGGTTGTCCACCCTGTCATCTGTGCTATATGGCACCTTCTTATTGGAGCCGTACACACTGGATGAACTTGCATATACCAAATGCTCAACGCCCTCTTTCCCTCCATCGTATGAATGTCTGCACGCTTCCAAGATGTTATAAAAGCCTATCAGATTGCTTTCTATGTAAGCATCCGGATTGATAATGGAATACCGGACGCCTGCCTGTGCAGCCAGATTTACCACAATCTGCGGCCTGTATCGCTCAAAAACATCTGTAATCAATTCTTTATCCGCAATATTTCCTTTTATGAAAACAAAGGATGAATTATCTGCGATTTCTTTGAGTCTGGCTTTTTTTAAATTCACATCATAATAATCATTCATGTTGTCAATGCCGATGACTACTGCATTTTCTGCCCTGGCAAGAATCTGTTTGACCAGATTTGCCCCAATAAACCCGGCAGCGCCCGTAACTAATATGTTTTTTCCGGATAGTTCTACACAACTCAACTTTCAAACTGCTCCTTTCGGATTTCATTCTCTCATCTGCCCGGCAATATCCTCATCCACAATCTCTTCCCCGTTTCTTGTCCTTAGCTGTTCTCTCGACGCTTCGGACAGTCCGTTGTTGATCTCTGCATTCAGATCGCATGTACTGCACCGATCAAGTTCTTCCTTTGTCACTTTTCCATCCCTGTAATCCCTGACGATACGATTCTCGTACATGGAATATTTCTTCTTAGTCCAAAACTTGATTTTATGCCGTATCACCCACCATGCCGGTTTCCATATATACTTGTGCATCGCCGGGCTGACCGATCCGATCATCCAGCACTGCCTGTCGCAGCAGCGGACCTTTTTCCTTACCTGTTCTGCCTTCGGACTGTTCCACAGCTCATCCCATGTCTGCGTGTTCAGATTTCCCATCACTTCCTTATCCTTCGTCCCATTGCAGGGCATCACATCGCCATAAGGATCGATAAAGAAGGTATCAAAACTCATATCGCACGGAAGCAGACGCGGCTGCCCGTAAATATAGTTAATCAGTCCGTGATTGAAGTAGGCCCTGAACCATTTCTTTGGACTATTGCTTGCCAGGAGTTTATTGATAAGGTTTTCAAAATTCTGCGCTACCATTGGACGGTCATGGATTATATTTTTCGCCTCCACAAAATAAAAGCTGTTGTGCAGGCTCGCCGTGGCAAACTCCATATTCATTTCATCTGAAATCTGATATAGGGGAACGAGGTCCGGCGCATTTTTATCCTGTACCGTCATGCCGAATCCGACGTCTTTCATTCCCATATCCACCAGTGTTCTCAAGGTCTGATAGCCGCGCTGATATCCATTATCAAGCCCTCTTATCTCATTGTTTGTCTGTTCCAGTCCTTCAATGGATATCCGTATGCCAACCTGCGGAAATTCCTTACACAGCTCCACGATACGATCCGTAAAAAAACCATTCGTAGATATAACGATACGGTCTGACTTCTTATACAGTTCCCGCACAATATCTTTTAAATCCATGCGGATAAAAGGCTCTCCGCCCGTAATGTTGGTAAAGTACATCTTAGGCAGCTTTTTTATCGTCTCAACACTGATTTCTTCCTCCGGTTTAGAAGGAGCTTTATAGCGGTTGCACATAGAACATCTCGCATTGCAGCGGTAGGTCACGATAACTGTTCCATTCAGTTTCTTTCCCTGAGTATTTTCAGACATTACTATTCTCCTATCAAACAAATAATCTTTTTGCTGAAATCTCTGACTGCAGCTATCCACAAAATTGCTCTATCCCCCGATACAATTCCAAAGTCTGTTTCACCACATCATCCCAATTATATTTATTACAAATATAATCAGACGCTGTCGTTTTATAAGAGAAGACTTTTTCTTTATCCTCACAGAGCGTCTGTAATTTTTCTCTTAAATCCTGTATATTCCCTTTTTCAAAGCTAACCGCATTTTCAGACATCTGTCACAACCTCCAGATTTTCAGCGATGTCGCTGACCAGACAACAGTTTCCATAGCTCATGGCCTCCAGCAAACTGATCGGCATCCCCTCTACATCGCTTGGCAATACATATACATACGCATTGCTGTACAGTTCCTCCAGCAATTCCCCCTGGACAAAACCGGTTAGAATTACCCTGGGATCCTGCGATGCCTTTTCTCTGACTTCATTCACATAATCATCGGTATGGCTGCTACCTCCCGCTATGACCAGTTTCTTATCTGTCTGTATTTCCTTATAGGCATCCAGCAGATAATGCACTCCCTTTTCCGGCACCAGCCTGGCAAGAAAAAGAATATATTCTCCTTTTGTCAATCCCCATTTTTCCCTGATATGATTATCCGGTTTCTTTTGGGGACGCATTACGCCGTTTGGAATCAGTACGGTATCCCTTTGGTAGGTATCTTTGAAGTACTTCTGCATATTTGCTGACAAAACAATCAGTTCATCTGCATATTTGGCCGCCATCTTCTCCCCGAACAAAAGGAATCTTGTGGCAAAGCCGCCCCATTTGGATCTCTGCCAGTCCAGTCCGTGAATGGTCGCCACTGTCTTTATATGAAACAGGTGCGGAATCCAGATCATGGAGCATGGCCCCTCTGCATGGTAATGGATCACATCATAATGTCCAAATAACGCCCGGATAGTCGCAAGAAAAGAATAAACAAGGGCATTCAGCTTTTTATTCCGGAATGTCGGGATGGTGATAATGCGCACCCCACAGTATTCCCTTAATTTCTTTTGGCCTTTCCCATCATTCTCTTTTCCCGATACATGATGACCACTCCGGTTGTAAACATCTACCCGATGTCCGGCCTGCACCATGCGAACTGCCAGCTGCTCTACGACGACTTCTATTCCTCCCTCTCTGGAAGGTATCCGCTTGTGGCCGATCATCGCAATCTTCAATGATTTCTCCATTGCGCTCCTTACTATTTAAGTATATATTTGTGCTATGCCCCCGCCAGAATACTACATTCCTGCTTTATCTGCCGGTACGCCGATAGCCGCCGTATTGATTTTTCGCACAACTTCCAACGTGACCTGTACCTGCCTTGGCTCCCCCAAAAGCTGCACCTCCAGACTGGCCAGCCTTCTGTGTCTGTCTATCTTCCGGATCAGACCGTGCTTCCCGCTGTCCTGCAGCGGTCCCGCATAGATTTCAAACTTTCCATCTATCAGATCCCCCGTTGATTTCTGTATCACATGCTGCCTGTCCATCATTTCCTCCAGAAATTTCTGTTCCTCCGGATATATGGGGATAAAGTCTTTCCCGACGCACACCGGCTTCATAATGCGGGAAAGCGGTTTCAGACGTTCTTCCACCTCTGCCGGTTGCTCCGTATCAATAAAGAAGTAATCCGGAAACAGCGGAAGAAGTTTCTCATGCCATGCCTTTTTGAAATGTTTCAGGCAGACATACTTTGGTATAAAAAGTTCATTTACAATTTCCTCCGGCATGGCTGTTCTGCATTTGCTGCATACTTTTTCCATATCTTCATTGCCGAGAGCCTGCACCACATACCACATGAACCGTCTTCCTTTCCGCCCGATTCAGGCTTGTCCACATAATGAATATTATGTTATTTTGCACATCAGCTCTTGCCAATGCAGAGAGGAGCATATAATAAAAAACAGAGGTATTCTTATGCCTTTCTGCGTATTAAGTCGGGAATAATCGAAAAAGATGTACACCAAATAACCACAAAAGCGCTGACACAGGATTTGCCACTTGCATATATAGTAAAAACATGGTATACTTGACTTTGCTTCTGTGGATTTTTCAGCATAATATTCATTATGTGGACTTCATTTCCACCAACAGATTCAGCCTTTCGATCTGCTTCCGGTGCTCCGCATAAGATTCTTTCAGATAGATTCTTGTCGTTTCGATACTGCTGTGTCCCAGCATATCCGCCAGTTTTACAATATCACGATAGAGTCCGTAAAATGTTCGGGCGAATAAGTGCCGCAGATTGTGGGGGAACACTTTCTCCTTATCGACTCCCGCTTCCCCGCACAGTTTCTTCATCTCGCGCCACACCCAGCTCCTGTCCACGGCTTTCCCTCCGGATGTCTGGAAGACGGCTCCCGACTTTATCCCCCTTTTCCGGATATAATGGAGCAGGCGCACCTGCAGATCCCTCGGTATCAGTATCTGACGCTCTTTCCCCTTATTATAGATGGCGACCATTCCGCATTTTACAGCCGCTACAGTGATAAACGACAGTTCGCCCACCCGTATGCCCGTGGCGCAGATAGTCTGGACGATCATGCCAATCCGCTCCCGTCCGGTTCGCATGGCCGTATTCACCAGTTTTCTGTACTCTCCCCTGGACAGTTCCCTGTTTTCTGGCATAAATGTCTCCTTCTGTACCCGATATGTCTTTACTTTCAGTTCATTCCAGTTCATAAAATCAAAAAAGCGGTTCGCCGCCACAAGGAATGAGTTTATGCTGCTCGTTTTGTAGTTTCGCTCGTTTTTCAGATATTCTTTGTATCCGATTACCAGCGGCTTGTCCACTTTTCGCCCCGCTGCATACTGCAGCAGTTTGTCCAGGTCACGCATATATTTTTCTATCGTGGCCTTTCCTTTTTCCTGTTCGTAGAGATAGATTCGGTAATTCTCCAGTAATTCGTCTGTTATTCTTCGTTTCATTTTCTCTGCCTCCATAAAAAATACAGGCAGACAATGCCGTGATGCAGCATCCTGCATCTACTCCTCACTGTCTGCCTTTTCAGTTTGATTTTATATCATAGTTCCGTTTCAGTCCATCCCTTTCCGGTGCCCTCTGCACCAGCCGTCTCCACCTCTCCTTTTTACAGACTACACAGCACAAAAAACCAGGGTGCATAGACATTCATCTACGCCCCCTGACACTGTCACTGCATTACAGATGCTTTTTCCTATCCCTGCATCCGTTTCACCTTTACGATCCGGCGGTAATTTATATCTGAAACCACTACCTCACCCTTTTGCCCTGATGCGTGAATCACCTGGTTATTTCCCAGATAGATTCCGCAGTGGGTAATGCTGTCGTCCTTCACTCCGTAAAAGACAACGTCGCCCGGCTGGCAATCCTTCAGTTCCACCTCTTTCCCCATTTTCGCCTGTTCGCGGCAGGAATGGGGAAGGCGGACAATCGGCTCCGTTGAGAGAGCGGCGAATAGCAGCCGGACAAAGCCGGGAGCGTCCACGCCATACTTTATACTCTTGTCCTTCTGCATTTTTTTATAGAGAACCTTTCCGCTGGTGTCCACACATATTGACATCGTTCCGCTGTCCAGCGGCAGGCTCTCGCCTCCGTACAGGTATGGGGAGCCCTCAAACACTCTGGCCAGACTTGCCAATTTGTGACCAATTTTACGCGAAACGTCTTCCTCATCATCTTCCCCGACGCCGCTCACTGCTATTGATGCCTCCGACACCTCGTCGTCGTAATACATAATAGCGCTGTTTTCCTGCACTTCCTCTGTCTTCCCGTCCTTTTTCTCCGCTTTCTCTACCTTGTATTTATATGTCTTCACACTCTCGTTGGCAGAGGAGGAATCCTTTTCTGTGAGTCGTCCGGCCTCCGGCTCCTCTGTCATATCCGGCTCTGCATTGATCCCCGGCTCCTCCGAGCCTGCATTTCCCTCCGGCTCCTCTGTCATCTCCGGTTTCTCCGTCTCCTCCCCCGCCGCTGTCCCGCTGGCGCTTCCGCTTTCTTTTACGACTCGCACTTCCCTATCTACCCTGGCGATAACATTGGACAGGAAAAACATCGTTCCCAGAGCGCTCAGCGCAATGACATGGGTGAACACTATGGCTATTCTTTTTGAATGTTTCATGCTGCTTCAACCTCCTTTTTGTTATAAGAATAACCCGAAAATATTCCGGAGCAATCAGAGAGTTGTAAAATAGTTTTAAAATCTCACAAATACCGTGGTTCCCCTGTCCGGCTCCGATTCAATCTCGATCCGCCAGCCATGGACCTGTGCAATGCGGCTGCACAGATACATGCCAAGTCCGGTGCCGCCCCGTTTGCGGCTCCTGGAGGCGTCCTCCCTGTAATAGGGCTCGAAAATCCTCTGCTTACATTCCTCTGACATTCCGGCTCCATTATCGGAAACGATTCCATGGCTCTCCCACAATCCCACCTCAACTGTCCCGTTCTCTCTCCCCGCGCAGGCCTGACAGGCATTGCGAATAATATTCATAAAAAACATCTCCGCCAGCACCGGATTGCACCGGATAATTCCTTCTCCCGCCTCCGTTTGAATCTGTATCCCCGAAAACTCCGGCTGTCCGGACAGGGTGTCCTCTATCTCATGAAGGATGCGGGCGGGCGGAACCTCCTTCCATTTCACCTGTTCCTGATTGAGCAGGGTAATCTGGCGCAGGAGTTTCATCATTTCCTCCAGTCGGCCGGACTCCCTGACGATATAATCCATGTACTCTATTTTCTTTTCCTCCGGAAGTCGGGCCGTCTCCACCAACTGGGCATAGCCGCGGATAGATGTCAGCGGCGTCCGCAGCTCGTGGGACAGAGCGTCTATAAATTCCTGCTTGCGAAGGCTCTCCTTTTCCTTGTCCTCCATATGGCGGCGCACTTGTCCGGTCATTCGGTCAATATCGCCTGCCAGTTCGGCCAGCTCGTCCCGACCGGAAATGGCGGGGAGCGGACTGTAGTCACCGGCTGCCACCCTGGCCGCCGCCTTGGAGATTCGGGAGATGGGAGAGAGAAATTTTCTCATGACGCCGTAGAGCAGAAGCGCCATCAGCACGGAGGCGAACAACTCGGCAGTCAGAAAGACAATCATGTACCGGTGCCAGGCCGATAACTCCCCTGTATCCTGTTCATAGAGAACCAGTGTATACGGTGTTCCCGAAAGTTTTCCAAATGTGCACACATACTTTTCACCCTGCTTCTCCACGATGCGGGACATGCACTGGACGTCCGGATTTTCCGCCTCTGCGGCTTTTCTGTCCTCCACGGGGAACGGGTAATCCGACTGCAATTTCCCCTCTCCGGAGGAATAGATCACCTGCGTACCGGATACGGATTTGTAACAGAGCACATCGTCTCTCCAGAGTTCAAAGGCCCGGTTCCTGTTATTATAATAGGACACATAGGTCTGGAACAGCGCCTTGTCATCTTTAAGTCCCGACAAATCTTCGGCCATGGATACCGCAATGGTGCGCCACACAGTGGCCGACGCATTTTCAGACGCCGCCACACTTCCGGCATATATGGTTCGGAAAATAAAGCCTCCGCACAGATTCAGCACCAGAACAAACAGTACCAGTACAACCAGATAAACCTTCTCCCATATTCTCATCTTGAATCCTCCAGACGGTATCCCAGTTTGTATACTGTCTTCAGATGCCCCTCCAGTTTCAGCTTTTTGCGAAGTGATGCCACATGCACATCTACCGTCCGCGTATCGCCGCCATAATCATATCCCCACACCTGCTCGATCAGCCGCTCTCTGGAGAGGGCAATATTTTTATTCCGTATAAAATATTCCAGGAGCTCGTACTCTTTCAATGTCAGATATACCTCCGTCCCCTCGACGGTCGCCACATGGGACTTCATATCCACCCGCAGTGGCGGCAGCGAAAAAATATCCGCACCGGCTCCCCTCCTCCGCAGTACCACATTGATACGCGCCAGCAATTCCAGCATATCAAATGGTTTTACCAGATAATCCTCCGCCCCCAGGTTCAGGCCCTTTACCTTGTCGTATACGCCGTCGCGGGCGGTGAGGATTATCACCGGATTTTCCCCGCACTGCTTCAGCACCTCATAACCGGAACAGCCCGGCAGCATAAGATCCAGTAAAATCAAATCCCAGTCTCTCTCCCGCACCCGCTCTATCGCCTCCTGTCCGTCGCCGGCCTGGGTGCAGTGATGTCCGGTCAGGGTAAGGTTTTCCTTCAGGAGGTTGCTTATCAATTCCTCGTCCTCTATAATCAGTATATCCGCCATGGAATCCTCCTTTACTGCCATGCTATGTCTGTTCATTGTATCACAGAGTTGTTAGGAAGTTATTAAAAACTGCTGTAACGTTTCCGCTACAGCAGTTTTGTCTTCTACCTTTCTGTTTTCCGGCGCCCTTTCTCAGTGGTGGAACAGACGGATTCCGGTAAAGCACATCGCTATTCCGTGTCTGTTGCAGGCCTCAATGACCTCGCCGTCGCGGATAGAACCGCCCGGCTGGGCAATATAGCGGACGCCGCTCCGGAAAGCCCTCTCTACATTATCGCTGAATGGGAAAAAGGCGTCCGATCCAAGAGTCACATCTTTGGCGTATTCCTTCAGCCACGCCCTCTTTTCCTCACTGGTAAATACCGGCGGCTTCTCTGTAAATGCCTTCTGCCACTCGCCCTCGGCCAATACGTCCATGTAGTCCTCTCCGATATAAAGGTCGATGGCGTTGTCGCGGTCGGCGCGCTTCATATCTTCCCTGAATGGCAGGTTCAAAACCTGCGGGGACTGACGCAGCAGCCAGTTGTCTGCCTTGCTTCCCGCTAAACGGGTGCAGTGGATTCGGGACTGCTGTCCGGCGCCGATTCCGATGGCCTGTCCGCCCTTGACATAGCAGACCGAATTGGACTGCGTATACTTCAGCGTAATCATGGCAATCGCCATATCGATCTTTGCCTGCTCCGGAATATCCTTATTTTCTGTAACTACGTTGCTAAAGAAATCCCTGTCGATATTTAACTCATTCCGGCCCTGCTCAAAGGTAATTCCATAAACCTCTTTGTGCTCGACCGGCTCCGGCTCATAGCCGGCGTCTATCTGGATAATGGCGTAATTCCCCTTCTTCTTGCCCTTGAGAAGTTCCAGCGCCTCCGGCTCATAGCCCGGCGCAATAATCCCATCGGAGAACTCCCTCTTGATGACCTTCGCCGTAGAGACGTCGCAGACGTCCGACAGAGAGATAAAGTCACCGTAGGAGGACATGCGGTCTGCTCCCCTTGCTCTGGCATATGCCGCTGCCAGCGGCGACAGTTCTCCCAGGTCGTCCACCCAGTAGATCTTCGCCTCCACCTCGCTGAGAGGCTGCCCTACGGCCGCCCCCGCCGGAGATACATGCTTAAAAGATGTGGCGGCGGGAAGGCCTGTGGCGGCCTTCAATTCCTTCACTAACTGCCAGCCGTTCAGGGCGTCCAGAAAATTGATATAGCCCGGTTTTCCATTTAATACCTGGATCGGCAGTTCGCCCTCCTTCATATATATACGCGATGGTTTCTGATTCGGATTACACCCATATTTCAATTCCAGTTCCTTCATTGTCTTCCTCCATTCAGGGCGCCTGTCGTGGTGCGCCCGCAGACTTTATTTATTTTTATTCACGATGGCCGACGTATAACGGCCTGTCGCTATATCAATATAGCGGACAAACAGAGATACTTTATTGGCCTCATTCAGGCTGTCCCACAGCATATCGGTAAATCCTTTCATATCATTTGGAATCTCCACCAGTTTCGGCTCTCCCTCAAAACTCGGAAGGGGATTGCCGTCCCCCTGATAAGTATGGATAAAATGTCCCTCGCCCGCCACCGGATTGCTGTAGGCAAAAGTATAGCGGTTACATGAATCCGGATTGCCATTATTGCTCTTGAGAATAGACATGGCGTAGTTGTACTCCCCGTCTGCCACATGCATAATGCCGGAGATGCGCGGAGTATAATTCGGAGCGTCCGGCTCAAACTCACGGGTGCGCAGCGCCTGCTCAAAGGTCTGCTGCTTATCCATCTTTTCATAAATAGTATCTGTCTGGTCGCCGTTCGTCACAATCGTCTTGTTGCCGAGCACGCGAACCGGCGCATAGATAATCAGACTGGGATCGCTCAGTTTGGACGGATCAAAGGCCTCCGTACGGATTCCCTCTCCCTCCTCCACAAAAATCCGGTTGCGGCTGTTCTCACTTCGTCCCATAATAAAATAGGCCGCCACAGCGCTCTTTCCGTCTGGCGTTTTGCCGAGTATGATCCCCCGTCCGGGATAGGCATTGCTTCTCAGTTCCTGTTCCAGTGAAATCTTCTCCATATGTACCTCCGTTCTGATATGTTTGTGTGTCCTTGCGCAAAAACCGCGGGTGAGAGAACCGCAGATGACAAAAAAGCCCGGGCCTCCGAAATCGGTGTACCCACGGTACACGCACGGCTGCCCAGGCGGTCGGCTCCTCACGCAACTCCATACTCCCCGTGGGTAAATCCCACTGTGGGTATCCCCCACAATCCGCCAGTCGTATGGATTTGCTATTAGCATACCGCATTTGCGGAAAAATTTCAACTGTTATTCATAGTTTTTTCGGATTCAAAGGGCGAGAGTTCAAACCGGATAAAATACCCTCTGTCATGCTGACAGACCGGACACACAGACGGCGCCTCTTTCCCCTCAATCACCGCACCGCAGTTTAAGCAGATCCACCGAACCTGTACGTCCGAGACAAAAAGGCTCCCGTCCTCCAGAGCATCCGCAAACCTTCCGAACCGGTCGCCGTGTACCCTTTCGATCTGTGCAATCTGGTGAAAAGAGGAGGCAATCTGCGAGAACCCTTCCTCCATAGCCACATCACCGAACGTCTTGTAGACCGGATCATGCTCCTCGTATTCATTGTGCTGGGCGCTGCGCAGAAGCGACACCAGATCTCCGGCGATATCTACCGGATAGCTGCCCGTAATCTCGATATTCTCTCCGGCAGTCTCCTTCAGATGTTTATAAAAGATTTCCGCATGTTCCTTTTCCTGGTCTGCCGTATAGCGGAATATCCTTTCCACGACGTAAATTCCCGCCTTCCCCGCCTGCCCGGCCGCGAAGGTGTATCGGTTCCTCGCCTGACTCTCCCCAGCAAAAGCCTTCATTAGATTTTTTCTGGTTTCACTCTGTTCAAATGCTACTGCCATAATTTACATACCTCCGTATCAATATTTTCTAATTAGTATGGGTAAAATAAAACCGAAATATTCAGGCAGATGTTTTGCGCGGGGCGGCCGTTGTATTTATTTTCGATTTGTAGTACTATAAATAATAATGTGTAAACGCTCTGAAACGGGGGATAGATATGAAAAAGGAAATTAAAAGATTTATACAGACGGGTATATTACTTCTGGTTCTGGGTGTTGTCCTGATCTGCCCCGCCCGCAAGGCCGGTACTTATAGAGAAGTCCCCGACGCCGCCCCGTCCTCCCCGACGGACAGCGTCAGCCTGAGAATAGATTACAACAACTGGCTGAACCAGTGGAGAAAGGACGGCGCCGATGATTCCGGAAAAATCCTGTTGACTCCCGGCAGCACTCCTGCCGATCTGCAGTTTTCCTGGTACTCGGAGAATGTCGCCGCTCCCGCCGTGGCCCTCAGCAAAACTGCGGACTTTGCCGGCGCCCGCGTTTTTACCGGCAACGCCATAAAAATAAATCGCACCAACGGCATTGTCACTTATCGGGCCGCAAACCATGTGAGCGTCAAAAACTTTTTTGAGGAAAATACTACCTACTACTACCGATATACCGACGACTGCCGGTCGTCTTCCATTGGATGGTCAGATACCTTCTCCTACCGCACAGGGAGCGCGTCCTCCTTCTCCGCCATTCTGATCGGCGACGCGCAGATCGGAGCCTCCGGCAATATTGCGGCAGACGCCTACAATTTCTCCCGCACACTGGCTCAGGCGGCGAAGACGGCGCCGGACGCCGCCTTCCTCCTCTCTGCAGGAGATCAGATCGACTACAAGGGAAACAGCGGAGACGACGGACTGCGCGAGAGCCAGTACGCCGGTTTTCTCTATTCTCCCCTGCTCCGACAGCTGCCGGTGGCCGCCGCCATCGGAAACCACGAGACCAAGGGAAAAGATTATAAATATCATTTTAACAATCCCAATACAGAGAAAAATTATGGCGCTACCTCCTCCGGCTGCGATTATTATTTCTGTCGGGGCAACGCCCTGTTTATTGTTCTGAACAGCAACAACCGGAAAGTCTCCGCACACCGGAAGCTGATACGGAGAGCAATAAAAAAAGCGCCGGCAGCCAAGTGGCGCATCGTCATGTTTCACCATGACATCTACGGCTCCGGCATCATGCACTCCAACCACACTGCGGCCAATATGCGGATCCTTTTTGCTCCCCTGATGGACGAGTTCTCCATCGACCTCGTCCTGTCCGGCCACGACCACTCCTATGCCCGCTCCTATCCTATGCTGGACGGCACCGCCGTCACGGGCTCCGGAACAGTGGAGAGAGACCGCACTGTTTTAAAAAATCCAATCGGCACTACTTATCTCTCACTGGGCACCTCCAGCGGCAGCAAGATGTACGGTCTGGCTTCTCCCAGACAATTCTATGTCGCTGAGCGCTCCAACGATCCGGTTCCGACCTTTTCCACACTGACTGTGAGCGGAGACACCCTGACAGTCAAGACCTATGATTATGAGGGGAACCGGTACGCAGACGATTTTTCAATCCGAAAGACTGCGAAAAAGACAAATCCCGCAGCCCGCGCCAAAAAAATGAAGGCGCTGAAAAAGTCCTCCTACACTAAGGCAAGCTACAAGAGGCTCGCCCGCTCGCTAAAGACCTTCCGCAGGCGCTTTCAGCCCACGGCGGCCGACAGGGGAGCGGCCAGGGCGGCCAGACTTTTCCAAAAGAAAAATGATCCCCTGAGTTACTACGGCTACGCCGCCGGAACCACCTCCGCCCTGCCGAACGGCTTTTCCACCCTGTTAGACAAGACAAGGCGGCAGCATGTCCGTATTTCCAGAAGCAAACTCATGGCGCTGGACAAAAAGATCCGGCGCGCCTTCAAGAAATTAAAACATCGAAAATGAAATAATCCCGGCAGAACGGCTCTTGATTTATAATATAGTCTGCCAAAGCTTTTCTATCTCTTTTCTATCTCCACATACTCCCTCTCCTCCATAACGCTCTTATAGGCCGGACGTATGATCTTGTCCACATTTACCAACTCCTCGATGCGGTGGGCGCTCCACCCCACAATGCGGGCCATGGCAAAAATGGGCGTATAGAGCGGCGTGGGGATTCCCAACATACTGTAGACAAATCCGCTGTAAAAATCCACATTGGCGCTGACGCCCTTATACATCTTCCGCTTTCGGGAAATAATCTCCGGCGCCAGCCGCTCTACCGCCGCATACAGGTCATAATCATCCGTGCGTCCCTTCTCAATGGCAAGGCGCTCCACGAATTTTTTGAACACGCGGGCCCTGGGATCTGAGAGCGAATATACCGCATGTCCGATTCCATAGACCAGTCCCTTACGGTCAAATTCCTTTTTATCTACGATCCGCTCAAGATAGCGGCTGATCTCCTCCTCGTCTTTCCAGTCCTTCACCTTGGTGCGCAAATCCTCCATCATCTCCATAACCTTGATATTGGCCCCTCCATGCTTCGGCCCCTTCAACGAGGACAGCGCCGCCGCCATGACCGAATAGGTGTCGGATCCCGCCGATGTTACTACTCGTGTAGTAAAGGTGGAGTTGTTGCCGCCGCCGTGCTCCATGTGCAGAACCAGCGCCGCATCTAATACCTTGGCCTCCAACGGCGTATAGGATTTGTCCGGACGCAGCATCAGCAGAATGTTCTCGGCCGTGGACAGCGATTCGTCCGGGCGGTGAATATACAAACTGTCGTCCCTCTCATAGTGATTATAGGCGTGATATCCATATACTCCCAGCATCGGCATGACGCTTATCAGGCGGAGACACTGCTTCAGGATATTTTCCAGCGACGGATCGCTCACTTTATCATCATAGGAGGCCAGGGTAAGTACGCTCCGCGTCAGGGAGTTCATCAAATCGCTGCTCGGAGCCTTCATAATGACGTCTCTGGTAAAATTTGTCGGAAGCGTGCGGCTCTCTGCCAGCATATGCCGGAAGTCCCGCAGCTGATCCACCGTTGGCAGTTCTCCCATCAGCAGAAGATAGGTTACTTCTTCAAACCCAAAGTGACTGTCCCGCAGACCGTCTATCAGGTCAGTCACGGGATAACCGCGGTACCAGAGTTGTCCGTCGCAGGGGATCTTTTTCCCGTCCTCCTCCCGGAACGATTCAATCTTGGAGATGTGTGTCAGGCCGGACAGAACGCCGTTTCCATTCTTGTCCCGAAGGCCTCTCTTTACCCCGTATTTTTCAAACAAATCGCTGCCAATCTGATCTGTCCCGCGGCAGACAGCCGCATATTCCTTTACATATTCCTCCAGTGATTTTTCTCTCTGTTTCTTCATATCTCTCACCTTCCGTTTCCGTCATACTATAATCACATTTTCCGTTCCCGTTCTTTCTTTATGTTTTCGGACACCTTTTTTTCTACCTGTGCAAGCATCCTAGCGCATGACTGCATAGGCCATATAACTGACGTACATCAGCAGCAGCATCGCGCCCTCCGGTCGGTTAATCCGACGACCGGAGCAGACAAAGCCGTAAGTAATGAGACTCACGCCCAGCAACATTCCGAGATCCACAAAGGAGTCCATGCGGATCTGAATGGGATGGAGAGTGCTGGATACGCCTAGGATAAGCAGAAGGTTAAAAATATTGGAGCCCACTACGTTTCCGATGGCCATGCCGTTTTCCCCCTTGGAGGAGGCCACCACCGAGGTGACTAGCTCCGGCAGACTCGTTCCGATAGCCACAATGGTAAGTCCCACTAACGTCTCGCTCATGCCGAGGATAAGAGCCATATTCCTGGCGCCGTTTACCACCAGCTGGCCGCCGATGACGATTGCCGCCAGTCCCCCCAGTATAAACAGGACGCTCTTTCCCGGAGAAACCGTCTCCTCCGCGCTTTCCTCTGTCCGGTTTTTCAGGGCGGTGCGGATAGTATAGACCATATACAGTGCAAAGGCCGCTATCAGTATCAGGCCGTTCCAGCGGAAAAGTTCTCCTGCCGCCGCCCCGCTGTCATGAATATTACCGCCCTTTCCCGCCAACACAAGATTGCCGGCCAGCACAAGGACGAGCAGCGTCGCAGCCAGACAAATCGGATAATCCCGCTTTTTTATTCCGGCGTCCACCGGCAGCGGCCTCATAATGGCACATACGCCCAGCACGGCCAGAAGATTAAAAATATTGGAGCCGACCACGTTGCTGACCGCAATGGCATTGGAGCCGGACAGTCCCGCCGAAACACTCACTGCCAGCTCCGGCGCACTGGTGCCCATAGCCACCACGGTGAGACCGATGATCACACCCGGCACCTTGAAATACCGGGCAATGGCGGCGCTTCCCTCCACAAAGAAATCCGCCCCTTTGATCAGGGCTATAAAGCCCACTACTAATATCAAACAATTTGCCAAAAACTGCATGTCGCTCCTCCTTTGGTTCCGGTTGCAATCCTATTTTAACTTCTGTACCAGTTCTTTCAGACAGGCAGTCTCACTGGCAGAAAGCTCCTCGCTGTTCAGAAAGGCGGCAAAAAATTTTTCCTTTGAGCCGTCAAACATACGGTTAATCAGTTCCCTCGTCTCATACTTCTGTATTTCCTCCCGCGACATCATGGCCCGACACACAAAATGAGGCTCGATTCTCTTGATTGCTCCCTTTTCCACGCATTTTTTCACTACCGTATATGTGGTGTTTCTGTTCCAGCCAATGCGCTCCTGCAGTATTTTTACAATCTCACTGGCGCGCATATCTCCATTCTCCCACAGAACTTCCATTACTTTGCGCTCAGAATCAAATAATTTCATTCCTCTTTTACTCATAGCTGCCTCCTTTGTTTGCGGCTTATGTAAAGGGATCTCATATCTCTTTCCTTAAAAACTAGCAAATTCGTTTTGAAAAGTCAAGACCACCCGCTAATCCTCTCTCCCGTCATTCTCCCAGACGGTGTGGGTAAACTGGCTGAAAGCCGCCCGTCCCCCCGGTTCACCGGTGGCGTAACAGAACAGCCCCGCCCGGCAGCCGCAGAAATGATCCAGTTTGAAATACATGCGCAGTTCCCCGCCCAGAGGACGCCACCCCTGCGCCGTCCCGACGTAAAAGCGGGCCGTATCCCGCATCTCCTCAAAATCCGCCCTAAGACGGACGCGCAGCTCCGGCCCCGAAAGGGAAATTTTTTCACGCTCCTCCGGCGCCGTGTCGTCGGCGGACTGGGCCATCTGATTCTCCCGCTCACAAGGCCTGACAAAGAGCACTGCCTCATAGCCGTTCTCTCCACGCCGGAGAGCGACTCCGGCATAATCGCCCTGAAGCAGGCACAAGCCCGCCATATCGCCCCTTTTCAGTCCGCTCCCCTCTATTGTCACCGTCACCTCGCTGCCCGGATACATGAGTCTCTGCGTCAGTGTATTGACTGCCTGATTCACATTGCGGCAGGGCGCTCCGGCCGTCAGTTCCAGGACGCCCTTTTCCGGTCGGATTCTCCAGAGTGAGCTGTCGGGAATATGATTCCACTCCCACCGCGGGTGGAGGGAAATTTTACCATCCCTGTCCGGAATATAGGAAAAATCATCTCCCCCATAAACCGGCTCATAGGAATAGCCCGGCCGGTTGTCCTCACAGACAATGTTCTCCGGCACCCTTCCCTCCCTGCCAAATACCGGAAAATCGTCCTGCCACATCACCGGCACCAGGACGGGAATCCGCCCCACGGCTCCGCTGTCCTGAAACAAAATGCCATACCAGTCCCCTGACGGCGTATCCACGATACCTCCCTGAGCCACGCCCTGGTTGTGATATCCTCTGTCGTCGTCCAGCACATCGCCGCCCCGGTAGGGGCCTCCGATCTGTCCGGCCACATAACAGGCCTGGGTGCGTCTGGCGTCCGGCGCCTTGCCCCAGTGGATAAAAAACAGATAATATTTTCCATTTATCTTGTAGAAGTGAGTGCCCTCATAGCCGAGGCGCACCTCGTCCGTGTCCTCCACCACAATCTGATGGAACCCCCCTGGCTCCGGCCCGGACAAATCCTTCTTTAATTCTATTATATGTATCTGGCGGTTTCCATAGGCCATGTACACTTTGCCGTCATCATCAAACAGAAGCGAGCCGTCGTGGTAAAAGCCCTCGATCTCATTTTTTTCCCACGGGCCGGTAATCTCTCTGGATCGATACAGGTAGGTCTTTCCCGTATCGTTTGAGGCAAAGCAGATGTAAAATATGCCGTCGTGATAGCGGAGCGAAGGGGCCCACATGCCCTGCCCATAGGCGCATCTGCCGTTTCGCAGGCTCTCCTCGTCCGTCTCCTCCAGCGCCTCGTAGACGTGGGTAAGGATTTCCCAGTCCGTCAGGTTGTAAGAGCGGAGAATAACACAGCCCGGCATAAAGTGCATGGTCGTGCTTGCCATATAATAGGTATCCCCAACCCGTATCACGTCCGGATCCGGAAAATCCGCTTTTATCAATGGATTTGGATTCATGCTCTCTCCTCCTTTTCCGATGCGCACTGTGCCAGTTCCGGCACAAATTTTTCAATGGCATACACGACGCCGTCTTCTGTGTTTTTCTTCGTCACAAAATCGGCGGCCTCCTTTGCCTCCGGCTCCCCGTTTTCCATGGCGACGCCGACTCCGGCCATTCGCAGCATGGACACGTCGTTGCCGCTGTCGCCAAAGGCAAGTATCTCCTCGCTTCCGATGCCAAGCATTTCCCCCAGCCTCGCAAGCCCCTCGCCCTTTGAGGCCGAGCGGGCCGTAATCTCCACATTTCCCATGCCGCCGGAAACCACGGCAAATTCGGGAAATTCCTGTACTATGGCAGCCACCTTCTCATAGTCGCGCCTGGTACCGTCCGGATTTTCCACAAAGTTGACGGTGACTTTCTGCACATCATCGCCCCGCTCTCTCAGGTATCCGGCCAGCCCCTCCACGCAGGTTCTGGATTCCCTGATGTACTCCCTGACCGCCTCTGTGACATTCATTTTCTCCACTAGCCGCCGCTTGTCCATATCCATATAACACTCTCCCTTAACAAAGGCGTCCGCCATCACTTCCAGCGTCTCCAGCCTCTCCATCAGGGGGAGAAACTGCTGCAGGGGCATACTGTTCTCATAGACGCAGCGCCCGGTGGCCTTTTCATAGATAGCGGCGCCGTTTGTGGTGAGGATATAGTGTATGCCCTGCAACCGGTTTACCTCCTCGAATATGCCGCAGAGAGGGCGTCCGGTGGCGGGTACGATCTCGATTCCCCGTCCGGCCGCTCTTTCCAATATCGCTTTGGTTCCGGCGGAAATACGTTTATCCTCGTCCAGAACTGTCCCATCTAAGTCAAACGCTATCATCTTTATCATGCGTCCATCTCCCCTTTTTCCCATCGGTCTATCTCCTCGTCCGTGACGGAAACGGCGCTGTATCTGGCCTTCTCATACAGCGCGGTCAGTGGCGCGGCGTCCGCTTCTGCCTGTAGATATTCACGGCGCAGCTCCCTAGCCGTATGGCTGGCGTCCACTCTCTGCCCCGCCGCTTTCTTCTTTATCCTCCGATAAAAAGCCCGACGCACTTTCCCGTCGTTTCCCTCTGGAAAGTCCGCCCGCTTTCTCCGCCCTGTGGGAGCCAGACTGGTGTACTCCTCGTTTCCGCGCTTTTCCGTGATCTCCTCATAATATTCTCCGCCGTCCGTCCGCCTCCTGAAAAAACGGGTGGCAATCCAGTACAAAACCGCCCCCACTGCAACGAGTCCCAGCACCACCAGTAGTCCATAGACAACGTAGCGCAGTACGATCAGAAACAGAGAGGGTTCCGGCTGTCTCCGGCGGAGTTGTTCCTTCAATTCTTCCTCTCCGCTGGCAGGCGGCGTCGCCCTGCTCTCCACACTCTCCTCGTTCTCCTCCTGCCGAATATCCGGCTGACGGGGCTCTGCCGACGGAAGCATACCTGTCAGGGCAGCGAGGAGGACAGTCGCCGCGGCCGCCACAATCGCCAGACGGAGCATGAGCGGCGCCAGCTTCCTGCCGGCGCGCTCCCTGGTGTCGCGTGAGACGCTTGGGTTTCGGTACAGCAGAATATATTTGCCGCTGTAATACCGCCAGACAAAATAGAGCACCACGGCCGCCGCATAAAAAAGTCCAGCCGCCCCGTTGGCTTGTCCGTCGGACATACTGCCAATCGCCAGAAGGCCTGTGAGAGGAATGAGTTCCACCCGCCCCGTCGGGATTTTTCCCTCCTGTCTCTCCTTTTCTTCCCTGTGTCTTCTGAAATGGACATTCAGTATAAGTCCCGGTACCGCAAGCAGGAGAACTGCTCTGACAAGCGAAGGCGCGTCCCAGTCAAACCACCAGAAAAAAGAGGTGATCAGGGTGAGGAGTAAGAGGTAGTTATAATAAAAAGAAATCATGCGAAGCACACGGTATTCCCTCATATCACACAGCACCTCCCCACTTAAACAGACACTTTTCCAGTCCGGAAGACACCTCGCGAAATTCACTGTCCCCGCTGCTCTCTGCGACGATTGGCGCCACCCATGTCACAGACACGCCCCTTTTCATAACATTCTCTACCGCCTGCTGCAACGGCATCTTTCCGGCGGGAGAAATGAGGAGCAGATGTGTGTCCGGCCGAAGTCTGTATTCCTCTCCCGCCAGCAATTCCACTCCGTTGCAGCACACGTCTTTATAGGAAATCACCGCCAGGGCGCGGCGGACAGCCGTCAGATACGCGCGGCCGTTCCCCTCCAGGCGCACCATTTCACTACCGCCCGCTGCCAGTCGCGTCGGCACGCCGTTTTCGCTCAGATAGTAGACAAAGGAATAGGCGAGCCGGATACTCTCCTCCATCAACTCCGTATTGATAAACACCCCCGGAGACTCCAGATTCAGGAGAACGACCACCGGAGCGCCAGCCTGGTATTCCCGCATCTTTACCTGCCACTGGCCGGTTCTGGCCGACGCCTTCCAGTGAATGTTTCTCATGGAGTCCTGTGGCGTATACTCCCGCACTCCGGCATAGGCATAGGGCTCCTCATACAGGGGAACCGGCGTCACCGGCCCGCCTGTCATCTGACGGAACACGGGCATCAACCTGCGAATATCAATCCGTGAGGGGTATACGCACAATTCCGCCTGCACCGGCTTCTTTTCCACAAACATGTGAGTGTAGAAGATGTCATAGCTGACCAGCTCCGCTTCCGGAATCTGATACAGGCCCCTCTTTTTACAGGTAAAGCGGAGTTTTCTGCGCACCTTCTGAAAGCCGTCCACGCTCATGACATCGTTGCGGTAATAGTAATCCGATACCGCTCCGCTGTCGGCATCTTCAAACCGGAGATAGCGGGAGGCCTGAAATTTGATGCAGAGCACCGGCAGTTTCATTTTTTTGTTGTTTACCGCCGTTTCGTACAGAAACAGCTGATCTCCCTCTCCGGCCTGGTTTTCCGAGAAGCTTATATCCAGTTCAAAATTTTCTTTCCACCGTCTCCGGTAAAAGCAGGCGTGTATATAGTACATCGCATAATACAGTGCGAAAAATACCAGACCGCCCAATATTATCCGTATCACCTGGAAAAATCCTCCGTGGGCGCGGGAACCATATTGACAATTTCCTGAATATAGTCCGCCGCCTTCTTTTTACTGTTATATACATCCTCCGTCAAAATGCGGTGTCCGAGCACAAAGGGCGCCAGTTTTTTCACTGTGTCCGGCGTCACATAGTCCTGCCCCATAAGGGCGCTGTAGCATTTTACGGTCTTGAAAAAGGCAATGGTTCCTCTCGGACTGACTCCCAGCGCAATATTTTTGTGCTTTCTTGTCCGCTCTGCTATTTCCAGCAGATAGTCCTCCACGCACCCGTGGACAAATACCTCGTCGCAGGCTCTCTGCATATCCCGAAAGGTCTCCCCGTCGCAGACCGGTGTAATTTTTCCAAGCGGACTGTCCCCCGCAAACCGATGGAGAATCTCCCGCTCCCCCTCCCTGTCCGGATATCCCATGGGAATCTGCATAATAAAACGGTCAAGTTCCGCCTCCGGCAGCGAAAAGGTTCCCGCTGTCTCCACGGGATTCTGCGTGGCGATGACAAAAAAGGGAGACGGCATCTGCATCGTAATCCCGTCTATCGTCGCCTGACGCTCCTCCATACACTCTAGGAGGCTGGACTGGGTTCTGGGCGTCGCCCGATTGATCTCATCTGCCAGAAGGATATTGGTGAAAATGCCACCGGGACGGAATTCAAATTCACTCTGCTTCTGGTTAAAATAGTGGATTCCCGTCACATCTCCCGGCAGCAGATCCGGAGTAAACTGAATCCTCTTAAACTGCATATCCAGCGAAGCAGCCAGCGTTCTGGCAAGCATCGTCTTGCCCGTCCCCGGCACGTCCTCTAACAGCACATGCCCGCCGGCCAGCATGGAGGTAAGAACCAGGTCAATGACCTCGCTTTTACCAACGATGACCTTTTCTATATTGGCACGGATCGTGTCCGCCACTGTTTTTACAGCACTCTGCTTATCTCCATCTCTCATGGCAGCCTCCCGCGCGTCAGTCCTCAATCTGCTTCATCAGATTTGCCATCTCGATAGCGGAACATGCCACGTCGTATCCCTTGTTGCCTGCCTTGGTTCCTGCTCTCTCAATAGCCTGCTCAATGTTGTCGGTGGTAAGCACGCCAAAGAGTACCGGCCGTCCGCTCTCCAGCCCTACAGCGGCAATCCCCTTGCTGACCTCCGCACACACATAGTCATAGTGGGAAGTGGATCCCCTGATCACGGCGCCCAGACAGAGAACAGCGTCGTATCTTCCAGTCATAGCCATCTTTTTGGCAATAACCGGAATCTCAAAAGCGCCCGGCACCCATGCCAGCTCCACATTTTCTTCATCAACGCCATGCCTTTCCAGGGCGTCTAATGCGCCGCTGATCAGCTTGCTGACAATAAATTCATTGAATCTGGCCGCCACAATACCAATTTTCAATCCTTCCCCGATTACATTTCCTTCCAGTGTCTTCATAATAATGAGTCTCCTTTCTTTTTACCTCTTTGATATATTTTGTAAACTTACAGTTGCCTCAATTTTATTTTTCCACCCGGTAGTGAGTCATGTGATTCATTTTTTCCTGTTTTGTCACCAGATATTTATAGTCCTCCGGCTTGGGCGCTATCTCAATCGGAACCCGTTCTTCAATGGTAATTCCATATCCGGACAATCCGGCTATCTTGGTCGGATTGTTCGTCAGAAGCCGGAGTTTTTTGGCCCCCAGATCGTACAGTATCTGGGCTCCGATTCCATACTCCCTCAGATCCGGCGCAAAGCCAAGCCTTACATTGGCCTCCACCGTGTCATAGCCCTGTTCCTGCAGTTCATAGGCTTTCAGTTTGTTCAGCAGGCCGATCCCCCGCCCCTCCTGGCGCATATAGAGAAGGATGCCCCGCCCCTCTGCTGCAATCTGCTTCATCGCATTTTCCAACTGCTCGCCGCAGTCACAGCGTTTCGAGCCAAACACATCGCCGGTCAGACACTCCGAGTGAACCCGACAGAGAACGGGATTGCCGTCCCCCACGTCTCCCATCGTCAGCGCCACATGATGCTCGCCGTTTGTAATATTCTCATATCCATGAATTGTAAAATTCCCGTATTTGGTAGGAAGTTTGGCCTCCGCCACCTTTTTTACCAGGCTCTCCTTTTCCAGACGTTTTTCGATGATCTGGCTGATGGTAATCACATGCAGTCCGTGTTTCCTGGCAAATTCCAACAACTCCGTGGTGCGCATCATCGTGCCGTCTTCCCGCATGATCTCACAGCACAGACCGCACTCCCTCAGCCCCGCCATCTTCACCAGATCCACCGTGGCCTCCGTGTGCCCGGCCCGTCTCAGGACGCCGCCCTCCCTGGCCTCCAGGGGAAACATATGCCCCGGCCGGCGGAAATCCTCCGGTTTTATACCGTCCTCCACGCATTTGCGCGCCGTCAGGGATCTCTCTACAGCGGAAATCCCCGTCGTAGTATCCACATAGTCTATGGAAACAGTAAAGGCGGTTGAGTGATTATCCGTATTTACCGACACCATCTGATCCAGCCCGAGCTTTACCGTCAGTTTCTTACTCATCGGCATACAGATCAGGCCCCTGGCGTGGGTAGCCATCATATTGACGTTTTCCGTGGTGGCAAATTCGGCGGCACAGATTAAGTCGCCCTCGTTTTCCCTGTCCGGATCGTCGATACACAAAATAATCTTACCCTGCCGCAGATCCTCCAACGCCTGTTCAATCGTCGCAAACTCTGTCCTGTTTTCCTCCATTTTGAAGCACTTCCCCTCTCTGTATTTTCAAAATCCGTTTTCTGTCAGAAATTCCATCGTAATCGGACTTCCCGCCTCTGGCAGTTTCTCCGGTGCGCACAGTTTCTCCACATATTTTCCTATGATATCCGTCTCCAGATTCACGATGTCCCCCCTTTTTCTGTCCACAAGCACGGTGCTTGATCGGGTATGGGGAATAGTGGATACCTGGAAATCCTCTGCGCCCACTTCGGCCACCGTGAGACTGATGCCATCGACGGTTATGGAGCCCTTCTCCACAATATAGCGCAGCAGTTCCGGCCCCGCCGAAATCGTGTACCACACGGCTGTTTCGTCCTGCCGTATCTCCCGAATAGTACCTGTGCCGTCAATGTGTCCCGCCACAATATGTCCGCCAAACCGACCATCCGCCGGCATGGCCCGCTCCAGATTTACACGGCTGCCCGGCCTCAGAGTCCCAAGCGAACTCCTCGCCAGCGTCTCCGCCATCACGTCCGCCGTATATTCGGAATCCCCTATAGATGTGACCGTCAGGCAGACGCCGTTCACTGCGATACTGTCCCCCGTGCAGGTTCCCTGAAGAACCCTCTGACACCGGATACGCAGCACCGCCGAACGGCTTCCCCTCTCCACTGAGACAATCTCTCCTATTTCCTCAACAATTCCTGTAAACATTTTTCCTCTCTCCTTACAGCCTGTCTTTTTCCACTAGGCGTTTGCGAAACGCCACAAGCCGCATGAATACGGCATTTTTTTGTTGCTAAAATCAAAAATCTCCTCACGGTT
>CANRFJ010000024.1 GCA_947629865.1 uncultured Lachnospiraceae bacterium | reverse complement strand
CCGTGAGGAGATTTTTGATTTTAGCAACAAAAAAATGCCGTATTCATGCGGCTTGTGGCGTTTCGCAAACGCCTATTGAAGTAGTACAGAAGGAAAGGAGAGCGCTATGCTGCCCGGAGTATACACAGCCAGAAAAAAAGACGGAACCCTGTATTACCGCAGTTCCGTTACCCACCAGGGAAAACATATCAGCCTCGGCAGCTTTCCCACGGAAGACGCCGCTTCGGAGGCCTATGCGCTGGCCCGCCGTCTGCTCACTGAGCCGTCGCTTACCATAGATTCTTTTTCGGCGGCAGACAGCGTCCTGCCCTTTTCCAAATGGGTGATCCTTCTCAATTTTCGGGACAATGGCATGTATATCCGCACGCCCATCTATCTGCGCAAAAATTTTTTTCATTACTATTTTGATCGAGACGATTTTCTGACCTTTGACATCGACGATCTGTTTTATTTTTCCACCCGCAGCATAAGCCGCAGGGGCGGCCATCTGTTTGTGGCCGACTACGGTATGCAGGTAAATATCCTCTCCCGGTATGGTATTCGCAACTATGCGGTTCCGGGCCGCGATTTTCGTTTTGTCAACGGCGATAACCGAGATTTCCGCTACGAAAATATCGAAGTCATCAACCGCTATCACGGCGTGGCAAAAAAAGAAAAAAACGGACAGGTCTATTACGAGGCAAAAATACACTGGCGGGGCGATTTTATCGTGGGCCGCTATCCCACAGAAACAGAAGCGGCCGTTGCCTACAACAAAGCCGCTTCCTGTCTGATTACAAAAGGATATGAAAAGGATTATCCCGTCAACTATATCGAAGAACTATCGACGGACGAATACCGTGAGATCTACAAAAAAGTAACTATTTCACGCCGCTTAAGGCAGCTCACACCGCGCCAATGACATACAGCAGCAGGCCGGCCACCACAAGCAGGCCGTTGAGCACCGAACCAACCGCCGGCGTAGCCATGTAGATGTCCTCCTTCCGGTAACAGCGCGCCGCCAGCAAAAATCCGGCGCAGGCTATCCCCAGTACCAAAATTCCCAGATAACCGATTCCCAGTCCCGCGGTTCCCTTTGCCATACTGGACACAACGCACAGAACAACCAGGAGAACCAGCGCGGCACAGCCCAGGATTACGGAGACAATACCCATAACGGGGTGAGTCTTGTCGGTAAATTGAATTTTTCTGCGGTTTCCAAACCGTACCTGCATAATGCCCTCCGTTCCGGAGCACAGGCGGGACGGGCGCACGCGCGCGCTGTCAGTTTCTGCCGCCCCACACTCCGATTATCTTCTTACAAATATAATATAGGATATAGCCCAGCACCACTCCGGCTGTATTCAGTATCAAATCGTCCACATCGAAACTTCCCACCTTAGTCACCAGCTGCACTGTCTCCACTCCGAGACTGGATAAAAATCCCAGAAAAGTCACAAAGAGAAAACTGCGGAAATAATGTCCCCTGTAATGCCGGTCTCTGCGCTGTTCCCGGTACATCACCGGCACCAGAAAGCCAAAGGGCATAAAGGCGGCCACATTTCCCACTACGTTGATGAGGAACAACCCGTTGCCAATCTGACTCCGGTGCAGCAGATACCGCTTCAGTTCACGGAAGGGCTCCAGATTATACTGATATGTGGTATAGGGCTCCGTCCGCCCGTACTCCTCGCTGAAAAAGAGGAAGTACACTAACAGTATCATATAGCATATGAAGCACAATGTAAGCACATTGCTAATCAGTTTCTTCACTTCACCCTCCCCTGCTTTCCATTCTGTCCCCGTTGCGATACAGACGTCACGATCTCAGTGTCACTCCTAAAGATTCCAGTTTGGTGAGGATTTTATTCATAACGGCCGTCACGTCTTTTTCCTCCAGCGTGCGGTCAGATGCCCGGAAGCGAATGGAGTAGGCCAGGGATTTCTCATCTGCCGCCACGTTTTCTCCCTCATAAATATCAAAGAGTTTATATGCCTCCAGCAGTTTGCCGCCGTTTTTGCGGATCACTTCCTCCACCTCGCCCGCGAGAACGGACTTCTTCATCACAAGGGAGATATCCCTCGTCACTGCCGGAAATTTTGCCACTCCCGTATATTTTACATCAAAAGAGGCCTGGTTGGCAAGTTCTTCCATATCGAGCACGGCCACATAAACCTTCGTGCCGATGTCGTAATTATCCGCGACCTCCGGGTGTATTTCTCCCAGATAGCCGACAACTGTATCTCCGATCCGGATATCCGCCTTCCTGCCCGGATGCAGATATGGACAGCCGCTGTCCGGCTGCCATGACACCACGCCCTTTATTCCCAGCTTTTCAAAGACTGCCTCCACACAGCCCTTCATGTCAAAGAAGTCGCCCCTGCCATACATGCCGAGCGTCAGCTGCATTCTCTCCTCCGGCAGCTCCGTCAGCGGCAGCGATTTGGGTAGATATATATTGGCCAGCTCATATAACCTCACATCTTTATTCCTGTGATTGTAATTGGTCGCCAGCGAGGTCAGTATCCCGTTGAGCGGAGACGTCCGCATAATACTGTAGTCCACTCCCAGCGGGTTTGCAATCTCGATGCAGCGCCTCAGCGGGCTGTCCTCCGGCAGCAGCAGTTTTTCAAACACGCGGGGACTCTCAAAGGAATATGTCATGCCCTCGGAAAATCCGAACTGCTCCACTACGTTTCGCGCTATATTCTGAATGGTCGTCTGCCAGGAGAGCCCGCCCATCGTGGCCTCCCCCCTCGGCAGAGTGGTGGGTATCCTGTCATATCCGTAAAAGCGGGCTACTTCCTCTGCCAGATCTGCCATGCAGAGGATATCCTGCCTCCAGGTCGGCACATGGACGCAGTGGTTCTCCCTGTCCGGAGTCAGTTCCACCAGATCCCAGTATCCGCACATTTCCTCCTCGGAGACCTGGATGCCGAGCAGCGCATTGATTTTATCCACGTCATAGGAAACGGTCGTCGCCTCCCTTTTCTCCGGATACACATCGACGCAGCCGCCGATTACCTCGCCTGCCCCCAGCTCCTCTATGAGCTGACAGGCGCGGTTCATCGCCTCCATCGCCGTATTCGGATCCAGCCCCTTCTCAAATTTGGCCTGGGCGTCCGTGCGCATTCCCAGTTTCTTTCCGGATAGCCGGATATTGGTGCCGTCAAAGCAGGCCGCCTCAAAGAGCATGGTGGTCACGTCGTCCGTAATCTTGGAATTCTCGCCGCCCATGATACCAGCCAATCCGACCGCCTTCTCTCCGTCGCAAATCATCAATACGGAGGAGTCCAGTTCCCTCTCCTGTCCATCCAGCGTCTGGAAGGTCTCCCCGTCCTGCGCCCTCTTTACCACGATTTTATGTCCTGCAATCGTGTCCAGGTCGTAGGCGTGCATCGGCTGCGCATACTCCTCCATGACATAGTTTGTAATATCCACAATATTGTTTATGGGGCGTATGCCGCTGGCGGCCAGACGTCTCTGCATCCATTCCGGCGACGGCGCCAGTTTTATATTCTTTACCACTCTTGCCACATATCTCCTGCACAGATCCGTCGCCTCAATATCCACGGAAATGTAATCCTCCGTCTTCTCCGCATTGCCGGACTCTGTTACTACCGGCGGCACAAACGGCTTGCGGAAGGTGGCCGCCGCTTCCCTGGCTATTCCGAGAACGCCGAAGCAGTCCACGCGGTTCGAGGTTATCTCATATTCAAAGTTGGCGTCTCTGAGGCCCAGCAGTTCAATGGCGTCGCTCCCCACCGGCGCCTCCTTATACTCCGGATTGTCGCTCAGTATATAGATGCCGTCCTCCGCTGCGTCCGGATAGTAATCCCTGGAGGAACCCAGTTCCTCAATGGAACACATCATTCCATTGCTCTCCACGCCGCGGAGTTTTCCCTTTTTGATCCGGATCCCGCCGGGCGTCTTCTTGCCGTCGTGTCCGCCGGCCACCCGTCCTCCGTCAAGAACGACCGGCACCTTCTGGCCCTCTTTTACATTGGGCGCTCCTGTGACGATCTGGATTGTGGTGCCCTCCTCGTCAACGGCCACCTGACATACCACCAGTTTGTCCGCGTCCGGATGCTTCTCGATCTTCTCGATTTTTCCCACGATGATTTTGTCCAGATCGGCGTCGAATTTTTCATATCCCTCTACCTTGGTACCGGACAAAGTCATGGCGTCCATATATTCCTGCTCGGTGCACTCCAACTCCGGCACATAGGCTTTAATCCATGATAATGGCGTATTCATCTCTTTTCTCCTCCTTATCAGAACTGCTCCAGAAACCGTATGTCGTTTTCATACAGCAGGCGCATATCGTCGATTTCATATTTCAAAAGCGCGATTCTCTCCAGTCCCACGCCGAAGGCAAATCCCGTGTATTCGTCGGGATCGATCCCGCTCATCTCCAGCACATGGGGGTGTACCATTCCACAGCCCAGTATCTCGATCCAGCCCTCGCCCTTGCAGAAACGGCAGCCCTTCCCGCCGCACTTAAAGCAGGTCACGTCCATCTCGGCGCTCGGCTCGGTGAACGGAAAATGATGCGGGCGGAATTTTACTCTGGTGTCCTCTCCGAATAACTGCTTGGCAAACTGCTCCAGCGTTCCCTTCAAGTCCGCAAAGGTGATATTTTTGTCTATTACCAGTCCCTCGATCTGGTGAAAGGACGGGGAATGGGTGGCGTCCACATCATCGCTCCTGAATACCCGTCCCGGCGAAATCATTCGTATGGGGAGTTTTCCTTTCTCCATCACATGCACCTGCACCGATGACGTCTGGGTGCGGAGCAGTATTTTGTCGTTGATGTAGAAGGTGTCCTGCTCGTCCTTGGCCGGATGGTTTTCCGGAATGTTCAGCGCCTCGAAGTTATAGTAATCATATTCCACTTCCGGCCCCTCTACAACCTCATAACCCATACCGATAAATATTTTTTCCACTTCCTCCAAAGCAACGGTGTTGGGGTGGCGGTGTCCGGTGACAAGACGGCGTCCCGGAAGGGTTACGTCAATGACCTCCGCTTTCATTTTTTCCGCCCGAAGCGCCTTTTCAAAGGCCGCCTTCTTCTCCTCTAACCGGCCCTCTATTTTGGCTCTGGCCTCATTTACCATCTGCCCGATTTTCGGACGCTCCTCCGGCGCCACGTCTTTCATGGACTTTAAGACGCCCGTGAGTTCTCCCTTCTTGCCCAGAAAAGCCACCCGGATATCGTTTAACTTCTCAATCTCTCCGGAATTTTCAATCTGGGACAAGGCATTGTCCAGAATCTGAGATAATTTTTCTTTCATTCGTCTGTATCCTTCCTTTCACAATTTCCGCTCCCGCGCTCCCGCGCTCCGCAATGAACGCTGCACCTGCCTCCCGCTTCGCGGCAGGCGAAGCGCGGGCTTTCGCACTCTGCTTCGCCCCACACTCTTAGCAATGAACACTGCACCTGCCTCCCGCTTCGCGGCAGGCAGGTCGCGGGCTTTCGCCCTCTGCTTCGCTCCACACTCTTAGCAATGAACGCTGCACCTGCCTCCCGCTTCGCAGGAGGCGAAGCGCGGGCTTTCGCACTCTGCTTCGCTCCACACACTTCGCAATGAACGCTACACCTGCCTCCCGCTTCGCGGCAGGCAGGTCGCGGGCTTTCGCCCTATACCTTTCCCTCCGGCGTCCCGATTCGGACGCAAGCGTCCGTCGGGACGCCGGAGGGAAAGGTGCAGTGTTCATTGCTTACGCGCAAAAAGTCCCCTGCAGCATTGCTGCAAGGGACGAAATGTTTCCGCGGTACCACCCATATTCCTGCCGGGCTTTTTCCGGCAGACTCTCTCTGAGATACGATAACGGGTATCGGCCGCCGCCCCCTACTAAAACCGTGCGGTTCTTTTCAAGGGCAAAACTCCGGTGTGAAATTCAACTGCTACAGGAACCTGGCAGAACTCTCAGCCGGTGACTCTGCCTCTCTGAAGGAAAATAGCAGTCTGTGGACCTGTGCGCCCGCACCATCTTCGTCTTTATTTCGTGTAATTACTGTAGCACAGATAACAGACGAATGTCAAGTTGATTTTTTTTGAATTATTTCATATACTGTTATAGTAAGGAGACAAGGAGGCACACTTATGGATAATGTCTTTATTTGGTTTATCAACAAATTTAATGAACATCGGGTATCCATTCACGCCGCGCAGGTGGCGTTCTTTATCATTGTGTCCATGTTTCCCTTTATGATGTTTCTAATTACCCTTTTACAGTACACGCCCCTGAGCGAGGAAGTGATGCTGTCTCTGATTGAGACTGCCATTCCCGGAAATCTCAGTTCCATTGTGTCCGGCTGGCTGAGGGAGAGTTATGCCGCTGCCTCCGGTACTATTTTGTCCATCACCGTTATCACAACCCTGTGGGCCGCCTCTAAGGGATTTTCCAGCATCGCCTTTGAACTGGACAGCATTTATGAGGTGGAGGGCCGCCGCAATCTGATTATCCGACGGCTCCTCTCCCTTGTCTATACCATTGTATTTACTGTCATGATTATCACCAGTCTGATTGTCCTCGTATACGGAAACCAGATCGTGCATACCATCTATCGGTTTTTCCCGCTTCTGTCGAACCTGCACCTGATTATCTTTATCCTGCGCTCCGCAGTGGCCTTCCTGGTATTTGTCATATACTTTTTGTGCCTGTACCGTTTCATTCCAAACCGCAAATCCCGCTTCCGCGATGAGCTCCCCGGAGCCGGTTTATCCGCCTTTCTGTGGATTGCCTTTTCCTATCTGTACTCTCTCTATATCGACTATCACCGAAGCTTCTCCACGGTGTACGGAAGCCTGACATACATGGTTCTCCTCATGCTCTGGATGTACTTCTGCATCATTATCATCTTTCTCGGCGCCATGCTGAACCAGTTCCTCAAAAAGCAAAAGCATCTCCGCCTCCTCTCGTCCCTCAAAGAGATTCGCGGGATATTACGCTCGTACCTGGAAAATA
Organism: uncultured Lachnospiraceae bacterium; assembly: GCA_947629865.1. GTDB lineage: Bacteria > Bacillota > Clostridia > Lachnospirales > Lachnospiraceae > Eubacterium_F. The sequence goes on along the minus strand of CANRFJ010000024.1, from coordinate 29,042 downwards.
GAATGTGAGGATTTCCGCATAGCTTTTTCCCTGCCCTGCCAGCGCATTGGCACCGTTCTGGCTCATTCCGACTCCGTGGCCGTAGCCGCCGCCATGAAATTCAAACTGCTTTCCCTGTTTTTTGACATAAAAAAATCCGCTTGGCAAAATGCTGAGCCCCTTCACCTCTTTCTTGTCCTGTCTCTTAAATATCGTGTTCTCTCCGATAAAAAGCGTCCGGATATTATACTCCGTATACACACGCACGGTCTCTTTGCTCCCCTGAATTTCCACCATGGACACGACGCCTCCGGCCCCTCTCCTGCGGACGACAATATCCTTAATATCCCCTACGTCCGTCACCATTTTACTGTGAAAAGCGCCGTCTTTGTCCCGCACCTGTATCTGAGTGGGATTCACCGCATACCGGCTCTTTATTCCCCGATTCACAGAGGCCCGCAGTCTGTCGGCCGTGACAGATGCCTGCCAGCGGTACCAGGGAGAGGAGCTGTCCAACGTCCTGTCCGGATTGTCGATGTAACTGCGGAAATCCTTCTCTGCCGTGAGATCTCTCTGTGTCCTGGGCCAGGTCTGCACTGCCGCGGTCAGATAGGGAGTCTCCTTTTTGGTAAACCACACGTCCTTTGTGCCGGATGTGCTGCCGCAGGAGGCAGAGAAAAAATAAGTCGCCGCCGTTTTCCCCTGATAGGCAACCACCTGTCCGCTCGTATCGTTTACTGCCGCGACTGCCCTGGCGTCCTCTTTCAGATTGTTATATACCTGAAAGGATACGCTGTCGTCCACATGGGCGCCGTACTTTGCCAGCCGGTGTCCCGCCATCTGGCGCACCGCATAACTTCTGGCGCACACGGCCTGGGCTTTCAGCGCCTCCTCCCTGTACTCCGTGGGCATCTCGCTCGGCACCACACTGTAGAGATATTCTTCCAGCGGCACCTCGTTGATCAGCTGCAACGCCGCATCCGCCTTTACCACCTCTAAGTCACCCCTGTACTCCGGCGCGCCGTACTGGCGTTTCAGGCTCTCCACGCGGATTCTGCCCCTGCCCCCTGTGGAGACAATCGCACGCCCGTTCACACCGTCCGGCCGCAGCGTTATCCTTTCACCCTTCTTATGGGACTGTATCCGGTCATTGCTCCGAATGGTAAAATCGGTCGTCGCGGTCAGAACCACCTTATCCATATTGTAGGACAAAGAGTGGTTGTCCTTCAAAAGAACCCGTATTTTCTTCACGCCGCTCTCCCGCAGCACGGCGGCGCAGAGCCTTTTCCCCGCGGCCACAAAGCGGATCTCTGCCGCGCCAATCGGTATATCCGATACTTTTCCCTGGACAACCGCCCCGTCACCGGTTCGCTTATATACTACGAAATCCCGCCCCAGGCGCACCTCGCCGTAATTTTCCAGTTCGATGGAACTTCCGGACATCTTCAGAACCTTTCCCGTCACCGTTTCAGGTTTTTTGACAATCCTTGTAATTTTTTCGTCCTCAACATGCAGATCCGCAATCCCCTCCACGGCCTGTCCGGTCACGGCCGAAACTGTCTCCCAGGTACGGCTCTCCCCTCCGGCCACCGCCGTGATGCTGTCTCCGCTTACGCCTGTCACATAGACGTTGCTATACGTCTCCTTTTTTCCCTGCCGCACAGACTCACGCCAGGACTGAAAAAACCAAAGACCGCACATACAGCCGGTAATCAGGAGGAATATAAAAATCACTCTGCCTGTCCGTCTCATAAAAAAATCCCCCTTTGCACTACATACTTATGCAAAGGGAGGACAAATTATGCTTTTGATTTCTTATTGCGGCAGCCTACAGATATTCATGGGTTACTTTCCACACATACTGCTGGAGGATCACCGCCGTCTCCTCATTGAATTCCTCGTCCAGCAATTCATTATTTGAGATGATCCTGATGCCCACGCAGGGCGTCTCAAAGTTCTGACAGACCTGATATGCCGCGGCGCTCTCCATGTCCTCGCAGACCGTGCCGAACTTCTCGGCCAGCCACACGATCCGGTCGTCCTCACGGCTGTAAATATCGCCCGTCCCCACCCGGCCTCGCACTATGTGTCCGCCGGTATATTCGCATCTGCCATACAGCTCCAGCAGCACCGGATCCGCCTGAAAGCAGGACGGCTCGCCCGTCTCCCAGCAAAACGGATCGCTGCCCTCTCCCATTTTTTTCTTGGGCATCTTGAGACGATTTATATTTACGGCCTCCTCCGCCAGCACCACATCGCCCGTGCTCAGTTCCCGGTTCTGGGCTCCCGCCGTCCCCTGGTTGACAACAACAGTCGGGTGGAGCATCGTCAGGGCGCAGGCAGTCGCCATCGCCGCATTTACCGTACCCATTCCGGTCGTATTCACGATATATTTCTTATAGCCGTCCGTGCCCACATGGAAAACCATTCCGTTTTCCTCCAGACACTGGTAATCCGCCATTTTCTTTATCTGCTCAATCAGAAAGCCGGTCTCTATCTCCATGGCTCCCTGTATCAAAATTTTTTTCATATTCTGTCTCCATTCATTATGCACTGTCTGCGCCGCACAGACGCCCTACCAGATAATCAGCATGGCTCCCCACGTCAGTCCGCCACCAAAACCGGACAAAATCAGTTTGTCGCCCCTCTCCAGAAGGCCGTTGCGGTTCAACTCGTCCAGAAGAATCGGAATACTGGCGGACGATGTGTTGCCGTAGCGGTTCAGGTTCATCGGGAAACGGTCAAGATCTACCCGAAGCCTCTTTGCGATCAGCTCGATAATGCGGACATTGGCCTGGTGCAGGACGAAAAACTTAATGTCCTCCACGTCCGTCTCCGTCTTTTTCAAAATCTGCTTTATGCACCGCGGCACCATCGTCACGGCAAAACGGAATACCGCCTGCCCGTCCATGCGGATATAGTCCTTTCTCCTTCTGGAATTGTGGAAGGGATTCTGGATTCCCCTTCCCTTACAGGTAAGCACGTCTCCCTGGCTGCCGTCCGATCCGGTGACACTGGCAATGAGGCCCCCCTCCCCGTCGTCCTGCTGGATAACGGCCGCGCCGGCGCCGTCGCCAAACAGGATACAGGAGCCCCTGTCCGACCAGTCCACCTCTCTGGAGAGCGTCTCTGAGCCAATCACCAGAACCGTCTTCGCCATGCCCATCTCGATATAGGCATAGGCCGTATTCAGCGAAAACATAAATCCGGAGCAGGCTGCATTTAAGTCAAAGCAGGTGGCCCGAATCGCTCCGATCGCCCCCTGTACCGAGCAGGAGGTGCTGGGCACATAGGTATCGGCCGACACCGTAGCCACAATAATCATGTCAAGCTCCTCTGCCGTTATTCCTGCATTTTCCAAAGCCGCCTCTGCCGCATGGGTTGCCATATAAGTAGTTCCCTCTTTCCCGCTGGACAGATGCCTCTCCTTGATTCCCGTCCGCTGGCGGATCCACTCGTCGTCTGTGTCCACAATCGTGGATAGAAATTGATTGTCCGCCACCTTTTGCGGAAGATAACTGCCGGTACCGATAATCCTGATTGCCATTCCTGCCTCCATTCAAGCGCCAGCTGAAGCCTGCGCTTTCTTTTGCTGTTAAAAGTATAATGCTTTTTCCAGCGGATTGTCAATCGTAGCAATCATTACTACATGATAAATCATTGCAAACTACTACACTTCATGACAGGTTACTTCCTTCCCTGTGTCGTACCATTTCCCATGGTAGCGAACCGCGATCCTGTATGTCTCCTTCTCCATGCCGGATAGCGGTATTGCAATGGAATAGGTCACTTTTCTGTTTTTTTTCAGACCTTTTCCCGCGCCGGTATAATCCATGAGATACCGATGCTTCTCGCCGTAAAAGGCAACCTGGTCAATGGCGTGATCCCCTGTCTTCATATACAGCACCGCCTCTTTTTTTTCAAAGGAGGCCGTCCCCTGTGCCAGGGCCTCCTGCGGATAGTCGTCCAGTTTGGCCTCTGCCGGCGCCTGCAGCGTCCCCTTCACGCAGTTTTCTTCCGTCTGCATGGGCGCTGCCAGATCCTTCCAGTCAATCTTCATCTCATACCCCCGGTAGAAGTATTCCTTCGTGGAATACTGGTTCAACACTGTCCCCGTGGCATAGTCAAACTCATATATCATTCCCTTGCGCCCGCGAATCAGCGGGTGCAGATATCCGCCAAAGGAAAACATATGTCTGCTCTCATCATCATAGGCGCAGTTGGACGTGATGATGGAGCGCACGCCCTCAAAATGCTTCTCCTGCCGCACCGTCATCTCCTTTTCGTTGATGGTATAGACCGACACATAGGAGTTCTCCCTGCCGTCGAAAAAATCCACCTTCCGTTTCGTCTGCCAGTGATTGTCAAACAGCATGACATGGACTGTGTCCGGATTCCCGTCCAGATCAAAGGGAATCTCATAGATGCTGTGAGGCTGAAAATGCCAGAGAATCTCTCCCACCGGTTTCAGCACCTTGTCCTCCTGCTCTGTCCCCTCAAACATCTTCGGATTGGCAAGGATCCACTTGATTTTATTGGTCTTCCAGTCCAGGCGCACGCCCGCATGGAGATTCCGGGGAGACAAAAGCACCGTATTGTCGCTCTTGCGGTAGGAGGCGGTGTTCAGATGCACCCAGTCCACCTTATTTTCATAGGTCTCGTCAAACACTTCCCTCATATCCAGAGATTTTACAATCTCTCCCGTATCCCTGTCCAGTTCGATTACCATATCCTCCGTGTGGCCGTCTATGGAACTTGTCAGCACCAGCAGATTGCCGCCCGGCGTCTTTTCAATCACCTCGTGGTGGATTCCGTTTTTCACATAATAGACCTGGTATACCCGCCCCAGATAGTCAATCTCGTACATCTGTGTCGTGTGCGGCTTTTCCTCCGTGGGCGTCAGCGATTCGTCCGTCTGCAGGATCAGACGCCTGTTGGACAGGGGAAATACGCCGTAGGAGCCGGTCGTCATTTTCACATACCAGCGGACGTCCCCGTTCTCATCATAGGCAAACGGGTATTTTGTACTCTGTCCGGATACAATCGTGAGGCCGTAGGCCGAGGAGCCGCCTTTTTTCTCCGTATGCACGGCGTCCTTTAACTCGGCGGGGAGAGGTTCCGTCTCCACCGTCACCGTCTTTGTCATGAACTTTTTCCCATCGCTGTCCAGACAGGAGATCCGCACCTTGTTTTTCCTGCCCGGATACAGGCCTATGACAGGTACGCGGTGATTTTTTGTCTTTTTCGTCAGTCTGCCTGTGATATTCTTCGCCGCCTTCCTGCCCGGCACCTGCACCTCCACGCCACAGGCCTTGTCGGTATGAAATACTATGTAAGCTGTCAGGGGAGAATTCCCATAGGGATTTACGAGCACAGCCGGATTCTCCCACGTCGCCGCCTTCGCTCCCTCTTTCTGCAGCGCTTCGTCTACCGCGCGATCCTCTCTCTGGCTCTTGTACATGGGATACTCTTTTTCCGGAATTGTATCCGATGTATAGGCGGATACCGCTCCGGCGCTGATCACTCCGGTATTTATCGTCTCCTGCGGCGTCACATAATCCTCCGCCGGTCTCAGCTGCCTCAACAGCCAGTATCCTCCTGCTGCCAGCAGTAACGATGCCAGCACAGCCGCTGCACAAGCTAAAAATTTTTTCATACTTTGTCCTCCGTTTCAACGCTCACTCCGCGCTGCCGCCCTATTCCGGCAGCCGCCCGAATTTATCATGTACCAGTTTCTTTACGGCAGAATATGCCGCGTCATAAATCAGCCATACAAAAAAACCCGCCGGAAGAAGAACCGGCAGATACCACTCTGCCGTCCGTATCCGCTCCGGCAGAAAAAGTCCGGACATAAAAAGCAGGACGGGCACATACAGCGCGCCAAAGAAAAGCAGCCGGAGCCCCCGGTGCACCCACTCCTTTTTCCTCCCGTCAGCCATTTTTTTCATTCCCCTGTAGCTCCCCTCAGCCAGCACAAGATATCCCGCCATGGCCAGGTACAGGAGCACATGAAGTTTGTCCGGATTGAACAAAAAATCCAGCAGCCCGCAGACGCAGACATACACTGCGCCGCAGCCAACCCCGTAAAAGACAACGGCAAGCCCTGCCAAAAAAGCCGCCGCCGCGGTAAAAAACAGAGTATTGACGGCAATCACCGTGCCGAGAAGCAGCAGCACCGTACCAAACGCCGCCATAATCCCAAGAACGGCAATAGTCCTCGCCTTCTTTACATGCATCCGCACAAATCTCCTCCCATACATTCACACAATGAATCCGCACACCACAGATCACAGCAGATATTTCCCGTGCCACAGCTGTCCCCGGCCCCATACCGGCCGTAGCCGCCATAGCCCCCATATCCGCCATAGCCGCCGCCGAAAGGACTCCCAAACGGACTGCCGCCAAAGGGGGAAGCCGTGCCCCCATTCTGAAGCTGGCGATAATACTGCTGATATTCCATATTGCCCGGCTCCATGTTTACCGCCTGCCGGGCATAATCCATCGCCACCACATTGTTGCCAAGCCCCAGATTGGCATAGGAACTGAGATAATACCATCTGGCGCTGCGGTTTTCAATGGAGTTGAGTACATTTATAGCCTCATTGTAGCGGCGGGCGCGGAGATAATTCATCGCCGCCATCAGATGCTGATCCTCCTCGGAATAGTTCTGCTGCCCCTGGGCGCCATAGCCGCCGTAACCGCCGTAGTTTTGCCCTCCCCTGCCGGAACGCTCGTCCACGATCTGATTGTAGGCCTCCTGTACCTGGCGGAATTTTTCACCGGCCCAGGCCTTCTGCCCTTCATCTGAATAGGAATCCGGATGATATTTCCGGCTTAGGCTGCGGTATGCTTTTTTTATTTCTTTATCCGTTGCGCCCGGAGACACTCCCAGCACACTGTACGGGTCATTCATCATCTTTTTGTTTCCTTTCGCTTTTTGTCCAGACGCCCTCGTAAAGAATATTGCGAAGGAGCGCCAAATCCTGCTCACAGGGAAGCTTTTCAAACTCGGCGACAGCCATGCGCAGCGTCCCGTCCAGCATGTCCCGGACGCGCTCGTCAAAATCCGGTTCGCCGCAGCGTTCTGCAAAGGGATTATAGCACCCCTTTTTTCTGTCGTCCTCCACGTCCATCCAGGCATCTATAATATAGATGAATTTGCCCAGATAGAACCCAAAGGGACGCAGGATATTCCCGAATGAGTCCTCCCGCCACACGAACAGCTCCGCCATCAGCGCGCCAAAGGGACGGGATACGGCGTCTATGTCCCGACAGTCCTCCCTCTCCCTCTCTGCCAGCTCCGCCAGCGCTTCCCGCACGGCGCGGGCCTGCCTCGGATACTGTCTGACTATCCGTTTCTTTTTCCCTGCAAAAATCTTCATCGCCACGAGGGAGCGGAGTTTTTTCTCGTCCTGCCAGTTATCGGCAAAATGGTCGTGGGACAAAAGCACATTCATGGCCGCCGCATAATCCGATATCTCATTCTGCAGCATAAACTGCCGTCTGCCCGGATGCACCAGACACCGCTTCCTGCTCTCCTGCGTCTCCGGCTCATACAGAGAGGACAAAAGGATAATCAGAAACGTCATGTCATAGGTCAGGGTGAGCTGGCCCGACAGACCATAATTTCTGCGGAGACGTCGGCACAGGCCACAGTAAAACCCCCGATAGCGGGCAAACTCCCTTATTTTCAACTCCGGCTTATTCGCCGTCACATAGCCAAACATTCCGCCCTCCCATCAGGTCTTCTTGATAAATTCAAACCGGCATTTCGGACAGGTGATGGCGATTTTCCCCCGTCCCCTCGGCACCCGAATCGTCTGGTGGCACTTAGGGCAGCGGTACAGTTTTTTCACGCCGTTTCTCTCCCGAAAACGCAGTTTCAGAAACCGGAAATAATTTTTCACCGGATTCCATACCCGCAGGAATTTCTGGTTTTCCGCCTGTCTCCGGTATATATTTCGGGAAAGACAGCGGAAAAAATAGATCAGGACGAGGACATAGCCAACTGCCATAAGAATCGGCGCCGCCACCGTGCGCCGGAAAATGGCGCTCAGCACAAAGACTACCAGATACAGCACAAACAGGCACACAGACAACTGGTCATTGCCCCCGTATCTTCCATACATAAATCGTCTCAGCCAGTTCATACGCTCACTTCCTTCTGTTTTGTTCAGAACCTATCATACTTTATATTTGTGTATTTCCCGTGAAGCCCTCTCTCTCCCCGCACGGATTGACATGCACCATACAGTGTTTCACAGACGGAAAATTCTCCTCCACCTGCCCGTGAACCTTTTCCGCAATGCCGTGGGCCTCCCACAGCGACATCTCCCCCGCCACGCTGATCTCTATATCCACATATATTTTATTGCCAAACATTCTGGTTTTTATATCGTCCAGGCGCTGTACTCCCTGCTGCCTCTTTGCCACCCCCGCAATGGCCTCTACCGTCCTGTCGTCGCACGCCTCGTCCGTCATCTTGCCTATGGCGTCCCTGAAAATTCCAAAGGCCGCACGCACGATAAACACGCAGATCACCACACCGGCGATGGAGTCCATGATAGGATATCCCATTCTGGCGCCCAGAATACCGATAAAACTTCCCACAGAGGAAAGGGCGTCGGAACGGTGGTGCCACGCGTCCGCCCGCAAAGCGTCGGAGCGTATAGCGGCCGCCGCCCGAATCGTATACCAGTACATTCCCTCTTTCACGAGAATGGAGACGACCGCTGCCGCCAGAGGCAGAAGCGTGGGCACCGTAAATCTGCCCCCCTCTGTCCCCGCTATAATCGTCCTGAGGCCGTTATAACCGATTCCAAAGCCCGTCGCCGCCAGCACCACCGCCAGAATCAGAGCGGCCACGCTTTCCAGCCGCTCATGGCCGTATTGATGATTTTTGTCCGATTCCCGACTGGATACCTTTACGCCAACCATCACCACAATCGTACTGAGCACGTCGGACGCCGAGTGGATCGCGTCGGACACCATAGCGCCGGAATGTCCTGCCAGCCCTGCCGCCAGCTTTGCCGCAGAGAGCAGAAAATTTGCCGCTATGCTGTTTCGCGACACCCGCATCGCGATTTTTTCTTCCTTCCCCTTATCTGCTGCCATTGCCTCCCTGCTTTCTCTCCCTTTTTCTCACAAACTGCACCGTATAAAACACGGAGATGCAAAACCAGATCCCCGTCAGGAGCCACAGGACAACGTCCAGCGTCCCCACCGTCGTATTTCCAATAAATACAGCTTTTGCCAGGTAGACAAGCACAAGCACGAAGGTACACACCCAGCAGCTTATCATCTCGTTTTTCCTGTTTCGTATTGCCCGTGGTTTACCCATTACTTCCTCCATTCAAAAAGCGCTTAATAAACATTTCTTTATACCTTACCATAAAACCTTACAGAATACAACCACAAAACATTTTTCGAAAAAGTGCAGTTGAAAATTTTTACAAATTGTGTTACCATTTTATGGAATATTTACCATAAAATGGCATTTTAATAACACAGAGACGGCCCGCCGGGCGCGGCGTCCGTTGTCTGATACAGGAGAGGAATACCCGCAATGGTACGCAAATATTTAGAAAAAAACGTATATGAAGCTTTCCTGGACAGAATAGAATTTATCTTTCAGGAATTTGACAATATTTTTGTATCTTTCTCAGGCGGAAAAGACAGCGGTCTTCTTTTGAATCTGGTTCTGGATTTTCAGAAAAAACATTATCCGGACAGAAAAATCGGAGTCTTTCATCAGGATTTTGAGGCGCAGTACAGCGTCACCACCGACTATATTGAGCGCACCTTTACCCGCATCGAAAAAGACGTGGAGCCCTACTGGGTGTGCCTTCCCATGGCAACCCGCACGGCGCTGAGCAATTATGAAATGTTCTGGTATCCATGGGACGACACCATGGAGGAGGCCTGGGTGCGGCCTCTCCCAAAACACGACTACGTCATTCACCTCGGCAACAATCCGATAACCACCTATAAATACCGTATGCACCAGGAGGATCTCGCCAAACAGTTCAGCCGCTATTACAGTTCTGTCCACGGCGGCAAAAAGACCGTCTGCCTGCTTGGAATGAGAGCTGAGGAATCCCTGACGCGTTACAGCGGCTTCCTCAATAAAAAATACGGCTACAAAGACGAGTGCTGGATTAGCAGGCAGTTCAAGGATATATGGTGCGCCTCCCCCCTGTATGACTGGACGCTGAACGACGTCTGGCACGCCAATTTCCAGTTTGGCTATGAGTACAATCACCTGTATGACTTATACTATATGGCAGGTCTGTCCGCCTCTCAGATGCGGGTGGCCTCTCCTTTCAACGACTACTCTGTTGACAGCCTGAACCTCTACCGCGTCATCGATCCGGAAATGTGGGCCCGGCTTCTGGGACGGGTACAGGGCGTCAACTTCGCCAACATCTACGGACGCACCAGAGCCATGGCCTACCGCAACCTGACTCTGCCGGAGGGACATACCTGGAAATCCTACACATACTTTCTGCTGGACACACTGCCAGTCCGTCTGCGGAACAATTATGTGAAAAAGTTTAATACATCGATCCGTTTCTGGCACAAGACCGGAGGGGGGCTGAGCGAGGATACCATACAGGAGCTTCTGGATCACGGCTACAAAATACGCCGGAACGGAGTTTCCAACTATACTCTGGACAAAAAATCCCGAATCATATTTGAGGGAAAGATTCCCGACCACACAGACGATATTCACTCCACCAGGGATTTGCCGAGTTGGAAGCGCATGTGCTTCTGTATTCTGAAGAACGACCACATGTGCCGTTTTATGGGCTTCGGGCTGACCAGACAGCAGCAGAAGCAGGTGGATGCCATACGGAAAAAATACAAAAACATCGAGGAGATAAACAATGGAATATAAGAGTCCGGTATACAATGTAATCGCTGTACCTATTGAGAAGATAAAACCAAATACATACAACCCCAATTCCGTGGCGCCGCCGGAAATGCGCCTTCTCTACGAGAGTATACGGGAGGACGGCTATACCATGCCAATTGTGTGCTACTATGCCAGTTCTGCAGACGAGTATATTATCGTGGACGGCTTTCACCGCTACCGAATCATGCTGGATTATCCCGATATACGCGAGAGGGAAAAAGGCCTTCTTCCGGTATCGGTCATTGACAAACCAATCGACCACCGAATGGCGAGCACCATACGGCACAACCGCGCCAGGGGAAGTCACAACGTGGATCTTATGAGCAATATTGTCAAGGAGCTTCACGAAATCGGACGCTCCGATGCCTGGATCTCCAAACATCTGGGCATGGATAAAGATGAAATCCTGCGTCTGAAACAGATTACTGGAATGTCGTCGCTGTTTAAGGACGTCAAATTCGGACAGGCCTGGCGGCCGGTAGAGGAAACGGAGGCGGAAGCGGAAGGCGAGGCAGCCGCCAGTGCGGAGGGAGGAAAATAGGTTGAGAAATATGCTTGATAGCGTATTTCTCAACTCAACATCATGCGTGGAACTATCCGCTGACACATACGTCAATTTCATCTTCTTCCGGAGGTTCAAACCGAGAGGAAAATTTAGCCATCAGGTTACTGTCCAAATAATAAGCGGTTGTCTCACCGGAGGATACCATGCGGTTGCGTTTCTCTATTCTTCTCGCCCATACTTCATCACTGATATTTATGTAATGCAATTCACACTCAACATTTTTGCTTTTATAAAACTCTCCTGCCCATCTCCGCTTTTCTTTTGTCCAAAATCCCCAGTCCAGAATTACGCTTGTGCCGGCCGCGACAATTTCAAGGGATTTTGCAAACAGGTAACTCTGTATCCGCTCGACGTATCCATCATGCCTCTCTCCGGCATACTGTCCAAACAGGGAGAGCATAATGTCATCGACCGACAGCACAACGGCTTTGTTCTGATTGCGCAGTCGCTCTGCATACACGCTCTTGCCGCAGCATATTTTCCCACAGATAAGAAATACCTTTGCCATGTCCGTTCGTTCTCCTTCCTGCGATTACATGTCATTTTTTCGTTCTCACCTTGCCGGTCACTTTCTCTACCACCAGTTTGAATACCTTTGTATGAGGCATTACTGATTTGTCAAACGGAAAATCCTCCTGGTGATAATGCCTCATCAAAATACATAGGGCATCATATTTTTCATCATCAGAAAGCATTTCAATATATCCCTGTCCGATAACGCTTTTGTACTCCATCGTACAATTCCCGCGCCCAATTTCCGTCACCAGCTTATGCCCGCAATCCATCTCAAAACTAACTCTGTTATCCTTTTCGATCAAATCGTACTTTGTGCCTTCCATGGCTCCATGAAAATACAACTCAATTTTATCTTCTTTTATACTCAGTCCAAAATTGAGTGGCAGTATATAGGGATAGCCATTGTTGTTCAAGGCAATACGGCACACATCACATTCTTCCATGATAGCTACAATATCTTCAAATTTTCTGACTTCTCTATCTGAACGACGCATTTTTACCTCCTTTTCGGAATGTTGCCATAAATACAGGGCTGCAAGCAGCCGCTTTGTCATCCGCCCTCTCCGCACGGCTTATTGCTTTCGCGGATATTATATCACATTATAGACAGGGCAGGAAGAACGAAATGAATTTTAAGATATTAAAAGATGTTTTTGATTCGCCTGTTGGTTGAATAAATTCTCAAAAGTTTACCGACACAAGCATACTGCTTTCTGCTATAATAACAAAAAAAGGAGAATACAGACATGGAGAAAGTGAAACTTCGGATTGCAGAACTGCGTCACAAGAAAAATATCACACAGCAGCAATTAGCGGAAATAGTGGGTGTATCCTTCCAGACAATCAGCAAATGGGAAAATGGCAGTTCTATGCCGGATATCACATATTTGCCTGTCTTGGCTGATTATTTCAAGGTTTCAATTGATCAACTGATGGGCATTGTTCCTTTGAATGGAGAGGAATACATTAAAGAAAAAACAGGAACCGGCGGCTTTTGGAATAATAAGATGGAATATCTGCTTAGAACCAGAAAAAATTCATGGAACCATGATTATGTCAGATTTCTAATTGAGCAAGTATGGAAAATTGATAAACCAGTAAATGTATTAGACTGTGGCTGTGGTTTTGGTTTTTTAGGCTTGCTGATGATGCCGTACCTTCCAAAGGGAAGCACTTACACGGGAATTGATTTGGCAGAAAAACTTCTAAAGCTGGGTGCGAAGCTATTTTTAGAAACAGATTACGAGGCCTGCCTGATTCATAAGGATGTTTATGACTATCACGCAGGGGAAAGGTATGATTTAGTTATCTGCCAGGCTGTTCTGCGCCATTTGGATACGCCGGATGCCTTTTTAGGGAAGATGATTGAATTTGCCAAAAAGGGCGCATGGATTATCTGTATCGACTCGAATCGTGAATTTGAATGTGACGGTCTGTACATTGACGGGATGGATTATTTTAGCCTGTGCAGCCACTGTGGGCTGGAAAAGCACTGGAGGACAGAACTGAACCAGCAGGGGCGCGATTATGCAGCGGCCATCAGAAATGCACACCGGATGAGGAAAGCGGGACTGAAGGATGTGGCAGTCAGAATGAACGACCGAGTTAATTTTGTGACTCCTGAGAGTGAAGACTATGAGCAGACAAAACAGGATTTTGTTCAGTACAATGATTGGAATACCGGATTAAGCGGGGAAGATCGTGAAGAACGTATTCAGTTTTTTATGACACATGGCATGTCACGAAAAGAGGCGACAGAATATTGCGACCGGAATATTGCAATTGCTGATTTCTTCCAGAGCCACCCCGATGCGGCATATACGTTTGCGAAAGGAACGATGATATCATATGGCAAAAAGTAAGATTCTTCTAATTGATATGTATGGTGTAATTATAAAAGAAAGTAAGGGATTCTTTATACCTTATACCTATCAGCACTTTGACAGCGTAGAATTTGACCGAATTACAAAAGCATTAAAATGCGATAAATATTTTACGCGGGCGCAGATGGGAAACATTTCAAGTGATGAGTTTCTTAAATATCTGGGATATCATGATCCACAGGCCACCATGGAGGATTATTTAAAGAATTACTTAACCCTCGATGAACAGTTTACTTCTTTTGCAGAAGAATATAGCAGAAAACTGGATTTTTGTCTGCTATCGAATGATGTGCAGGAATGGAGTGAATTTCTGATGGAGCATCATCACCTGAATTCCTTTTTTAAGGCGAAAATAGTCAGTGGAGATGTTCACATGCGAAAGCCGGACAGCCAATTGTTTTTATATGCTCTTGACCGATTGAAATGCGAGCCGGCGGATTGTATTTTTGTGGATAATAGTGTTAATAATCTGATGGCAGCAGAGGAACTTGGCATACATACAATTCTTTTTAACCGTGACGGGGAAAGCTATGATGGTATCGTTGTAAACGATTTTCTGGAACTTGGAAAAACGATAGAAAATATTTAAAGAGGAGGGAGAAATTACCATGAGCGATAATTACTACTTATCTGTCGGGTGTATTGTCCGAAAGGAGGATAAGGTGCTGCTGGTGAGACATACCTATGGAGGGGCAAGCGGAAAATTATTGATTCCCGGGGGATACTGCAATGCCGGTGAGCTTCCCGAAGAAACGGCATACCGGGAAGTTATGGAGGAAACCGGTATTACAGCAAAGGTGAAAGGCGCTTTAGGAATAAGATGTCACAGAAACAACTGGTATATGCTTTTAGTCATGGATTACACAGGAGGAGAACCGCACAGTGACCACAACGAAAACAGCGAGGCCATTTTTATGAACGCAGAAGAAGCTATCCGACAGGAGGACGTTACTCACATGACTAAGGTTGCATTGAGGGCTTTGCTGGATAAAAAGGACATCACCAGTCCCGACAGATTACTGTATCCGGATTCAGAATATAAAAAGGCAAGGGGTAATGATTATGAGTTGTATATTTAAAAACATTTAACTTACTCCTTCTGCTCCTTCGGATCAAGATACTTAATCACCTTCGCCGGCACTCCGCCGACTACGGCATAATCCGGCACATCCTTCGTCACTACAGCTCCTGCTCCCACAACAGCATATTCCCCGATTGTCACTCCGGGGCATATCGTCACATTCATACCAATCCATGCATTTTTCTTTATCGTCACCTTTCCATACGTATACGTCGTATGGCGCTCATTCATATCGTGGTTTATCGTCGCAATACGAAGTCCGGGCGCCGCCATACAACCATCCTCAAACTCAATCCCGCCGGATGCCGAGAGTATAGCCGAATGATTGATAAATACTCCTTTGCCAAATTTGACTCTGTTTCCAAAATCACAGATAAATGGCGTTAATATCCTGACATCATCTAACTTCTGCCCAAATAGTTCTTCGAGATAGAGGACATACGAGGGATCATCCGGCATACAGGCATTGGCCCTGGCACACAGCGTCCTCGCTCTCATCATCTCGTCTACTGCTTCTTTGAAATACGGCTCCCTCACATCCGTAGGGCCGCCCTGCTCCATAAGTTCATATACATATCCTGATTCGTAATCCATTTTTACCCTCCAATGCTATATAAGTCCGTTTACCTGAAACCACTTTTCAACCTTTGCTTTCGACTCTGCCGCCTGACTTCCCGTTATTGAAAGCCCCTCCTTGACGGCAGCTCCGGCAGCGTACTTTTTCAAGTCGCTGACGCTCGAACCCATGCCGCTTCCCTCGTTCGTGCAAAGCGGAAGAATTATTTTTCCGGAAAAATCAAATTTCTCCAGAAAAGTTACCACCGCCATGGGCATCGTCCCCCAATAATTCGGATAAGCAAGTATCACCGTATCATAATCCGCTATACTGTCGGGAACGCTTACAAGTTCAGGGCGCGCATTTTCTTTTAGATCCTTCTTCGCCTCCTCGATGCAAGTCATATAGGCCGGTGAATATGGCTTCTTCATCTCAATTTTAAATGTGTCCGCTTCTATAAGCTCCCTCATGTGCCCCACTACGATTTCCGTATTTCCCACCTTCACATACCTCATTGCTCCACCAAAATAATTCTCATCCGCCCTTGAGAAAAATGCGATTAACGTCTTTGCCATCGTATGACCTCCGTTCGTTTATTTGCTTATCTGCGATTTACTGTTTACATTCTCTCACGAAAATATTATAATGTCCAATAGAAACATTAAATACTTTATTTAATTATTAAATATCAGGAGGCCTCATGACATCAAAACAGATAGATTATTGTATAGAACTCGCAAGAACCGAGAGTTTTTCCAAGGGCGCTGAAAATTTGTTTGTCAGCCAGCCCACATTTTCCTATCAGATAAAACTCCTTGAGGAGGAGGTAGGTTTCAAGATCTTTGAGAGAAACGGTAAGGGCGCCACCCTAACCCCCGCAGGCGGGCAATTTGTAAGCCACCTGTCCGGTATGCGTGATGATATGAAACGGGCCATCGAGCAGGGACAAAATTTTAGTGCACGATACCATGACAATATTACCATAAGCCTTATGGTTCGTCAGGCTGTTTATTTTCTGCCGGAAGCCATCCGCATCTTCGAGCACGAACATCCTGGGGTTCAGATCACGCCGAAGTTCCAGTACGAAGGAGGCTTAGACAGTTTTTTGAAAAACGAATCGGATATTCTTTTCACCCTGAAAGAACACACAAAACAACTCGCGGGCAGTACTGTCCACGAGCTCTTTAACAGCCATGTTTATCTGATTACCGACAGAGAAGATCCTCTGTCTGACAAAAACCTAATTACCGATGAGGATATCTACGGGAGAACACTGATGGTCGGAGGAGGCTCGCCCGAGCTTCTACGCTCCATACAGCAAAAACTCATATCCTCCGGTAAAATATCATATTTTAACAGCCCCGACCACGACAGTACGCTAACCAATATAGCAGCCGGACATGGCATCTGTCTCGCACCCGGATTTCTGAACGACCACAGCGGACAATTCTCGTGGATTCCCTACGACTGCAGTGACAGTTTTCACTGCGTTCTATTAACGCACAGAAATGATGCCCGTGAGTCTTTGAAAATCTTTATAGAAATCTTGAAAGAACTGTATGATAAGGCTGTGGCATTCCCGCTATAAATGATGATATTCATCCTGTTACCCGCACCGCTGCCTGTGATATATTCCATTTCCCTGCTAAAATTCCAAACTGTCCGCATTGAGTAGAAAATATTTCATGCCCATGATTACAAATCCTTCTTCATTTCTCCAGGGCTTTTTCGTTCCATTCACTATAACAATCTTCTTAAATGAATCTGAAATATTTCGGAGTGAATTAAGTTCCTGTGCCTGCTTTTCCTCGGAAGACATATCATAAGCCACTTGAATGTAATATCTCTGGCTTCCCTGATTCGCCACAAAATCAACCTCTAGCTGCTTATGAACTCTCTTTTCTTCGCCATTCTTCGCAAATACATCCACTATGCCAACATCCACATTGTAACCGCGCACAAGCAGCTCATTATACACAATGTTCTCCATAATATGCGTGGGCTCCTGCTGCCTGAAGTTCAGCCTGGCATTTCTAAGTCCAATATCAGAAAAATAATATTTCAGATTTGCCCCCACATACCTTCTTCCTTTAATATCATATCTGTCTGCTTTAGAAATCAAAAATGCCTCTGCCAGATAATCAATATGGTTGGATATGGTTTTATTGCTATAATTGATGCCCCGTTCACTTTTAAAGGTGTTGGATATTTTGGTAGGATTGGTAGGCGCTCCTATGGCAGAAGCAAGAATATCCACTAAAGTTCCGAGTTCATCCGCATTTTGTATCCTGTTTCGCTCTACTACATCTTTGATATAAACATTTGCAAAAATATTTTTAAGATATTCAGCCTTCTGGCGTTCCACGGAAAATTGTGCTACCTGTGGCAAGCCGCCGTATATCATATATTCCTCCCAGGCATCATCATACTCTCCGTCAAAAGCCGCATAAAATTCTGCAAAGGACAACGGATAAATTCTGATTTCATCTCCTCTGCCCCTAAATTCCGTCACAATATCACTGGATAAAAATTTAGAATTACCGCCAGTCACATACACATCAATATTACTGATTCGGAGCAGACTGTTCAGGCAATTTCAATAATGTGGTCTTTATCCACACCATTATCCAATAAATATTTCTTAAACAATACAAATAACAGAAATGATTTGCCACATCTTCTGATTCCCGTGATAATTTTAATCATTCCATTGTCTTTTCGTATTTTGAGCTGTTCAAGGTATAAATCTCTTTTAATTTCCACAGAATCGCTCCTTGTTTTTGTGCATTGCACGAATTTTAGTAATGTTATTTTACTACTAAATTATCTTTTTTTCAATAGACATTACTAATTTTATTCGCTTTTCCGCCCATTAACCCAGCACACATTTTACATCGCAAGCGAAAACTCAAAATCTTCGCCCATCTCTGTGAAAGAAATATCCAAGGTTAAGCCTTATCTCCCGCCTGCCGATATCATTGTTTGTATAACAACATGTATCAAATCCTATAAGTTCAAAGCCCTCGTGAAGATAAAACTCTATCGCATTCGTATTGCAGGACTGTGTTTCCAGAATAACAGCACGCCTTTTCTGACGCATAGCTATTTCTTTTGCTTTATCCATCAGCCTCTTACCGATTCCTTGACAGCGGAGCTCATCGGAAACCCATAACTCCGTTACCATAAGCCTGTTTGACCATTCCTCAGGGCACACTTCAATACAGGCCAACAGTGCGCCGTCCGATCCGAGGACGCCGTAAACCTCCGCTTTTTCCCAATGATCCTGATACAAGGAATCGGGAAAATCATACTCCTCTAGTGTATGAACGATTTCCTTTTCTGCCAGTTTTCTGACAAAAGCGAATGTACATCCGTTTTTGTCTAACAGACTCATTTCCAAGTCATAGTAGCTATCGCTTCTCGTCACCATCGGTATCGGTATGCCTTTCCATTTTTCCTTTGGCAACGCCTCAATTTTGATTTCACAATGCTCCATTTGTATTCCTTTCTGCTGATACTGTATTCTCCAATCTTCCTTCGTCATCCCTTTCGGTCATATCGGATTAAGCGTTCTGTTTCAAACACCTTATAGTCCTCCTATAGCTTATACTGCATAAAGTTTTCGTTCTTCACAAAGCTAAAATCCGTATATGGCAAATCTCCCATGTCAGATGCATAATCTGTACCGTCCCACAGCCATAGGTTTTTGCTTCCTCAACAACTCTTACAAGAAGTTCTTTTGCACCATCCGCCCAGAGTTGTTGAATACGCATCTTGATAAATGTATCCAATTCTTTCTCTGTCAACTTCTTATAATGTATTTCCATTCACGCACCTTATAATTCGCACGCCATCCTTATCAATTGGAATTTATATCATTAAATTTTATCTGCAACAAAGAATGATCTGACAACTCTTTTTTTTCGAAAAACTCTTGATGATTATGCATTTCTAATACCTTTTGTATACTAGGAGATGTCATTGCATAATCTATTCTCGTTCTATATTTACATGTATAGTCTAGTTTTCCATCATTTGAATGTCCCATGCTCAACCAAGCATCATTAGCATTCTCAAATATTTTATTAAATTTATTTTTTCCAACAGTTCCCTCCTTAAAAACATTCATATCACCAATATAAATAACTTTATTTGAAATATTTTTTTGATAGTGCTCCTCTAAACAGTTCCAAAAATCTTTTGCATTTTCCTTTTCCATATCCGTCCCGTGTTCAGTATCTGGTATATGAACACCAACAATCCTATATCCATCGATCAATATTTCATTCCACTTCAACCAATCATTTGGACTGGGCTCAGAATGCGTTTTAGTTTTTGAAAAGGCAAGCACCATTGAAGAAATTTTTTCTGAAATCCCTTTCCCGGCATTTGGATCTACGCGATAATAGCTTTTCTGTTCTAGAGAGTCACTTACAAATTCACCAACCTCAGAATTAGGATTAAACTCTGAAAAGAATAAAATATCCGGAGAATAAGAATACGATTCAAATATCTCTTGTAAAATCTTCTCGGCGTTTTTTTGATTGTTTACATCAGAAGATTTTTTCTTGTCTTTATTGCCGCAAAAGCCATTCGCGTTTAAATAAACAATTTCCATAACGAATTATACTCCTTTCCAATTCGTAATATTCTTTTCATTAGGTGGCCTCCTTTTGTATGCGGTAATCCCTGTTACCATTGTTTTTACTAAACCTAGTATACAGGTTAATCCACGTTGCTACAAATGTGAGGTCACTTCATATTGTCCAAATATGTTTCATTATATCACTAAATCGTTGAACTTTCCACCGTTCTTGTGCTTTGTTTTGCGCATTGTCTACAATTTTGATGGCTAAATATTCGTTGCCTGATATTTCATAAAATGGATACTTAGTTAATTTTATTTTTCCATCCATTCTACCTTCTGTATCTATTTTGGGTAATTCACATGAACATTGTTAATCAAACGATAACTTTCCAACCACCTCATCATCTTCCCTCTCCAGAGTCACAATTTTCTCCTCAGTAACCGTTGGAGACTTTTCATGTAATTTCCCCTTCTTAAACCCATCTACCACCCGACAAATCGCCTTACTGCTTGTGATAAACATAACCTCAACTTTAAACTTTTTCTTAACATATCCGCCTATTCCACCAGCTCCCAAAGTGCCTGTTGCCTTGGTGAATGGTGAATTAGCCACATAACCAACCTTGCCTATGCCCTTTAGCACGACCTTGATTGCCTCGCTGTCGTATGGATTTGATGGTTCTTTAATACATTTGAGTTTCTTGCCCACTTTGAAAGGCTGAAGCCCATAATAATGGTTCATTCCCGTAATCGTTATATACTTCTCTTTCATCGTAATCCCTCCAATCTAACCTAACCCCTGTCAAACAGCGAGCCTATCGCCCACACCCCAAGACAAAAACACAATCCGATTCCCTACCCTCGCAATATAAGTGTAACATAGAATGGTGTCCCGAAAACCGTACTCTCATATACTTTTTTACAATTACTTTTGCCCCTATGCAATATGAATTTGGATTAGAACTAAGTCTTTTACTGTTATAACCGTAAACTTCTTGCTAATCTGCCTCTGAATTTTTTGCCAAAAAGAGAAAAACATTTTTATCCTGAATCTGATTTTTCAACAGATACTCTGCCTGTATCATAGAAAATGCATTTGCTCGACTGTTATACTTAAAAATCATATATCGTATGCATATCCTCATCCCACCTGTTTTCAAGTTAAGAAAAGTTCCGCCGAAGCAGAACTTTTCTGACATTTTCTTTTGACAACCGCCAGTCATCTAGCCAGATTGTGGTAAATGTCAAACCCTTATAAAGCTCACAAGACACTGCCCTCTGGCGCAACATCTCGCATCAACGCTTTGATAGGCACTCGCTGTTACCTATCCCTCATTATTGATAGTACAATGAACTGCAGAATATGTCAATTATAATCTTTATTTGTATGCATATACCACTTTTTAGACAAGATTTTAGAAAATAATGTCAGCAAATAGTTTCCCCCTAAAATCCTTCGCTTATGGTATACTAAATTTTTCCCTCCCCTTGCATAATCTGAAAAAACAGGATATACTATTAGTAAGAAAGTTGGAATTTCGCACTTTCAACCTTGGAGTAAAGGAGATGATTATATGTTAGCCGAATTGCGTCAGAAGTCTCAAATCACCATTCCAAAAGAAATCATTGTCAAATTGGGACTTTCCGAGGGTGACAAGCTGGATATTTTCGAAAAGGACGGAACAATCTATATGCTGCCAGTCGTCGTTTACCCGAAAAAATATCTCGACGAACTCCGCAGCGAGTTGGGGGAGGTAAAGGAAAAAATTGCCTCCGGCGAACAGCCTGTTTTTGACAGCGTAGATGCTCTATTCGCGAAACTGGAGGTGGATTGATGGCATATCAAATCACCTATACCAAACGATTTGAAAAGCATTTTAAGAGTCTGAATACACAGGAGAAGAAACAACTCCAAAGCAAACTCTGCCTCCTTGCCGAAAATCCAATGCACCCCTCCCTCCGTACCAAACGCATCCAGGGAACAAAAGACCTGTTTGAATGTAGCGTCAACATGGACATTCGCATCATCTGGTACTATGAGGGCGACAAATTGATTATCCTGGTCGATGTGGGCCATCACGACATATTAGACCAATACTAAACTTTGGGCTATGCCAGTCATAAGGCACTTACATACAAATCTATAGTTTCCCTTCTTATAACTTTTTATAAACTCTCCGCCTGATTCTGGATAAATTTTTGCAGAGTAAATTGTGATTTTTGCAGGGGAAATTGTGATGATATTCACGGCTTCTCAATAGGGCTTCCTCGCTAATTCCAGATCCATCGCATAGTATACAGTCATAATTCCGCCGTGATGATTGATCGCAGTATGAATCCCCTCAAAAAGTTTTTTCCGGTCTGCGGTTTCAATTTTCATATGATCGGGGTATGTCCGCAATAATGCCATATATTCATCTGCCGTAAAATCCTTCGCCGTGTGATACAGCGTATGTCTTACATCAACAAAACCATATGCAAGCGCTCTTTCGGCGAGCTTTTGCGCATCTGCATTGCTAAATCCGGCGGATTTGCTCTCCGTGCGCATATATTTGTGATAGAGCTCCTGTATTTCCTCCGCCAGTGCCCCGCGTCCCCGATCCGGCCCGGCATGATAGGCAAAACGGGCAAATGCACCGCCTGGTTTTAGCAGACTAAAAACCCGATTATATCCATAATCCTCCGGAATCCAGTGAAATGCTGTCGCCGCATAAACGAGGTCAAATAACCTATCAGGACTGACAAAATCCTGCAAGGTCTGAGGAAACAAAGAGAAATTTTCATAATCCTTATATCGATTCCGCGCCAAACCGGCCAACTGCTCTCCTGGTTCAATCCCGATAAAATGGCACCGCGTATCCAATATGGGGCGCGATGCCTTTCCTGTCCCCACCCCGATTTCAAGTACATTGCTGTCCGAATTGATTGGTTTATAATGCATTATATCCTCATAGATTTCTTTTCTGTATGTAGGACGACTTTTATCATAATCCAAAGCTGCGCTGTCAAATGTTTTTTCAAATGCCGTCATTTTCTCTTTCTCCCCAAAGTGAATTTATTTACGAATAACTTTTCTCATTCCAGCTCCGCAGAAATCGTGTGGGATAATCTTAAATCCTAATTTTTCATAAAAAGGCTCTTTCCCTTTTTCCGCAATCAACTGAACACTGGAGCGTCCGCCTGCAGGTGTTTTTTCTTCAACATATTTTAGGAGCATATTTATAATATTTGTACCAATTCCACATTTTTGGAACGTAGGATGTACTACGATATCTGCTATCAGAAAATACATTCCATCGCCTGTCAGCCGCCCCATGCCAACCGGCTGGCTATTTTCAACAACTACTACCGTGTATAAACTATTATCAATTGCCTGTTGCATCTGATTTCCTGAAAAAAGCTGCCAGCCGACACTTTCCCTGAGTGCACAGTAATTTTCATAACTTAACACATTCTCTTTGTATTCCATGTATCCCTGCTCCTTCAAACGTCAGAATAATGCCAATAATTCTGATAAATTCCTTATTTCATAAGAGGCCTGTTCATTCTCATGAACAACGCTTGCCAGATAACTGATTTAAAACATATTCCGCATCGGCATAGGGCTTTTCCGCCTCTTTATGCCATGGCCGCAACTCTATACCGTAGTATTTCGCTGCCTCGTGATCGCCTTCCCGATTTTGTTTAGAAAATTCAATGACTTTTTTCTCAAAATCCGCGAGGCTGATTGTTGTCCCCTCAACTGCCTCACGGTACCTCAACCGATAACATTCGCTTTCGTCGATGAGCGTCGAGCCAATATCAAAGAAAAGCCATTTTACGTCTTTCATTCGTTATCCCTCCATATGGCGGATTTTTCATTCGCAACCGTGCGGAGTACCGTTTATCATATCCTTGTTCTTCATCAACTTATCATCGGGGAAATCCAAATAATACTGTTCCGACAAAAAATAAAATTGAGCTTCGAGCATAGAGATACCTCCCGGACAAAAGCAGAGCCCTGCCTTTCGACAGGGCTCTACAAACATTTTAATCCCGAACATTTATAAGCCGCATATCGGGAAGCGACACTATTTGTAGTCCTGACCACTTATAAGCCGCATATCAGGAAGCGAACACTATTTTATGGGTATTCCTACCCTGTACTAGTATTATACGCAGCCACCACAATTATGTCAATACTCCATCGAAAATTCCCCGCAAAGTTTTTCGCAAAATCAGCTAACGCCTTATGGATGACGGCTTTTCCTCCGGCAAATTTTTCCCTTAAATGCCGAGTTCCTCAGCAATACGCAGCGCCGTATAAAATTTCTTCATATCATGGTTGGCCTCATGGAGACCATCCGCAGTATATTCCTCTGTATCAATAACATCTCCTGTCACCAAGAAATAATAAAGTTCTATGTTGTGGAAATCGCAGACCGCCTGAACCCCTGCCAGCTCCATTTCTACCGCAAGACAGCCCTCGCTTTTTCTTTTTTCTGCAAGACCGCGTGTTTCCCTGTAAATCGCATCGGTTGTCCACACTCTGCCTTTCACAAAGGGCATACCGTGTTTTATAAATATTTTCTCCACAACATCTGCATTTTTTATTGTAATATAATCAGCCGGACAGGCGTAATGGTAGGACATACCCTCATCGCGATATGCCTCTGACGGGACTACATATTTTCCTTCTGTCTTTTTCTTATCCAAAGAACCCGCTGAACCAAACAGTATAAATTTGTCCGCTCCTGTGCACCAGTTAATCTCAATCGCGTCCGTTCCTGCAAGAGAGGCTCCGATTTCAGAGAGATAAAAGACGATTTTCTTATCATTGACCGTCAATAAATGCACCGGCTTGATTCGATTTGCCGCCCGCATTTCTCCTATCTTTTCATTTGGAAACCGTTCCAGCACGGCAGGATATATTTCTCTTGAAAACGTACCTACCGCAACGTCACATATTTTTCTTCGCTCACCGAAAAAAACTTTCGGTGAAACAATTGCTTCGCTCTCATAGTCAAATGAATCAATAATCATTTTGCTTCCTCCAAAGAAAAAACAAACATAAAAAGTTTGCAACCGCCTTTTTTGTTCGATCAGCCTACAATTCCCCGCAAAGTTTTTCGCACTCCCGCGCCATTTCCCTCATATCTTCCTCCGGAACCATTTCACTCAGGTCATAGGCCAACGGATTTTCCGCGAAGTCAGCCAGCGCCTTATGGATGACGGCTTTTTCCTCCGGCGTAGATAAGATACATACTACAGAGTCTCCTTCATTCCCCAGCAGCTGCGCCAATGACACGCCGCCATTCACCTTGCACTCCAGCATCAGCGCCGCAAGATCCGTGATCAGATCAATGGCATAGCAAAAAGGGTATTCCCAGCCTTCCGGATTGACGTACCCAATCTCCGGCTCTGTCTTACGGAAATCCCCATTCAGCTTATCCAAACCCGTATCTGCAAAAATTTCACTCAGGGAAATTTCCGTTTTCTGCTTGTCCTCCAGATATTCTACCAACGTCAGGCTGTCGTCTGTTGCACCGATATAATTACCCCAGTATTTTTCGATATACATATGTCGTCTCCTTTTATCTTCCATTTTCCAAACTGCGCTTTCAGGATATCACACAAGGGTATTACCCCTGTTCCTTTGTCAATGCCTGATACATAGTACCCCACTCAACCATAGAACGAAGATTGTCTGTCAAAACCCGCTGGCTGATGCCGGGAATATCCTTTTGCAATTCATTGAAGCGCCAAGGACGGTCTAACAACCATACATAATAAAATGGTTCGTACTTTTATTTTCGATTGCTATAATGTATAATAAGTATAGACCAAAAAGGTCGGAAAAGCAAGGAGAGCCGGCCGTTTTATGATTATAGATTGAATTAGGAGGAGTATGAAATGTCTCAAAAGAAAGCTATGGCAAATTCACCGAACATACCAACTGTATCAGATAAAATCGAGCAGCTAAGAGAAAAAATAGAAAATGCGGAGGCGATTGTGATTGGTGCTGGCGCTGGTCTCTCCACTTCTGCGGGATTTACTTATAGCGGTGAGCGTTTTAAGCAGTATTTCAGCGATTTCATTGAAAAATATCACTTCCGCAATATGTATGAGGGAGGATTTTATCCCTTTGACAGTCTGGAAGAACATTGGGCATATTGGAGCAGATATATCTATATTAATCGTTATATGGATGCGCCGAAGCCTGTTTATAAAACCCTGTTTGAATTGATAAAGGACAAAGACTATTTCGTATTAACAACAAATGTAGACCACTGTTTTCAAAAGGCGGGTTTTGCGAAGGATAGATTATTCTATACTCAGGGAGATTATGGACTTTTTCAATGCCAAGTCCCCTGCAAACCATACACTTATGAAAATGAATTATCCATTAAGCGTATGGTAAAAGAACAAAGAGACATGCGTATTCCAACTGAACTGATACCAAAATGTCCGATCTGCGGAAAGCCAATGACCATGAACTTGCGGGCGGATGCCACTTTTGTGCAGGATGCGGGTTGGGATATTCACGCTGGATATTATGAAAAATTTCTTGCCTCACATGCGGAAAGTAAAATATTATTTCTGGAATTGGGCGTTGGGTATAATACGCCCGGAATTATCAAATATCCGTTTTGGCAAATGACCGCACAAAATAAAAATGCCGAGTATGTCTGTATCAATCAAGACGAGGCATCTGTTCCAAGCGAAATAAAGTCTCGGTCTTTAGAAATAAATGCAGATATATATGATGTACTAAATGACTTGAAACGGTCTCTCGGAAGTCTCCCGTAAATGTCTTCCAAGGTCTATGATATCTGACGCGTAGCCATTCCCTTTGAATACATAGAGATAATCTTTATAATTGCTTCCCGTAGCAGACTGCAAGTTCCATTTCATCATACGGCGGATAATTCTCAATCTTCGTATACCCTAAGGATTTATACAGAGATACTGCCTCTATACAGACTTCCCGCGTCTGTAGGATTGCTTGTTCGAATCCTTGCTCTCTTGCTCTTTCCTCAATTAACATCATCATTTCCTTAGAAATATGTCTACCTCTATAATCCTCAGCAACCCATACTCTTTTTATCTCCGCCGACCTGATATCATAACCTTTGAAACTTGCACAAGCTATCGGCCTATCGCCATCATACACTATCATAACATCATGAATATCTGACAAGGCATTATAAGGGATAAAACTTTTGCGGTTATTTTCCCCACCGACAAGTCGGTTATAATATGCTTCCATATCCTTACTGAAATTGATGAAATCACTGTTTGCTCCATCCACCCACTTATATTTATATTTCACTATACTAGTCCTCAAACTTTATATTTCTTGTTATCTAACCTGTATATTTCCTACACTTCCAAAAACTCATATTTTCCTGGTCCCAATCCAGTAACTTTTTTAATAACCTTTGCAGCTTTCATCGCATTCATAATATTGGTTGCCTTAGATTTAGAACAATTTAACCATTCCATAATATTCGATTGTCCAAATGGATTACCAATACCACACTGTTCAAATACCCGTTCAATATTATTAATAAATGTCTCGGTCACTCCTGCCTCTTCTAATAGTGAAATATACCTTTTAAAGTCATTGCTTACTTTTTTGGAACCATTGCTTACTTTTTTTGAGGCATTGCTTACTTTTCTGAAAATTGTGACTTTAAAACCGTCACCAAATTCTTCAAATAGCGGTTCCGGCAATCCATACTCTTTACATCTATTAATAATTCTTGGCAGTCCGGTTCCCCATGCTTCTACAATATGCATATAATGGAATGCTTCCGCTATAGCTTCATTTCTGCAAATTATCTTGTTTGTGTTTTATCTTTACATCTATATATTATCACATAACATATTTCATTGACAAATCATTTAACTCGCTGATTACCTTTTCATTTTTCAATTTTCTTGCAATCGGCATAAAGATAGAAATTGTTTCCTTTGATCTTCTCTTTTTCTGACTTTCCTCCATGTATTCTATAGTTCGCATGTTGTGGAGGCGCTCCGCCATTTTTATCACAGCACATTCTTCATCTGCCAGCCCGTCCTTCTCAATGTCATAATCTCTTAATCGCATAATGATATCTGCAACATCTTTTGGCAAAACTTTCTTTATATCGTCTATAGATACATCCGTCTTTCGAAGTACATCACAAAACATTCCCGCATAGACCACACTGGATTCACATCCCATTTGTACGAGTAACAACGATACATTTAGTAAATGTGTAATATACTCATCTCCGGAATATCTTATTTGATTTGCATACAATTTCTGACAGAAATCATAGACTGCCTTCAACGCCGTCGTATCCAATTTATATTCTGTCATTTTTCGTTCCAACAATTCGAGCAAAGCTTCTTTCGACATATGTTCTTCTGTCTTTTCATAAAAAACATAACTACTCATAGCATTACCTCCTAAATGAATGATTTCCAAATTCATTGCATACAAGAGAGAGGGAGAAAATCCATAATAACTTTTAAAGGCTTTAATAAATCCACTGTGAGATTCCCATCCATATTCAATCGCCACATCAAGAATTTTGTTTCCTTGCAAAATGGATTCTGAGGCACGCATAATTTTTCGTTCCCTGACATATTCCATAACAGAGATACTCATTGCCTGCTTAAACATTCTTGAAAAGTAAAACTTAGAATAACCTACATGTTCAGCAATTTCCTCAATACTTGTTTTTTGTTTCAAATTCTTCTCAATATAAACAAGACTCTCCGTTATTATTTCCTTTTTATCCATCCACTTTCCCTCTTGCAATCTGATGATATAAATAAAATATCACTTTTTCTGGTATTATGCTTTTCCGATATTGCTCAAAATATAATTAAAGTTTTTATTCACTAGTAACTATTCAATGTCATTTAGATAGTCACCAAAACCAAATACAGTATATCAAACCTGCCTGTTTTTGTCAAAAACATCGTT
>CANRFJ010000023.1 GCA_947629865.1 uncultured Lachnospiraceae bacterium | reverse complement strand
AACCGTGAGGAGATTTTTGATTTTAGCAACAAAAAAATGCCGTATTCATGCGGCTTGTGGCGTTTCGCAAACGCCTAATGTAGATAGTTGATTGAAAGGAGATGACAGGGATGTCAATCGTAACAGATGCAGGTGGATATCGGGAAAGGGTATCACAGGATGTGCGTAATTTTCAGGGAAAAAACAAGAAGGAACCTCTCAAACGGCCAGGGAAAGCCCTAGAAGGTCTGCAGGGCAAGAAATTAGAAGGGCGTAGCTTGTCAGGAGAAAACTTGGCTATTGAGAAAAACCAGACAGAAGGCAGTCAGCCATCGCAGGACAATCATATTTTTGTATCAGAAAGCGTATTCACATCAAAGAGTTATTCCAATGCTGCAAGCAGGGATGTTGTGGTTGATGGGGTAAACTTTTCTGCGGAAAAAGTAGAAGATATACGAGGCTTGCTGGAAGACTTATTTTCTATCGCGCCGGATGAAAAATCTGCTCTGGTATATGCGGATTATGCCAAAATGGGATTGGCAGAGAATGCGGTTCGCTCTTATGCAGAAAAGAATTTGACAGGTGAGCAGGCAGAGGTCGTAAATCGGGTAGTGTCCCAGTATTTTGATCAGGTGATAGCCAGTGAAGATGAGTGGCTGCAGCCATCTTATACAGTTGAAAATCAGTATTATGGGAAAAGAATTTCAGGCGCAGATAATGAACTGCTAAGGAAAGCTCTGCAGGCTATGAAAGACATGGTGGCAAAGTCGAATGTGCCGGAACAAACGAAGCGGGTGTTTGAAGCAGTGAGCCTTGACAGTTCATCTATGCTGATGTCTGCTTCAAATAAAGAACTTGCCGGTAATATACGTTCGAAATTTTCAACAGTCAACTGGAACGATGACAAAGAGCGCAATGCGCTTTTGGAACAGTACAAGGATTGGATGCGGCCAGCGTATTTGGAATTGTATGCCGGTTCGTCGAAATTTACAGAGTCGAAAATATCAGAGGATTTAGATTTGTTTTCTGCTTACTTTGAACAGGCGAATAAGGCGGTAGAAAAGGTGGCTAGGGGGCATATTAATTTCCAAGTATAAAGATGGGAGTATTTTCGAGAATCGGGTGTTTTCAAGAGGATGTTCTGAAAGTCAAGTGACGAATGGACATCCTCTTTTTTTGAATGCAGTTTTCAAAATGTAGGTATTGAATATTAACATCCCAGACAATATTGATTATTGATTTTTTTCATTATTATGATTATAATTATTAATGATTTGGCATATTTACAAGGGAAAATTCTCGGATATGAACGTCGAGAGAATTTTGAGAAAGTTGTCAAACACGCAGTTGAATCCTGTGAAATCAGCGGAATAGAGGTTTCCAATCATTTTCGTGAGGCCACGAAAATGATAACAATCGGCGCAGTAAAGGAGAAAAGGATGAAAATTCAAAAGGCATTAAAAATTCTTGGGTATATAAGTATAATAGAGGGAATAATTTCGGCAATTGTTCTTTTTATTACAACAATCATGGATGAGGATTTAGCAGCTCTGGGCATGATTGGGACATTGTGCTTCTCGGTTCAGATTGCGTTTTTTTCAATTATTATAGGCTTTATATGCCTGGCGATATCGACGCTTTTTTCGCAAAAAAAAAACAACAATTAGGAAGATGGACGTATTTAGTTAAGATGTGTGCGGCTTTTTTGGGGATTTTTTCTGTGTTTCTCCTGTGCGCAACATTTTTTCTTGCCGGAGAAAGTCTGACTACTATAATAATTTTATGGAACATTATCACGATTATTGTGGGAGTTATTCTTCTGGCGGTTTACTTTACAAATATGGCTGAAACATATTGAGACTCAGACGAAAGGCTGACGGATATGGAAAATAGTGAGTTGGATAAACTGGCTGGACAATTTGATTTTCCAAAGAAACCTCGGCTTGGCACATTGGCAGGTTGGATACTCAATCTGTTTTTTGTTCTTGCCGCGATTATTTGCCTGTCCATCCGTTCGGATTCGGTTTTGGTTCAGACGGTTTGGCTGCTTGGCGCTCTTGTCGCGGTTATCGTTTTTCTGGCCTTAGTTGTTTCGGATATCCGAAAGTTTTTAAGGGAAAAAAGGGAATACGCTCTTGCGCAGGAGGATTTTAGCGCCTATCGCAGATTTAAGGCCGTAGAGTTTATTGCGCAGAATGACGCCAATCGCAAAGATGCCGAGATGTATGTTGACTGGATGAAAAAGCATCCGGATAAAAAGCTGCCGCCATGGGTGGAGACAGCCATTCTTCAGGGAGATTCGCTGACATTACAGCGGTATCTGGAGACGCGGGATAAATGAATTGCCGGAGAAATCAAGATGATGTAAAATAATGGCTGCGGTTTTATATAACAGTCTGAATGTTGCGGATGAAAATAAGTAGCATGAAAATAAGAAACACAGAAAAAATACTTGCAATATGTCCTCAAATATGGTATCATTCATTTTGTTGTTGAATATAACTAAAATAAGAATTATCGACAAAAACGCTTGGAGCATATCGCATATGCTTCCGATTGGCTCCATGGTCAAGTGGTTAAGACACCGCCCTTTCACGGCGGTAACAGGGGTTCAAATCCCCTTGGAGTCATTATGGCTTCCGGGAGATAAGATACCGAAGCATATATCAATTTGCGGCGACTTAGCCAAGTGGTAAGGCATGGGACTGCAACTCCCTGATCACCAGTTCAAATCTGGTAGTCGCCTTAGACTAAGAAAATCATCGCTGTATCGATTTTCTTCCAAACAAGAAGCGCTGTCGGCGGGTGATTCGCAGGAATCTCCTCTCCGGCAGCGTTTTTTGCGCGCTTTTTTGCGCTTTTTCCCGCATCTGCATTTGGCGGGCGGGGTGAGTGAGGGTAAGCGAGGCGAGAAAAAGGACTGCCACTTCCCGTGGCAGTCCTCTCTGCAATCATTCAAATAGCTGTTAATCCGATTAAGCAAGCTTGATGACACATTTCTTAACAGTAACCTCGTCGCCCGGTTTGTACGGGGAGGTATCTTTCATGTTAGGAATGTACATCATAATCGGATAGTTCAGACCAGTCTCCTGATCTTTGTCACCGTTCATGGCATCCTTCGGAATCGTGAAGTTGAAACTCCATGTATAGGTCTTGCCCTTCTTGATCTTCTGTACTTTGAAGGTCGTGTGCTTGTGCTGCTTATCTTTCTTTACCTTAGCGGAAAGCTTCTTAGCAGATACATGCAGAGCGAAAGGATAAGATCCATCGGTTCCACCCTTGGTGTAGTTGAAGCAAACGCCCAACTCAGGAAGGTCGCGCTTACCGGAGTTCTTAACTGTAATGGATACATTCAGCTTACGTCCACGATAGTCTACACCGCCGTTTGCCGGATCATAAAGAGTAGCGCGGCACAGCCAGATACGGAAAGAATTGTATTTGAATTCCGTATACTTGCAGACTACTGGCGGGCCCCAGGACTCACCGGTGGATGGATCAGAACCTGTCTCGTTTGCCAGATTGTAAATGACAGTACCTTTACCGGCTTTCTTAACCGTAACCTTGCAGGTAGCTTTTTTCTTGCCTACAGTAGCGGTAATAGTAGCCTTACCGGCAGCGATTCCCTTTACGGTACAGGTCTTGCCGGATTTGGCAGAAACAGTAGCAACAGCTTTGTTGCTGGTAGACCATTTAGCCTTGGCGTTAGCTTTGAGCTTAACAGTCTTGTTCTGTGAAATCTTGGCGCTCTTTTTGTTCAGCTTAACCTTCTTTGCTGCGTCTGCAGTAGAATCCGCAGATACCGTGGCGGTCGTAACAGCCATAGCTGCAACCAAAGCAACGGCCACAACTTTTTTTGAAATTTTTGCGAACATTTCAAATCCTCCTTTTAAGTTTTTGGCTTTGTAAAAAATATACAAAAACCTTTTGCTTTGCGTGAACATATTATACCATTTTACTATACGAAAATCAAGAGGTATTACAAAGAAAATTGTAACTACTTTTTGCCAAAAAAATGACGGCTTTTTGACGTATGCTCCTCGTTCTGGGCGGCAGCGGCCTCCTGTCTGGCGCGCTGCATAGTGCGGATCGTCTCATCTAACTGGCGAAAACGTTTCTCGTCGGCCTCCTCCTTTTCGCGAAAGAGAAAATCCAGTTCCTTATTTACATGGGTGGACACATGGGAGGCAATGCCGGAAGTCAGTTCGCCGGAATTGTTGTGGATCGCGTCGGTGACAATCCGGCCGAGAATCTGTTTGAACTGAGTCATTTTGGAGTCCTCCACGGTGACGGCGCTGTGCTCCGACGGGTAGGGAATGACCTGTCCCGTGGCGGGAGCCTCCGGCGCTTCGGGGGCTGCCTCCTGACATCGTATCTGGATTTCCTTCAGGGAAAGCCCTTCCTTTTTCCACATCAGGATCTGGCGGAACAGAGCCATTTCCCTGGCCCCATATATGCGGTGCCCCAGTTTGTTGCGGGGGATACGGAGCTTTAACTCGTCCTCCCAGTAGCGCAGGACATGCGCCTCAACATGGAGATGCTTCGCCGCATCGGAAATCATATACTGTGTCTTATCCATACCATTACCTCCTGGAATTTTTTTTCATTATACCATGAGAAAAATGGCGAAAGAGGAGACAAGCTCCTCTTTTCCAAAAACTCTCCGACACAGGACGACAAAAATGCGCACTGTCCGGCACAGATTCCGGGCAGTGCGCAGAAGGGATCATTCTTCCCGTATTTCCAGATTGGCAAACTTTGTGTACTGGGGCAGCCACTTCAATTTCACCGTACAGGTGGGGCCGTTTCGCTGTTTGCCGATAATAACCTCCGTCACGCCCTTCTGGGTTGAGGCGTCCTTGGTGTAGTACTCGTCCCGATACAGAAACATCACCACGTCGGCGTCCTGCTCGATCGCTCCCGACTCGCGGAGGTCTGACAGAATCGGGCGCTTATCCTCCCTTTTTTCCACCTCGCGGCTCAGCTGGGAGAGAGCCACTACCGGACACTGGACTTCTCTTGCCAGCGCCTTGAGGGAGCGAGAGATGTCTGATATTTCCTGTTGGCGCGAGGTGTTCCGGTTACTTCCGCCGCCGGACATGAGCTGGAGGTAGTCGATGATGATTAGCCCCAGTCCCTGCTCGATCTTGAGTTTCCGGCATTTGGTGCGCAGTTCCTGAATGGTGATGCCGGGAGTGTCGTCAATAATCAGGGAGGACTCGCCCAGGACAATGGAGCTCTCCGTAATCTTCATCCATTCGTCGTCCTCCAGATTACCGGTGCGGATATGCTGCGAATCCACCTTGGAATTCATGGAGATCAGACGCTTGGCCAGCTGTATTTTGGACATCTCCAGACTGAAAACAGCGGTCGGCACATGGTTGTTCATGGCCACATACTCCGCGATGTTCAGGGCAAAAGCCGTCTTCCCCATGGAGGGTCTGGCGGCGATCAGGATGAGATCCGAGGGCTGCAGTCCCGCCGTCCGGTAATCCAGATCCCGAAAGCCGGTGGAAAGACCGGTGACAGAACCTGTGCTGGCGGCGGCGCTCTGGATACTCTCCAGTGTCTCTATCGCAATTTCGTTGATGGGAGTGAAGTCCTCGGAGGAGGTCTGGCTCTGCACGAGGTTGAAAATGCTCCGCTCGGCATCCTCCATCAGCTCCCCCAGATCGCTGGAATCCTGATAGCAGCGACCGGCGATGTCCTCCGTGGTGCGGATCAGTTCACGGAGCATGGACTTCTGGCGAACAATGTCCGCATAGTAGCGGACATTGGCCGAGGTCGGGACGGCGGCGATCAGGCTGCTGATAAATTCCACGCTGCCGATTTCCTCCGCCACATTATTTTCCCGCAGCTTGTCCGTAAGGGTTACAAGATCCGCCGGACGTCCCTCCTGATAGAGACTGACGATGGCGGAGAAAAGAACCCGAAAGCGCGGATTGTAGAAATCTTCCTCTCTCAGTCTGTCCGAAGCCAGAATAATGGCCTCCTGGTCTAAGAGCATGGAGCCGACGACAGACTGCTCTGCCTCCGGGCTGTTCGGCATAATTCTCTTAATTACCGTTTCGTCCATAGGTTTTATTTTCCTCTCACAATCACTTTTAATTCCGCAGTTACCTTTGGATGAAGCCGGATCGGAACGGTGTAGGTGCCGATGTTTTTAATGGGCTCCTTTAACTGCATCTTCTTTTTGTCCAGATCATAGCCTAACTGCTCTTTGGCGGCGGAGGCGATTTCCTTGGTGGAGACGGAGCCGAATACCCGTCCGTCCTGTCCCGCTTTGATGGCTACCTCCACCGATTTATCCTTCAGTTCGCCGGCAAATTTTCTGGCGTTTTCCAGATTCTCGGCCGCTACCTTGTCCTCATTCTGGCGGCGCAGTTTTAAGTCGTTGAGATTTTTAGGGCTGGCCTCGATGCCGAGATTCTTTTTTAATATAAAATTTCTCGCATAGCCGTCGTTGACGTCCACAATCTCATCCTTTTTCCCCAGGGATTTTACGTCCTGTAACAGAATTACTTTCATTCTATATCACCTTCTTCTTTCATTTTTGTCAATATCGTGCGGATTTTCTCGGCGCCCTCCTCCAGCGTGCAGTCGCTCAGCTGCGTACCGGCGCTGGTAATATGCCCGCCGCCGCCCAGTTTTTCCATGACGACCTGGACATTCAGCTCGTCGATGGAGCGGGCGCTGATATAGATTTTCCCCTCGTAGGCGGTCAGCACAAAGGAGGCCTTCATTCCCTTGATGTCCAGCAACTCGTCGGCAATCTTGGCGCCCACGATCGTGGGTGAAATACAGTTGTCGGCGTTGCACGGGGCGATGGCATAGGCGTCCATAAAGAGCTCCATGTTCTGAATCGCCTCAGCGCGCACCTTATATTCGGCGAGGTCGGAGCGGAACATCTTTCGTATCCGCATGATATCGGCTCCGGAGCGGCGCAGAAACGCCACGGCCTCAAAGGTGCGGACGCCCGGTTTGTTCATAAAGTTATTGGTATCGATCATAATGCCCGAATACAGAGCGTCTGCCTCTGCCGCCCTGAGGCGTATTTCCTCTCCCGCATATTGCACAATCTCCGCTACCATCTCAGAGGCGGATGAGGCGAAGGGCTCAATATAGGACAGCGTCGGATTGTCAAAGGATTCGCCCGTCTGTCTGTGGTGGTCAATCACCACAAGAGAGGACGTCATTGACAGAAGGGACGGTTCATCGGTATAGGAGGGGCGGTTTACGTCCACTACGACAAGCAGGGCGCTGTTGCCGTTTCCGATAAATTCCCTGGCCGCTTCTCCGGTTATAAAGAGATCTTCGGGGTAGTCCTTATTGTTCTTAAAGAGCTGTAAAAGGGGCGCAAGGGACGAAGTCACCTGGTTCACCACGATGTGCGTGGGCTTGCCGAGGGACTGGGCGATGCGGTAAATGCCGATGGCGCCTCCGATGGCGTCCACATCCGGCAGGGTGTGGCCCATAATGATGATGTTGTCTGCGTTCTCGATGGAATCGCGCAGGGCATGAGCCTTTACGCGGGCCTTTACGCGGGTGTTCTTCTGCTGCTGGATGCTCTTGCCGCCGTAGTACAAAATATTGTCTTTTGTCTTTATGACGACCTGGTCGCCGCCGCGGGCGAGGGCCAGATCCATGGCGCTGCGCGCATATTCCTGACGCTTGCGGAAGGTGTCCGCCTGGATGCCGATTCCCATGCTGATGGTGATGGATATGTCTTCTCCGGCGCTGATGCCGCGTATTTCGTCCAAAAGGGAGAACTTGTCTCCCTGCAGCTTCGACAGATACTTGTGCTGGAACAGGAAAATATACTTATCCTTTTCCATCTTGCGGGTAATGGCGTCTATTTTCAGCATATATTTATTGATTTTCCGATCGATCAGGGCAGCCAGGAGAGAGCGGCGCACATCATCTACGGTATCTAAGGACTCCTCGTAGTTGTCAATGTAAAGAAGCCCCACATCCAGCCGCTGGTCATAATTCTCGCGGATATAGTGGACGATCTCCGTCTCGTCATACACATAAATTACATAGAGGACGTCCCCAATGCCAATTTCTCCGGCCTGTTTCTTTGTCTCCTCCGGCGCTTTTTCCAGATCAACCCGCTGGAGAATGGCCTTGTAAAAGATTTCCTCATTATGGAAATGAATCTCCTTATTGCTGTCGGCGGATTCCGGCAGGGCGTCCGGAGTCAGTACCGCGATGGCGTCCGTGATCAGGTACTTTTTCCTGAGATGTTCGGAAAAGGTCTGATGAAACTGCTTGTTCTCCCAGATGCAGCGGCCGTCCGGCCCCAGAATGGAGAGGGGGATGTCCAGCTCCTCTGCCACCTGGTTTACCGTGACGTGGAAGCGCATGGAATATTCGATTAAATCATGCAGCAGCGCCGCCCTCTTAAAATGGTACAAAAGCAGGGCAATAATCAGGTAAACGGCCACATAGACGGACAGAATGAGCCCCGCCTTCAAATCGACCGTGTAGATCTGTATATTCATAACAATCAGAAGAATACCCAGCAAAAGCGGCCATCGGAGATAAGACCGCAGGGTTCCCTTAATCCGGTTGTGTTTCAAATCCGGCACCTCCCTCCGAAATAACATATTATAAATAGACGAAAATTCTTTTCTGTGTTATAATATCTAAGAATACATTATAACACGTCTTTGAGGGGTTGACAAATAAATGTTGCAAATCGGCTGACAGTTATTGAGAGATACGAAGGAGATTGCCGTAGGGGGTGATTTGATGAATTGCAAAAGATGTGGGACGGAATTGAAAAACGACGACGAGTTCTGCTATCGCTGCGGACAGCGCACGACGGTATTTCAGAGGATGTTTGCCAGCCGCGCTTTTTACGGCAGCCTTGCGGCCATACTGGTAGTGGCGGCAGTGGCAGTGCTGGCCTGGTTTATATGGACGGGGCGGCTCTCACTCCCGATAGGAGGCGGGAGCGGCGCGGCGGGTGCGCCGCAGGGTGAAGATACGGCCGCGGCGCCGGAAAAGACAGAGGCTCCGCACGACAGGACGGCAGAGCCGACGGCGACGCCGTATGTATTTCAGCCGTCTGAGGTGACAGAGGAGATGCGGGGCGAATTAAGGCCGCTCATGAAGAAGGTACGCCCCTTCCTGGCATTTGCCGCCTCTTATTATGAAAACGGCTCCCACACGTTCCGATGGGGCGACGGTGCGGCCACCGTTATGGCGCTTTACAACCTGTACGAGGTGGAGGGTGCAGTGAAGTATGGGGACACCCGCTCGAAGATCCGTCGGGAGGTAAAGAAGGAGATGAAGCGGCTCTTTGCGGAGAATTATGAGTACAGCCTCACCTACGGCGACAGCTTTCCGGATTATGTGTACCGTCCGGTAAACGATACTCTGGTGTATAACGCCAGCCGTATTACCGGAAAGACATACAGCATGACGGTAAAGAAGATAACGGAGTACGAGGAGGGAAGCTACCGGATAAATGTGAGCGCCGGACTTGTATCGGAGAGCAACAAAGCGGATAAGGGATATTTCCAGGGCTACACTCTCTATGTGGACAGGGATGAGGACGCGGAATACGGCTATGTTCTAGAGAAGGTAAAAAAGGCGAAATAAAAAGATGAAATAGAGCCAGGGAGCGCGCCGCCGCATCATGCGGCCGGCGCGCTCCCTGGCTTTTTTGCACGGCTGCGCTGCCAACTAGGCAGCCTGCCGTGGGAAATATGCAATTAATCCAATGTATACGGCATCAGTGCAACATGGCGGGCGCGCTTAATGGCAGAAGTCAGAGCCCTCTGATGCTTTGCGCATGTACCGGTGATCCTTCTAGGAAGAATCTTACCTCTCTCGGACATATATCTCTTTAATTTGTTTACGTCCTTGTAGTCAATATAGTCATGCTCTTTGTCGGAACAGAATGCGCATACTTTCTTTCTTCTGCGGGGCCCTCTCCGCCTTGCGGGAGAATCGCCGCGGTCTTTATTGTAAGCCATCTCTCAAAACCTCCTTATTTCATTGCTTGCAGGATTTAGTTAAACGGTAATCCGTCTTCGATACCATCGGGAATGTTCATGAAATCATCGCTGGCTGCTGCGTTTGGCTCCGGAGCGCCGCCCCCAAAATTGTTCTGGCTGGCAGCGGCAGCGGCATTGGCATCCGCCGTGCTCTTTCTCTCTGCAAACTCAATTTCCTCAGCAATAATCTGAACACTGTAGACACGTTCACCATTTTTGTTGGTGTAATTGTCATTTTGCACACGTCCGGACAGAAGCATACGGGAACCCTGTTTGAAATACTTTTCTACAAATTCCGCCTGTCTGCCGAAAGCAGTGCAGTTAAAGAAATCGACATCGGTTTCACCCTGGCGGGCAAAACGACGGTTTACGGCAATACTAAATCTGGCGATTGCCAGTGAATTTTCGCTCTGTGTATAGCGAATTTCAGGATCGCGGGTAAGATTACCCATTAAAATTACCTTATTCATGGAAGACTCCTCCTTATCTTATGCTTCCTGCTTTACGCATAAGTATCTGAGCACGTTGTCCATAATGCGAAGTCTCTGTTCCAATTCGCCCGGCGTAGTTGGCTCGGAATCGAACTGAATAAAGTAATAAAAGCCCTCACTCATCTTCTGAATTTCATAGGCAAGTTTTTTCTTGCCCCATTCATCGACGTTTGTAATTGTTCCGCCCAAGGTCGTGATGTACTCTTTGGCCTTTTCGACGGTGGCATTTCTTACTTCGTCTTCAACTTTTGCACTAACAACTAAAGCTAATTCGTACTTATTCATAGTTGCCTGCACCTCCTTTTGGTCTCCGGCTCTCTCCTCTGTGGGAGAGAACAAGGAATATGATTTTTACATCACGGAATTATATTTTACCACAGGAACTCCGGAAAAGCAAGAAAAAAATTCCCCTCCCGCCGCATTTTCCGACATACTCGCTGCGTTTTCCAGCGTATTCTTCGGCAGGGGGGAATACAGCGTGGCTCATTCGTCCGGGCCGCGCTCCCCAATCTGGTGCTGCCTGCGGTATTTGCCGGGCGAGACGCCGGTGTGGCGCTTGAACTGGCGGCAGAAGTGCTCCACATTGTGGTAGCCGCACTGCTCGCTGATCTCATTGATGTTCTGGGAAGTCTGCATAAGCAGCATTTTGGCACGCGTCATGCGGGATTCCAATACCTCGGAGATACAGGAGAGATGCGCGTAATCCTTATACAGCTTCAGAAGATAGCGCGTGCTTATATTTACCTGTTCGGCCATTTTTTCCAGCGTCCAGTCATATTCCGGATGGGCGTATATACTGGCCCGCAGAGACTCCAGTTCGCGCTGGTAGCGCGAGCTCTCCGAGGGGAAGGCGTAGTCGTGGAACCAGTGGAAAATAATGTGCATCAGATTTTCTATGTTGTGCTCCTCGCTGGGGAGATGCCAGAAATTTTCACAGGCGACCATATCCCAGTATTTAAGGAAATAGTCGTAATTGACGCACAGGATTGGCTTCCCGAAAGGAACGTAGCCCTCGGCAAACAGAGGCTCGTCGCAGTCAAAGCGTATCCAGGTATAGATCAGCGTGCCGCTCTTTGCCCTGTAGTGAACCCGCTGGCCGGGCTTGTAAATGATTCCGGTATGAGGCGGATAAACATCCATTTCCCCATCGACCTCGATCAACGTCTCGGACTCAAAGAGCATCATTTCATATTCGCCCTCGGCGAAGACCAGATTGTCCTCAAAACCGGGCGGCATGTGCTCCCTTGTCATCGCATACAAAATTTTAAACATTCCCGTTTCCTCCTCCTGTGACAATTTTACCATATACGGGATTGTTTTTCCATGAAAAAAATTACCGGAGCCTGTGCAGGGCACAGGCTCCGGCCGGTTGCTGAAAAAGTGAAGGTACACTTTGGTTTATTTATTTTTTGAAGCACCAGGAATCCATCAGCACATTGCACTTATCAAATTCAAAGTAAATGGTGTGCTTTCCGGTAATTTTCTTCTGCAGTTTGACTGTTACGTCTTCGTACTTTCCGGTGGTGGCGTCACCCAGTTTCATGGTGAGTTCCGTTGCGCCGTCTGCTCCAAAATCTACTTCGGCTACGCCGGCATATGCGCCGATCTTGCCGTTAAACAGCGAGAGGTTAGTGCTCCAGGCGGCGTTGGAACTGCTCAGCGTGTTGGCTGCGGTTCCCATCGTGTCCGCCAAGGCAAAGGTCTCGGCCTCCACAGTCTCATACGGATTTACAGTGGAGACAGCGGCCACACCTGCTTTGGTGAGTGCGGTGACAGCGACAGAGCCGTCTTCGTTTGTGAAGTCTCCGTTGTCGCCCAGGTCCAGTTTATCCACATAGGTGGTGCGGAAGTCCTGCTTGGTTCCGATTCGAACCGTGTCGGCTTTTGTGTGGTAGAAGGAATACATTTTGCCATTGAACTGCGCGAAGCAGTGATGGTTGTTTCCATATGCGCCGAAGTAATTACCCGGATTTTTCATGACGGCGCCCACATATTTGAAGCCTGTCATAGGATTGTCGCTCTCCATGACTGCGATTGTGGCAGAGCCGACTTTGGGATCGGCGCCAGCCTCTGCTGTCCAGTTGGTGCAATAACTGTAGTAGTATTTGCCATTTATCTTGTTGATGCCGGAGTCCTCAAACATATACGGGGCGTCAATGGTAACGGCGTCTCCCACAGTGGAGATCATATCGTCGCCCAGTTTGATGACGCGGGCGCATTTGGGATTTTTGTTGTATGCGGCATCTTTTGCATCGCCGAAGCCGCCGAAGTACAGATAGCCCTGTCCGTCATCGTCTACCAGCACGGCTGGATCAAAGAGCCAGGCAACGTCGCTCTCGCCGCAGTTTCCAATCGAGCGGTCAATGATCGGTTTGCCGATTGGATCCGTCCACGGCCCGACCGGACTGTCGGCGGTCAGCACGCCGATGCTGCTTGCATTGTTGGCAAAATAGAGGAAGAATTTTTCCTTTCCATTGATTTTCTTGTGTGCAGCTGCCGGAGCCCAGGAGTTAGCGGCCCATTTGGCAGCGCCCTTGACGTTGATGGTGCCGTGGTCTGTCCAGTTCACCATGTCGGCGGAGGAATAACAGTTCAGCGTGTTAATCTTTGCGTAGTTGTTATCCTTGTTTGGAGCCAGCTCGTACTGCTGGGAATCGTTTGTTCCATATACATACACCCTCCCGTTATACTCCATGGCCCAGGGATCGGCTGTCAGACGTGAGGTGACAATCGGGTTGCCGACGGCGCCCTTTACCAGTCCGGCGCTCAGATCCGGCAGTTTTTCCTCATCGTCCGCCGATTTGAGAACACCCTGTACGGTTATCTCGTCCAGACAGAAATCCATAGAGTTACCTGAGTTGTATACAGACTGCCAGTAGATGGAAAAGTCGCCCGTGTGCTCCGGTACGGTCAGCGTCTTCACGCACTCTGTCCACGTATCGTTCGGCAGATCAAAGGTACCGATGCCGTCATATTTTGTCGTGCCATCTGCGTCTATATACTGGCAGCTCAGGTCGATTTTGCTATCTTCGCCGGTAGACTGCTTTGCATAAAAATGAATCTCGTAATCATTGCCGGTAACGACCAGCTTCGTGAGGTCAATCTGAGCCCCGTGCCAGTCGGATGTACGCTTAGTCACCTCGGCGCATTTGGAGGTATTGTTGGCGCCTCCCTCAATA
This sequence comes from uncultured Lachnospiraceae bacterium, assembly GCA_947629865.1. GTDB lineage: Bacteria > Bacillota > Clostridia > Lachnospirales > Lachnospiraceae > Eubacterium_F. Next base: position 25,190 of record CANRFJ010000023.1, on the reverse strand, counting down.
ATATCGATGGATGTGCTGCCCCGCGGGGAAACAGGATCTGTCTTGCCGTCCTCCATGGTCACATTGACTAGAACCTGCGGCGTCGGCTCCGGTGTAGCCTGGCCGGTAGCAGGAGTGGGGGACGGAGTCGGTGTGGTGCCGATGCCGTATACCTCTGCAACCTTGTTGCTCTCGTCCATCTTGTCTGTGTAGACTTTTACAGAGGCCGAGTCCCCTGACTGGGGTGGGTTGGCAGAGGGTGATGTCGGCGCCGACGGTGAAGGCTTCTGCGTCGGAGTACCGGTGGGAGCCTGGGTGTTCTTGTCGGTGTTTTTGTTGGTGTTCGTATCGGTGTTTTTGTCGGTATTCTTGTCGGTATTCTTGTCGGTATTCTTGTCAGTATTCTTGCCGGTAACTTTTACCTTTACTACCCCTACCTTGCGTGCCTTTGACTTCTTGCCCTTGCGTGTTTCTTTTACTGTGATTTTTGCCGTACCCGCCTTTTTGGCTTTGATCTTTCCTTTTTTAGATACGGTGGCAACCTTTTTTTTGTTGCTTTTGAAGGTGTATTTGCAGGATTTTTTCTTGTTTTTGATTGTTATCTTCCTGCTTTTCCCAACCTTCAGTTTCACGGTCTTTGTCTTCAAAACTGCTTTTTTTGCCTTGGCGTCAGCGGGTGTGCCGGACATACCGCTAATTGTCATAGCCAGCGCCAGAAGCCCTGACAGGACAATCTTCCCAAGACGTTTTTGCTTTTCCATAAAAATACCTCCTTGATAAAATCTGATAAATTTAAGTGAAACTGCCTGTTTCGCGGTAATTTCACTACTTATATTGTAAATTTTATCAGGGAAAATTGCTATGATATTTTAGGAATGAATGTTGATATATTCCGCACAAACAGACGGCTACTCCGTCAGGAAACCGCGGAAGCCCTTTTCCACCGTCTTGCGTGGAACCATCACCTGGCGTCCGCAGCGCAGGCAGCGGAGGCGGAAGTCCATGCCTACCCGCAGAATCTCCCAGCGGTTTTCACCGCAGGGGTGCGGTTTCTTCATCTTAATAATCTGTCCCACAGAAAAATCCATATAAATCTCCAATCCGGAGCGGCTGCGCTCCCCTCACTCTGTTTCTTCTCCCTTCTATCAGAATACCACACTTCCGCCCAAAAAAACAGTGCAGTTTCCTTTCGGAACTGCACTGTTTTTAAGGAATATAATTGTAATTGTGTTTATCCCGCAATGGGACTTTTACTGAAAATCCTTTTTGCAAAATTGTAGAATCCATTGTTCCACACGGAGAAATCATGACTGCCCGGCATGTCGTAGTACAGATGGGGCACACCGTTTGCCTCCAGCGTATTGTGGTAAGTGAGAGGCCATTCGCCGACGACGCCGTCGTTCTGTCCCTTCACAATCATGAGGAAGGTATTATTCTTGTATTCCTCCGGCAAGGTCATGGTCTCCTTCGTAAACAGTCCTTCCGGCTCTGTGTCGTATGGCAGGACACCGATAGCCGGTTCAAAGGCGCCGATGTAACCAATCTTATCCGGCATCTTCAGACCGATGTTGAGGGATTCCCGTCCGCCCATGGACAGGCCGCACACAGCTGTGTTCTCCCGGCCGGTCTTCACGGAGAAGTTTTTCTCGATATAAGGCATCAGATCGTCCCTCAAATCGTTGATGAAATTGTCAAATGCTTTAAATGCCTCCGGAGTGAGTTCGTAGGCCGCTTTGTCATCATATCTGGCGCGGATGTTCGGGAACACCATAATCATATCGTCTGCCTCTCCGGCGGCGATGAGATTGCCGAGAATCTCAATGGGCTTACCGCCCTGGAACCACTCTGTGTGGTCTCCGCCGATTCCGTGGAGCAGGTATACTACCGGATACTGCTTGGACTTGTCATATCCGGGCGGCAGAACGACAATCGCTTTCCTCGTATTGCCTGTCGTCTTTGAGTCGTACTCAATCTCTTTCTTCTCCCCGTAGGCCACATCCGCTTTTTTGTTGGTGTAATCAGCCGGCGGCTGGTATGTGGGTGGCACGGTTGGCTTCGGAGTTCCCGACGGCTTGGAAGAAGGTGAGTTCTTCGGCGTGGGTGTGGGGGTTCCGTCCGGTGCGGACGACGGTGCAGACGAGGGCGTAACTGTGGCCGTATTGCCCGGTGCGGGCGTCGGCTTGCTGCTGTCTGCGCCGGTGTCTTTGTTCGTATCTGTATTTTTGTCCTTATTATTTGCAGATTCTGTTATTTTCACTTTTACAACACCGATCTTTCTCGTTTTTCTTTTGCCTTTTTTGGCAGTTTCCTTTACCGTAATTTTGGCAGAGCCCTTCTTCAGAGCTTTGATCTTCCCTTTTTTTGACACGGAAGCAACTTTTTTCTTATTGCTCTGGAAGGTATACTTACAGGATGCCTTTTTGTTCTTTATACGGATGGTTTTTGTCTTTCCCACCGTGAGTTTTACTGACTTGGTTTTCAGGACAGCTTTCTTTGCCTTTGCCTCAGAGACGGCGCCTGTCAGACTGCTCAGTGTCAGCGACAGAATCATCGCTCCGGACAGCAGAAGGCTGGTTGTGCGTTTCCATTGCTTCATAGGTTCTCCTCCTTTTTTGCCGTGCTATACTACAATATACTGCTTTTATTCTAGGCTCAGAAGGAAAAAAAGGCTATGATATTTCCGGAATAATCCTTGATTTATCCGGAACACATATGGATTTGCAAAAGCTCCCCTACAGGAAATACTTCAGAATCATGACGATCCAGAAGCCAAGGCCGAACAGGAGGAGAAGAAATTGGAAAATATTGTCCGCCCGGTCGATCATTCCCTGTATGCTGGATTTCCGCAGCTTGTCGTAATCGGTAGAGCCGTTGATGATATCTTTGATGCGCTCCCGAATGTTATAATCTGTTGACATGAGCTCCCTCCTTTCTGCTCAGTTCTCCGGTATGTCGTCCGGAATCAGGTTATCCGTTATCGTGACCGTATAGGAATCGTTGGTAAAGGCCACTTTCAGAGTAAAACCGGTGGCGATTTTTTCCTGGGAGACAATGTAAGCGGTATAGGATCCCCCGCCGTCAGGAAAATCCTCTATCCGGCGGCAGCACTTCTGCGCCCTCAGGTAATCGTGGTAGGCTCTGGCGTCCTCCGCGCCCCGGTTCTCCGCCACGTCTGTGTACTCATATACGGTCGTGCAGTTTTTGTCGTCGGCGCTCACTGTCACATCTGACAGGCGGCAGTCCGTCTGGCAGACCGTGGTGATGGAATCCACGGAAAGTTTCTGCACAGCATACGCCTCCGGCTTCTGATAACCGCATCCCGTGAGAAGCAATGCGGTTATCAGGCAGAGAATAACGGTCAATCGCAGTTTCAGTTTCATGTGTTTATCCTCACTTCAAAGTGTCATATAGCGCCTTGACTGTGGGATAGATCTCCTTGAATTTGGCGTAGCGCTCGTCATAGCGCGCTGCCAGCGCCGGATCCGGCTTCTCCGTCCCGACTACCTTTACGATCTTGTCGGCAGCCTCCTGAACAGAAGCATATTCGCCGCAGGCGACGGCTGCCAGCATGGCGCCGCCCAGTCCCGGCCCCTCCTCGCTCTCAATGATGTTGACGTTGATGTTCAGGACATTGGCCATAATCTTTCTCCACAGCGGGCTCTTGGCGCCGCCGCCGCAGATCTTGGTCTCGGTGATCCGGATGCCCAGGTCTTTGGCAATCTCATAGCAGTCGCGCATGGCGAAGGCGACTCCCTCCAGTACGGCCTGAGTCATATCGGCCCGCGTGGTATCCATGGACATGCCGATAAAGAGCGCCCTGGCGTCCGGATTGTTGTGGGGCGAGCGCTCCCCCATCAGATAGGGGAGATAGAACACGTTGTTTCTTCCCAGCTTTTCATCTGTAATCGGCTCCTGCTCACGGCCGTAATCTTTAGTGCCGATGATCTCATCCATCCACCACTTGTTGCAGGAGGCGGCGCTGAGCATACAGCCCATCAGATGATAATTGCCGTCCGCATGGTCAAAGGAGTGGAGGGCGTTAAAGCGATCCACGCCAAATTCTTTGCTGGTGATAAAGATGGTGCCGGAGGTTCCGAGGGAAATATTGCATCCGCCGTCGCCCACGGTTCCGGTTCCCACGGCAGCGGCGGCATTGTCGCCCGCGCCGGCTGCGACCTTGCAGGCGGTTGTGAGGCCGAGAGCGGCAGCGGCTTCTCCCGTGAGTGTGCCGGTCACTTCGTAGCTCTCAAAGAGCGTCGGCAGCTGTTCCTCTCTTACATCGCAGATCTCCAACATTTCCTTAGACCAGCATTTATTCTTTACGTCCAGCAAAAGCATACCGGAGGCGTCGGAGTAATCACAGCTGTGTACGCCGGTCATCTTGTAGGCGATGTAGTCCTTCGGCAGCATGATCTTTGCAATCTTTGCAAAATTCTCCGGCTCGTTTTCCTTTACCCAGAGGATCTTCGGGGCGGTGAAGCCGGCAAAAGCGATATTGGCGGTGTACTGGGATAATTTATCCCGGCCAATCGTGTTGTTGAGGTAATCCACTTCCTTGGTGGTTCGTCCGTCGTTCCAGAGGATCGCCGGGCGGATCACGTTGTCGTCCTTGTCGAGGATTACGAGGCCGTGCATCTGTCCGCCGAAGCTGATGCCGGCAACCTGGGAGGCGTCAAAGCCGTCCGTCAGTTTTTTTACGCCGTCTACGACAGCGTCCCACCAGTCCTCCGGTTTCTGCTCCGACCAGCCCGGATGCGGGAAGGACAGGGGGTATTCGTTGGAGACGATATTGCAGATTTTACCGTTTCCCTCCATCAGCAGCAGCTTCACTGCGGATGTTCCTAAATCAACACCTATGTAATACATATTGTACCTCCATTTATTATTGATAGAAAGCGACTCGCAAGCGAGTCGCTTTTTATGATCGTTGTATGACCGGTTTTTCGGCCAATCCTTATTTGAACGGGTTCTCTGTCTTGTAGAGCATTCCCTTCGGCTGATTGAAGCCAATCTCCTCTACCGGAACGCCGATGTACTTGAATACCTCATACAGCGTCTTGCCGAAGTGTCCGAATGCGACTGCGCCGTGGTGAGGATAGTTGCCCTCGATCAGCACATGGCGGTAGAAGCGTCCCATCTCCGGAATGGCAAAAATACCGATGGCTCCAAAGGAGCGGGTTGCTACCGGAAGCACCTCGCCGTGGGCGATGTAAGCGCGGATCTTGGCGTCGGATGTACTCTGGAGACGGAAGAACGTAATATCTCCCGGCACAATGTCTCCCTCCAGTGTTCCGTTCGTAACCTCTACCGGAAGGCTCCGGGCCATGATCATCTGATACTTCATCTCGCAGAAGGAGAGCTTGCTGGAAGCTGTGTTTCCGCAGTGGAAGCCCATGAACACATCTGTGGATGTGTAGTCGAATTTGCCCTTGATGTCCTCCTCGTAGATGTCGGCCGGAACAGAGTTGTTGATGTCGAGCAGGGTAACGGTGTCCTCGCTGACAACGGTTCCGATGAACTCGGAGAGGGCGCCGTAGATATCCACCTCACAGGACACCGGAATGCCTCTGTCGGTGAGACGGCTGTTGACATAGCACGGAACGAAGCCGAACTGTGTCTGGAAGGCCGGCCAGCATTTGCCCGCGATGGCAACATACTTGCGATAGCCTTTGTGCTCCTCTACCCAGTCGAGGAGCGTCAGCTCATACTGGGCTAACTTGGCGAGAATCTCCGGTTTCTTGTTGCCGGCGCCGAGTTCTTTCTCCATGTCGGCTACTACATCCGGAATACGGGAGTCGCCCGCATGGTTATTGAAGGCCTCGAAAAGATCCAGCTCGGAGTTCTCCTCAATCTCAACATTTAAGTTGTAGAGCTGCTTGATCGGTGCGTTGCAGGCGAGGAAGTTGAGCGGCCGCGGGCCGAAGCTTATAATCTTTAAGTTGTTCAGGGCAACGATGGCGCGGGCGATCGGAACGAACTCGTGGATCATATCCGCACACTCCTCGGCGGTGCCCACCGGATACTCCGGTATGTAAGCGCGGATGTTGCGCAGCTTTAAGTTGTAGCTGGCATTTAACATACCGCAGTAAGCGTCTCCACGTCCCTGAACGAGTCCGCCGTCTTTCGAGGTCTCCTCTGCGGCGGCGCAGAACATAACCGGGCCGTCAAAGTGCTTGGCAAGAAGCGTCTCGGCAATCTCCGGGCCGAAGTTTCCGAGGTATACGACCAGGGAATCGCAGCCGTTCTTCTTGACGTCCTCCAGAGCCTGTACCATGTGAATCTCGCTCTCTACGATACAGATCGGGCACTCATAGATGTCAGCCGCATCGTACTTTTTCCCGTAGGCCTCTACCAGGGCCTTTCTTCTGTTGACGGAAAGTGACTCCGGAAAGCAGTCCCGGCTCACAGCCACAATTCCGATTTTGGTTTTAGGCATGTTGTTTGTCATTTTCAGTAAACCATCCTTTCATTATATTTATTGTGCTACTTTCTCAACAAAACCAGTACATTCATTTTAATATATTTATGGGGAAAATGCAACTGATTTGTGTGAAAAGATAAAACGGGAAAGAGATACTTTTTTTCGTTGCCATATTTTTATAAATGGGGTAGAATAAGTAGAAGAACGATAAGAACGATAAACAGAATGGAGGGTTATTATGAGACGAGTGGCTTTTCTGACAAGCGGCGGCGACTGCCAGGCGCTCAATGCTACCATGCGCGGCGTGGCAAAGGCGCTGTACAATGCGGATCCGGACACGGAGATCATCGGTATCCTGGAGGGGTATAAGGGACTTATGTATGAAAAATACATCAAGATGAAACCATCGGATTTTTCCGGTATCCTGACCGAGGGAGGCACAATCCTCGGTTCCTCCCGCCAGCCGTTTAAGAATATGCGCAAGCCTGACGCCAACGGGATGGACAAGGTGTTGGCGATGGTGAATACTTATAAAAAACTGAAGCTGGACTGTCTGGTGATCCTCGGCGGCAACGGCACGCAGAAATCTGCCAACATGCTGCGGGAGGAGGGGCTGAATGTAGTGAGCCTCCCCAAGACCATCGACAATGACATATGGGGTTCCGACATGACGTTTGGTTTCCAGAGCGCCGTGGATATAGCGACCAATGCCATCGACTGCATACACACGACGGCCTATTCCCACGGTCGGGTGTTCATTGTCGAAGTCATGGGCCACAAGGTGGGCTGGCTGACTCTCCACGCCGGTATAGCGGGAGGGGCGGACGTAATCCTCATACCGGAGATTCCCTATGATATAGACGCGGTGGTCGAGGCCATTGAGCGGAGGACGGAGGCCGGCAAGCGGTTCTCCATACTGGCAGTGGCGGAGGGCGCGATTTCCAAAGAGGATGCGGCTCTCACCAAGAAGGAATTGAAGGCAAAACTGAAAAACAATCCGTATCCGAGTGTTTCCTATAAAATAGGCGCTGAGATCGAGGAGCGCACGGGGCAGGAGATACGCATCACCGTGCCGGGCCATACCCAGAGGGGCGGAAGTCCCTGCGCCTACGACAGAGTGATTGCCAGCCGTCTGGGAGCGGCGGCGGCCAGGCTGATACTGGAGGAGAAGTACGGTTACATGGTTGGATTTAAAAACGACGTGATTGTACCGGTTCCCCTTGAGGAGGTGGCGGGCCGTCTGAAGATGGTGGATCCGGATGCTTCCATCATCAGAGAGGCAAAGAGCCTCGGCATCAGTTTTGGCGACGAGCGCCAGAAGTCCTGAGGACTGCGGGACAGATACCGGTAAAAGACAGTGGAAAGGAAATGTGAGGGATCGTGTCATATCAGGCGTTATATCGAAAATACCGCCCGCGGGATTTTTCCAGTGTGAAGGGACAGGAGAATATCGTCACCACGCTGAAGAACCAGATCCAGGCTGACCGGATTGGACATGCCTATCTGTTCTGCGGGACAAGGGGAACGGGCAAGACCACGGTGGCGAAGATTTTCGCCAGAGCCGTCAATTGTGAGAATCCGGGGCCGGACGGCCCCTGCGGACAGTGTGCGATGTGCCGGGCCATTGAGAGCCAGGCGTCCATGAATGTAGTGGAAATCGACGCGGCCTCAAACAATCGGGTGGACGATATCCGGCAGGTGATCGACGAGGTGCAGTACTCTCCGACGGAGGGGCGCTATAAGGTGTATATAATCGACGAGGTGCATATGCTCTCGACCAGCGCGTTCAACGCCCTGCTCAAGACGCTGGAGGAGCCGCCGTCCTATCTGATTTTTATTCTGGCCACCACAGAGGCGCACAAGATTCCGCTGACGATTCTCTCCCGGTGCCAGCGCTATGATTTTAAGAGAATCAGCGTGGACACCATTGCGGAGCGACTGAGGGAACTGCTCGACAGCGAGGGAATGGAGGCCGAGGAGAAGGCGCTGACCTATATTGCCAGACAGGCGGACGGCGCCCTGCGGGACGGCTTGAGCCTGCTGGAACAGTGCGTCTCCTTCTATTTCGGGGAGAAGCTGACTTATGAAAAGGTGATGCAGGTACTGGGCGCCGTGGATCAGACGGTGTACCATGAACTGATGGAGGCCCTGCTGAAAAACCGCGTGGAGGACGTGGTGAACGTGGTGGGCAGGGTGGCGGAGCAGGGAAAAGACCTGACTCGGTTTGTCAGCGAGTACATCTGGTATCTGCGGAATCTTCTGGTGATAAAGACGGCGGAAGACGTGGGGCAGTTAGTGGATATGTCCGCCGAAAATCTGATGGAGATGCAAAAGTATGCGGAGGAAGTGGAGACGGAGATGCTGTTCCGCTATATCCGCGTACTGTCTGAACTGGCCAACGAGATGAAGTATGGGAACAACCGGCGCGTCCTTCTGGAGGTGGCGCTGATCCGGCTGTGCCGCCCGCAGATGGACAGGGATTATGACGCGCTCGTCAATCGGCTGCACAATCTGGAGGCTGTGAATGACGAGCTGCAGGAGGCGCTTGCATCGGGAGCGCTCCGGGCCGCTCCGGAGGGCGGCGCCACGGCGGCAGCGGCTTCCCCCGTGGAAAAACGGGTAATCCGGCCGGAGGCCGTGCCGGAGGATGTCCGGGAGGCGGTGGCGAACTGGGGCCAGATTCTGCACAGAGTGAATCCGGTCACGCGCAGTATGCTGAATGATGCGGCGCTCTCGGTGTCGGACAGCGGCAGCCTGATTCTGGCTTTTTCACAGAAGACGCCAGCGGAGTTTTTCCGGCGGACGGAAAACCAGAAGGAGATTATCGATGCGGTGGGGCAGCTTACGGGCCGGGAGATACGGCTGGAGGTTCGTTTTGCACAGAGCAGCCGGGAGATGGATGCTTTTCCGGATCTTCGGAATATAATTAAAAATGTAGAGATAGAAATGATGGATTAAAGGCGGGAGACCGCAGAATGGAGGAAACTATGGCAAGGCGTGGAGGATTTCCGGGCGGAGGGATGCCGGGAAACATGAACAATCTGATGAAGCAGGCACAGAAGATGCAGCGGCAGATGGAGCAGACGCAGAAAGAGATGGAGGAAAAGGAATTTGAGGCCACAGCGGGCGGCGGGGCCGTGACCGTGAGGGTATCCGGAAAAAAAGAAGTGCTCTCCGTGAAACTGAGCGAGGAGGTAGTGGATCCGGACGACATTGAGATGTTAGAGGATCTGATTGTGGCAGCCACCAACGAGGCGCTGCGCAAACTGGAGGAGGACAGCGCCAAATCCATGGAGGCGCTGACCGGCGGTATCAATCTGGGCGGAGGATTCCCATTCTGATGAATTACTATAGCGAGTCGATTAACAACCTGATAGAAGAACTGGCGGGACTTCCAGGCATCGGGCCAAAGACTGCCCAGCGCCTGGCGTTCCATATATTGAATATGCCGGAGAAACGGGTGGAGCAGATGGCCAGGAGCCTGTTAGACGCCAGGCAGAAAATCTGTCTGTGCAGCAGGTGTTTTAATCTGTCCGACCAGCCGGTCTGTCCTATCTGCCAGGACGAAAAGAGAGACCGGAGCACCATTATGGTGGTGGAGGAGCCGAGCGATCTGGCCGCCTACGAAAAGACCGGACAGTACAAGGGAGTGTACCATGTGCTGCACGGCGCAGTCAATCCCATGGTGGGTGTCCAGCCGGAGAATCTGAAACTGAAGGAACTTCTGCAGCGTCTCCAGCGCGAGGACGTACAGGAGGTGATCGTGGCCACCAACTCTACGGTAGAGGGAGAGGCCACGGCTCTGTGGATCAGCAAATATGTGAAGCAGGCGGGCATTAAAGTCACCCGCATCGCCAGCGGCGTGCCGGTGGGCGGGGCGCTGGAGTTTATTGACGAGATGACGTTATTCCGCGCGCTGGAGGGCCGGACGGAATTCTGAGCGCAGGAGGCACCGGTAGATGCCCAGGGCGATGAAGTCCGCCAGCTGCATGACGAGATTCAGATGTGTCGTCTGTAACAGCATCTGTCCGCCGAAGCCGGAGAGATTCACGATTCCGGTGATGAAGATGTCCCCCACGGAGGGGAGATCCTTGTCCACACCGACGCCGGGACACAGAGAGCCCTCGCCCAGCGTGATGTACCCCACATGGGGCGCGATGCCCAGAGAGGCGTCAATGGCGATAATCAGGGCGTCCGGATGATATAACTGGACAAAATTGACAGTGGCTTCCAGATTTTTGGCATGGATGGGCTTTTCCAGCGTGCCATAGAGATGGAAGTCTTTTTTTTCAAAGTGCCTCTCGTGGATTCCCAGTTTGTGCCCGACGATGGGCCCCAGGCAGTCGCCGGTGGCGCGGTCTGAGCCAATGCAGATCAGAACCGTCTCGCGGCTTGTATAGTGATGCTTTTCCAGCAATTTCTGCAGGGAGCAGGTAAAGTCGAAAAGAGCCTGGCGCTCGCCAGGATTAAAATATTGTATCATAACGCTATCAGCCTTTCTCACTTTAATAATCTATAAAAAGTATTCTCCGAAATCGGGGTTTTAATCCAGAAGAAATCGAATTACAGAAAGAAAATGCCGGAGAGGCAGAGTCTGGCAGGAGAGGAAAATTTTGGTGCGTGCTCCCAATCGACAAATTCAGCATTTTGTTTGTGCTATAGTAGCAGAAAGAAAAATGCGAAGGAGCGGTGGCGACAGTTCCGGCGCTGCGCTTCGGAATGGAGGATTTATATGCAGTGGAATAAACCAAAAAGCGTGAGACAGATAGGAAGTATCCCCGGACGCGGAAAAATCTACATGGAAGATTATGTGATCCGCTTTGCGCGAAAACTCTCGGAGCAGGGGAAAGGTCTGGAAAAGGGGGCGGTGCTCCTGGGAAATACATTCCTGTACAACGGGGACAAGGTGTATCAGATCTCAGGAATCGTGGAGATTCCCGGCTTTGCCGGACGCACCGGCCCGGAATTTACCCAGGAGATGTGGAACCGGATCTACACGGAGATAAAGGAGAACTTTACGGATCTGGAGATCGTGGGGTGGTACTACTCCTGCCGCGGTTTTATGGTCAAAGATGCGGCCAGACTGCTGGAGATTCACAAGAGGAACTTTCAGCACAGGGACAAGGTGTTATATATATATGAAGAAGCGGAGCGGGAGGACAACTTTTTTCTCTACCGGAACGGACAGTTTGAAAAGCAGAAGGGGTATTACATATATTATGAAAAAAATCCGGAAATGCTCAACTATATGGAAAAGGAAGCCAACCGCCATGTACACATCGTAGAGCAGGAGGACGACCGGGTGGTGCGGAATATCCGCGGCATCATAGAGGAAAAGGAAAAGAGCAGGAACCGGCAGAACCAGCGGGAAAACCGGATGGGATACGGCCTGGGCCTGTGCGTGGCGCTGATCGCGGTGTTAGTGGGGGCTTCCGTCATGCAGAACCAGAACACCATCAATCAGGTAAAGGAGCAGGTACATAATCTTCAGGAGCTGGCGCTGGGCGAGCAGGGAAAGAGCAACACCACGATGGTGGAGACGATGGGGAGCAATCTGGTTCGGGTGACGCCCACGCCCGCCGCTTCCGGCCCGGCTGCGGCCGCCACTCCGCTCTCTGCGTCCGGTCAGGGAATTGCGCCGGCTCCGCAAAGTCCGGTTGCCAAATAAATCCATGGTATGGTATAATCGCCTGTAAGAGGTGGTATATGGTGGCAGATATGATTTTCTTCCGCAGAAATTCCGGATTGAGCGAGGATGCGAAAAAGAAGATGCGGCGCCGCGTCATGCTGGTGGCGCTTATTGTGGCCGCGGCTCTCTGCGCGCTTTTTGTTCTGTCCTATTATTTTAGCAACCGCTGTTTCGACAGTTATCAGGTGGAGAGCGAGACGGAGCGCAGCGACAGCAGCAATGTCCACTATACATATTTCAATAAAAATATATTAAAATACAGCCGGAGCGGAATCAGCGCGATTGACAATACGGGCAGAAGCCTGTGGAACGGCGGCTATGAGATGGAGCAGCCCCAGGTGGACACCTGCGGGGAGTTTGTAGTGGCTGCGGATGTGAAGGGCAAGCAGTTCTATGTATACAACGGAAAAGACGAGGGGACGGGCATGGAGACCACGCTTCCCATCGTCCGTGCCAAGGTGGCGGATCAGGGTGTGGTGGCGGCTCTCCTGGAGGACAGCGATTCCAACGTCCTGAACCTGTATAATCCATACAGCACTGCGGACAGCCTGCTGGTAGAGATACCCAGCAATGTCAGCGAGGAGGGGTATCCTCTGGATTTTGACATTTCACCGGACGGAAACAGTATAGTCATAGCCTATCTGGCGGTGTCCGGCAACACGCTGGAGAACAAAGTCAGTTTTTACAACTTCACGGAGGTGGGGCAGGACAAAAACACGCTGGTGGGAGGAAAATCCTTCGGGGACAGCGTGATTTCCAGGATTGAATTTCTGGGGGGCGATACCGTGGCGGTGTTCCACGAGAAGGGATTCAGCCTCTTTGAGCGGATGAAGCAGCCGGATCTGCTGTGCGAGCAGACTTTTGACGAGGAAATACGGAGCATGGCCTGCAATGATGAATACATCGCCGTTGTGACGGCGGGCGGAAAGGACAGGGAGAACCTGACGCTGCATGTGTATAATCTAAGGGGGCGGGAGGAATTGTCGAAGAAAATTACCTATGAGTATTCCGACATGGAAATTTACGGGGACGAGATACTGTTTCATTCCAGTCACAACTGCAACATTCTGAGAATGAACGGACATGACAAATTCAACTGTCATTTTGACAGTGAACTCGAAGCGGTCTATCCCACGGCCAACGGCAACATATATACAGTGGTGGACAGTTCGTCCATCCGGAAGATTCAACTGGCGGCCGGATAGGAGCGGAACGGAGGAAAAATGGAAGTGAGGATTGCGGAGATAATTGCAGCGGTTGTCGTGCTGGTCTGTGTGCTGGACGGGGCATACCGCGGACTTGTGATGAAGGTGTACTCCATTGTGCGCCTGGCCCTTCTTCTGGTGATCACCACTGTGCTGGCGCCGCTTATCCTTCCGATGATACCGAAAGACGTAGTGGTGCGGGAAGGGGCGGCATTTGTAGTGGCGCTGCTTGTGACGGCTGTTGCCCTGGGAATCGTGGCAAGAGTGCTGAAGGTGATCGACCACATACCGGTGGTGAAAGAGGTGAACAAGGCGGGCGGCGCACTGTTAGGGCTGGTGTTCGGAATGTTGCTCGTGTGGGTGGCGCTGTTTGTGATCGGCGCCTTCCAGGAGGCAGAGTGGTGCCGGGAGGCAGCAGGATATGTCCGGCAGAGCGATATACTGATGGCGCTGCAAAAATGCAACCCGCTTCCGGCCATATTAAACAATTTTGACTTTCCAACCCTGTAGGGGTTTGCGGCAGAAATTTGTAGGGGTTTTGCCGCAGAAATTTATCTTGACAAAGGAAAGCGCACACGCTATAATGTTTTAGAATGCGTTCGTGCGCTTTTTATAGTGCGCCCGGACGTGTAAAATAAAGAACAGGAGGTGAAAATTAATGCCAACTTTTAACCAATTAGTGAAGCAGGGAAGAAAATCGGTTGCCAAGAAATCCAATTCTCCGGCGCTACAGTCATCCTACAACTCTCTGAAGAAGAAATCGGTTAATACCAGTTCTCCTCAGAAGCGTGGTGTTTGCACTGTAGTTCGTACTGCTACACCGAAGAAGCCTAACTCAGCACTTCGTAAGATTGCCAGAGTTCGTCTCTCCAACGGTATTGAGGTGACGAGCTATATTCCAGGCGAAGGTCACAACCTTCAGGAGCATAGCGTTGTCATGATTCGTGGCGGACGTGTCAAGGATCTTCCTGGTACCAGGTACCACATTATCCGCGGTACGCTGGACACAGCAGGTGTCGCTGACAGAAAGCAGGCCCGTTCCAAGTACGGCGCCAAGAAACCGAAAGCTGCAAAATAAGCTAATGTAAAAGTACCGGATTAATTTTTGCGTCTTAGAATATATTTTTTGTAAAAAATTTTTGAAAAACGTTTTTATGAGAATATGGAGAGTAAGCAAGATTTAAGCTGGTGCGGACACAAGTCGTGAGTACCTGTGAATTAATATTTATTAAGGAGGGAAGTAACGTGCCACGAAAAGGACATATTCAGAAAAGAGATGTATTGGCCGATCCGGTGTATAAGAATAAGGTTGTTACGAAACTGATTAACAACATTATGCTGGATGGCAAAAAGGGCGTTGCTCAGAAGATCGTCTACGGAGCTTTCGAGACGGTTGCAGAGAAGACCGGTAAGGACGCTCTGGAGGTATTTGAGGAAGCGATGAACAACGTGATGCCGGAGCTGGAAGTTAAGGCAAGACGTATCGGCGGTTCCACTTATCAGGTTCCTTTGGAAGTTCGTCCGGATCGACGCCAGGCCCTGGCGCTCCGCTGGCTGACCACATACTCTCGTGCGAGAGGCGAGAAGACCATGAAGGAGAGGCTCGCCAATGAGATTATGGATGCGGCAAACAATACGGGTGCATCTGTGAAGAAGAAAGAGGATATGCACAAGATGGCTGAGGCAAACAAAGCCTTTGCTCACTACCGCTGGTAAGGGGAGACCTTTTAAGTGAAGGCTTCAGCCTTCGCCCACTACCGCTGGTAAGAGAGGCCTTTAAGCAAAGGCTTCAGCCTTCGCCCACTACCGCTGGTAAAAATGAGACTTTAGGCGAAGAATTTAGCTTTCGCGACCGATTACCGCTGGTAAGAAAATGCTGCATGTAAATTTTGTGAAAAGGAGGAACTGGCTTTGGCTGGAAGAGAATATCCATTAGAGCGTACCAGAAACATTGGTATTATGGCTCATATCGATGCCGGTAAGACGACGCTGACAGAGCGTATTCTGTACTATACCGGTGTCAATTATAAAATTGGTGAGACTCATGATGGCGCTTCCACCATGGACTGGATGGAGCAGGAGCAGGAGCGTGGTATTACCATTACATCTGCCGCTACCACCTGTCACTGGACACTGGAAGACCACCACAAAGCAAAACCGGGTGCGTTGGAGCACCGCATCAATATCATTGATACCCCGGGACATGTTGACTTTACCGTAGAGGTAGAGCGTTCCCTGCGTGTATTGGATGGTGCGGTAGGCGTATTTGATGCAAAAGCAGGTGTTGAGCCGCAGTCTGAGAACGTATGGCGTCAGGCCGACACATACAACGTACCGCGTATGGCATTCATCAACAAGATGGATAAGATGGGTGCAGATTTTTACTATTCTGTGCAGACGATCATTGACCGTCTGGGCAAAAATGCAATTCCCGTTCAGATTCCGATTGGAAAAGAGGACGACTTTATCGGCCTGATTGATTTGTTCGAAATGGAAGCATATTACTACAGAGATGATAAAGGCGAGGAAATCGAGATTACCGAGATTCCGGATGACATGAAGGAACTCGCCCAGGAATGGCATGAGAACCTTGTGGAGAAAATCTGCGACATGGACGACGATTTGATGATGCAGTACCTGGAGGGCGAGGAGCCGTCCGTAGAGGATCTCAAGAGGGTGCTCAGGAAGGGAACCATCGCATGTGAGGCAGTGCCTGTATACTGCGGTTCCGCATATAAGAACAAGGGCGTTCAGAAAATGTTAGACGGCGTAATCGAGTACATGCCGGCGCCGACAGACATTCCGGACATCACTGGTGTGGATGACGACGGCAACGAAGTAACCCGCCGTTCGTCTGACGAGGAACCGTTTTCCGCTCTGGCATTTAAGATCATGTCAGATCCATTCGTCGGAAAACTTGCATTTTTCCGCGTGTATTCCGGAACACTGAATTCAGGTTCCTATGTACTGAATGCGACCAAGGGTAAGAAAGAGCGTGTCGGACGTATCCTTCAGATGCACGCCAACAAGCGGAGCGAACTGGACAAGGTATATTCCGGCGATATCGCCGCAGCCGTTGGTTTCAAACTGACAACTACAGGAGATACGATCTGTGACGAGAACCATCCGGTAATTCTTGAGTCGATGGAATTTCCGGAGCCGGTTATCGAGCTGGCAATCGAGCCCAAGACAAAGAACGACCAGGGCAAGATGGGCGAGGCGCTGTCAAAACTGGCAGAGGAGGATCCGACCTTCCGCGCGCATACAGACCAGGAGACGGGACAGACTATCATTGCCGGAATGGGCGAACTTCATCTGGAAGTCATTGTAGACCGTCTGCTCCGTGAATTCAATGTAGAGGCAAACGTAGGAGCTCCGCAGGTTGCCTATAAGGAAACCTTTACAAAAGAAGTGGAGATCGACAGCAAATATGCGAAGCAGTCCGGTGGTCGTGGACAGTATGGACACTGCCGTGTGCGCTTTACGCCAATTGATCCGAACGGCGAGACCACTTATGAGTTTGAGTCCACCGTAGTCGGCGGCGCCATTCCTAAGGAATATATTCCGGCCGTTGACGAGGGTATTCAGGAGGCTGCTCAGTCCGGTATTCTGGCAGGATTTCCGGTACTTGGTATCCACGCAAACTGCTACGACGGTACCTACCATGAGGTGGATTCCAGTGAGATGGCATTCCACATTGCCGGTTCCATGGCCTTCAAGGAGGCAATGCAGAAGGGCGGAGCCGTACTGCTGGAGCCGATCATGAAGGTTGAGGTAACAATGCCGGAGGAATACATGGGCGATGTAATCGGAAGCCTGAATGCAAAGCGAGGCCAGATCGAGGGAATGGATGACCTGGGCGGCGGCAAGATCGTTCGAGCGTTTGTTCCGCTGGCGGAAATGTTCGGCTACTCCACAGAACTTCGTTCTACCACTCAGGGACGCGGTAACTATTCCATGTTCTTTGAGAGATACGAAAAATGCCCGAAAAATGTTCAGGACAAAGTGCTTGATCAGAAGAACGGCAAATAAATGTACACAAAAGGATAAAAGGGCGTTGCTTTTTTGGCAGACTAAAAAAGACTTGCCTTTTAAGCAAACTAAAAAAGGGTTGCTTTTTTAGCGGACTAAAAAAGAATTGATTTTTTAGCAGACTAAAAAGGGGTTGCTTTTTTAGTCTATATGCCCTATAATGGTGCTATATTGGCAGAAGTTTCTAAATAAAAAGTATAAAAAATGTTAGGAGGACGTTTAGAAATGGCTAAGGAAAAGTATGTAAGAAGTAAACCGCATTGTAACATTGGTACCATCGGACACGTTGACCATGGTAAGACCACTCTGACAGCCGCTATCACAAAGGTACTGGCTGAGAGGGTATCGGGAAATGAAGCTACTGATTTCGAGAACATTGATAAAGCGCCGGAGGAGAGAGAGCGTGGTATCACAATCTCCACTGCACATGTAGAGTACGAGACAGAGAAAAGACACTATGCACATGTAGACTGTCCTGGACATGCCGACTACGTTAAGAACATGATTACCGGTGCCGCACAGATGGACGGCGCTATCCTGGTAGTAGCTGCTACCGATGGTGTTATGGCTCAGACTAAGGAGCACATCCTTCTGTCCCGTCAGGTAGGCGTACCGTATATCATTGTATTCCTGAACAAATGCGATATGGTAGATGACGACGAGCTGATTGAGCTGGTAGAGATGGAAGTTACCGAGCAGCTTGAGGAGTATGAGTTCACAGACTGCCCGATTATCAAGGGTTCCGCTCTGAAAGCTCTGGAAGATCCGAGCGGCGAGTGGGGCGACAAGATCATGGAGCTCATGAATACTATCGACGAGTATATTCCGGATCCGCAGCGTGATACGGATAAACCGTTTGTAATGCCTGTCGAGGACGTATTCTCCATCACCGGACGTGGTACGGTTGCTACCGGACGTGTTGAGGCTGGTACACTTCATCTGAATGATGAGGTTGAGATTGTTGGTATCAAAGAGGATACCCGCAAGGTTGTTGTAACTGGTATCGAGATGTTCCACAAAGAGCTGGATGAGGCTCAGGCTGGTGATAATGCCGGTGTACTTCTCCGTGGCGTTCAGAAGAACGAGATCGAGAGAGGACAGGTGCTTTGTCAGCCGGGTACACTGACATGCCACACCAAGTTTACCGCTCAGGTTTATGTACTGACTAAGGACGAGGGCGGACGTCATACTCCGTTCTTCAACAACTACCGTCCGCAGTTCTACTTCCGTACAACGGACGTAACAGGTGTTGTTCAGTTGCCGGAGGGCACAGAGATGTGTATGCCTGGTGATAACGTAGAGATGACGATTGAACTGATTCACCCGATCGCTATGGATCAGGGCCTTACGTTCGCTATCCGCGAGGGTGGCCGTACCGTAGGTTCCGGTCGTGTAGCCAGCATTATTGAGTAATCAAAAAAGTTAGAATTTATAAGGCTTTCGGGCATACGCCCGAAAGCCTTTTTCTTTTCTAATCTGCTTTTAGAAAGCAGGTAGCAGGATGCCCTTGACTTCGGCCGGATAAGTCTGTTATCGCCTTGTTGCTGACCGGAATAAAAATTAATTGCAATTATATAACAATGTGATATAATTACTATACATTCTTTTACAGAGGAGATAGCAGCTTATGGAGTGGATTGAATTTTGGGAGATGCTTCTGCGAGATCGTAAATTGCAGCAAAAAGTGGAAGACATGAATGTAGTTGACTGTGCCAAGGGACACTCCCAAAATACAGAGCAGATTTGTCATCAGATTTATGACGATTATGGTAAATGGAAAGATTACTGCGAGGACGTCAAGAAGAAGATATGGGATATTATTGAGCAATTTCCTGGTGTGCATTTGCACACAAAGAGAGTTAAGTCGGTGGAAAGTCTGATAGGAAAGGTAATTAGTAAACGCCATGAGTGGCTGGGGGATGACGAGCACAAATATGCTAAAATTAATGTAGAAAATTATAAGGATGTCATTACAGACTTGATTGGGCTTAGAGTTATCATTAATTACAGGGGAAAGTGGTTAGACATTCATCGGGAAATTTTAGAGGCTTTTCCAATGGATGAAGACAGGAAGTATGAGAAAGATAAGCCGTTGGAACATATTGAGGGAAGAAAATTCCAGGCGGAAATACCCAAAGTGTATTATGCGGAAGGGGACAGCATAGAACCATATAAGGAACAGGGGTTGGACGTTAAACGACACAAGAAAGGCTATCGTAGTATACATTATACTGTGAGTTTTTGCAAAACCTATATAGAGATTCAGGTCAGAACTATATATGACGAAGCATGGAGTGATTGCGACCACAATTATGTATACAAAAAGGATAACAATAAAAGCCATACGGCTTTAGAGAAGATGTCAGATATTCTGGCTAAACTTACTAGACTGTCCAATGATCTTGGCGATGAAATGCGAGATGTCTATGAGACGGAGGCAGTGGTTGTGCGGCCCAAAGGAGGATGGGAGACATCCGATGCGATAGTAAAAGAAGTGGATAGTTTCATTCTTCGTCTGGAAGAAATAGAGGGTGAGATGAAAGATTTTAGAGAAAAGATAACGGTATAATAATCAGACAAGGCGGTGTGCGAGATGAATAAGACAAAGGGAAAACAGTTCATTGAAGAATTAAAAAACGGGACATTTCCTAAAATCAATCTGCCAAATCATGGCACGGAGTTTACAGGGGGACTGGAAGGTCTGCACTACTATTACTTCGACAGGTATATCAGTTCCTGTGGTTGTTTTTTGATGGATCAAAGGCTGGTAAGAGAGGAGTATCATGGATAAGAATTGTGCAGAGGCTGCGCCTAAAACATATAAATATTTGATTGATAAATTCGGTGAAGAAAAAATTCGAAGCAGATATGAGTGGCTGAATGATTTGCTGGAAGATTTTGTTAACAAGAGAAAACTTCAGGACAAGGTGGTCATCTCGGATGACATTTTGAAACATGTTATTGTGGATTATTTCGTGGATATCGACCGCCTGAAGGAATTTCAGGATATCAAGAAGGTACACGAGTCAAAAATTTATGCATATCTGAGTTACTGGTTGCTGAGGCATAAGGTTTTCCAGATTACAGTGCCGTCTCAAGTGGCGGAACTGGTTTTTATAAATGAAGAATTTGTGAGTTGCTTTTTGCGCTCTTACCTTTTTTCTGAACCGGAAAGTGTGTCAATTCTGGAAAATCAACAGAAAAAAGTGAACAGTTTTGTGGAAACCATGCTGTACCATTTCCGATATAGGGAGTATTCAGCTAAAAATATTGAATTGATGATTTTGGCCTTTCAGGCGGGTTGCGGGTATCAATACTCCGCAGATCATCAAAAGTAAGTAGGTTAATGGACATTTGGTGTGCGCGGATACATACCAGAATCCTTATGGATTCAAAGGAAACCGACAGCAAAGATAAGGCTTTCGGGCATACGCCCGAAAGCCTTTTTACAGTTTTTGGTGGGATGTCACACTGACTTTAGTGTGCTGTTCCTTGCGATAGACTGTTTCTGCTATTTACTTTTCCCCACCAGCTTTTTTTTCAAAACTCCCCACCGCTTATTTTTTTCGGTGGTTCCCGCATAGGCAATCGGGCAGGTCTTGCTTACCACATCAAAATGACGGAGCACATGGCTTTCATTAATATTGTGTATCTTCATTAGATACTGTACGAGCAGAGCTGTGTTTTTAATTGTACCCTCGGCTACATTCCCCTTCATGTCCTTTTGACACATCTCAATCCCGATTGAATTGCTGTTCCGACATTCCAAATGTTTCTGCGTATATACATTCGCCGTTCCGCAGTGGTATATTTTATGATCGTCTAATACAGCCTGGTAAATATCTTTTTCATCTACCGAGTAATGCGCCCCTATTCCGTGGCGATTGTTGTTGACAATGTTGAGATTCTCGTTTTGGGCAGAGGCCGTATTGCCAGTGCTGTGGATTACTATGTATTTTGGCGGACTGATCCCCAGACATTTTACCACATTTATCTTTGTCAGGTTTCTTATGATATTTATTTTTCCGGCCTTTATGATCATGCCGGTCTTTGTGCTCATGCCGGTCTTTGTGCTCATGCCGGTCTTTGTGCTCTTACCGGCTTTTGTGCTCTTGCTGGCTTTCGTGTTCATGCCGGCCTTTGTGCCCTTACCGGCTTTTGTGCTCATGCCGGTTTTTGTGCTCTTACCGGCCTTTGTGCTCATGCCGGTTTTTGTGCTCTTGCTGGCTTTCGTGTTCATGCCGGCCTTCGTGCTCTTACCGGTCTTTGTGCTCATGCCGGCCTTCGTGCTCATGCCGGTCTTTGTGCTCATGCCGGCTTTCGTGTTCTTGCCGGCCTTTGTGCTCATGCCGGCTTTTGTGCTCTTATCGGCCTTTGCGCTCTTGCTGGCCTTCGTGCTCTTTTCGGCCTTTGTGCTCATGCCGGCCTTTGTGCTCTTGCTGGCTTTCGTGTTCTTGCCTGCCTTCGTGCTCTTTTTGCCTTTCATGCTTTTTCACCTCCCGACTCGTCTGTCAGCCATCCCGGTTTTCTCCGGAAACCTACATGATAGGTCGTCCGCTCCAGTGTAAAGCTGTGCTCGCCCGCCTGAAAGCATCCAACGGCAACATCTTTACTGAGTATAATTCCTTTGGGATGACCGGACAGGCAGCGGTTCAAAAAGTTCTCCTGTCTCCCGCGGCTCTTGTCCGAAAACGGGACGTTTGGATTGATACTTCCTATTGTCACGGTCTTTACATACTGTATTTCCTGCAAATAGGATTTCTTGCTTTCTCCTTTTGGCATTAGAATTCCTCCTTTTAACAACGTCGATTCTTTTATTCTGTCAGCGCCAGATTATATTCTCTCTTTTTGTCCGACAAGCTGTTTTCCAAAGCTGTCATTTTCTTTTTGTCGTCTACTGACTTATTCTGAATAGTGAGCATGGCATCGTATTGGCTGCTGTCATTATTGGCGAAGTTTATCGCTTTGATTGAATCTTTTTCCCCTAATTGGGGCATTTTTAATCCGAACACCGAAGATATCCCGCCACTCGTGTCCGAGGTATCGGCCACAATATTCATCAGGCCCTCCAGATTGTTCTGGAAATTATTCCACGAGGCAATCACTTCATCGCGCATATTGGTTATCTTCTGAATAGTCTCGTCAATCGCGCTTTTGTTCGTCTGATAGTCGGCGTCTTTGCTCGGATCCAGTCCTTTTAATTTTTCCTCCTGCGCAGACAGCTCGTTGCTGATTCTCGCCAAATACTCATTCAGCTGTGCGGAGGCAATCCGCCTGAACTGTGTCAGCCGCTCGTTATACACATTTCTGGCGGCGTTTACCTGACGCTCCAGATCGGACACTGCCAAAGATAGCTGCTTTCGGCGCTCCACCTTTTCTCTCTTTTCCTTTGTCAGATCCTGTCCGTTCGCATCCTTCGGCGTAGAACTTATTAATGCCGGTGAAATATTGGCCGCCATCATATCGAGCACTCTTGCCAGTCCCTCCGGCGTACCGTAGTTGCTTGCGTTGACCTCCACATGATACTTGGCCGAATTGTCGCTGCTTCTGGTGTTGGACTGATGGGCGCTGACGCTTCCCGTCACAGTCATCTTAAAGCCGAGAAAACCAATGGTCGCACTCCCTGAGGCAGAGAGGTCGTTACTGCTCTCGCTTTTGGAGGTTTCCTTTACCTCCATGTCAAATAAAACGTCTACGTTGTCGATTTGCAGATTGGGGATCGGCGTGATTGCTAACAGCGGAATGTCTACATTCATCTCGTCGTTATTGGTAGTTCCGTCATCGTTCTGAGATGTCTGCTGGTAGCCGAATTTTACCGTTCGCGTCCTTCCCCTCTCGTCAAATCCAACCGTGTTGATAAAAGTTGCCGTGCTGTTTGCCAGCGCCAGGCTGGCGTCTGCTGCTGCAGACAGAGGGCCTCCGATCAGGTTTTTCATATCCAGCCCCCGAAATTGATCTGATATTGCCATATACATTCTCCTTTCTCAGCGGGACTTACCGCCCCGCCCATTCTATAGTTTGTTCCAAATCACTGAGCCAGATCATTCTGGTCTCCAGTTCATCCCCGCGAAGAAGGTAATCCTGCAGCAGGCGGATATTGAGATAGCAGATCAGATTTCTCCGAAACTGCTCCGCCCTCACAGACATCACCTCATCAGGGATTTGTTCCTTGTTTTTTTGTTCCTGAAACATTTTGTTCCTGCACATCCTTTTCCGTTAAATCCAGCTCCAGATACATGATTTCCTCCATGATTTTCGTCTTCAATTTCCGCAGCGACTCCAGTTTCCGGCTGATTGCCTTTGGCATATCTGCGTCCAGCGAATCGCTCATGTTCTGGATCTGCATGATCCTGTTTGCGATAGTTTTATGAAGCGCCTGCAGAGAGTTGATTCGATTGCGGAGTTCCATCTTGCTCTGATACAGAGCCTGGATTTCTGCTGACTGGATGCTTCCGTCCGGCAAAAGTATCTTATTCTCCAACTGCCGGCCAACCTGACTGCTCCCAAGCATATCCAGAATTCTCAAGAAACCTTCTGTCGCCGGAAGCGTTTCCACCTTCATCTTATAGGATACTTTCGGGGAAAAATCTGTTCCCCTCTGCTCAGGCGAGCAGATTCTTGCGTAAATCTGGAAATTGTTTTCCTCATTATTGTTCACATGGATTTCTGTGGAAAAGTCGATTTCAGCTTTTTTCACAGCCAGGTTATTAAGCGGAATGAGAGAAATGGTAGGCACCTGTAGCTGAATATTCTCTACGCTGTAGCCATCCTCCTGTTCCGGTTTTATGTGTTCGTATGCCAGATTCGTTGTTTTTAGATGGATAACGGACTCATCCCCGTCTTTTCGTAATGTACCCATCTCCTGGAGCGCCCGCAGTGTTGAGCGCTGCAATTGGAAATTTGATTCCGCCAGTGCCTCTAACGGAGCATAGATCAAACTTTTCAACTCGATAAAATCGTTGTCCATATAGGTATTTTCGCTATTTTGCTTGTGCGGCACCTTTGGTTGCTCCGCTTCCTTGTGTAAAAGTGTTTCACTTCTCTTGTTTTGTTCTTCCTTATTCATCCATTTCCTCATTTCCATTTTCCGGAGCAATCCGGAAAATTTTGCTATTTAGATTTGTTTGTCTTCTTAATTGCCAATCCGAAATTTTCCCACTTCCAGTTTCCGAGTATAAAACCTGCAGGAAGTGTACGGTCGTCTTCTTCTATTTTTCCCGCAGTTATCCACTTATTTTCGTGGGGGTTTATATACTCCCAGCCATTATCGCATTTGTGAAGCAGGATATAATGGTATTCGCCCGGACTCTTTTGCCGACTTTCTGTGTTTGAATGAGATTTTGGATGTTCTGGATTCAATTCGTACGAAAACACTCCCATAAAATACTCGCAATCTTTTGGAAAATCTTTAAGAAGTTTTGGCGCGCTGGTTATGCCCGCATTCTTCAGATCATCCAGCATTTCCCCATTAAAGGCAGACAGTGGACTATCCGAGATCGCTACCAGAGACACCTCAAGCGTATTGTCAGTATCGAAGAACGATGTCAGGTATCTCTGAATCTTGTACGGATTCGACGCTTGGTCCTTATAGTTGACAGCTTTCCAGCAATTATTGAGCAATGTCCGCTCAAGTTCCGCTTGAAATTCCCCTAACAGATAGACTGTACAGATGGCGCCGCATAATGGCCCGGAAACTGCTGTGACAGGATCTGTTGCACTATCGGCTTGTAATAGGTAATGTTTATTTCCCATATTTCTTTCCTCCTTATTTTTATTTTTGTCTTGGAATCGGCCATATTGATTCCCCGTCGCCTTTGTACTCCTCCTTTCGTACAAACAGTATACCAGGAACTCTAACGTCTGT
>CANRFJ010000022.1 GCA_947629865.1 uncultured Lachnospiraceae bacterium | reverse complement strand
TATGCAAAACTGTCTGGACATGGATTCAAAATATTGGCAGAGGCAATGGAGGCGGATCTTCCTTATGAGCTCAAGTGTCCGGCCCTTCTTATTTGTGGAGAAAAAGATCATGCCGGTTCTTGTATCCGGTACAATAAGGCATGGCACAAAAAAACCGGGATACCGATCGAGTGGATAAAAGGCGCGGGGCATAACTCCAATACGGATAGGCCGGAACAAATTGATCGGCTGATAGAAACGTTTATAGAAAAAGTGTAAGACAAATTCCAATTTGAGGAGGATTCAAATAATGAATAATGTTAAACGGAAACAGCAAGGTCTACCGTATCGCTATGATGCCCCCGCATTACTTGGTGATCAACATATCTATCAAGACAAAATGACAGAGTATAATCGCACGCTGCCTACCGAGACGGAACTTCGGCAGAAACTTTTGCGGGAGGTATTTGCGGAAGTAGGAACAGGCTGTACAGTCGAAACGCCTCTCAATGCGAACTGGGGCTGTAAACACGTCCATTTGGGAAAAGGTATCTATATCAATTCAAATGTCACATTTGTGGATGATGAGCATATCTATATCGGTGATTATTCCATGGTGTCTCCCAATGTTGTCTTTACCACCTCAGGACACCCTGTTCTACCGGTTTTGCGTGAGCATCACTATGTTTACAACCTTCCTATCCACATTGGGAGAAACGTTTGGATAGGCTCCGGCTGCCAAATCATGCCCGGAATTACGATAGGTGATAATTCTGTTATCGGAGCAGGGAGTGTTGTAACCCATGATATTCCTGCGAATGTAGTTGCCTTTGGTGTTCCCTGCCAGGTTATTCGTGAAATTTGTGAGAAGGACAGGGAGTTTTATTATAAAGACAGGAAACTTGATGTTTGGGAATAACCCCCTCCCTAAAGAAGAAAAAAGCCTGTCCCCCTGCCGGGCCGGAAGCGCTTTGCACCCGTACGCCCGCAGAAGGACAGGACTCCTGTATATATTCACTTTACCTTTTCTATGCTCTCTCTACTTTGCCGGAACGAAGGCAAGAAGTGCACACATACATCTTCTTTGTACCACCGTTTACCTTAACTCTTACAGATTTCACGTTAGATTTCCAAATCTTATTACTTCTTCTATGAGAGTGGCTGACAGCGTTACCAAAGTGTACGCCCTTTCCACAAACTGCACATTTAGCCACGAAAAGCACCTCCTTCTGCTCAGACTTCGCATGTCTCTCTATTCATAACTGTAATCTTCTCACACACGACAACACGACTATTCTAGCAGAATTTTACAGATATTGCAAGTATAAATTCAAATTTTTTATCTTTTTTTAATCATGTGCCAATTTACAGCTAAAAATCATCTTGTCATGACGGCGAGCGATCTGTCCTTCACTCCTCGCTGTCCTCTGCCGCAGACGAATCATCTCCCTTTTTTTTGGAAAATTTGTCCACAAAATCCGGAACCATGTCTAAGATCTTGGTGATGCCGTCCTGATTCTTCACATTGACCAGTTTGGATACGCCGTCCTTTATCACAAGCACTGCGCTCGGCTGGATCTTTCCGCCCATGCCGCCGCCGCCGTTATTTTTCTCTGTGTCCTTGCTGTCGCTGGCAAAGGCGCCGGCTGCCACTCCAAAGCTGACGTCCACAAGCGGAAGGACAACGGTTCCGTCGTCAAAGCGAACGGCGTCCCCCACTACGGTCTTCGTGGTGATAAATGCGTCCATTCCCTTAAATAGCGATTCCACCGTATTATTAAATGAATTCTCTGACATTTATGCTGCCTCCTTTTTCTTTACATTCGATTTATTTATTTCTCTCCACAGCTGTCTCAGTTCCCTGTCACGGTATATCCGAAGCGCCAGACGGAGCAGATACAGGACGCGGATGCGCCCCTTCACATATCCGACCGCTTCCAGTACCCGATTCTCAAAATCCGGACAGATGCGCACGCCCCTCTGATAAGCAAAGGGCAAAAGGCTGATCCCCCCGATGAGAAGTCCGGTAGAGGAAGGATCCCCTGTGCCGATAATGATTTCTCCCCGCAGCTTGCATGGGGAGAGGTAACGGAGCAGAAGCCATAATTCCCTCCAGAGCCTCCGGACGAGCAGACGGTTCTCCGCCTCTCTGATAAGTCCAATTATACTAGATACCCGACTAAAAGAAAAGGATTTTTTTCCCCGCTCCTTTTTAGCGCCGCGGGTTTTTCTCCCCTTTGAGCGGACGCGCGGCTTTTTCCCCCGCTCTCCGGACTTCTCCGCAGAGTGAGCCGGAGCGTTCTCCGTCTCCTTCTCCGTTTTTTTCTTCCCTGCGGGCGTGGAATACGTCCTCTCCGGCTCCCCGTGAGATTTTTTTCCGTCCGGCCCGGACGCCTCAGATGCGGCCTTCTCTGCGCTGTCGCCGGCCAGCCGGCGCACCGGTATACCAAAGAGGTACAGCCGGATTACACCCGAATCCGGTCTTTTCTTTATCATCACAAGCCGGAGCAGCCAGCTGAGAGAAAATCCAAACCGGATACCGCCGTCCCTCGTCCCCTCCGCCCGGTAGCGCACCGGCACAAACAGGATAAGGGCAGTAAGCAGTAAGAGCAATCCGACGATTCCTCCTGCCAGAATACCCAGCCATTTCAGTATTGCCAAAACAATCGACATTCTCTCACTTCCCGTCTCCGCCTGCAAAATCCCTCTTATCAAAATAATCTCTCAGAAAAACCACACGGTCTTCCCCTGAGCTTTCCCGCCCGTCCCGATATGCCTTTTCCACTATGCCCTGCAGCAGTTTCAGCGCATTTTTGTAATTGGCGGCAAGTCCTATTACATACATGTCCAGACAGGCAAACCGCCGGAAAAACAACTGCCTGGTGCCGATAATTTCAAACAGATTCTTTTCGTTGGACGCCAGCATGAGCGCATAGTAATTCCGCTTCCAGGGGCGGCGGCGCATCACCCGCCTCTTACAGCGCTCCGGATGCTTCTTTACCGTCTCGTCCATATACAAATTCCGGTACCAGTAAATCATAGACCTCTCCATTCTGCTGCTAGTCCAGCCCGCTGTTCCACTCCTTTTCCTCCTGCATCAGATCCCACAATATCATCAGGACAATGCACTTTTCCGCCCTGTCCTGACACCCGAACAGATTGACGCGGATGTACTCCTGCATCTCCTCCGTGCTGGCGGGAAACATCGGCAGTTTTTCAAGCAGCTTTCCCATAATGGCGCGCTTCACCGGACGGGACACCCGACTGAACATATCGGACAATTCCTCAAAGAACTCCTCCTGTTTTCCGCGCAGGTATTCCTCCGTCACAGGCTCTCCCTCCTCCGCCGGATCCAGATCTATAAACAGGCTGTCCGACAGGAGATTGGCCGTGACCGCCGCCGCCTGGATAAACGGTGTGAGCCCCTGCTCCTCCACCTCTTTCCCATAGGAGGCCTTAATCTCAAAGAGAACCGATTCAAGGTAGCTGGACTGCTCCACGCAGCTCTCGATCCGCCCCTCCAGAGGCGTCAGCATCTCCTCCCTGTACTCTCCCTTTGCAAGGCAGCACCAGATAGCCCTCTGCGCCTTCAGAAGCCGGCTCTCCTCCTCCGCAAACGGGAGCATCCGGCACAGGGCGCAGATACAGTTTGCCACCTTCTGGAGACTGTAGTAAAAATCCGTGAGTTCATGAATCGCCCGGCTCCCCTGCGCCAGAAGTTCCGTCAGTTCCTCATATTGCTCCTTTGTCAGCGACGTGTAGTCCGCCTGCTCCAGACGGGAGACCGGCTCCTCAAAGGACGGATACTGTCCCTTCTCATAAGAGGGTTCGTACAGCATCGCCGACGTCCGGAGCATATACAAAAAGGTCTCCAGTTCCTGTCGGCTGCCGCCCTTTTGCAGTGTCAGCGCCTCGCCTATTTTCTCAAACAGTTTGTTCTTTGTCATATGAACGGGAATCTGTCCTATCACCGTGTGCACCCTGTCCCGGACAACGCTCTGGTCGTCCGTGCCGAAAAGATACAGCATCAATTCCCTGAAATATTCGTCCTCATTAAATCCGGCCAGTTCCCTGTCCAGTTCCTTTGCGGGTATATACTTTAACTCCAGACGGTTCAGCACATATTCATAACAGATCAGGCGGTCGGTATACGCAGTGAAAAAATCCATTTTCGCGGCAATGTCCTCCCGCAGGCGCTCCATAGACTCCTGTATCTCGCCGTAGGATGCGC
This sequence comes from uncultured Lachnospiraceae bacterium, assembly GCA_947629865.1. Classification (GTDB taxonomy): domain Bacteria; phylum Bacillota; class Clostridia; order Lachnospirales; family Lachnospiraceae; genus Eubacterium_F. The sequence goes on along the minus strand of CANRFJ010000022.1, from coordinate 38,097 downwards.
GCGCACCGCCCAAATCTCCCAAAGCCTGCTTCACCCGCTCCAGCGCAGACGCCTCGCCCGCCGCCAGATCGCGCTGCTCCTCCTGCTGTTCCTCCACCAGTATATAGGCGGAAAAAGTCAGCTCCAGCGCCGCATAGTCACTGTATACGCGGACAACCTGATCCCTGTAGGCAGGCAGATTTTTCTCCAGATTTTTTCCCTCGTGTATATCCCGAATCAATTTTCTCAATTTCTTCCCCCTCTTTTCCTGTTGTCACCTTACTAATATATAAGCGCCCAGTCCGGAAGCCACTTCAGTCCGTCCCGCACAAAGGCGTCCGAAACCGGCTGGCCGGACAGCACCGGATAGAACAGCATAAACAGCGCAAAGGCTGCCGCCAGATAGACAAATACCCATTTCATCCACTTTCTGTCCTTCTTTACCAGGCGCACCATGACATATACCACCATCATCGCCAGGAATGGCACGCACGGGAAGTAGTGATAGGTAAAGGTACAGCGGGGCACAAGCATCCACGGCACATACTGAACCAGGTAAGCGAATACCATAAACAGCGCAATCCGGTCTTTCCTGCGGAAAATCAGGTAGAGCATATAGAGAATGGCCGGCAGTCCCGCCCACCACACAAGCGGGTTTCCAAATGCGCTGATGCCCTCTTTCAGCCCGTCTGCCACAGTCTGGCAGTAATAGAACATCGGCCGTATCATCGCCGGCCACTCATACCATGCGGCCTGATAGGGGTGTGTCGACTCAAGCGTGGAGTGGTAGTTATACATCGTTTTCTGATTCGTAAGCATCCGTTCAAACAGCCCGGAATCCGTGCCATCGGAAAACGGAATATAGGACAGAAGGTAGATCAGTCCCGCAATCACAATGAAAAACAGCACGCAAAAACCAAGCGTCCCAATGAGTCGGTTTCTGAACACCCCGATGATGTGTTCGTGCCGGATTCCCTCCGTCGTCCCGCCCGGATTTTTCTTCGCCACACAATACTCCCTGTACCGCACAAACAGAATCGCAAAAAAGAATACTGCCAGTCCGACCGACGCATATACCGCAGTCCACTTCGACGCACAGCCAAGTCCCATCATAAGCGCGCTCAGTCCCAGCGGGATAAAGGTTTTCCAGAGCGGGTTGTCATAAAAGCTGGTCTGGCTGTATTTATACATAAAATAGTACATGGCAATGATGAAAAAGGTGCCGTACACATCGATTGTGGAGATGCGCGTCTGGGCAAAGTGCATAAAATCAAAGGCAAACAAAAACGTCAGCGCCCCGGCCGCCCAAGTCTGGCCGCCAAAGAGCCGCCTGCCAAAAAGATACATAAACGGCAGCATGGCGATGCCGAAAAGCACTCCCACTATCCGCCAGCCAAAGGGATTCATGCCAAAGATGCGGATTCCCAGGCTGATAAAGAATTTTCCAAGAGGCGGGTGGGTATTCTCATAGCAGTACATCTTCTCTATCATCTCATAGGCCGTTCGGGCGTGATAAATCTCGTCGAAATATGTTCCGCTCCGGAATGTCTCCCTGACGTCATATAACTGCTGCTCGTCAAAGAGCGCCGCATACTCCCCGGCATTCTGCGGCGTCAGGGCATGTCCCTCCTTATTCATGATTATCATTTCATTCACTATGGCCTCATTGTCCTGGGAAGTCAGCCGTATATACCGATATTTCTTCGTCAGATTATAGGAGTCCGGCGTCTCGCTGTCCACCACCTGCGCCTTATTCCAGGCAAATACATTATTTATGCCGACGTCGCCGAGCGATTCATAATTTCTGCCGTCTCCGGACATCTCCAGAGTAAACTTCCGGTTCTCATATACTCCCAGGAAGGCATGTATCATATCGATCTGCTCCTCCTGTCCCATATCCAGCACAATCTGGCTTCCGGCCCCCTGGAAACTCCAGGATGTATCCGGCGCGTCTATATATCCCAGATCGTACAGGGCAATGGCAGAATACACCATCATAATTGAGCCCAGCACAATCCAGTCCAGCCGGGCGAATCGGGGCAGAACCTTACTCGGCTGTATGGTGGGTTTCTTCTCCACTGTCTCCTCTGCCTTCTTCGGCGTCTGGCGGACAATGTAGGGAAGCTGGTTTTTCTTCTTGCCCCTGCCATCACTCCACTCCCGCATCGGTTCCATCCTGGATTGGGAAAACGCTGCATAAAACAGATAGGCAAACACTCCAATCGTCAGGAGAGCCGTGACGCCGATGCCGCCTCCCACCGGGCCGGTGGAATCATATTTCTGAAAATAATAGAGCACATGGCGGATATTGAGATACTGCACTGCGGAAAAGCCGACATAAGTAAAAAACAACTCCTTCGTCGGTTTGAGAAGAAACGCGCACAGAGTCAGCGCCACTACCGGAAACATATAGCGCTCATGCATCCGCACAGAGAATAAAAACATCGTGCTCACCACTATGCTCATGCTGATAAAGTATTTAGACTTGTCCTCCTTTAAGCGGAAGAAAACCCAGCCGCTCAGGGCAACAGCCGCCACAATTGCCACCATTCCCCACTGACGGTATTCCAGAAACAGGAACTTTCCGGACTGATCCGCCCAGTTTTTGCCGAGGAGAGCCCAGAAATTATAGGCATTGATAGTGCAGTATTCATAGGAGCCCAGCGTATCCACATACTGGTTAAAAACCTTTTCAATGCCGAATGGAAGCGACAAAATCACCAGCGTCGCAATGGCTCCGAGGCCGCCGGCCAGATCCCGCAGCATTTTTTTCACATTGAAATCCTTCAGGAAAACCTGTTCAATAATCGTCCATATAAGAATCGGGGCAAATATCAGAGTCTGCGGTTTGATAAACGCACCGACAATAAAAGCAAAATAAGCCGGAATCCTCTTTTTCTCCATGCAGAAATAGCAGGTGAGGAGCACAAACAGGGTAAACACGCTGTCTGTCTGCCCCCATATGACGGAGTCCGTGACAATGACCGGATTCATCACATAAATAACAGACAGCATAAGGGACGACGCCTCTGAAAACTTCCGTTTGGCCAGCACATATATCAGAAAGCCCGTCACGACGTCCGCTGCCATCGGCACCAGTTTGATCAGAATCCGCCCGATTGTACCGGTAGTGTCAATGGAGAAAATCCGGCGGATACCGGCAATCACCCAGAGTATCGCCATATATCCCGGCGGATAATCCGTAAATGCGTCCAGATAATAGAACCTGCCGATTCCGTTGTCGAAAATCATATCCGACCAGGCATAAAAGCAGTTCATATCCGTCCCGTGTCCCTCATAATAAGCGGACATTATCAATTTGATTAGAAAGGCGGCGCCGAGAAGCAGCAGTATATTGGCCCACTCTCTCTTTTTCTCCTTCATGTAGACGCGGATTCCCTCCACCTCATAGCGGAAGCGGTAGTAGTAAATAAACCAGAGTACGGCGACTGCCACCAATCCAAGCCAGAAAAAATCCTGGCAGAAAAAATCCTTAAAATCTTTCATATTAATCCTCATTTCTGAGCGACTTGTTGCGAGGAGGCGATGAGAAAACTGCGTGCAGTTTCTCATCTGCCATCAAAGCAATTTGTTTTCGCTCAGAAACAAATTGCCGTATGAAAAATCAGCGCATCGGCGTGATTTTTCATACTACCTCCATTCATTGGCACTCATGAACGGTGAACATGTTCATGAGTAAATAATTTATCATGAACGGTGAACATGTTCATGAGTAAATAAATGTTCCGAACAATATTCGTAGTTCCCCTCGCACCTGGTGCAGTAACGGAATTCCAGATTCGGCGCATCGAGTTCCGTTCTGCCGCAGATGGCACAGCGGTGCCTCGGCCCCTCCGGCTCTCTCGCCTGCTGCCGGTACCGGACTTTTCTTTTCTTCTGCCGGTAGGCCGCGTGTACCCCCGGTTTACCCTTGCCAAAGAAATAAAACAGGGCAAAATTCACCAGTGCGCCCGCAATCAGCGCCGCCGTATAGTAATTCCCACTCATAATGCACTGAATCAGACTCCAGCCAATCAGAACCAGATAGAGGATACTCAGCCACTTCGCCTTGACCGGTATCACAAAACTGATCAAAAACTGCACATCGGGGAACATGGCCGCAAACGCAAGAAAGAGCGTCTGATTCAGGTAATCAAACGTGACGCTGCAGCCGAGGTTATAACTTCTCTCCACCATTAACAGGAGGGGATTGGTCAGCAGCAGGATAAAGTATGCGCCGACCGTCACAAGGAACACAAAGACCACACCGCCAAGATAAAAGAGCGTAAAGCGGAAGGCTCCCCACATCCTCTCCAGCGTAGTGCCGATATAGTAGTACATGAAAGCCCATACCGCAAACCATATCAGATTTATCAAAAGGGCCTCGTCGCGGACAACGCTTGGATAGAGCACAAAGGTTATCAGACGCCACACCTGTCCGTGGAGAATCTGATATATGTCCAGGCTTAACCAATTGTAATAAAAACCGGGGGACACTATCCCCAGAATTACGCCCAGAATATTGATCCCGATCACATAGCGCATCAGATCAGGAATACCAAAACGGCCGAAACGCCGCTCCAATCTGTCAATAAAATTCATAAGCTCTCCCTTCCTTGCGAATTTTTTGTCACATCAGAACAAGTCCTTTTTTCGGAAAAACAGCGCGACGATTCCAGACACCACTAACGTCAGTATGATAACGCCAAGGAAGCCATAGGGTGCATGTCCGAATGGAATGTCGTCAAAATTCATGCCGAAAAAGCTGGCAATCATCGTCGGTATGGACAGCACAATCGTCACAGTCGCCAGAAATTTCATGACAATATTTAAATTGTTGGAAATAACAGAGGCAAATGCGTCCATCGTACCGCTCAGAATACCGCTGTATATATTCGCCATCTCAATCGCCTGTTTGTTCTCTGTGATGACGTCCTCAAGCAGATCCTCGTCCTCCGGATACTTCCGGATCTTCTCCGCCCGGAGAAGCTTTTCCAGCACCATTTCATTTGAACGGAGCGAGGTAGTGAAGTACACCAGGCTCTTTTCCAACTGGAGCAACTCGATTAGTTCGCTGTTTTTCTGTGAAATGTGCAATTTCTCCTCAATCTGCTCGCTCTTGCGGTCTATAATGCGCAGATACCGAAGATAGGAGGTGGCATTGCGGTACAGGATCTGGAACACAAATCGGGTTTTCTTGAACGTATAAAATTCCCGCACCCTCTTATTCTCAAAGGCCTTCAGAATCGGGGATTCCTCCAGACACACCGTCACAATCAGTTCCTTTGTCATATATATGCCCAACGGAATTGTCACATAGCGGTCTTTCTCGTCCAGGGACGGGATATCCACCAGAATCATATTGTAATTGTCCTCCACTTCAATACGGGATCTCTCCTCGTCGTCCAGAGGAGCCCGCAAATCGTCAATGTCGATCCCCGTTTCCTCCTGCAAACGCTGCAGTTCTTCGCTGGTGGGGCGGGTGGCGGACACCCAGCATCCTTCTTCAATACTGTCCATCGGAATCATCGTATCTTCCATGGTCTTGTAGATCGAAATCATGTCGTCCCTCCATTCTGCGTCTTTTTTTCTTATTTCACTCCGCAAAACAGCGGCGATGCCTGCAAAGAGGCATCGCCACGCCGCCTAATCCCTTTTATTATAATGGTTTGAACAGGCTTTGTCAAACCTTCTTTGGCAGATACAAAACCACAACCTTCTTTGGCAGATACAAAACCACATCTGCCGCTATGATAATCCGGTGCAGTTCATTTTTCTCCAGAAACTCAGATATATCCGCCCCGAATTCCTCCAGAATTTCTCCCAGACTCTTTGTCCCGTCGCTGCAGTATTCCATCATTCCGTCATCCGTCTCTCCGGAATTTTCATCGCTGTTTTCCTCCTGCGGGACGGCTTCGGCATCTTCTGCCGCTTCCCTTTCCCTGGCCGTCTCAATTGCATTTTCAATCTGCTCCTGCCGCGCGCTCTCCGCTGCGTCTGTGTCGGAGGAATTCCGGTCGTCGACCTCCCCCTTCGGATCCTCCGCCCTCATTCCGGGGTGGGGACGCCTCATCGGGATACAGATTTCCTGACCTGGCTGTAAATTATATACGTCCACATAGGGATTTGCCCTGAGAATCAGAGCGAGGGGAACCCGGTACATCCGGCTCAGTTGATATAAGTTGTCGCCCTTCTTTATCACATGTATCATTCCATTGCAGAATCTTTGATTTGGTGCCAAAGAAAAAACTCCTTTTTTTATTATTCTATTCCCCGCTATTGCAAAATGTACCAGTCGGATTTTGTTGCATTTCCTCTGTTTTTGTCGTATAATATAGATTCGGAAACGAAGTATTTGAGTTTATAACACATATATATAGATTATAGATTATGGAATCGTTTTTCCCTACGCTGTACGATTGGAGGAGAACATTATGAACAGAGTCGGCATTGACATCGGTTCTACCACTGTAAAAATTGCTATTCTGGACGAGCAGAACCAGATTTTGTTTTCTGCTTATGAGAGGCACTATGCCAATATTCAGGAGACATTGCGGGATATCGTGACGGAGGCGCTGGAGCAGTTAGGCGACCGGGAAATCGCTCCGATGATTACCGGTTCCGGCGGTCTGGCTATTTCCAAGTACCTGGACATTCCCTTTGTGCAGGAGGTTGTCAGCGTAGCCACTGCGCTGAAGGACTATGCGCCCCACACGGATGTGGCGATTGAGCTCGGCGGCGAAGATGCCAAGATCATCTATTTCACTGATGGCATCGAGCAGCGCATGAACGGAATCTGCGCCGGAGGAACCGGCTCCTTTATTGACCAGATGGCCTCCCTTCTGAAAACAGATGCCGCCGGTCTCAACGAGTATGCCAGGGAATACCAGGCAATTTATCCCATCGCCGCCCGGTGCGGCGTGTTTGCCAAATCAGATATTCAGCCCTTGATAAACGAGGGAGCCGCTAAATCCGATCTGGCCGCCTCCATTTTCCAGGCGGTCGTCAACCAGACCATCAGCGGACTGGCCTGCGGCAAACCCATCCGCGGCAACGTGGCCTTTTTAGGGGGCCCGCTCCATTTCCTCACGGAATTGAGAAACGCATTTATACGCACGCTGGGCCTGGAGGGAGACGCTATTATCGCGCCGGACAATTCCCACCTGTTTGCCGCAAGCGGAGCCGCCATGAATTCCCAGAACGAGGGACAGACCACTCTGTCTGAGCTCCACAGGAAATTATCCGGCGAAATCCATATAGAATTTGAAGTAAACCGTATGGATCCGCTGTTTCGCAATGGAACCGAGTACAAACAATTCCTTGAGCGCCACAACACGCACAGTGTGGCCAAAAGAGATTTATCGACCTATGAGGGCAATGTGTTTCTGGGTATCGACGCCGGATCCACCACGACAAAAGCGGCGCTGGTAGCAGAGGACGGCTCCCTTTTGTATTCCTTCTACGACAACAATAACGGAAGTCCGTTGAAGACTACGATTAAAGCCATAAAGGAAATATACCAGTTGCTTCCGGACAGCGCGACTATCGTGCGCTCCTGTTCTACCGGCTACGGGGAGGCGCTGATTCAGTCCGCCCTCATGCTGGATGAGGGAGAGGTGGAGACGGTGTCCCATTACTACGCCGCCTCTTTCTTCGATCCGGAGGTGGACTGCATCCTGGACATCGGCGGCCAGGACATGAAGTGCATCAAGATCAAAAACCACTCCGTGGACAGCGTCCAGTTAAACGAGGCCTGTTCCTCCGGCTGCGGTTCTTTTATCGAGACCTTCGCCCGCTCGCTGAATTATGAGGTAAAGGATTTTGCCAAACTGGCGCTCTTTGCCGACAATCCAATCGATCTGGGATCGCGCTGTACCGTATTCATGAATTCCAAGGTAAAACAGGCGCAGAAGGAGGGCGCCACGGTGGCCGACATCTCCGCCGGCCTGGCAATCTCCGTCATTAAAAACGCGCTCTTAAAGGTAATCAAGCTCACTGATCCGAAGGATCTGGGCTCGCATGTGGTAGTGCAGGGAGGTACCTTTTATAACGATGCGGTGCTGCGCAGTTTTGAACGCGTCTCCGGCTGTCAGGCAATCCGTCCGGATATCGCCGGTATCATGGGCGCCTTTGGCGCCGCCCTCATCGCCAGGGAACACTACGAGGAGGGAATGGAGAGCACCATGCTCTCCCTGGAGGACATCATCAACCTGAAATTTGAGAGCTCCATGGCTCGCTGTAAGGGCTGCACAAACCACTGTCTCCTTACCATCAACCGCTTTACCGGCGGCCGTCAGTTTATCTCCGGCAATCGCTGCGAGCGCGGACTTGGAAAGGAAAAAACCCACACCGACATTCCCAATCTCTATGAATATAAGAACAAGAGGATTTTTGAACACTACCGGCCTCTGTCTCCGGACAGGGCCTACCGGGGAAAGGTCGGGCTGCCGCGTGTGTTGAATATGTATGAGAACTATCCGTATTGGTTTACCTTTTTCACGGAACTCGGCTACGAGGTGGTGCTCTCTCCGGCTTCCAACCGCAATATTTACTCGCTCGGAATCGAATCCATCCCCAGCGAGTCCGAATGTTATCCGGCCAAACTGGCCCACGGCCATATCATGTGGCTTTTGAAGCAGGGCGTGGATTATATTTTCTATCCCTGCGTCCCCTATGAGAGAAAGGAATTTGAGGGCGCCGGCAATCACTACAACTGCCCGATCGTCACCTCTTATGGAGAAAATATAAAAAATAACGTAGAGGAACTCAAAGACGAGGCCATTACGTTCCAGAATCCTTTCGTCTCCTTCGAGAGCGATAAGATTCTGGCAGACGAGCTCGTGCGGTATCTCGGAAAGGAAAATAATATTCCGGACAACGAAATCCGAAACGCCGCCCACGCAGCCTATCAGGAACTGACAAAAACCCGCAACGACATCCGCCGCAAAGGCGAAGAAGTCCTCCAGTGGATGAAGGACAACGACAAACGCGGCATCGTGCTGGCAGGACGTCCGTATCACATAGATCCGGAGATTAACCACGGCATACCGGAGCTGATTACCTCCTATGACATTGCCGTGCTGTCGGAGGACAGCATATCGCACCTGGCCGAGATTGAGCGGCCCACTATCGCTATGGATCAGTGGATGTACCATTCACGTCTCTATGCGGCCGCAACCTTTGTCCGCACCCAGGAAAACCTCGATATGATTCAGTTGAATTCCTTTGGATGCGGTCTGGACGCGGTGACAACGGATCAGGTCAATGACATCCTCACCGGCTCCGGAAAAATCTGCACGGTGCTGAAAATCGACGAGGTCAACAATCTGGGAGCGGCGCGCATCCGCATCCGCTCGCTGATCTCCGCCGTAAAAGACCGGGCGCGCAAGGGAATTAAACCGCATGTGGAGGACGCCTCCTACAAAAGAGTTGTATTCACCAGTGAGATGCGGAAAAATTATACGATTCTGGCGCCCCAGATGTCGCCGATACACTTTGACTTTCTGATGCCGGCGCTGGCCGCCTGCGGCTACAATCTGGTACAGCTGCCAAGTGGCGTGGGAGAACTGGAATACGGGCTGAAATATGTCAACAACGACGCCTGCTACCCGTCTCTGCTGGTGGTGGGACAATTTATGAAGGCGCTGCTGTCCGGCGAATACGACCTGAACCGGACAGCCCTGATCATCACGCAGACCGGCGGCGGCTGCCGCGCCACAAACTACATCGGATTTATCCGGCGGGCGCTACGCAAGGCCGGTATGGAACAGATTCCGGTCATCTCTCTCAGCGCCGGAGTGGAATCAAATCCGGGATTTAAAATTAATTACCGCCTCTTAAAGGGAGCCATTCACGCCCTGATCTACGGGGATCTGTTTATGCGGGTTGTATACCGCACCCGCCCCTACGAGAAAGTGCCGGGCTCTGTAAACGCGCTCCACGAGAAGTGGAAGCAGCGCTGCATTAAGGCGGTGCAACATCCCGTCATGTCTGAGTTTAAGAAAAATATTGCCGCCATTGTGCGGGATTTTGATGAGATTGAGTGCAATGAAAACCTGAAGAAGCCACGGGTGGGCATCGTAGGTGAGATATTGGTAAAATATCTGCCTGCCGCCAATAACTATGTGGTAAATCTTCTGGAAGCCGAGGGAGCGGAGGCCGTGTGTCCGGATATGCTGGACTTCTTTATGTATAGCGCCTATGACAGCTTCTTCAAGTCAGAACACCTGGGCTTCAGTAAAACCGGCCGCTATCTGGCAAAAGCCGCTATCTGGCTGATGGAATCCTTCCGGAAGCCTCTGTGCAGGGCACTGGAGGCCAGCAGGCGATTTGAGGCTCCGCCCTCTATCTATACGCTGGCTGAGTACGCAAAGCCTTTTGTATCTACCGGCAACCAGACCGGCGAGGGGTGGTTCCTGACCGGAGAGATGATTGAACTGCTGCACGGCAACGTCTCCAACATTGTGTGCACACAGCCCTTTGGCTGCCTTCCAAACCACGTCGTGGGGAAGGGCGTCATCAAACAGCTGCGCAGAGCCTATCCCAGCGCCAACATCGTAGCTGTGGATTACGATCCGGGCGCCAGCGAGGTAAATCAGTTGAACCGCATCAAACTGATGCTGGCAACTGCCAACGAAAACCTTCAGAAATGATACCAGACAAAACAGCCAGACTTTCTTATTAATACAGAACACAGGAAAACAGCCACATCGGGGGGAATTATCCGATATGGCTGTTCTTTTTAATACTCTGATTTACTTATTTCTCAGTCACTTAACTGCGTCTTCTGCGAAGGAACAGTACTGCTACAATTGCCAGTAATGAGATACCCATTCCGAATATCGGGATAAACAGGTTCGTCGTATCACCGGTCTCCGGCGCAGAATCTGATAATGGTACATCTTCGTCAAGAATTGTAGTTGTCTTTGATTTCGGTGCTACTGCCTTTGCTTTCGGTGTCTTACTTTCCTTAATCGTCGTCAAAGGCGTCTTGTTGTTTTTAATCGTCGTCACAGGCGGCGTAGATGTTGTCGTCGTCGTAGGTGTAGTAGCCGTCGGTGTAACAGTCGGTGTCGGCGTCGGCTCCTCGCTTCCGGTCGGTGTGGCTGTCGGCGTAGCCGTCGGTGTAACTGACGGGGTAGCTGTAGCCGGTGTGGCCGTAGGTGTTGCGGTCGGCGTAGCCGTCGGTGTCGGTGTCGGCTCCTCGGTCGGTGTGGCCGTAGGTGTCGGCGTCGGTTTCTCGGTCGGTGTGGCCGTAGGTGTCGGTGTCGGTTTCTCGGTCGGCGTAGCCGTCGGTGTCGGCGTCGGCTTCTCGGTCGGTGTGGCCGTAGGTGTCGGCGTCGGTTTCTCGGTCGGTGTGGCCGTAGGTGTCGGTGTCGGCTCCTCGGTCGGCGTAGCCGTAGGTGTCGGCGTCGGTTTCTCAGTCGGCGTAGCCGTCGGTGTCGGTGTCGGCTCCTCGGTCGGTGTGGCCGTCGGTGTCGGTGTCGGCTTCTTAGTCGGTGTCGGCGTCGGCGTCTCTTTCGGAGTCGGTGTTACATCCGGCACTTTCTTATAAATATTGTGCCACTCTCCGCCGGTGCTGACAATCTGGTCGCACAGCAACCAGCCCTCGCCTGTCACATCAATGTTTACACCTGCCAGCGGTGCAATCACGGTAGCGTGCATTCCATCGGAACAAATTTTCAAATCTGCTACTTTCGGCATGTTCCAGATAACTGTCTGGGCAATCTCCTCTGTCGATTTGTCTCCGTCTACGATTTTTACTGTGTAGCGCGGAATCGTAACCTTGCCGCCTTTTGTCACATTGAGGATCATACTCTGATCGGCACGCATCTTAACCTTAAGGCCGCCGTTGGCAATCTTGCCGTCTTCCAAATCCTTCATCATCGCATCCGCTGCCACATAGACGGTATCTTTCTTTTCTGCTGAAATATCCAGGACATAACTGTTCATGTCGTAGTCCTTTATCTCAGCCGTGTCAACGTCCGCTTTGTCCACAACACTGTCGGCATACTTCTTAGCTGCGGCAAGCAGTTCCTTTACTTCTTCCTTGACGCTCTCGTCAACAAATACAACCGGGTTGTCGCGGGTTTTTAATTCGCCAACTACCTCGCCAATACGAATCTCGCCGGCCGCATTCGTCTTGCCGCCTACCGTATTGCCTGTGGTATGTCCGTTGCCGGTATACTTGCCTGTGGCAAAGTTCGTCTCCACATCGCCTGTCTGGTTAAACTCGTTGCAGACTACACCAAACTCGATGCACTTACCAAGAAACGGCTCATTTCCTTCACCGGAAGCCTGCGAGATACCGCCGATTATCAAAAACGCAGCGGCTAACGCCAACACTCCGGCGCCCATTTTGGCAAAAAACCTCTTTTTGTTTTTCATGATTCCCCCTCCTGCATCAAATATTGATGCTAAATACTAGGTATACTGGGTTAATAGTTACACAACTACAATTCCGTTCCTATCCATACGTATCTAAGTTAAGTATAACATAGAAGATATTGCATTGCAAGAAAATTTACGACTTTTTTGCTTTTCTTTTGCAACTTTTTTCTTTCCTTTTTTTATATTTTTTTTCGTTTCTTTTCATATAGTATATCGAAATTTTACGGTCTTTTCAACAGGTCTTTTGGCGGAAAATCTGAAAATTTTCCAGACGGGCGCGTTTTGTTCCGCCCCCCCTTAAAAAAGGGGCTGCCGCACCGACCTCTCGGTGCAACAACCCCTTCTGCCGTAATAATTCTTTTTTGTACTCCCTCATGGGAGAGCGCGTCCTATTCCGCCGCTTCCAGAACCTTATAGAACGAAGGTTTCGGATCGTCGATTCCGGTTCCAAAGAGCAGAGGCGCGTTGGAACTTCTCCACGATACCGCATCGGAGATTCCCCACAGGGTGACTCCTGTGATGCCCTTTGGACTTACCGATTTATCCCTGTTTTTCTGCTTTTCAACCAACATCTTCATATAATCATAGAAAAACTGTGCCTGATCCTCATTGTCCTGTCCGTTTTCAACAAAATTAATCGTTATATCCAGTTCTGTTATCTGTACTTCCAGGCCGGTCGCCAAAAACTTATCCAGCGCTGCCTCATACTGTTCCAGAGTCGGACGCATCACATCAATGTGGCTCTGCATACCGATACCGCCGCAGATTTTCGCCGGTTCGCCCCGATTAATAAATTCGACTAGCCTGAGGATATCTTCTGTCTCATAGTAGGTATTGTAGTCGTTGTAGAACAGCGTCACATCTTTTTCAACGCCGTACTGCTTCAGCATATCATATGCGTTTTCAAAGGCTTTTTTCACATAGGACGGCTCGTCGCCCATATCCCCGTATACATCTGTCCATGAGGGGCTCTGCGGGCCGTTTTTGCGGTGGGTGTACTCATTCGTCACATCCCAGCAGTACACGATGCTTCCCGCTTTGCCGGTCAGTTCTTTTTCCTTGTCCATGACATGCTTCATCACGTTCCGCACATAAAATTCAAGGCGGGCGTCCATGACGTCTGTATCCTTCAGTGTCGCGCCGTTAGCCGAATATCCCTCTTTGAAAAACCACCCCTGCGTCTGCTGATGCCACTGGAGCGTGTGGGCTCTCATCTTGAGTCCCCGCTTCTGGGCAATCTCCAGAACTCTGTCCACCGTATCAAGGTGCAGTTCGGGAACAGTGCTCTCCTTGTAATTCTCAGGTATGATATACCCCTTTGCCTTCGCCTGCGCCAGCGTCAGTCCACTGAATGTTCCAAGCACCGTATCCGGTTTCATCTCATTTTCCAGACTGATACTGTTGTACTGTTTCTGGACGAAATCCATGAGGCTGTCGTCCTGCATCTGCTTGCCCTGCTGCCAGCCGTTGTAATTGATGCAGGTGCCTATATGTCCGAAAATACCGCTGTAAGCGTCCTTCAGACTCGCTAACTTCATCGGATCAATCGTTTCTTTGCCCTTTGTGATCTGGGTGATGACCACCTCGTCCACCATGATGTCGTAGGTTCCGTCCGGGCCCTCAAAGTAAAAGGCCAGGCTGCTGAAGGATGCGGGTACCTCATAGGTTCCCTCTATCTTTGTCCACTCGCCGCTCTCACAGGAGACCTCTGCCACTGCCGGATATGTCTCAGTGCCCCCCGCGCTCAACTGAACGGATAATTTTACCGCTTTGGCAGCGCCGGAGTCCTGTTTTACCCATGCGGAAAATGTATAGGTGGCTCCCTTGGCGATATCCTTTGACACATTCAGGCTTGCGCCGTGCCAGTTTGCTCCGCGTCCCGTCACAGACAGCGCTTTTCCGCTGTAGCCGCCGGACACAGAATCCAGTTTCTCGGCGCCTCCTCTTGATGTAAAACCGTCCACGCCGTTTTCAAAACTGGCCGTCTTGTACACAACCGGCTCAAATCCCGCGATATCCGGCGTGCCGGTCGGACTCTGGCTCGGTTTGCTCGTCGGGCTCTGGCTCGGTTTGCCTGTCGGACTCTGGCTCGGTTTGCCCGTCGGACTCTGATTCGGTGTGCCCGTCGGGGAAGCAGACGGAGTGTTTGTCGGCGCTGCGGACGGAGAACTGCCGGCGCCGCTGCCCGGTTCGGGAGACGAAGTTCCCTGCTGTCCTTTGCCCGTCTTCTTTGCTTTCTTTACTTTTACGTTGCACTTCAGGGTTATCTTCTTTTTCTTATATTTTGCCCTGCAGGTGAGAACGGTGCGTCCCACTTTCTTTCCCTTTACCTTGACGGCATATTTGCCGCTTTTTTTGACAGAGGCAATTTTTTTATTCTTTATCTTCCACTTAATCTTCGACAGATTCTTTAATGAACCCTTTATCCGGACTTTTTTGCTCTTGCCCCGATTCACGTTCACTTTTTTGGCGGAAAGTTTTACCCCCTTCTTCGCCGCCTGTGCCGTCTCTGCCCCTGTGGCTCCCACAAGCATACTCATCGCCAGGGACAGCGCCATCACATACGAAAATATCTTTGTGCTCATCCGTTTTTTCATAAATAAAATACCTTCTTTCTGTAATATATAACCCTACACGAATATCTGACTTCATTATACAGTATTCTACTCTGCGTCTAAATGCATTATCACATTCTTTTACTGTATTATCACAGCCTTTTACCGGCAATTACCCTTTTTTGTCTTTCTGCCGATATACTATACGACGGTATTCTGCTTGTACCGTTACATGTACCATGGCAGGTCATTGTTTATTCGCAGGGATGCACAACTATTACCCATGCAGCTGCGGAGAGCAATGTCCCCGCGGCAACCGCATGGAACAGAAAGGATGCGATTGCAATGAAAATCGAAAGCAGTAATCTACAAATGAATTCGCTCCACCTGTTGTCCCGCTCCGTGACAACCACTGTCACTGTTCAGGCGGGTTACGGGCAGATGAGCGGAAAAATCTCTGATGGCAGAGAAAACTCTGGCGCCAGGCCGCTGTCCACCCGCGACCAGGCAGGTCTTTTGGGCGCTGGAAGCTCAGCCGGTCTCTTTTCTATTTCCTCCGCAGACATCTCCGCCATAGACGGACGGCATCGGTTTCAACAGAGGCTGCTAAAGCATATCATTGAAACCCTGTGGGAGATGTGCCAGAACCGGAATTTTAAGACACATACCGACCGGGCCGGAGTTCTGATCTCCGACGACTATGCCGGTCAGTCCCGCCAGTTCTGGTATCGGAAGGAAACCCAGAGCAGCGTCTGTTACGAGGAGGAGTACACCACCTTTGAAACCACCGGCGTTGTAAAAACCAAGGACGGCAGGGAGTTGTCTTTCTCCCTGGATATGTCGCTGTCCCGCTCTTTTCTGGAGGCCGGTCAGCTCGACTTCACTTCGGCGGGAACCCTCGTCACCCAGGATCCTCTCATTATCAATCTGGACGTGCCGTCCGCCAGCATCACCGACCAGAAATTCTTCTTTGACATCGACGCCGACGGCGTCCGTGAGGAAATTTCATCTGTCGGCAGAGGGAGCGGATTCCTGGCCCTTGACAAAAATGGTGACGGCGTCATCAACGACGGCGGCGAACTGTTTGGCGCCCGCAGCGGCAACGGGTTTGCCGATCTGTCCGGCTATGACTCCGACGGCAACGGCTGGATCGATGAAAATGATCCCATATTTTCACAGTTAAAGGTGTGGGTAAGGGATGAAAACGGCGGCGACCAGCTCCTGTCCCTGAAGGAAGCCGATGTGGGAGCCATCTTTCTGGGAAGCGTCCGCACGGGCTTCGATCTGATGGAAAATGACGGCATTACGCCCAGGGCGAAGCTGCAGAGCACCGGAATTTATCTGCACGAGTCCACCGGAGAGGCCGGTACGGTTCAACAGGTGGATTTTGCATGGGAGGCATGATGCGCGCTTCCTGCTGTATCCGTACATTTATAAAGGGTATCCCTGTCTGCCATACGGCACAGGGATACCCTCTTTTAATCATATAGGAACATTTGTCCGCCGCGTGACAAACTGCCACGCATCCTTTTTGGACGGCGCATTTCCCAGCCACCGTTTTTTCATATGTCCTCAATCTCCCACCGGACAGGTTCTGCGCCGTGGGCGGTGAGAAAATCATTGGCCTGGCTGAATGGCCGGCTTCCAAAAAACCCCCGATAAGCCGACAGCGGACTCGGATGCGGCGCCTTGAGAACCAGATGCCTGGGATTGTTCAGCATCCGTGCCTTTTCCTGCGCCGGACGCCCCCACAGGAAAAATACGATCGGGCGCTCCTGCTTATTTACCTCCCGTATGACCGCATCTGTAAATTCCTCCCAGCCGACTCCCCGGTGGGACATCGGCTTATGGGCCTGCACCGTCAGCACTGTATTGAGAAGGAGCACTCCCTGTTCCGCCCAGGAAGTCAGGCAGCCATGGTTGGGAATCCGGCACCCCAAATCATCATGAAGTTCCTGGTAAATATTTACCAGAGACGGCGGAATCTCCACCTGCGGCTTTACGGAGAAACAGAGGCCGTGGGCCTGTCCTTCATTGTGATAGGGATCCTGTCCGAGGATCACCACCTTTACCTTTTCCAACGGCGTCAGATGAAATGCCGTAAAAATCTCGTCCGAGTCAGGATATACCGCTGTCCTGCTGTACTCGCCGCGTATGAAAAAAAACAGTTTTTTGTAATACTCCCTGGAAAATTCACCCCGCAGGGCCTTTTCCCACTCTCCTGTCAGACCAGCCATTGCTCTCCCTCCTGAAATCCGATTCTATATCCGGACGCTGACGCCCCGTCCGCGGAGATACTCCTTCAGATCCATGATTTCCAATTCCTTAAAATGAAACAGCGAGGCGGCCAGCACCGCATCCGCCTTGCCCTCTGTGAGGGCGTCGTAAAAATGCTCTCTGGTTCCGGCGCCGCCGGAGGCAATGACTGGAATTTTCACATTTTCTGAAATCGTGCGTGTCAGTTGGATATCATATCCGTTCTTAGTTCCGTCGCAGTCCATGCTTGTGAGGAGAATCTCTCCGGCACCGAGCCGCTCTGCCTCCATCGCCCACTCCACGGCGTCCATCTCCATGTCCACACGCCCGCCGTTCTTATATATCGTCCAGCCGTTCCCGTCCGCTCTGCGCCTGGCGTCAATGGCGACCACCACGCACTGCCGTCCAAATTTTTCCGCGGCCTCCGACACCAGGGACGGATTCATAATCGCTGCGGAATTCACCGCCACCTTGTCCGCTCCCTCCCGTAGAATCGCCCGAAAATCCTCAATGCTGCGGATCCCTCCGCCGACCGTGAAGGGAATAAATACGGTCTCCGCCACCTGGCGCACCATATGGGCCTTTATGTTTCTGGCGTCGCTGGAAGCCGTAATGTCCAGAAATACCAGTTCATCCGCTCCCGCCTTTCCATAGGCGGCTCCCACGGATACCGGATCTCCCGCATCCACCAGATTGACAAAATTCACACCCTTTACCACCCGTCCGTTATTCACGTCCAGACAGGGAATCACTCTCTTGGTAAACATAGCGCCCCTCCTTCAGGAAATTGAAACAAAGTTTTTCAGAATCTGTAATCCGACCTCTCCGCTCTTTTCCGGATGGAACTGAGTGGCGAACACATTGTCCCTCTCGACCGCGGCGTGCACCTCCACAATATAATCCGTGGATGCGGCCACATCTTCTTTCCTCTGCGCTCTGAGATAATAGGAATGTACAAAATAGACATAAGAATCCTGTGAAATCCCGTGAAGCAGACGGGATTTTGGATTTATGTGAATGGAATTCCATCCCATATGAGGGATCTTATAACCATCTTTTGCCGGGAAGCGTACAATCTCGCCCGGCAAAAGTCCCAATCCCTCTACATTATTTTCCGATTCATCGCTCCGCTCAAAAAACAACTGAAGCCCCAGGCAGATTCCCAGCATCGGCGTCCCCTGGGCAGCGGTCTCCCGAAGCACCTCCGTCAGCCGGTAGCGGTTCATTCTTCCCATGGCGTCCTCAAAGGCCCCCACTCCGGGAACAATCACTTTATCCGCCCCGCGGATCTGCTCTGCATCTCTCGTCACCAGCGGTTTTTCGCCAATAAACTGCAAAGCCTTCTCCACGCTCTTGATATTGCCAGCATCATAGTCCACAATAGCAATCATAAGATTCCTCCATATTCAAGTGCCGTCTGCTATCTCTCGTCTGCCCGCATTTTCTCCTCCCAGCGGGAAATAATCTCCTCCAGCCGGGCCGTGTATTCCTCCTGGGATTCCATGCCGTTAATGCTTCTCGCCTGACTCTCGCTGACGCCGAACTCACTGTATAAATTCTGCGCTATCTGCCCCTCCAGCGCATTATACTGGCCCAGTATCCCATAATCATCTGCCTTGGTCTTATTTTCATCATAGCTACGGATCCCTTTCATCAGCGAATCCAGCGCCTCCAGATACATCTTCATCTCGTAATAATTGGTGTAGGAGTTCAACTCCTTCTGAAGCTGCATACAAATGCGCACCTTGTCCGCCAGTTCTGTCGATTTTTCGGACACTTCCACACCGGACAGCGACTCATAGGCCTGCTCGTAATCGCCCTTGTCAAAATGGCTCTCCGCCCCATTGACAGCGCTGGAATAAGAAAATGTCTGTGTCCCCAGCAAAACTACAATGGCAATCACGCCAAAGAATACCATCACAATCGTGGCTCCTACGGGATTGATCTTGCCCACTACCTCATTGGCTTCCCGCTCCAGTTTCAGGCGTTTCTTTTCTTCCTTTTCTGCTGCCTTTGCCGTAGCCTTCTCGGCCTTTTCTGCGGCCTTTCTGTCCTTCTCAGCCTTGGCCTGTTCCGCTTTCTCCTGTTTGGCCGCCGCTTCCTGTTTCTTCTTTTCTTCCTTCAGCTTGGCCCGCTCCTCGGCGTCGGCCAGCTCCATCTCCCGTTCCTTCGCTTCCTCCTCTGCCGTCTGCTCAGTAATGATATTTCCGAAAATACGCTTCCAGAAACTATCTTTCTTTTCCTTCTTCGGCTTTGGCTCCTTCTTTTTCCGGATTGGCTTCACAGGATCGGCCAGCGCAATGTCCTGCACCGCATCTTCCTGCGTGTCTCCCTCTGTCTCCTCTGCTCCAAACTCATCCAGAGAAAAAATTTCTTCTTCCCCACCATCTGCGCTGTCACCACTGTAATCCACAGCGGAAAGCGCATCCTGGAACACGTCTTCCACCGAGGGAGCCTCTCCGGTTCCTGCATCCGAACCGTCCGCAAAAATATCTCCCCCCTCGTCCTCGGCAAAAAAGGACGCCTCCGGCACCGGCAGAGGGCCAGATTCCAACGGACTCTCACTGTCCTCCTCCTCAAAGGCAGGCATTTCTTCTATGTCGTCTTCATTTGGATCGTCTTCTTCAAATTCTTCATCTTCACTGGCGAGTATATCCAACAGCTCGTCAATGTCGTCCCCCGCTTCCTCGATCCGGGACTCATTGCTCTCATACGGCTGTTCTTCCGGCTCGTCGGGTTCATATTCTATCATCTCAGGCTCAGATTCCGGTTCTGGCTCAATTGCTATCTCCGTCTCTGGTTCTGGTTCCGGCGCTGGTTCGATTGCTATCTCAGGCTCCGGCTCTGGTTCCGGTTCCGGCTCAAGTGCTATCTCCGGTTCCGGTGCTGGTTCGATTGCTATCTCAGGCTCTGGCTCCGGCTCCGGTTCTGGCTCTGGTTCCGGCTCAAGTGCTATCTCAGGCTCCGGCTCTGGTTCCGCTCCGGATTCTCCCTCCATCTGCACCTCTAATTCAGACAGCATATCCATCAGCGGGATATCCTCCTCCAGACCGGCCGTTTCCTCCGGCTCAGTTTTCTCCTCTGGCTCGGCTGCTTCCTCCAGTCCGGCTGCTTCCTCCGTGTCTTTATCTTCTCCGGACTTGACAGATCTCTCGGACAATTTGTGACCTTCTAAATTTCTGTATTCATCCATTCCCATGTCGCGCATCAGTTCATCCAGATAAGACTCTCCCGTATCGTGGTCGGTATTGCGGCAGTCCTCGCACAGTTCCTCTCCATCCGGAATTTCTTTTCCGCATTTCTTACAAATTGTCACCTGTCACACCTCTTTCCGTTGTCCCATACTCTCATACGTTCCGCGGCGCAGCACACAAAGGCTCCGCGCCGTCTTCTGCACTAGGCCAGTAGCAAATCCAGTTCGTGAACAAGTTTGCCGATCTCCGGCTTGGATAACTGGGCGTCCACTCCCAGCGCCTCTCCCTTTCGCTTCATCTCATCATTGACAAGGGAGGAGAATATAACTACCGGCAGGCCGTCAAACCGCGCATCGGTCTTTATCTTCTTTGTCAGATGGTGTCCATCCATCTGAGGCATCTCAATATCCGTGATAACCAGGGCAATATCCTTGCCGATAACGCCGCCCTCCTTAATCATCTTATCCAGCGTATTCCACGCCTCTAGACCGTTGGTGGTAGGGATAAGGCGGGTATATCCTGCCTGTGTCAGGCACTTTTTGAGCATTTCCAGCAGCAGCGGTGAATCCTCTGCCAGAAGGATCGGACAATCATGGCGCGAGCGCTCTCCCATGGCGTCAATCTCGGAAATCTTCAAACCGGTCTCCGGATTGACCTCTGTAACTATTTTCTCAAAATCCAGAACAATGATAATCTTGTCGTCAATCTTTGTGATACCTGTGGCGATTCCCTTCCCCGAACTGTTGATCGTAGAATCCGGCTTAACAATATCCTCCCAGGACACACGGTGGATTCCAAGTACCTCCTGCACATGAAAAGCAGTGTGCAGGCGGTTAAAATTCGTGATAATGTACATATCCTTGGCGGAATCGTCATACTGTACATTATTGCCCAGCGCCCTGGCGAGATTGATAACCGTGATGATTCTCTCCCTGGGCATAAAAATCCCCTCTATAAACTCGTGTGCATTCGGCACCGGAGTCGGCTCCTGATAAGGACACAATTCACTAATCTTTGCCACATTGATCCCATAATGCTGTTTGCCGACAACAAACTCCAAAAGCTCCAGTTCGTTTGTGCCGCTCTCCAATAAAATTCCTGTTTCTTCTGCCATTTTCCGTATACCTCCTCTTAATCTAAATCTTCCATCGTGTCCAGCTCCGCCGCGTCCGTATCAATATCCATTGTATGGAGAGTTCTTATCTTGCGCCGTTCCTGCTCCGATGTTTTTAATATGTATTCCTTAATTTCTTTCGCCCTCCGGATATGTGTCAGTTCCAGTCTGGCGTCCGTCACATCACTGGAATAACACACCACCGTTCCCAGCCGGAATATCCGCTCGAACAGGCCGGTAATAAGTTTTACGTCCTGAATCCGGTACATCAGTGTGTCGTCCTCTATCGTGCGTAAAAGCCCCTTTTTCCTTGTGATCTTTTCTTCCTCTATCTGATAGGTCGTAAAGGACAGAGGCAGTCCAAAAAACAAACTTCGCTTTCGTTCCCGGTACATATATCCCTCCTGTATTTATTTCAGGGTAACGCCCGCCCTGTTTTTCCCCTTCTCGACAGCAAGGGAAATGGATGATGCGTTTTTCTTTTCCTTTGACAGATTATAAATCAGCACGGCGGTCTCCGTCCTGCCCGCGGGAATCTTTGTGTCAAGGTAATTCAGCCCCCCGTTGTCAAGCATACTGAGTGACGGCTGATACTCGGCGCCATCTATCTCCAACGGATATGTTATGCCGCTTTTCATGAGATTTACCTTTTTGTCCGCACCGGAGACATTGCGTATCCGGAAGGTTACAACCAGCATAGTCTCCCCGTCTTCTGCCACAATCGTGGAATCGCTGCTGTTCTTCGGATAACGGCTGCAAAATTCATAGGATTCATACGAAAATTTCAGGCCGTCAATGCCGTAAAGTTCGTCCAGGGAGACCTCCTGTGCCGTCTCCTCCGGCCCCGGCGTCTCCTCCGCCGCTGCAGTCTGTCCGGGTGGGGCTGTGGAAACCGGAGACGGACTCAGACTCGGAGTCGCAGTCTTTGAATCCGCTATCCCTTCCTGTGTGCCGCCGTCGTCCTCTGCGGCCTGTTCTCTGGTAATCAGCCGGCGCTCATAGGTATCCGAGTAACGGAGCAGGACTCCGGCCGAATACTCTGCGATGAGATCGCTCTGCTTCTCGTCCAGATCCTTTACATTCAGACAGCCGCTAAGCGCCACTGCGGACAGAAGTACCGCAAGCACTATCCCTATTCGGTTATGTCTCAACTTCTTCCCTCCTCCTGCTCAAGGATCTCTGCATATAAAAGTATTATAACACATAAAATCCCATTCATCAATCAGCACTTTTCACCAATATAGTATCAGAATATCATACTTACACAAAAACTTCAATTATTTCGACATCTTTTCCTTTTCCGATAAGCCATTAACCGACACTTTCCCTGTCCAGTTCAAACCAAAACTCGACTCCGTTGTCATAATTTTTCACGCCATATTCCTGGTTGTGGGCCTCCATCACGGCTTTGACAATCGAGAGACCGATTCCATTTCCCCCGTATTCTCTTGTTCTGGCCTTGTCAACCTTATAAAATTTCGTCCAGATTTTGCCGATATCCTCCTCCGGAATCGGATCGCCGGTATTGAATACGCTCACCCGTACTACCTGCTCTCTCTTTTCCGTCTTTATCTCTATTTTATTTTCATACTTTACATGGTTCAGGGCGTTGCTCACATAATTTGTCACTACTTCTTCAATCATGTACTCGTCCGCCCATACCATCAGGGGCTCCTCCTCCCTGTGAAAGCAGAGCGATATGTCCTTCTGGCGAAACAGAATCTCCGTGGATTGGATCACGGAATCCAGAACGCTGTTCAGATCAAAATGCTCCAGATGAACCGGATCGTTGCCAAATTCCAGCTGGTTTAAGCTGAGGAGTTTTTTTACCATTTTGTTCATCTTATCCGCCTCGTCCACAATGACGTCGCAGTAAAACTGGCGGCTCTCCTCGTCCTCGCTGATGTTCTCCTGAAGCCCCTCCGCATATCCCTGGATCAGCGCGATCGGCGTCTTCAGCTCATGGGAGACATTTGACAGAAATTCCTGACGCATCTTTTCCTGTTCGGAGCGGCGCTGCAGATCCAGCTGCAATTCGTTGTTGGCGGTCTTCAGTTCCGATATCGTCTGTTCCAGTTTGTCGGACAGGGCGTTCATGCTGCTGCCGAGCACCCCGATTTCATCACACCGGTTATCCGTATAGCGGGAGGAAAAATTCAACTCCTGCATATTCCTCGCGTGTCTGGCAAGACGGAGAATCGGCCGCGTATAGGCGTTGGTGACGAAAAACATAATAAAAATCCCCACAACCAGCACCACCAGCCCCACATAACTCAGAAACTGGTTGAACACCTTGCTGCTCTCCTGTATACTCTGGTAATTTGCCCTCAGATACACCCAGTAATTATCCGGCAGACGCCCCGTCAGCTCGATAAAATTGGAATCCATTCTCTCATCATATACCTTATAAACCTCGCTGTCGGAATTCCGGCTGAGTATCTGGCAGTTGTCCCCCAGCGGTTCGTTGAAATAAATAGCCTTTACATATTTGCCCAGCTGCCCCCTCGTCACTTCCTGGAGGCGCTCGGAATTGGCCGGATATACATAGTTCAGCGTCGCAATGTCGCCGGAACCGGAGTA
The DNA here is from genome assembly GCA_947629865.1 of uncultured Lachnospiraceae bacterium. Lineage (GTDB taxonomy): Bacteria > Bacillota > Clostridia > Lachnospirales > Lachnospiraceae > Eubacterium_F. The sequence continues at coordinate 14,029 of CANRFJ010000022.1, read as the reverse complement.
GGCCTCCACCTGCATAATATAGATGCTGACGTTGAAATTGCTGCTGAGGATATCCAGCTCGTCATAAATATGGTTCCGCTCTGTCTCCTCCAGATCCGCCCACGCCACGCCGTCGCACAGAGACACCGTCCTGGCATATACTCCGGACATCTGGGAAACCTTGGATCTCTGATAATAGCCGGGAAGCAGAAAAACATTGGCAAGACAGATGCAGACAATCGTCAGTACCAACATTCCCGCAAAAATCAGAATCAGTCTTGTCCGCAGGGAACGTCTCATACCAGTCAACCTCCCATTTGTACTGCGCTCAATAAGTTACCGTAAACTCCTCGCCCACTAAACCTCAAATTTGTAGCCCATACCCCAGATCGTCTTGATATAGCTGCCATACTTTCCCATCTTGCTCCTAAGCTTCTTTACATGGGTGTCAATGGTACGGGCGTCTCCGAAATAGTCATAGTCCCACACATGATTCAGTATTCTCTCACGCGACAGGGCTATATCCTTGTTCTCCATAAAATATGAGAGAAGTTCAAATTCCTTGAAACTCAAGTCGATTCTCTCGCCGTCGATGAGAACCTCATGGGCCGAGCGATCCAGCACAATGCCGCCGTATTCCAGACTTTCTCCGCTGACTGCATTGGCGCGGCGCAGCAGCGCCTGCACCCTGGCCACCAAAATCTTGGGGCTGAATGGCTTGGCGATATACTCGTCCACTCCCAGCTCAAAGCCCCTCAGTTCGTCGGCCTCCGCTCCCCTGGCCGTCAACATGATAATCGGCACCTTGGAGTACTGCCGGATCTCCCGACAGACCTCCCACCCGTCCATCTTAGGCATCATGACGTCCAAAATCACCAGCACGATATCTTTGTTTTCAAGAAAAACATCCACTGCCTCCTCGCCGTCTGCCGCCTCCAGCACACGGAATCCCTGTTTCGTCAGGAAATCCTTTACCAGTTTGCGCATCCTCTGCTCGTCGTCCACTACCAGAATCACATTGTCTGTCACTTCGCGCCACTTCCTTCCGCCTGATTCAGTTTCTGCTCCCGCTCCTCCAGCTCCGTCTGCCACTCCTCATATTTGTCCACGATTTCTTCCTCCATGTGGGCCTTGTAATCCGTAAAATATGTGAAAATAGAATACTCAAACCGGAAATTGATGATGACAAAACCCGCCAGAAGAATAATCAGGGCGGCCAGGGCTATCTTGTATTTCCGATTCAAAAGTCTCTGCCCCTCGTATAATTTTTCGTATTTGTGCCCGTAGGGGCGCTGCAATATCGTGTCTATGCGGGCCTGTTCGCCGTCCTTCACGGGAATCTCCGCCAGAGACTCCGGCTCCGCCAGTCCGCTCTCCTCTATCGTCTGTCTCAGTTCAAGCAGAAAGCAGTAGCCGGGCGCCGTCTCAAACAGTCTGTCCGACACCGCTTTGTTATATACCTTGAGCGCCGTCTTTGCATCGCTCATGTCCGCCTTTTCCTTTATCTGGCGAATCATCTCGCTCTCCTTCTTCGCCCGCTCACAGGTCTCCCTGCTCTCAAACTGAAAGCAGCCCAGTACCTTTTCTGTATCTCCCATATCTCTTTTCTGTCCCTTCGATTATTTTTTCTTTGCTTTTTTCCCGATAAAATCCTTTACCATTTCCACATACATATCGTCCCGCGGCCAGCGCCCGTAATAGCCCCGGTACTCTTTCAGAAGTTCCTCCATGGATATGTCTGTATCCTTCTCCTCCTCCACTCTCATCAGGTATTTCCGGTACAGCGAATCCGTCAGCTCCAGTCCCTCCCTCAGCGCAATGGTCTTCGCTGCCATTCGCTCCTTCAGCGTATCCTCCGCCAGCTCCCCGATGCCCTCGTCGCTCATCTGGAGGGATTCCAGCAGTTCATCATAGCTGTATCCGGAGGCCTCGGCAACATCGTGATATTGGTTTTCCAGATCCTCTCTCGTCTCTTTCAGATTTTCCTGCGGGTACACCATCGCCTTACAGTTCTCCATCAGTTCCTCAAAGGCCATCTCCCCGGCATCCTTTTCATTTTCCTTTTTCAGTTCGCCGCTGATGTAATCCTCATATTCCCCCACAGTGGAGTAGCGGTTTTTGCTCAGCTTCTTTGCATAGGCGTCATCGAATTTTCCATTGACAGTAATGGAGAGATTCACCTGGCTTCCCGCCAGATCCCCGTCCTCATAGTCGTCCGGAAATGTCACCGGAGCAGTATATGTCTGTCCCACCTTCTTCCCTGTCAGCGTGAGGGACAGACTCGGCATCTTTCCATCGCTTCCGGCCCGCAGCACGACATCTTCCTCATCCAGTTCGGTGTCGTCCGCGCTGCCGGTGTAATCCAGAAATACATAATCTCCTTTTTTTATCTCATCATCACCGCTGACTTTGACGTCTGCCTTCTCTACCCTCGACTGTATCTCCTCATATATTTCCTCCTTCGTGGGAGTCACTTCCACCTCGATGCCCGTATATTTCCCGAGCGTGATCATCCCCTCCGCTTCGTAATCCCTCAGTTCACCGTCCTCCCAGGCTCCTCCGGACTCTGACGCCGAACCGGAAACCGCACGGCCTGCCTCTGCCGCCGGAGCTGTGGCCGCCGTCTTCCCCGACTCCGTCTTTTCCCCATGCATAAATACAAAAGCCGCCGCCCCGACTGCCACGAGCACTGCCAGCGCCCCCAGCGCAAGAATCGGTTTCCTGCCGGCAGCACGGCCTGTCTTTGTCGCCCTTTTTCCGTATCTTCCCATATCCGTCCCCTTTTCCATCATTCTTGTATTATCTATCATATCACAAATTTGTGACGAAAAAAAGGATTGATAACAGAAAATCCATTTGTTTCCTGTCACAATCCTTCTTCGCCTGTCTCCGCTTCCGGCGCAGTCGCCCGTCCGGTGCACAGTACAGTCCTATTTTTTTGCATTGATATAGTTCATCAGACCTTCTGCCCGAATAATCTTCTGCATAAATTCCGGAAACGCCTGTCCCTGATAGGTCTCGTTTTTGGTCTTGTTGGTAATCACGCCGCTGTCGAAGTCAATCTCCACCTCATCTCCTGCCTGTATGCTCCGGGACGCCTCCCGGCACTCGATGATCGGCAGGCCGATGTTGATGGCATTCCGGTAGAAAATGCGGGCAAAGGTCTCCGCAATCACACAGCTGACGCCCGAAGCCTTGATGGCAAGGGGGGCGTGTTCCCTGGAGGAGCCGCAGCCGAAGTTCTTCTCCGCCACAATGATGTCGCCCTTCTGTACCTTGTTTACAAACTCCCTGTCTATATCCTCCATGCAGTGGGATGCCAGTTCCGCCGGATCGGAAGAATTCAGATACCGGGCGGGAATAATCACATCTGTGTCCACGTTGTCGCCGTACTTAAATACCTGTCCTGATGCTTTCATTGTTTCCTCCATTCTGCCGCCTCTGCGGCTGTTTCATAAGCCGGGCCTCAAATCCTACAGCCCCAGTTCGGACGGCTCGGAAATCTTTCCGGTCACAGCGCTGGCAGCCGCCACCGCTGGACTGGCCAGATAGATTTCTGACTCAACATGTCCCATCCGTCCCACAAAATTGCGGTTGGTCGTGGATACGGCCCGCTCGCCCTGCGCCAGAATTCCCATGTGGCCGCCGAGGCACGGCCCGCAGGTCGGCGTGCTCACAATGGCGCCCGCGCGGATAAAGGTCTGAACCAGACCTTCCTCAATGGACTGCAGGTAGATGGCCTGAGTAGCCGGAATCACGATACAGCGGATCCCCTTCTTAACCCTGCGGCCCTCCAGTATCTTTGCGGCCACCCGCATATCCTCGATGCGCCCGTTGGTGCAGGAACCGATCACCACCTGGTCAATGGCGACCTCACCCGCCTCTTTCACAGTCTTTGTGTTCTCCGGAAGATGCGGAAAAGCCACCGTGGGCTCTAACTGCCCCAGATCTATGGTGACAGTCTCATCATATTCCGCGTCCTCGTCCGGTTCATATATCGTATATTTCTTGGAGGAGTGCTCCTCCATATAGGCAATGGTCTTGTCATCTACCGGAAAAATACCGTTTTTGGCCCCGGCTTCAATAGCCATATTGGCAATCGTAAATCGGTCGTCCATGGACAGGGAAGCCACGCCGTCTCCCGCAAACTCAAGAGAGCGGTACAGGGCGCCGTCTACGCCGATACGACCAATCAGATGAAGAATCACATCTTTGCCGCTCACCCACGGTCTCAGTTGTCCCGTCAGCACCACCCGAATAGCGGAGGGCACCTTAAACCAGGCCTTTCCAGTAATCATACCAGCTCCCATATCCGTGCTCCCCACTCCTGTGGAAAAAGCGCCCAAAGCGCCATATGTGCAGGTGTGGGAGTCCGCGCCGATGCAGGTCTCTCCTGCCACAATCAGCCCTTTCTCCGGCAGGAGGGCATGTTCAATACCCATCTCGCCCACCTCAAAATAATTCGTGATTCCCTGAGCCTGTGCATATTCCCGCACACACTTACAATGTTCCGCCGATTTTATGTCCTTGTTAGGCGCAAAATGATCCGGCACCAGTGCAATCTTATCCTTGTCAAACACCGTTTTTTTATTGAGCTTTTCAACCTCATGAATGGCCACAGGCCCGGTGATGTCATTGGCCAGCACCATGTCAAGATCCGCCTCAATCAGCTGTCCCGCCGTCACGGACGGCAATCCCGCATGGGCCGCCAGAATTTTCTGAGTCATTGTCATTCCCATAACCGTATCCTCCTTCTTTCCGGACAGTCTGCTTCTCTCCTGCCGGCTCTGTCTTCTATCCTATCATAAAATCCGGTATTTGTATAATAATATTTTTGTGATTTCCGGAATCGGCGGCTGTACTACTTCGTCCCTGTCGAGCCAAATCCTCCGGCTCCCCGATGTGTCTCCTCCAGTTCGGCCGCCTCCTCATACTCCGCAAAGACATAGGGCGTAATCACCATCTGCGCCACCCGTTCTCCGGCCTCTATGGTTACGGCCTCCCCCGAATGGTTGTGGAGGGCCACCATTATCTCGCCGCGGTAATCCGAATCTATGACTCCCACTTTGTTGGCCGGAGCCAGTCCCTTTTTACAGGCCAGTCCGCTTCGGGCATACACCAGCCCCACCAGGCCCTCCGGAATCTCCATGGCAATGCCTGTGTGGACAAATTCCGTGGCGCCCGCCTCAATCGTGAGGGGAGCATCCATGCAGGCGTACAGATCGGCCCCCGCCGCAAATTCTGTCCCGTAGGAGGGCGCCTGAGCCCTCGCGTCCAGTTTCTTAAAACGAAGTTTCGCGCTATTCATCTATCCCTCCGATTTCCCCCTCCCAGTGGATAACCTTACCCGCCGACAGGGATTTCTTTACATCGATGATCCGCTGGTTATCTGAACCGCGGAAATTCACCTTCAGATTTTTCTGCTCCTGTATAAACTCCCCGTCCACCAGAATGTCAATATAGGAAATCAGTTCCCTCGTCACCTCGGATTCCCTGCACATGCGCTCCATCACGTCCTTGTCAAAAAGGTAGCCGGTGTAGCACCAGACGTTTTTCTGCGGATAGGTCTCGTGGACTCTCCGGAGCAAAGGAAGGAGCCCCTCCTGATTCACAGGCTCCAGGGGCTCTCCTCCCAACAATGACAGTCCAGCGACATAATCCGGTTTCAGATAGGAGATCACATCCTCTATCTCCTTTTCGGTAAAGGGCTTTCCGTAATCAAAATCCCAGGCTTCTTTATTGAAGCACTCCCGGCAGTGATGGGTGCAGCCGCTGACAAACACCGATACACGGACGCCTGTTCCGTTGGCCACATCATACTGTTTAATGTCTGCATAGTTCATGTGTCCGCCCTCTTTCCTACAGATGAAGGACACGGGATCCGATTTCCTTTGTCTTTCCTACATTCCAGAAATTCTCTCCCAGATAGCCACAGGTCCGCCTTGTGACATTCATCTTGCCATGATCCTTGTTGCCGCAGTTCGGGCACTCCCATTCCAGATTGTCATTTATAATGATCTCGCCGTCAAAGCCGCACTCGTGGCAGTAGTCGGACTTGGTGTTAAACTCCGCATACTGGATATGGTCGTAAATATATTTTACTACTTCCTCCAGAGCGGGCAGGTTGTGCTGCATATTCGGAATCTCCACATAGGAGATTGCGCCGCCGGAGGAGATAACCTGGAACTGGCTCTCAAAATCAAACTTGCTGAAGGCGTCAATCTTCTCACGCACATCTACATGATAGGAATTTGTATAATATCCTTTGTCCGTCACGTCCTTGATCTCGCCGAAACGCTTCTTGTCAATCTCGGCAAAGCGGTAGCACAGGCTCTCCGCCGGTGTTCCGTAGAGGCTGAAGCTGATACCCGTCTCCTCTTTCCATGTGTCCGTGGCACGGCGCAGACGGTTCATGAGCACTTTGGCGAATTCGCTTCCCTTCTCCGTGGTCTGGCTCTCGCCGGTCATGAGTTTCGTGACCTCATACAAGCCGATATATCCAAGGGAGATGGTAGAATAGCCTCCGTGGAGAAGTTTGTCGATCTTCTCTCCCTTCTTCAGTCTCGCGATGGCTCCGTACTGCCAGTGGATCGGGCTGACGTCGCTGGTGACACCCTCCAGCGCGCGGTGACGGCACATCAGCGCCTCGAAGCAGAGGGACAGACGCTCCTCTAACAGCTGCCAGAAATATTCCATATTTCCCTTGGCGACAATGCCGATCTGCGGGAGATTCAGACTCACAACGCCCTGGTTGAAACGGCCCTCGAACTTGTACTCGCCGTTCTCGTCCTTCCACGGAGTCAGGAAACTCCGACAGCCCATGCAGCTGTATACGTTGCCCTCGTAGTTCTCGCGCATTTTCTTGGCGGAAATGTAATCCGGATACATTCTCTTGGCGGAGCACTGCACGGCCAGTTTTGTGATATAGTCGTACTTGCCGCCGCGCAGACAGTTGTGCTCGTCCAGCACATAGATCAGTTTCGGGAAGGCCGGCGTCACATAAACGCCCTTCTCGTTCTTGATCCCCTCCAGACGCTGTCTCAATACTTCCTCTATAATCATCGCATTTTCTTCGATGTACTCGTCGTCTGCATCCAGATTCAAAAACAGAGTGACAAACGGAGACTGCCCATTGGTCGTCATCAATGTATTGATCTGGTACTGTATCGTCTGGACGCCGGAGCGGAGCTCATCCTGCACCCTGTCCTCCACAAACTTCTCAATCGTATCTGCGTCCACCAGGTCGCCGTACTTCTCCAGATAATGAGCCCGGTACTTGTCCGCGCTGCGGCGCAGGTATTTGCCCAGATGCCTGGTGTCAACCGACTGGCCGCCGTACTGGCTGCTGGCCACCGCCGAGATAATCTGCGTCACTACCGTACACGCAACCTGGAAACTCTTGGGGCTCTCGATGAGTTTGCCGTTCATCACCGTGCCATTGTCCAGCATATCGCCTATATTGATAAGACAGCAATTGAATATGGGCTGGATAAAGTAGTCCATGTCGTGGAAGTGCAGCACTCCCTCCTCATGGGCCCTGGTGATCTTCTCCGGTAAGAGAACGCGCTTTGTCAAATCCTTCGACACCTCACCGGCTATCAGGTCGCGCTGCGTGCTGGCCACATAGGCGTTTTTGTTGGAATTCTCCTCCATGACGTCCTTGTTGCTGTTCTGAATCAGGCTCATAATGGAATCATCCGTGGTATTGGCCTTGCGCACCAGCTCTCTGGTATAACGGTAAATAATATACTTCTTGGCCAGAATGAACTTTCCGGCCGCCATGAGCTTCTGCTCAATAATATCCTGAATGTCCTCCACCTGCAAGGTCTCCCGCTTCATATTCTCGATCCCTGCGATGATGCCGTCAATCTTCTCGTCACTGATTTTCTCAAATGGCTCCACTTCTGCATTTGCTTTGCGAATGGCAATCAGAATTTTGTTCCGGTCGTACTCAACAGTACGTCCGTCTCGCTTAATAACCTTCACTTGCGTGACTCTCCTTTCTTCTCCCTGGCTGTCTCAGCCAGCTGTCCCAGCCTGGCTGCCTCAGACTGATTGCTTCAAGTCTGACTGCTTTAATCTGCCGTTTCAGACGGCCAGAGCACGGTATATACATATCTCCGAATAACCTATGTGGTTCATTATAGCACTACCGTCTACTCTTGTCTACAAGATATTGTAATTTTTTTTATTTTTTTCTTCTCTCTCCACTATATCCTGTGTTTTTACTAGTCTTGTAGAATACCGTTTTTACTTGAAATCTGCCGCAAAAAGGAGTGAAACGCCACCGGAACGGCATACTGCTCCTGAAGCTCTTTTTTTCCCGCCCACACAAGTTCCGGCACAATATCCTGTGTCTGTCCGGACGGAAGCTCCACTACATATCCGCACATATGCCACTCCACATGAGAAAAAATATGTTTTGCATTCTCCAGCGGATAAAGAGCCTCCGCCTTCACCTGTTTTTCCCTCAGATATTCGTTCAGGGCAGACAACGACAGGCTCCCCTCCAGAGAGGGAAATTCCCACATGCCGGCTAAAAGCCCTTTTCCGGGGCGGCGGCGGAGCGCCACCCTGTTCTCCCGCAGAAGGATCAGTACCGTGCGCTCCTCTATCCGCCTGTCCTTCTTTGCCGGTCTGAACGGCCGCTCGCTCTGTCTGCCATGCCGTTTCCCCAGGCAGTCCCCCGCCAGGGGACACCGCCCGCAGAGCGGCTCTCCTCCCGGAATACAGATCACCTCTCCCAGCTCCATTATGGCCTGATTAAACTCGCCGGGGCAATCCTCCGGAATGACGGCTAAAAGGGAGCGCTCCAGTTTTGTCCTCACCGATGCCCGCGATATGTCGTCCCCGCAGTCCAGATAGCGCATAGCCACCCGCAGGACGTTGCCATCCACCGCCGGCGCGGGAATATTGTAGGCAATCGATGCGATGGCTCCCGCCGTATATCTTCCGATGCCCGGCAGCTCCAGCAGCAAATCGTAATCCGCCGGCAGCTCCCCGCCATAGCGCTCCATGACCAGACCGGCCGCCTTCCTCAGATTGCGGGCCCGATTGTAATATCCAAGTCCCTCCCACAGTTTGAGGAGTTCCTCCTCCGGAACTCCGGCCAGCGCCTCCACGTCCGGAAGCCTCTTTATAAACCGCTCATAATAGGCCTTCGCCGCCTCAATCCGCGTCTGCTGCAGCATGATTTCCGACAGCCAGACATGGTAGGGAGACGGCGACTCGCGCCAAGGCATACTGCGTTTATTTTCCCTGTACCATAAGCAAAGGGGCTCTGCCAAAGCCCCTAATTCATATATATCAGCCATTATTTTTTTCCCCGCTTCCCAGTTCAATCGTATCTCTGGACAATTCCACATACATCCGAATCTCCTCCTCGTCCATGTGGGTAAAGCCGGACAGTTCTTCAATCGTGGCGATCCGGCCGTACTCCTCCGCCAGCGTATGGGTGGCCTCCAGCAGAAGATTGATCCGGCCCAGAAGGGAGCTCACGCTGTCCCCCGACGCCAGCTCGTGATCCACAATCTCAATCAGACGGCTCCTCACGGCATGGTCTATGGCCTTCTTAAAATCCGCCACCTCCCGGTTGCCCAGAAGACTGTTTATACAGGTGACAAGTTCCAGATTGCCCTCCTGAATCAGATCCTCCAGCGGTACCCCGCGCCCGCGGTAGCGCCCCGACAGCGTCAGCACTCTGCCCAGATGGGACTCAATGGCCATGGGGATCGTCTCCTCTTTCCCCTCCCGCAGCTGCCGATAGATTTCCTCCCTGTCCTCCTTTGTGTATTCGGGCAGTTCCTTTAGCTCCCGCCGATAGATACGAAGATATTTGGAATCCGCCGGCGCCATTCCGGCCTCCGACGTTCCCGCCTCCTTTTTTCCACCGGCGTTTACGCCCTGCACATTCTCCGCGCCCCGTGAAAACCCCGGTATGTGAATCCGGTGCTCCGTCAGATAGGCGCATACCAGTTCAAACTGTTCTTCCGTCAGATTCATGTCGCTGCAGTAACCGGCGATTTCCTCTCTGGTGAGCACGTTTTCCTTCGCCCTCCCGAAATCAACCAGTTCTCCCATCTGCCGTAAAAATTCTCTCTGGTCTCTCATCAGAATCCCTCATTTCCCCGTGCGGGATCACTCCCTCACGGCGCTCTCATAAATCTCCATAACGTCTTCTCTAGTGAGTTTCACATAATTTCCCTCTGTGTCCCTTCCCCCAAAGAGCTTATCCGTCATCTGGCCGATGTCCTCTTTTCTGGCTCCGATCTCCTCGAAACTGAGCGGCATACCTATGCTTTTCAGAAATGCCTCAAAAGCCTCTATTCCCCGGAGAGCCGTGGCTTCCGGATTCGCCTCGTCCAGGGGCACGTCCCACACGCGCGTGGCAAAATCCACCAGCTTGCGCGGGTTCTTTTTGAGCACATGCCGCATCCAGAGGGGTGCGATTACCGCCAGCCCCGCTCCGTGCGTCACGTCATAGAGGGCAGACAGCTCATGTTCCAGATGATGGCTGGCCCAGTCCTGTTCCCTTCCCACGCCGCACACATTGTTGTGTGCCAGCATACCGGCCCACATCAGATTGGCCCTCGCCTCATAGTGGTTCGGATTTTCCAGTACTCTCGGCGTCTCATAGATAACTGTCCGCAGGATTCCCTCGCAGAGACGGTCGGTTATCTCCACTTCCTCCGTATTGGAAAAATACCGCTCGCACACATGAATCATAATGTCCGTGGCTCCCGCCGCCGTCTGATACGGGGGCAGGGTGCATGTGAGTTCCGGATTCAGAATGGAAAACCGGGGCCGCAGCACGTCGCTCTTTGCCCCTTTCTTCTTCTGTGTCTCCTCGTCTGTGATGACCGTATTGCCGGAGCCCTCGCTTCCGGCGGCCGCAATGGTGAGAATCGTGCCGACTGGCAGCGCTTTCTCAATCGGCGTTTTCTTCCGGTAAAAATCCAGAAAATCGCCCTCATAGACGCTGCCCGCCGCAATAGCCTTGGCCGAATCGATGACGCTGCCGCCCCCAACTGCCAGAATAAAGTCCACGCCTTCCTTCCGGCACAGTTCGATTCCCTGATACACCAGGCCGCTGCGCGGATTGGGTTTTACCCCTCCCAGTTCCACAAAAGGTATGCCCGCCTCGTCCAGACAGTCCTTCACGCGGTCGTACAGTCCGCTCGTCCGAATGGAGCCGCCCCCATAGTGAAAGAGGACTTTTGTTCCCCCAAACTGCCGGATCCTCTCCGCAACATGACTCTCTGCTCCCCGGCCAAAATCAAAATAAGTAGGTGCGTAAAAAGTAAAATTTTCCATGTCTGCCTCTTTTCTCTCTCTATACTATAAGCGCCTGTCATTACAGCAGATGCAGATTGTGCGCCTCGGCCTCCGCCATAACATCTTCCGGCCACAGAGACGCCTGCACTTCTCCGATATGAGCCTTCCTGAGGAAAAACATACATATTCGGGACTGGCCGATACCGCCCCCGATCGTAAGGGGAAGTTTTTTCTCCAGTATCTCCCTCTGGAACGGAAGTTTTTCCCTCTCCGGACAGCCCGCCTTTACAAGCTGCTCCCGCAGAGCCTTCTCGTCTACGCGGATTCCCATGGAGGAGAGTTCAAACGCCACGTCCAAAACCGGATAGTAGACAATAATATCGCCGTTCAGCGACCAGTCGTCATAATCCGGCGCGCGTCCGTCATGGGGCTCGCCGGACGCCAGTTTGTCGCCGATCTGCATGAGGAAAATGGCCCCATGCTCCCTGACAGCCATATATTCCCTCTCCTTCGGAGTCTTGTCCGGATACCTGTCCTCCAATTCCTGGGTTGTGACAAAGGTAATCTCCTCCGGCAGGATTTTTCCTATATATCCGTACTCAATCGCCATGTAATCCTCCGTCTCCTGGAGAGCGCGGTAAACCTTTCCCACAATCTGTTTCAACGTGTCCACGTTGCGTTCTTCCCTGTCAATAATCCGCTCCCAGTCCCACTGATCCACGAAAATCGAGTGCAGATTGTCCGTGTCCTCGTCCCGTCGGATCGCATTCATGTCGGTGTACAGCCCCTCCCCATGCGAGAAGCCATAGCGTCCAAGGGCATGGCGCTTCCACTTCGCCAGAGAGTGGACGATCTCCACTGTGCGCTCGCCCTGCTCCTTTATGCCAAAGGAGACCGGCCGCTCCACACCATTCAGATTGTCGTTCATACCCGATTCCGGCGCTACAAAGAGCGGGGCGGATACGCGTGTCAGATTCAGGTTTACCGCCAGGGCCCGTTCAAAGAAATCCTTTACGGCCTTTATGGCAACTTCTGTCTCTCGGATATCGAGAGCCGACTGATAATTTTCCGGTATAATCAAATTCATACTTTCCTCCATTCCGGAGCGCAGCGACGCTCCCCTACAATTCACAATTATTTACCGTCCGCGGGAACGGAATCACGTCCCGGATATTCTGCATACCCGTCAGGTACATGACGCACCTCTCAAATCCCAGACCAAATCCGGCGTGGCGCGCTGTGCCATAGCGCCGCAAATCCAGGTAAAATTCGTAGTCTGCCCTGTCCAGGCCGCATTGTTCCATTCTGCTCAGCAACACATCATAGTCGTCCTCGCGCTGGCTTCCGCCGATGATCTCACCGATGCCCGGCACCAGGCAGTCCATGGCTGCCACTGTCTTCCCGTCCTCATTCATCTTCATGTAAAATGCCTTGATCTCCTTCGGATAGTCGGTCACAAATACCGGCCTCTTAAAAATCTCCTCGGTCAGGCACCGCTCGTGCTCTGTCTGCAAATCCGCGCCCCAGGAAACCGGATACTCGAATTTAGCGTTATGTTTTTCAAGAAGTTCTATCGCCTCCGTGTACGTCACATGGGCAAAGTCGGAGTTCACCACATGTTCCAGCCTCTCTAACAGCCCCTTATCCACAAACTGATTGAAGAAAGCCATTTCCTCCGGAGCATTTTCAAGCACATAGGAAATGATATACTTCAGCATACTCTCCGCCAGTGCCATATCGTCCTGCAGATCCGCAAAGGCCATCTCCGGCTCAATCATCCAGAATTCCGCCGCATGGCGCGTGGTATTGGAATTTTCCGCCCGAAAGGTGGGACCGAAAGTATAAATGTTGCGGAACGCCATGGCATACGTCTCGCCGTTTAACTGCCCGCTGACGGTGAGATTTGTCTCCTTATTAAAGAAATCCCTGGAAAAATCCACCTTTCCATCTTCCGTGCGCGGAAGGTTCTCCATATCCAGCGTCGTCACCCGAAACATCTCTCCGGCTCCCTCGCAGTCGCTGCCTGTAATCAGCGGCGTGTGGACATAGACAAATTCCCTCTCCTGGAAAAATTTGTGAATCGCATAGGCAATCAGCGAGCGCACGCGGAACACCGCCTGAAAGGTGTTGGTTCTTGGGCGCAGATGGGAGATCGTCCGCAGATATTCAAAGGAGTGGCGCTTCTTCTGCAGCGGATAGTCCGGCGCCGACTCTCCCTCTATCTCCACACAATCCGCCTGAATCTCAAAGGGCTGCCTGGCCTCCGGAGTCGCCACAAGACGGCCGGTGACAATGACTGCCGCCCCCACATTCAGTTTGGAAATCTCCGCAAAATTCGCCAGTTTATCCGCATATACCACCTGCAACGGCTCAAAGAATGTGCCGTCGTTTACCACAAGAAAGCCAAAGGTCTTCGAGCCCCTCACGCTTCTGATCCAGCCACCGATGGTTATGGTCTGGTCAAGATACTTCTCTTTTTCGCGGAATATGCTCCGCACACTTATCAGTTCCATATCGTTCATTCTCCATTCCGTTTACATTCCGGATATTTTTATCCGCTTATCATTATATAATAGCCCCCAAAAACGGTCAAGCAAATTTGCGCATAAAAAAAAGCGCGAGACGGGACTCGAACCCGCGGCCCCGACCTTGGCAAGGTCGTGCTCTACCAACTGAGCCACTCGCGCACTTTGCGTCCTCTCAGACACGTTTAACATATTACCATGATTTCTCCGGAATGTCAATAAATTTTTCCCCTGAATTAATTTCGCTGTAA
>CANRFJ010000021.1 GCA_947629865.1 uncultured Lachnospiraceae bacterium | reverse complement strand
CACCAAAGAGCAGACTTTGGTGCAAATTTCAGAGGTTCGTGTAATTGTATCATTTTAGACACGGCAACCGATCCGCCCTATAACACAGGTTCGGATTTTATCTATGAAGATGATTTTTCCTTGGAGACAGGTGAATATCTCGGAAATAGCGGACAGTTCGATGAAGAAGGAAATCGCCTTGTGCAGAATACAGAAAGTAACGGGCGGTTTCACACCGATTGGTTAAATATGCTGTACCCTCGTCTACGAATTGCAAAGGATTTGCTTGCAGAAGATGGAGTTATTTTCATTTCCATTGATGATAATGAGGTTACGAATCTGAGCAAAATCTGTGATGAGATTTTTGGAAGTGATAATGCCATAGCTGTTTTTCCCCGGCTTGCAACAAAGAGCGGAAAAACACCTCTCACCTTTATGATAAGCCATGATTATGTACTTTGCTATGCAAAATCAAGGCATGATATTTTTGTTGGTCAGGCATTTGAGGATGACAGTTACAAGTATTCTGATGAATATGAATCAGAGCGAGGCCGTTACAATCTGAAACAGCCGTTAGATTGCAATTCAATTAGTTACTCTGCATCTTTAGATTATCCGATTACTCACGAAGGGACTACATACTATCCGGGCACTGATTACGACAAATACCTTGAACGGCAAAGTGGGAAACACTTGCCAAAAGATTATGCATGGAGATGGTCAAAAGAGCTATTCCAGTTTGGCCTTGAAAATGGATGGATTGTTTTCCAGAATGGAAGAATCTACACAAAAGGCTATCTCAATGCAACGATCGAAAAGCAGTCCAATGGATCATACGCTGTTGTAAAACGGGAAAAGACGCGTAAGATGTCAACGATTGATTTCATTTCGAACGACTATTCAAATGACATTGCGAAGAAGCAACTTGCTGCTCATAAAATCCCTGCCCGCTTCGATTTTCCGAAACCTGTTGATTTAATTAGAACCTTGCTTGCAACATATTATGATAAGGACGCTTTAACCGTTGACTTCTTCAGCGGCTCCGCAACGACAGCTGAAGCGGTTATCAAACAGAATCTTGCTGATGGAGGAAGTCGTAGGTTTATTCTTGTTCAATTGCCGGAAGAGACTCAGGATGATGCATATAAAACAATTTGCGATATTGGTGAGGAGCGTATTCGTCGTGCGGGAAGGAAAATCAAGGAAGAAACCGACGCAGACATCGACTACGGTTTCCGTGTTTTCCGTGTGGACACCACCAACATGGAGGATGTGTACTATCGACCGGCAGATTATAACCAGGGACAGATGCAGCTTTTCGCCAACAACATTAAAGCGGACAGAACGCCGGAAGATTTGCTTTTCCAGGTGATGCTTGATCTTGGCATTCTGCTTTCATCTGACATTGAGGAGACTGAAATCGCAGGAAAGAAAGTATTCTCCGTTGCAGGAGGTTATCTGATTGCCTGTTTCGATTCTGATGTCACAGAGGAGACGGTCAAGGCAATTGCACAGAAGCATCCGTTCTACGCGGTATTCAGAGACAGCGGCATGGCGAATGATTCTGTTATGACAAACTTTGAACAGATTTTTGAAACCTACAGTCCGAAAACGCAAAGGAAGGTATTGTAATGGCAGATATGAAATTCAAATTTACCATACAGCCTTACCAGACCGAGGCTGTAGAAAGTGTGGTAGGTGTGTTTGCCGGTCAGCCCTTCAATGACCGCTTTACCTACCGCAGAGATGTCCAAATCGAAAGGGACATAACGAACTATACGCTCTCCGATGAGGAACTGTACATGGGCTTTGCGAATGCCAGAGTGCAGCTTGACTTCGGTCAACTTCTTGAAAATATCCGTAGGATTCAGACCCGCAACAATATCAAACTGTCGGAAACATTAACCGCCGGCGGTCTGGGTGTCTGCTCTCTTGACGTGGAGATGGAAACTGGAACGGGCAAGACCTATGTCTACATCAAAACCATGTTTGAACTGAATAAGCAGTACGGCTGGAGCAAGTTCATCGTAGTCGTGCCGAGCATTGCTGTCCGTGAAGGCGTCCGCAAGAGTTTTGATACCATGCAGGATCACTTCATGGAATATTACGGCAAGAAGGCTCGTTTCTTCGTTTACGATTCAAAGAACCTCGCAGAAATTGATAACTTCAGTCAGAGTGCGGATATCAACGTCATGATTATCAATATCCAGGCGTTCAATGCCCGCGGCAAAGATGCTCGCCGTATCCGTACTGAACTTGACGATTTTGGCAGCAGGAAGCCAATCGATGTCATCAAAGCTAACAGGCCGATTGTAATTCTCGATGAACCGCAGAAAATGGGCGGCACCGCTACGCAGGAAAGTTTGAAGGAGTTTAATCCTCTTTTCTGCCTGAATTATTCCGCCACCCATAAACAGCATCACGAACTCGTGTATGTGCTTGACGCCCTGGACGCTTACAATAAAAAGCTGGTAAAGAAGATCGAGGTTAAGGGCTTTGACATCAAGAACCTGCGAGGAACGGACAGTTATCTTTTCCTTGAGGGTATCATTATCTCTCCGAAGAAACCGCCGATGGCTCGTATAGAGTTTGAAATCGGCTACAACAAGTCAATTAACCGTGAGACAAGGCTTCTGGGCGTAGATGACGACCTCTTTGCCTTATCCAAAAACATGAATCAGTATCGCGGATATCGTATCAGCGAGATTGATCCTATCCGCGGAATTGTGACTTTCACGAATGGTGAAGTCATTCATGCCGGAGAAGTTGTAGGTGATGTGTCCGAGGCTGACCTGCGCCGTGTGCAGATCAGAGAAACCATACGCTCTCACTTCGAGAAGGAAAAGGAACTGTTCTCCCGCGGTATCAAAACGCTGTCTCTATTCTTCATTGACGAAGTCGCAAAGTACCGCAAGTATGATGAGGACGGCAACGAGATCAATTCGCAGTACGGAGAGATTTTCGAGCAGGAGTACATTTCCGTCCTGAATGAATACCTGACGCTGTTCAATACACCGTATGAGCAGTATCTCCGTGGCATTGAGGTTCATCAGACTCATGCCGGATATTTCAGCATCGATAAGAAAGGCCATAAGGTAGATAGTTCCCTCAAACGCGGCAGCGATGAAAGCGATGATATCTCTGCTTATGATTTGATTTTGAAAGACAAGGAGCGTCTGCTTTCATTCAGCAATCCTGTGCGCTTTATTTTTTCGCACTCGGCGCTACGTGAAGGCTGGGATAATCCGAATGTATTTCAGATTTGCACCTTGAAGCATGGTGGCAGTTCGCCTACGCAGAAGCGTCAGGAAGTCGGACGCGGCCTACGTCTTTGCGTGAACCAGAACGGTGATCGTATGGACAGTGACGCACTCGGCAGCCAAGTACAGCAGATTAACCAGTTGACGGTTATCGCGTCGGACGGTTATAAGGACTTTGTGGCTGACTTGCAGAAAGGCATCCGTGATGACCTTTACGAGCGTCCTACCAAGGCTACGGCGGAATACTTCATCAGTAAGACTCTCGTTATCGGGGGTAACGATATCACCGTTTCCGATAAGCAGGGGCGGGATATTTACCGTTATCTCATCAAGAACGACTATATTGATGAGGACGATCATGTCGCTGACAAATACCGTATAGATATGGCGAACGGAGTGCTTGCGCCCGTTCCGGAAAGCTGCAAGGATATTTCTGAAGGCGTCCATGCGCTTATACAGAGTATCTTCGATGAACACGCTCTAGACGACATGATCAGTGATGGCCATGATACAAAGATTCAGGAGAACGCCCTGAACGATAATTTCTACAAGAAGGAATTCCAGACACTTTGGAATTACATTAACCACAAGTATGCATATACCGTGGAGTTCGATAGTGAGGAACTCATTCGCAAAGCTATAGCGCATATCGATGACAAAATGTTTGTGGCAAAATTGCTATATACCGTGACCACCGGCGAACAGGGACAGGAGTGGAATTCTGACAAACTGAAAAATGGAGCCGGATTTGTTGCCCAAAAGAGCCAAACCTATACTCTCGACCGTGAGGAGGGTAGTCAAGTGATCTATGATCTTGTCGGAAAAATTGCTGAAGGCGTGAAACTGACCAGACGATCTGTTGCGAAAATTCTTGCGGGAATCAAACCGTACACTTTTGCCATGTTTAAAAACAATCCAGAAGAGTTTATTACCAAGGCTATCCGGCTTATCAACGAGCAGAAGGCAACCATGATCGTGGAACAAATCACCTACAATCAGACCGAAGGCATCTACGACAGTGCAATCTTTACCGCAGAGAAAAACACTGATTTCTCAAGGGCGTATCGCGCCAAGAAGAATGTGCAGGATTATGTTTTTGCAGACGGCTATGCAAAGGATGGACAGAGCATCGAACGCAAATTTGCCGAAGATATGGATCTGGCGGACGAAGTCTGCGTCTATGCCAAACTGCCAAAAGGTTTCTCTATCCCTACACCAGTTGGCAATTATTCACCGGACTGGGCAATTGCTTTTAACAAGGGTACGGTAAAACATATTTTTTTCATTGCCGAGACAAAAGGCACAATGGAAACACTGAATCTGAAGCAGATTGAAAAGGCGAAGATTGATTGCGCAAAGAAGCTGTTTAAAGAACTTTCTTCTGCGGATGTGTTTTACGACAGCGTAGACAGTTATCAGCACCTGCTGGATATCATGGGACGGTTGTAAAGGAGACAGACTATGCTGATTGATTATGATGATTCATCAACTTTTCCGTCATGTTTAGGAGAATGGGATGATGCCTTTGAGCGGATGATACGGAATTCTATAAATCTTGAAGGAGTAAAAGAATGGAGGACAAGGCTCGGAGGAGGAACAAAGAATCAGAGGCATCTTGGAGATGATCGGACTTCCACCGCAGAAAATAGATGAAGTTATCAGCCATGTATACTACTACTGGAATCGTGACAAGGAACAGCGTACCGAATCAGTGCATTTTTTCATAGAAAAGAGCCTGATTTACGAGGATGACCAGCTGAATAATTTTGCAATAAGTCTCGGTGGTGAAATTCTCAGATGGTCGATTAAAGAGATGGGACACAATCTATACAAGCAGGAGCCGTATAAGCGACTTTGGATTTTAGGGACGCCGTCAGTAATTAAGTTCAAATGCAGATTGTCGGAAGTGCATGAAATGTGCCAAGGTTCGATGATTGCGGAAATTGTGAAATATTTCATTGTAACTAAGGTATTTGGTTATCCTTATAGATTTGAACTTACTGGAATGACAAAAGGGAATATCCCGCCGGAAAATATTATCAGCATCGAGGAAATCAAGGACTACATAGCCATGCAAGAAAAGTATCCTGATTTCGAGAACTTTTATGATGAACTGAAAAACATGTAGGATTGACACAATGACGACACGCGGAAAGAGTATAAATTTATTTTTGATGGATGGGGATGTTGCCAGACGCATGAAGTGTAACCTTGCCAATTGGACGGGTGCCGCTTACAAGATTCCGAGGACAGAACTTGATAAGTGCAAAGAATGCGATGACCTTAAGCAGAGCGGTGTCTATTTCCTTTCTGGAACATCCGATGAAACTGGAAAGGGTTTTTCATGTACTATGTGACAGCGGAACGATAACCATTGTGCAGTTTCTGAAATCAAGATATTGGGAAATACACAAATATAAGGAAGGAGGCAAGTAATGGGAAAAAAGCACAATAATGAGGGTGCAATTCCTGTATGGAAACGGTACGCATTGACGACTCCAGAAGCGTCAGCCTATTACCATATCGGGGAAAATAAATTGCGGATGATGGAGATGAACGCCTAGAATCAGACTTTATTATCATAAATGGCAATCGATACTGATTAAGAGACAAAAGTTTGAGCAATACCTAGATCATGCTGCCCTTTTATAATCTGAAAGTCCTTTTATAATCTGAAAGTCATTATGGAAAGAGACCTCGTTTTGTGGTAAAATAATATTACGAGTTTGGGCCTCTAGTCTTGAAAATTCTTTTCAAGACGGAAATGATAAGATAATATGCTTGAAATCGAAAATATCAAAACATGGTAAAAACCTTGAAAGTAAAGAAAATAAAGGGGTTTTAGAGATATGATAAAAATACTTTTCGTCTGCCACGGCAACATCTGCCGTTCCCCCATGGCTGAGTTCGTACTACAGGACATGGTGAACCGGCGCGGCCTGGCGGAGCAGTTTACGATTGATTCCATGGCGACCAGCACAGAGGAGCTGGGCAACCCGCCCCACCGCGGGACGGTGCGGAAAATGCATGAGATGAATATACCGATGAAGCCCCACAGGGCCAGGCAGATAAGTTTTCGGGATTACGGCGATTACGACTACATCATCGGTATGGACACCTGGAATATACGGAATCTCCACCGGATGCTGCGGGGGGATCCGGAGGGCAAGGTTTACAAACTACTTGCCTTTGGAGGCGACGGGCGAGATATTGCGGATCCCTGGTACACAGGGAATTTTGACGAGACTTATGAAGATGTGGTGGAGGGCTGCGAGGGGCTGCTGGACTATCTGTACGGGAACGGCCTGCTCCAATAAATTTTATGTTCAGGCAATATAAAATTTTATGTTTGGGCAATATCATAATTGCACAGAAAAGAGATATATTGTAAAATAACAGTAAATCTGAATTGTGAAGGAGGCAGACGATGAAGGTACTATTGGTAAATGGGAGTCCTCATGAGGAGGGCTGCACATGGACGGCCCTGAAAGAAGTGGCCGGAGCCCTGGAGAAAAATGGAGTGCAGACAGAGATTATCTGGCTGGGAGTGGGCGAAATAGCCGGCTGTATTGGCTGCGGAGCCTGTGCCAGAGAGGGGGGCGGCTGTTTTCGCCGTGATGTCGTAAATGAATTTGTGGAGAAGGCAGCCTCTGCCGACGGCTTTGTATTCGGCTCGCCGGTACACTATGCGGCGGCGTCCGGAGCGCTGACGGCGTTTATGGATCGCGCTTTCTACAGTGGCGGCGGCAATATGGCGGGCAAACCGGCGGCGTCCGTGGTGAGCTGTCGGCGCGGGGGCGCGTCTGCGGCATTTGACCAGATAAATAAGTATTTCACTATCAACTGTATGCCGGTTATTTCTTCCCAGTACTGGAATCAGGTTCACGGAAACAGTCCGGAGCAGGTGAGGCAGGACGAGGAGGGGATGCAGACCATGCGCACCCTCGGTAACAATATGGCATGGATTTTGAAATGTATCGAGGCGGGGAGAGAAAAAGGAATTTGCTTTCCGGAGCGGGAGCCGGTGGTGAGAACCAATTATATACGGTGAGATGCGTCCGTCTTTTACAAGAATACAAGAAAGAGGAGCCCTGTTGTCAGGACTCCTCTAAATATTTTTCATTGGCGGCTATGATCTGAGCCATGGCCTTCCGGCCGGGCGCGCCAATTGTATTTCTCTTTTCCACGCAGGTTTTCATGGAGATGGCCTCATATATGTCATCTTCAAATACGGGTGAAATTTTCCGGTATTCCTCCAGAGGTAATTCGTCCAGCGAAATGCCTTTCTCAATACAGAGAAGCACCAGTTGTCCGATGATGCCGTGTGCGTCGCGGAAGGGAACGCCGTGATTGACCAGGTAGTCCGCCGCATCTGTGGCATTGGTGAAGCCGTGGCGGGCGCTGTCCGCCATGATCTCCGGGTGGAATTTCATCGTATCGATCATGCCGGTAAAGAGCGCCAGACAGCCCTTTACTGTGTCAATGGCGTCGAAGGTAAGTTCTTTGTCCTCCTGCATATCCTTATTATAGGCGAGGGGGAGGCCCTTCATGGTAGTGAGAAGGGAAATCAGGGCTCCGTAGACACGGCCGGTCTTGCCGCGAACCAGTTCGGCGATATCCGGATTCTTTTTCTGCGGCATAATGCTGGATCCTGTGGAGTAGGAATCGTCGATTTCCACAAAGCGGTACTCGTTGGAATTCCACAGGATAATCTCCTCGCAAAAACGGCTCATGTGCATCATAATCGTGGACATGGCGCTGAGAAGTTCAATCAGGTAATCCCTGTCTGACACGGAATCCATACTGTTCAGTGTGGGGCCGTCAAATTTCAGAAGCGAGGCCGTGTAGTCTCTGTCCAGGGGATAAGTGGTTCCGGCCAGCGCCCCCGCGCCGAGAGGGCAGTAATTCATGCGGTCGTAAATATCCCGCAGACGGCTGCGGTCGCGGCGGAACATTTCAAAGTAAGCGCCAAAGTGGTGCGCCAGCGTCACAGGCTGTGCTTTCTGCAGATGGGTAAAGCCCGGCATATAAGTCTCTGTATTCTCAGACATAATCCGGTGAATCACCAGCATAAGTTCCTTCAATAAGTCATTGACAGCCACAATTTCGTCTCTGGTATAGAGTTTCATATCTAGAGCCACCTGGTCGTTGCGGCTCCGGCCGGTGTGAAGCTTTTTGCCCGGCTCGCCAATCCGTTCAATGAGATTGGCCTCCACAAAACTGTGGATATCCTCGTGTTCCCCGGTGATGGGGAGCGTGCCGTTTTCTATGTCGGACAGGATTCCCTGCAGGCCCTCCACGATGACGTCCTTTTCCTCGGAAGTGAGAATCCCCTGCTTTTCCAGCATGGTTACATGGGCCATGCTGCCCAGAATATCCTGCTTGTAAAATTTCTGGTCGTAAGAAATTGAAGCGTTAAAATTGTGTACCAGTTCATTGGTCTCCTTAGTAAAGCGTCCTCCCCAAAGTTTCATGTGTTTCCTCCATTCTTTTGCCCATATGGGCAGTGTGTGTTCTCAAATATAGTAACATTTTCCCGAAAAAACTGCAATACCTTCTCCGTGGAGGGCGAGGTATTCTCCGGCGGAGGGGGTGAGGCAGCGCCCGGCAGCGTGTGGGCAGCGGCGACAGGAATGGAAAATTGACCTTATGGCGGGAACGTGTTAAAATAATAAAGATAATCAAGAGTGAAAATTCAGGAGGACATACGCATGAAGGATAAAGGGAAGGCGCTGGCATGGACAGCTCTGTATATAGGGGCTTTTTTCGGACTTATGTTTTCTATGATCTTTGTTATGGGAGTCGCCATTGTCCAGGTGGCAATGGCGGGCGGCATTTTTGGCAATGAACAGGCGATGATAGAATATATGCAAAAGGTTCAGGACATCATTCAGGACGGCGGCAATCTGATGCTGCTGAACGGCGTGATGCAGATTCCGCCGCTGGCCGGTTTTGGACTGTGGTATTATTTTCGGGAAAAACAGTATCCGTTCCGCCCGGACTACCGCAGGGTATTCTCGGCGGGAAATGTATGGACGATTGTGGGGCTGGGAGTTTTTGGGCAGCTGGCAATCAATCTGCTCATGGCGCTTATCCACATAGTGCTCCCCGGTATTTTTGAAAAGTATTCCGAACTGATAGAGAATTTTAATCTGGACAACCTGCCGCCTCTGGTGATGTTGTTTATGGTATGTCTGTTGGGGCCGCTGATGGAGGAGGTAGTGTTCCGTGGCATGATCTACGGAAAACTGCGACGCGCTTTCTCCTTCTGGCCGGCTGCCCTGATCTCCGCCGTTGTGTTCGGTGTTTTCCACATGAATCTGGTGCAGGGAATTTATGCGACGCTGTTTGGCGTTATTCTGGCCTATATTTATGAAAAAACCCAGACGATATGGGGAAATGTTCTGCTTCACTGTGTCTTTAATGCATCATCCTATCTACTGGAGGGACTGGTGAAGCTTCTGGAGCGCATGTCTGTACCGGAATGGCTGTCGGGGATGTTTCTTCTGGCGCTTGAGATTTCCGGCGGGGTGTTTGTCATTTTCCTGCTGCGTCGATTCCGAACGCCGGTCACGGGACTTGCGGGTACGTCTGCCGATGCTCTGCCGGAGAGCGGCTCCGGAGAATCAGAGGACAAAAGAATCTCTTGATTTTAGCCGCTTTCTCCGATATAATATCTTATATAGTCCGGACAGGCTGTGCCTGTGGAATGGATTCTGATTTAGATGAAAAGGAGTGGAGGATATGCCTACCCTGGTTGTAAATGACGTTACAATTGCAGATTCACGGTATGGGACGGTGAAAAAATCAGCGCCGTCTGCCCGAAGCACGATTACTCCTTTTCAGAAGGTGCTGGACAAAGAGGAAAAGAAGGTGTCCGCGGAGCGCGATGACGGGGAACTCTCGATTTCCCCGACAGACAGCGGCGTGAAAAGAGGGAGCGGTGTTCCCAGCGACTCGTCGTTAGCGTCCGTTTTTTCCCAGGCAGCGGAAAAATATGATATTTCCTATGATTTTCTCGTGGCAGTGGCAAAGGCCGAGTCGAATTTTCATACAAAGAGCGTGTCTTCGGCCGGGGCGCAGGGCATTATGCAGTTGATGCCGGCCACCAGCAGGGAACTGGGGGTAAAAGATCCCTTTGATGAGAAGGAGAGCATTATGGCAGCGGCCAGGCTGCTCAAGGCGCATCTGGACAAATTTGGCGGAGACTATACGCTGGCGGCAGCGGCCTACAATGCGGGCGGCGGCGCAGTGACAAAATACGGCGGGGTTCCGCCCTACAGTGAGACTCAGAATTATGTGAAGAAGATTAAAAAATATATGCAGGAGGGCGTGACAGTGCCCGATCGCAAGGCCGTTGTATCCTCCGGGGAAGCATCGGAGGGGAGCGGAGGTTCTACGGATGTAGAATTTGATAGAGGAGTGGACGCAGGCGCCAAAGACTGGGAGCAGGTGACGGTTTCTGTCGGAACTGGCGATGCGGCAGTTACGATGAGTTATGGCGCCTATCTGAAGTATCTGGAGCTTGGAACTACAGGTGTAGGATGATAACGGGCGGCTGTTACAGGTACGAGAGACGAGAGGAGTGATGTCATGAATTCATATATTGAAGATGGCATGGCCGATCCGAACACGCAGAAGTGTCAGTACTGTTCGGGAAAAATGATTTACAGAGGAGGAGGCGCTTACTGCTGCGAGGCGTGTGGTGAAGAATACCTCACGGATTTCGGTAAGATTAAGCGTTATCTGGAAGTAAACGGCCCCCGGACGGTATTGGAAATTGCCAAAAACACCGGCGTGAGCCGTCGGGCAATCGGGGAACTGATAAACGACGGGCGCATTGAACTGCGGGGGGAGCCGGGCGGCAGCAATTTCTGCATTAGCTGCGGGACGTCAATCCGCGTCGGCCAGTATTGCCGGGTTTGTGCGAAAAAGTTTGAATCGGGCCGCAGGGGCAGAGACAATGTGATATCTTCCCTTGCAAATGAGTTGTCAAAGATGAGAAAAGAATAATGATACATACGGCCGTTTGGCAGTCAGTGCTTCTGCCCGCGGCCGTTGTTTCCAAGAAGGCGGGTTATGGCAGTCTGGTAGAGTTCCTCACTGCTCTCTCGCCAATTTTCACATATTTTTCTGGCGTCCTCCTCTGTGGCGGCCTCCAGGTTCAGCTGAAAGAGAATGTGATCTCCCTCCCTCATGGTGCAGGAGGCCAGATAGGTGCCCTGGGGCGTCAGTTTGTAATCGCTGACAAGGGCGGTCTCATTGAGGATTTCCATTCTGTTTTCCCGCAGGTATTCGTCAATCTCCTGTTTTATATCGGGGGATAACTGGCTTCCGAACAGCGACAGTGTTTCCCTGCCGGAGTCGGTGAGGCCGTAATAGGCCAGATGATAAGTGGTGTCCTCCCGAACCAGTCCGGACTGTAAAAGTTCGCTCAGTACATTCTGGGCATTAAAATAATTGGTATAACCTTCCCGTATGATATAATCGTAGAGAATGTCCTGTGGCAGGGCGGTTTTCACCCGACTCAGCGTATACAGCATGATTAGTTTGTAGATGGTAATGGGTTCGTTTGCCATATGATCCTCCTTCGATTTTCATTTCTGTTCCAAAAGGCAGCCCTGCCAGATTTTCTCCCTTTTCAGTTTCCGGTGAAGCAGATTCAGAACCTCCCGCTTGCGGCTGCTCCAGAGAGGGGCGGTCAGCAGTTTCTTGGGGCCGTCCCCCGTGAGGCGGTGGATTACCATGCGGGGCGGAAGCAGGGCCAGCGCAGAGGCGATCCAGTCCAGATATTCTTCCCGCGACAGTACGCTGAAAGAACCACGGCGGTATTCATCTGCCAGATCCGTATTCCTGAGTACATGCAGCAGCTGGAGCTTGATGCCGTCGGATCCGGCGGCGGCCACATGGGAGACAGTCGCCAGGAAATCCTCTTTTGTCTCAAATGGAAGTCCGGCGATGACATGAGTCACCACCTCAATTCCCCTTTGTTTCAGAGATTCTACTGCTGTATCATAAACCTCGGTCGGATAGCCCCGGCGGATATAGGAAGCCGTGGCGGGGTGAATACTCTGGAGCCCAAGTTCGATGATGACTGGTTTGATTCCGGCACAGTATTCCAACAGCTCCAGTACCTCCTCCGGCAGGCAGTCCGGCCGCGTGGCGACGGACAGCATAACTACGTCCGGGTGCGCCAGCGCTTCTCCGTACAGTTTTTCGAGATAGTCAGCGGGTGCATAGGTATTGGTAAAGGATTGGAAATAGGCGATATATTTTCGTCCGGTCTGTTTGCGGGCGGATATTTCCCGGATGCCCTGGTCAATTTGTGCGGTAATCGAAGCTGTGCGCGGGGCGGCGAAGTCGCCGGAGCCCATTCCGCTGCAGAAGATACAGCCCCTTGTATCCAGGGTGCCGTCCCGGTTGGGACAGGTCATACCGCCGTCCAGTGCGATCTTATACACTTTTTCGCCAAAGCGGCGCTTCATCTCATAGTCCAGAGAGTGGTACGGCTTATCGCCCCACAGACGGGGCTCCGGCCCTGAGCAGGTTTCGTCCCTGTCCGGGCTCTCCGCTCTGCTATTCATTGATATGAGCTTTCACGGCGGCGCTTACCGTATCGGACACCCGCGGATCGAAGGCCTCAGGCATGATGTTGTCCTCACTCAGTTCTCCGTCCGGAACCAGTGAGGCGATGGCGAGAGCGGCGGCCAGCTTCATTTCCTCCGTAATCTGGGGAGCCCGTCCCTCCAGGGCGCCGCGGAAGATGCCCGGAAAGGCCACTACGTTGTTGACCTGGTTGGGAAAATCCGAGCGTCCGGTTCCGACTACCCTTGCTCCGGCCTTCTTAGCCAGATCCGGCATGATTTCCGGAACCGGATTAGCCATGGCGAAAATAATGGAGTCCGGATTCATGGAGGCGACCATTTCCTCTGTCACGATATTCGGAGCCGATACGCCCACAAAAATATCAGCTCCGCGCAGGGCGTCCGCCAGCGTGCCGGTCTTTCCCTCCGGATTTGTAACCTCCATCATTTCTTTCTGCATCCAGTTCAGTTCGCCGCTTCCCTTATGTAAGATTCCGGATTTGTCGCAGAGGATCAGATGCCTGAAACCGTAGCGGAGAAGGAGGCGGGCGATGGCGATGCCCGCGGAACCGGCGCCGTTTATCACAACCCGGCAGGACTCTTTTTCCTTGTGTACTACCTTCAGGGCGTTGATGATACCGGCCAGCACCACAATGGCGGTGCCGTGCTGGTCGTCGTGAAAGACAGGAATATCCAGACGTTCCTTTAAGCGCTTCTCAATTTCAAAGCAGCGGGGGGCCGATATGTCCTCCAGATTGATGCCACCGAAGGCGGGCGCAATGCGGCAGACTGTCTCAACGATTTCATCGGTGTCCTGGGTGTCGAGGCAGATGGGGAAAGCATTTACTCCGCCAAATTCACGGAACAGAACGGCCTTGCCCTCCATGACCGGCAGGGCGGCCTCGGCTCCGATATTGCCGAGTCCCAGTACGGCGCTCCCGTCGGAGACGACGGCCACGGTATTGGATTTGATCGTATATTTGTAAACGTCTTCTCTGTCTTCTGCAATCCTGCGGCATGGTTCAGCTACGCCGGGCGTATAGGCGAGCGCCAGATCCTCTCTGGATTTTACCTGGCATTTAGGGGCAATATTCAGTTTGCCTCCCCACTCCTCATGCAGCAGCAGCGCTTTTTCATTCTGTGTCATCTGATTTTCCTCCGTTTCTGAAAAGTCACATACAATCATCATACCATTTACAGGTTGTAAAAACAATATTTCTCTTGTACTTTTTTCCGAAATTGAGTACAATGGTAGCAATAGATTAGGAAATGTGGGACAAGGGCCCGATAAATGGAGGTGCGCAATGACATATCAGGAGGCGCTGGAGAAACTGGCTCCGGCCGGACAGGAACATTTATTGAAATATTATGGGGAACTGGACGAGGAGGAGAAGGAGAGCCTGCTGGCGCAGATCGAGGCGCTGGATTTATCTCTGCTGAGCCTGGTTCGGGACGGGGCAAAAGAAAATGAAAAGGGAAAACTGGCGCCGCTGGGGGCTGTGACGTTGGAAGAAATTGCGGCCGGAAGGGACGCCTACGAGGAAAAGGGCCTCCAGGCAGTACGGGCCGGCAAGGTGGGAGCCGTGCTGCTGGCCGGCGGACAGGGAACCCGTCTAGGACTGGATAAGCCAAAGGGCATGTTAAATGTGGGGATCAATCGGGAGTTATACCTTTTTGAGCAGTTGATTCACAATCTGATGGAAGTGGTGGAACAGGCAGGGGAATGGATTCCGCTGTTTATCATGACCAGTGAAAAAAACGACGGGGACACCACCCGCTTTTTCAGGGAAAAACAGTATTTTGGATATAATCCCGACTACATTTATTTCTTCGTGCAGGACATGGCTCCCTCTGTGGGCTATGACGGCAGGATATTCATGGAGGGCAAGGCGAGGCTTGCTGTCTCGCCGAACGGCAACGGGGGCTGGTTTTCGTCGATGGCAAGGGCTGGACTTCTGGACAGGATCCATGAGATGGGCGTGGAGTGGCTGAATGTGTTTGCCGTGGACAATGTATTGCAGAAGATAGCCGATCCCGTGTTTGTGGGGGCGACTCTGTCTGCGGGCTGCGTCTGCGGGGCCAAGGTGGTTGCCAAGGCCAATCCGGAGGAGAGGGTTGGCGTGCTCTGCCTGGAGGACGGACGGCCTTCCATTGTAGAATATTATGAGATGACGGACGAGATAATCCATTCGCGAGACGCAGAGGGGCGTCTTCTCTATAATTACGGCGTAATCCTCAACTATCTCTTTGAGGTGAGGACGCTGGAGAAGATTATGGACGAGAGAATGCCTGTCCATGTAGTGGAAAAGAAGATTCCGTATCTGGACGACAACGGGCAGCTGGTGAAACCGGAGAAGCCCAACGGCTATAAATTCGAGGAACTGGTGCTGGATATGATCCACATGATGGATAACTGTCTTTCTTATGAGGTGGAGAGGGACAAAGAATTTGCACCAATCAAGAACCGAACCGGCGTGGACTCACTGGAGAGCGCCCGAAAACTTATGAAGGACAACGGCATTGAGTTATAATTGACAATGCCGTTTGTCTGCGCTATAATATAATAAATCTTCGATGTGTTCTGGCATTTCAATAATCGAAATATTTTCCAAACTTAGGACAGGAATGAGAAGCAGTCGCGAGACAGTAATCCTGAAATGATAGCAGCAGAAAGGAAAGAATGTGATGGATTTAACAAAAAAAACACTGCCCGAATTGCGGGAGATTGCGAAGGCAAAGGGGATTAAGAGGACTACCGGGATTCGTAAGCAGGAACTGGTGCTCAAAATTGCTGAGGCAATGAAACAGGAGAAAAAAGAAGACGGGAAAAAGACTACCGGCAGACGGAGTGCGGAGAGAAAGACAGGAAGGCCCGGAAGGGCGGAAAAGGCGGAACGGTCTGAGAAGCCGGAGCGCGCCGACAGAGGAGAGAGACCGGAACGGTCTGAGAAGCCAGAGCGCGCCGACAGGGGAGAGAGACCGGAGCGGTCTGAGAAGCCAGAGCGCGCAGACAGGATAGAGAAAGCCGAAAAACAGGACAGAGGTGAGCGTTCCGACAGGAGAACTTCTTATCGGTCGCCGCACACCGCCAGCTACAAGAAGGGGAATTCTCAGGATAACCACTATGAGCAGAGACCGGAGCGCACGGCCCAGGCGACGGGGTATTACCACGTCAATCAGCAGCAGCGCTACCATGACGGCACGGACGGACTGATTTCCATTATGAAGGAGCGCCAGATTGTGGACGTTCACCCCACAGAACTGAAGGAGCTGGACAGCGGCATAACCAAGAACGGTATTTTGGAGATTATGCCAGAGGGGTATGGATTTATCCGGTGCGACAATTTCCTGCCGGGCGAAAACGACGTCTATGTGGCGCCGCAGTTTATCCGCCGGTTCGGGCTGCGGACGGGCGATGTGATTGAGGGAAATCTGCGCATCCGCACGCAGAATGAAAAATTCAGCGCGCTTTTATATATGAAAAAAGTAAACGACAGGACGCCGGCCTATCTGTACCACAGAAAAAAGTTTGAAGATTTGACGCCGATTTTCCCGAATCAGAGGATTCATCTGGAGACATCTGACGCAGTGATATCCATGCGTATGCTAGATTTGATTTCTCCAATCGGAAAGGGGCAGAGAGGCATGATCGTCTCCCAGCCAAAGACGGGAAAGACTACGCTGTTAAAGCAGGTGGCCAGGGCGGTCACGAAGAATTATCCGAAGATGAACCTGATTATCCTGCTGATTGACGAGCGGCCGGAGGAAGTGACGGACATCAAAGAGTCCATTGAGGGAGAGCGGGTAGAGGTAATCTACTCGACCTTTGATGAATTGCCGGAAAATCACAAGCGGGTATCTGAAATGGTAATCGAGAGAGCGAAACGTCTGGTGGAGAGCGGGGAGGACGTCATGATTTTGTTAGACAGCATTACCCGTCTGGCGAGGGCCTATAACCTGACGGTGACGCCGAGCGGACGCACTCTGTCCGGCGGTCTTGATCCGGCGGCCCTGCACATGCCCAAGCGCTTTTTTGGCGCGGCGCGGAATATGCGCGAGGGCGGCAGTCTGACTGTGCTGGCGACTGCGCTGGTAGATACGGGAAGCCGCATGGACGACGTGGTATTCGAGGAATTTAAGGGAACCGGCAATATGGAGCTGGTGCTTGACAGAACCTTCTCGGAAAAACGCATCTTTCCGGCGATTGATATTCAGAAGTCCAGTACCAGACGGGAGGATCTGCTTCTGAATCAGGAGGAGCAGGAGGCGGTAGTCAAAATCCGTAAGGCTCTGAGCGGCATGAAATCCGATCAGGCGCTGGAGCAGATACTGAATTTGTTTCAGCGGACAAAGAGCAATGAGGAATTCATTGAGACGGTAAAGAAAATGCATTTATAGCGGATTCACAGCTTATAGTATATTTGCAGAAAAAAGTGCTTGCATTTATATGAATTTCATGATACAATTATCAAGCAATTTTTGAGCAAGACAATTATCCTTTCATATATAAGGAAATCATGAGTAGTGAGGTGAAAAAGAATATGCGAGAGGGAATTCATCCGGAATATTACCAGGCAAAGGTGATCTGCAACTGTGGTAATGAATTTGTGACCGGCTCGACGAAGGAAGATATTCACGTTGAAGTTTGCTCCAAATGCCATCCGTTCTATACAGGACAGCAGAAATCCATGGCAGCTCGTGGTGCGATTGATAAGTTTAATCGTAAGTATGGATTAAAATAGTTCACTGTGAACAAGGGCAGAGTCGGTTGGCTCTGCCTTTATTATCTTATGGGAGAAACAGGAGGTATTCATGAAGTATTCCGGTATCGGCGGACAGGCTGTCATCGAGGGCGTTATGATGAAAAACGCGCGGGAGTATGCAGTGGCAGTCCGCAAACCAGATAATCAGATTGAGGTAAACAAGCAGGAGAGCAGGAGCGTCAGGGAGAAGTATAGACTCCTCAACGCACCGATTGTACGGGGGATAGTCACCTTTGTGGAATCTCTGGTACTGGGAATGAGGACTTTGAATTATTCGGCCTCCTTCTTTGAGGAGGAAGCGGAAAAAGAGGAAAAGAAATCAAAAGAAGCAGAGGAAACAAAGGAAGCAGAAGAAGTAGAAGAAACAAAAGAAGCAAAAGAAGCAAAGGAAGGAAAAGAGGGGCTTTTAATGGGCCTTCTGGTGGCGGTTGCCATTGTAGCGGCCATTGGTATTTTTGTGCTGGCGCCCTTCTTTATTTCAGAGGCGCTTCGGAGACCGATTCCCTCAGACCAGCTGCGCGGTCTGATCGAGGGGGTTATCCGCGTCCTTCTCTTTGTTTTATATGTAAAACTGATATCCATGATGGAGGATATCCGTCGCGTATTTATGTACCATGGGGCGGAGCACAAGGCGATCAACTGCGTGGAGAACGGCTGTGAGCTGACGGTTGAGAATGTCCGCAGACAGACAATGGTACACAGACGGTGCGGTACCAGTTTTCTGTTGATTGTAATGTTTATAAGCATTTTGTTTTTCATGTTCATCGTTGTGGGAAACATATGGCTGCGCATGGCGCTGCGGATTCTGTTAGTGCCGGTGATTGCGGGCCTTGCCTATGAGTATATCCGCTTTGCGGGAAATCACGACAATGCAGTTATATCCGTTCTCAATAAGCCGGGGCTGTGGCTTCAGTCGCTGACTACAAAGGAACCCACGGACGATATGATTGAGGTGGCGATTGCCTCTGTGGACGCCGTCTTTGACTGGAGAAGTTTTATAGCCGGTGCTGCCGAGACCGAGGAGGAGACGGCAGAACCCGTGTCTGCCGAGGACGGACGGAGCGGTGAGGCGGCAGAACCCGTGTCTGCCGAGGACGGACAGAGCGGTGAGGCGGCGGATTCCCTTGCCGCTGCAGAGGAGGAATCGGAGGACATAGAGATTCTGGATATCGAGGGAGAGGAAGAAGACGATGAGATTTTAAACGCCCTCGACCGTTACTTTGAGGCGCCGGAGTCCGGAGAGAGTGAGCAGGAATGACTCTGGAAGAAGAATTGCATAAGGGGGAGGAGAGACTGCGGGCTGCCGGAGTGCCGGAAGCGGACTTAAACGCGTGGCACCTGTTCTCTCATTGCATGGGGATAGACAGAAGCCGCTACTTTTTGAGAAAGGACTGCCCGATGCCTCCCGACCGGAGGGAAACGTATGAACGGGCCCTGGAAAAACGGGCAGAGCGGATTCCGCTAGAGTATATTACCAATGGGACAGAATTTATGGGCCTGCCCTTCTATGTAGATGAAAATGTGTTGATTCCGAGGCAGGACACGGAGTGTCTTGTGGAGGAGGTGCTCAGGGTGTCCGATGGACAGGACGTGCTGGATCTGTGCACCGGATCCGGCTGTATCGGCGTCAGTCTGTCGGTGCTCGGCGGCTGTCATTCTGTGACGGCGTCTGACATCTCGGAAAAAGCTCTCCGGGTGGCGGAGCGCAATGCACGGGCAAACGAGGCGGAGATTTCTCTGATACAGAGCGATTTATTCGCTTCCATTGAGGGAACCTTTGATATTGTCGTGTCCAACCCTCCCTATATCCCCGTGGGGGAGATGGAGGGATTGATGCCGGAGGTGCGGGAGCACGAGCCGGAGCTGGCGCTTGCAGCAGCGGAGGACGGCTTGCTGTTCTACAATAGTATCATTAAGGAAATCCGTCGTTTCCTGCGCGAAGGAGGGTGGCTTTTCTTCGAGATTGGAAGCGGGCAGGGCGAGGCGGTCAGCGGGCGTATGCGTCAGGCGGGTTTTTCCGGCGTGGAGATAAAGAAAGATTTGGCGGGGCTTGACCGCATTGTCTGCGGACGGCTGCCGGGCTGATATAAGGAGGATAGACGAATGTATTCGTCTCACTATTTGTGACGGAGCGCCACAAATAATAAAGCGAACGTAGTTCGCTATGGTGTACAGGGCAAAAACAACTACGCTGCTTTTTGCTCGTACCTCCTCCGCTGCGCTCCGGAATGGAGGATTATATGTTTGATAAGCTGGAAGACACTCTGCTGCGCTACGAGGAAGTAGTCAGGGAACTCAGCGAGCCGTATGTGATAAACGATGCGGAGCGTTATCAGAAGCGCATGAAGGAACAGGCGGAGTTAGAGCCGATTGTCGTGAAATACAAAGAATATAAGCAAAAAAAGGCCGATATGGAAGAAAGCCTCGCCATTCTTGACGAGGAGACAGATGAGGAACTGAAGGAGCTGGCCAAAGAGGAATTGAACGAGTGCAGGAGCAGTATTACAGAGATTGAAAAGGAATTGAAGATTCTGCTTTTGCCAAAGGATCCCAATGATGAAAAAAACGTAATCGTGGAAATCCGTGCCGGCGCCGGCGGAGACGAGGCGGCCCTGTTTGCTGCGGATTTATACCGCATGTACGCAAAATATGCCGAGCGGAACCACTGGAAGGTCGATATGATGAACTCCAATGAGAACGGAATCGGCGGCTTCAAAGAAGTGGTGTTTATGATAAATGGCGCCGGAGCCTATTCCAAACTGAAATACGAGAGCGGGGTTCATCGGGTACAGCGTATTCCGGCTACAGAGTCCGGCGGACGGATTCACACCTCTACGTCTACGGTTGCGATTATGCCGGAGGTGGAGGAAGTGGAGGTGGAACTGGATATGAATGACTGCAAATTTGATGTGTTCCGCGCTTCGGGAAACGGGGGCCAGTGCGTCAACACAACGGATTCGGCAGTGCGCCTTACCCATATACCGACCGGAATTGTCATTTCCTGTCAGGACGAAAAATCCCAGCTGAAAAATAAGGACAAAGCCCTGAAGGTACTCCGCGCCCGCCTGTACGAGATGGAGTGCGCCAAGGCGCATGACGCTGAGGCCGAGGCCAGGCGCAGTCAGATTGGCACCGGCGACCGATCGGAAAAAATCCGCACTTACAATTATCCCCAGGGGCGTGTGACCGACCATCGGATCAAACTGACACTGCACAAGCTGGATTCGATTATTGACGGTGACATGGAGGAAATGATTGATAGCCTGATTGCGGCCGACCAGGCGGCAAAACTGGCGAATATGAACGAGAGCGAGTAGCCGCGAAGTTTATGAAGACGGGCTGCGACGAGGTTTAGAAGTTACGTTGCGAAATAATTTACGAAGCAGAACGTGCCTGTCGATATAACTTATATATGTACCAAAATCGGCAGACGGGAATTAAAAATATCATTATTAATTTATAAGGAGATGATCGCATGAGAAAAAGAATTTTTGCGTATGTGCTGACAGCAGGGCTGATTCTTGGAATGACAGGGGCATTTGCCGGCGATACAGGCAATGCGGCAGGCAAAGTTAAATTGTCTAAGAAAAAACTGACTCTGAAGACAGGCGATACTGCGCGGTTAAAAGTAAAGAACACCAACAAAAAGGTAAAATGGAGTTCAAAGAATACCCGCATTGCAAAAGTGTCGAAAAAGGGCGTTGTAAAGGGAGTCAGCGCCGGAAAGACAAAAATCATAGCAAAGACGGGAAAAAAGAAACTGGTATGCGGGGTGACGGTAAAGGAAAAAGCAGTAAAAATTGCGTATAAAAATGATGTGTTTGACAGTGAAGTATATAAAAATATTAAGTATATTACCTGTAAATCCCTTTATCACAATGGGGAGAAAATCAGTTCCGCAGAGGGAATATCGGCGATCTATAAGGTACTTGCCGGAATTGATTCCATGAAGGATATTACAAGTGAAAATCCAATGCCACCGGCCGGCGGGACAGTTATAGAATTTGTCATGAAGGACGGTGCGGTGGAGACCGTTAATGTTTCCGGAAACATATGCTTTAAGGACAAATGGTATCAGCCGGGGCAAACGGTAGGCGCTGCCATTGCGGATTTGGTGAAAAAATATATAAATTAGTTTGGTATACAAAAAAAGCGGCGCGCCTTTTGGGCGCGCTTTCGCTTTCCGGACTTTTTTAATTTCTTTCAGCAGGCTCCTGCAGACCTCAGAGCGGAAAACGCTGAGACTATCGGGAAGAAATTTCTTTTACGTCTTCTTCCAGCACCTTTCTGCGGCGGTGCTCATGGGCAATCTCCTCCTGAAGCATATCAATCTGACGGAAGATGTCCAGAATGGCTTCCTGCTCATTTTGGGGCTTCGTATGTACTTCCTCTGCGATCCGGTTCTTGAGTTTCTTTTGGAAGATGGTCTTGAAGATTACCCGAACCGTCGGCTGGATAAAGAACAGCTGCGTGAAAAAGGCGAAGGGGAAATTGAAGCACACGAGTTTCAACCAGTTGGCAAGCAGGGTGAAAATGTTGAAATCCATGTAATAGGGGTAGTAGAGAAACGCTGCGATCAGGCTCATAGACGGACACATAATGCCGACGGTGGCGCAGATAATAGCGGTCTCAAACATCATGGGGTGATCCTTGGCCGGATCGAATATGCGTCGGGCCAGCCGGAACGAGAGCGGACTTCCCACCACATTTTCCAGTGTAAAGGCAAAACAAAATTCAATCAGCACACAGGCCCATATCGGCAGGTAGGTTCCAAACATATAGACTCCGCCCTGTTTGTTCAGGGCCGCGATGACGCTGGTTGTCTGATTGACTTCCATCAGAGTATTGCCGTTTACCACATAGAGACTGAAAAACACATAGGCATGTACGGTGATCAAAACTGTGATAAAGGCAAAAACCATTCTTTCAAGTTGATTTCTGGGCATTTTTTCCTCCGTTTCCACATAAAAAAACACATAGCAGCCGGACTGTTTGATAAAACCATACTCTGTAATCAGATTTACGTGCCGGGCACTACATGTGTCATTATGTGTTTATTTATTTTTTCGAATATCACTTTAGCATATTTTCCGGAAAAAAGCAAGGGCAAAATCTCACATGAAAAAAACGCGAACGCCGCTTTACAGAAAAGTTTTCGGGTGTTGCCTGAGGTCAGGCGGCTGTGTTATACTATACGCAAAAGAATTTATCTGTTACAGGAAAGGAGCGGCTATGCTCAGGGAAGTGAGAACAGAAAACGGCCTGGTCAGGGGGATTGAGGCGGCGGATCCCAGAATCACGGCTTTTAAGGGAATTCCATTTGCGGCGCCGCCGGTGGGAGAAAACCGGTGGCGGGCCCCGCAGCCGGCACAGAACTGGGAGGGAGTCAGGGAGGCCTGTCGCTTTGGGCCGATTGCCATGCAGGACACGCCGGGCATAGGTGATGATATATACTGCAGGGAATGGCATGTGGATCCGGAAATCGACATGAGTGAAGACTGCCTGTATCTGAATGTGTGGACAGGCGCCAAAAAACCGGAGGACAGGCTGCCGGTTGTGGTCTGGTTTTACGGGGGAGCCCTTCAGTGGGGATATCCGGCGGAGATGGAGATGGACGGGGAGCGCCTTGCCCGCAGGGGGATAGTGGTGGTCACGGTCAATTACCGGCTCAATGTATTTGGCTTTCTGGCCCATTCGGAACTCACGCGGGAGCAGCCCCAGGCCCCCTCTAATTTTGGCAGCCTGGATCAGCAGGCCGGTATCCGCTGGGTGGTGCGCAATATAGCTGCATTTGGCGGAGATCCGG
The DNA here is from genome assembly GCA_947629865.1 of uncultured Lachnospiraceae bacterium. Taxonomy (GTDB): domain Bacteria; phylum Bacillota; class Clostridia; order Lachnospirales; family Lachnospiraceae; genus Eubacterium_F. Next base: position 20,622 of record CANRFJ010000021.1, on the reverse strand, counting down.
ACAATATTACGATTGCCGGGCAGTCGGCCGGAGGGGGAAGCGTTCTCAGCCAGATGGCCTGTCCGGGCAACAGGGGATTGTTCCGGCGGGCGGTGATTATGAGCGCTATGATCCGGAGCCCCTATGAGGAGATAAATCTGACGAAGCCGGAGGAGTTAGGGAGCGCCGAGGAGAACGGCCGCCGTTTCTTTGAGTTTCTGGGCGTCTCCTCTCTTGAGGAGGCGCGCGGTCTGGACGCCGTCTATATTCGGGACAGGTATGCCGCATATGCGCAGTCCTGCCCCCGTATGTATACGGTTCTGGACGGGCAGTTCTGTGTGGGCGATCCGCTCAGAATGTTTCTGGAGGGGGAGGCCGCTCCGGTGTCCGTCATGACGGGGAATACGTCCGATGAGTTTCCGGGCTTTCTGACTGCCGCCTCCCGTCGGGAGCTTATCGCAGAGGCGGAGCGCTGCTTTGGGAGTAGGGCCGGAGAATTTCTCGCCTTTCCGGAGGCGTCGCAGAACGACGGACAGGGGCATTATGCCGTGATAAACGAAGTCGAGTGCACGGCGAGGAGCGTGCTCAGGTACAGAAAAAATGAAAATCCATGCTATTATTACTGTTTTGCGCCGGACATTCCGGGGGAGGACAGTCCCGGCACATTTCATTCCGTGGATCTGTGGTTTTTCTTTGAGACGCTGGCAAAGAGCACAAGGCCCTTTGCGGGGAGATATTACGACCTGGCCAGACAGATGTGCACCTACTGGGCGAACTTTATTAAGACCGGCGATCCAAACGGTTTTGATGCGGACGGAAGCCCCCTGCCCCAGTGGCTCCCCTATACGGCGGAGCGGGCGGCGCAGATGCGCTTTACCAGTGACGGCGCGCAGCTGTGTTTGGACGGGGAGACGCCGTTCAAACGTTTTCTCATGGAGACGATCCGCGACAATATCGTGGGCGGCAGCAAATAAATGTAAAAGGGAGGACAGATTGAAAATATGAAAAAACAGGCGTTTAATCCGTATCTTCCGTCCTGGGAATATATTCCGGACGGGGAACCTTATGTATTTGGAGACAGGGTGTATGTATATGGCTCCCATGATTTTTACAATGGCTATGTATTCTGCATGGGTGATTATGTGTGCTGGTCCGCTCCGGTGGACGATTTGGGCGACTGGCGCTGCGAGGGCGTTATTTATCCGAGGAATGAAGATCCGCTGAACCGCGATGGGAAAATGTGCCTGTATGCGCCCGATGTGACGGTGGGGCCGGACGGGCGGTATTATCTGTACTATGTGCTGGATCATGTCTCCGTTGTTTCCGTGGCGGTATGCGATACCCCGGCGGGGCGGTATGAATTTTACGGCTATGTACACTATGAGGACGGCGTGCGTCTGGGCGAGCGCGCGGGAGATGAGCCGCAGTTTGATCCCGGCGTGCTGACGGAGGGGGACAGGACGTATCTGTATACCGGTTTTTGCGGCAGGGGTGACAAATCCCGAACCGGAGCCATGGCGACTGTTCTGGGGCCGGATATGCTCACTGTCATTGAGGCTCCGGTCATTGTGGCGCCGGGCTGCGAGTATGGACAGGGAACCGGATTTGAGGGGCACGAGTTTTTTGAGGCTCCCTCTATGCGGAAGGTGGGGGAGATGTACTATTTTGTATATTCCTCCGTGGTTATGCACGAGCTGTGCTATGCCGTCAGCGAAGAACCGACGGGTGGATTTACCTATGGAGGCGTGATCGTGAGCAACTGCGATCTGCATATCGACACCTATAAACCGGCAGAGCAGCCGATGGCCTACGGGGCCAACAACCACGGCAGCATTGTCCGGATTGGCGGCGACTGGTACATATTTTACCACCGACACACAAATGGCAGCTGGTACAGCCGTCAGGGGTGTGCGGAGAGGATACGGATAGGCGAGGACGGAAGAATCCCGCAGGTTGAACTGACCTCCTGCGGACTCAATGGCGGGCCGTTAGAGGGGCGGGGCGAATATCCGGCCTATATTGCCTGCAATCTGTTCTGTGACACGCCCTCAGTCTATGTGGGGGACAGCCGTTTTCCCAAAATCATGCAGGACGGCCGTGACGGAGACGAGGAGCCGGGCTACATTGCCAATATTCAGGATACTGCGACGGCCGGCTTTAAGTATTTTGACTGTCAGGGCGTAACGGCTGTGCGCATACGGGTTCGGGGTTATGCGGACGGCGTCTTTGAGGTGCGGACAGCCTGGGACGGGGAGGTGTTAGCCAGGCTGAAGGTGGAGTATTCCAACGTCTGGGAGGAGTACACGGCGCCGGTGAATATACCGGACGGACGGCAGGCAATCTATCTGACCTACCGGGGCGGCGGCAATGCCAGCCTGTTGTCGTTTACTCTGGAATAGCGCCCCTCTCCGGATAGACCGGAGGGCGTATGTCCCAAGAGACCGACGGGCATATGTCCGGATAGACCGATGGGCGTAATACTTGCAATATATATATTATCTGTTATACTTATAACTTGGGGATATGAGAGGGAGAATGGAATGACAGGCAAGGAGGAAGGAAACAGATGAAGGATAAGACAACAGAGATTTTTGAAAATGCACCTGTTCCGAAGGCGGTATTTACCAATATTATCCCGTCGGTCGTGAGCATGATCATGGTGCTCGTATACAATCTGGCAGACACTTTTTTTATCGGACAGACCAGAAACGCACTTATGGTGGCGGCTGTCTCTCTGGCAACGCCGGCGTTTTTGTTTTTTATGGCGGTCGGAATGTTGTTCGGCGTGGGCGGCACTTCCCTGATCTCCCGTATGCTGGGACAGGGACGCAGAAGGGAAGCCGGTAACGCCTGCTCGTTCTGCTTCTGGACAGGAACGGCCGTAGGAGTGGTCGGCATGACGGTCATACTCGTGGCCAGCGATGCAGTGTGCGCGCTGGTGGCGGGCGCCGCGCAGCCGGAGACTCTCGCCTATGTGAAGCAGTATATCATGATTGTCGCGCTGGGCGTGCCGTTTCTCGTTATCAGCAATATATTCAGTACCATTATCCGCGCCGAGGGCAAGGCAAATAAGGCGATGATTGGAATGATACTCGGCAATGTGGCCAATATCGTTCTGGATCCGGTCATGATTCTTTTCTTCGGCTGGAATGTGGCGGGCGCTGCCGTTGCCACGGTAATCGGAAATGTCCTGAGCGCCGGTTTTTACATTATACATTTTGTGTCCGGACGCTCGATGCTTACCATTCGTCTGCGGGAATACCGCGCGGGGGGAAAGATTGCGACCGGCGTTATGGCGATTGGCATACCGGCCTCTCTGAACAGTGTGCTGATGAGCACATCTAACGTACTGATTAATAAACTCATGGTGGGGCACGGCGATATGGCGGTGGCAGGTCTCGGTGTGGCAATGAAAGTAAATATGGTGGCGGTCATGCTTCTGATCGGAGTGGGCACCGGCGTACAGCCGCTTCTCGGATATAATTTCGGGGCGGGCAACCGCAGGCGCTTTGTGAGTATTCTGCGCTTCTCGCTGATTCTGGCGCTGAGTCTCAGCCTCGTCATGACGGCAATCTGTTATCTGGGAGCCGGGCCTATGGTAAATGCCTTTCTAGAGCAGCCGGAGGCCTACGATTATGGTATGAAGTTTGCCCGAACTCTTATTATTTCCGGCCCGGTGCTGGGGATTTTGTTTGTTATGATAAATACGATCCAGGCTATGGGGGCGGCTATCCCGTCCATGATTCTGTCAATCAGCCGGCAGGGGCTGCTCTACATACCGGTGCTGTTCACCTTTCACGCCATTTTCGGCTCGGCCGAGATGCTGGTGATGGCGCAGCCGGTGACGGATTATATGGCCGTCATTTTATCGGTTATTCTTTCCATTGTGGCTTTCCGCAAATACTTCGTGGACAGGGATACAGAAGGGAAAAAACCTGCGGTGTAGAAAGGAGGCAGTCCGTATGAAGAAAAAGCGGGAGCGCGAGAGCCGGAACTTTCTCACCACCCGAATCATTGCCCTTGGATTTCTGAGCGCCATTTTGGTGGGCACGGTTCTTCTTATGCTGCCGATCTCCACGGCGGCAGGTGAGGTTACTACACCTGTAGACGCCCTGTTTACCGCTACTACCTCCGTCTGTGTGACGGGCCTGGTCGTGGTGCCGACTTACTCGCACTGGACGCTGTTCGGACAGGTGGTCATCTCGCTGCTGGCACAGGTGGGCGGTCTGGGCGTCATCACGTTTACCGTGCTGTTTTTTCTCGCTCTGCACCGCCGGATTGGATTGAAAGACCGCCTTCTGATTCAGGCGGCCTATAATCTGGATACGATTCAGGGACTGGTCATTCTCGTCAAGAAGATTGTCAAAGGGACGCTGATAATTGAGGGAATCGGGGCGCTTCTCTACATGACGGTCTTTGTGCCCGATTACGGTCTCATGGGCATATGGAAAAGCATATTTAACTCCGTGTCCGCCTTTTGCAATGCCGGTATGGACGTGCTGGGCCCGGCGAGTCTGGAGCCCTATGCGGGGAATCCGCTTGTCAATATCACTACGATGCTTTTGATTATTCTCGGCGGCATCGGTTTTCCGGTGTGGTGGAATGTTCTCGATACGCTCCGCGGCGGCAGGGAAAGGTACGGGGGATTTCGTACTGCGCTCCATCATTTGCGCCTGCATACCAAACTGGCGCTGGCCGTTACCGCCTTTCTGATCGCGGCGGGAGCGATTCTCATATTTTTACTTGAATATAACAATCCGGCCACCCTGGGGGCCATGCCCTGGTGGGAAAAGGTGCAGGCGGCGCTGTTCCAGTCCGTCACAACCAGAACGGCGGGCTTTGCCACCATATCCCAGGCGGGGCTGACGGAGGCCACGGGGCTTGTGTGCTGTATGCTCATGTTTATCGGAGGTTCTCCTTCCGGAACAGCCGGCGGAATCAAGACCACCACGATTACGGTTCTGGTGGCTACCGTGCACTCCATTATCCGGAGCCGGCGGGACACGGAAATGTTTGGCCGGCGCGTGAGCGATGACGTTATCCGGCGGGCGCTCTCCGTCTTTATGGTCAGCTTCGTGGTGCTGCTCGCCGCAGTCACGGCTCTTGCCATTGTCCAGCCGGGCGATTTCATGGATTGTATGTATGAGACGGTATCGGCCATCGCCACGGTAGGGCTTTCCAGAGATTTTACAACCGAACTCAATCTGGCAGGCCGGATCATTATTATCGTAACAATGTACATCGGGCGAATCGGCCCGATTTCCCTGGCTCTGTTTTTCAATTCCAGGAGATTTGTAAATCTGAAAACGTATCCGGAGGAAAAGGTAGGAATCGGATAAAGAAAGAAGGCTGTAATATATGAAGAAAAAAGAATTTGTCGTTATCGGAATGGGACAGTTTGGCGCCAATGTAGCCATATCGCTCGGGAGCAGGGGAGCCGTGGTCATGGTCGTTGACAGGGACGAGCAGAAACTGGAGCTGGTGGCCGACCGGGTTACGCACACGATATGCGCTGACGCCTCCAATCCGGAGGTGATGCACTCCCTTGGGATCCACAATTACGACGGGGCGATTGTCGGCATTGGCAACAACCTGGAGGCGAGCGTCCTGATCACCATTCAGTTGAAGGAGCTGGGAGTTCCCTTTATCATGGCAAAGGCTTCCAACGATCTGGAGGGGCGGATCCTTCATAAGGTGGGCGCGGACAAAATTGTTTTTCCGGATAAAGAGATGGGATTCCGGGTGGGAAACCAGATTATGAACGGCAACTATTTTGAGGCGATTGAGTTATCGGAGCGCTACAGCATTGTGGATCTGGACGTACCGGAGTCATGGAAGGGAAAGAGCCTGCGCGAGCTGGATATCCGCTCCCGCTATGGCGTCAGCATAATCGGCATACGGGGCCTGGAGGAGACCAATATCAATCCGGAGCCGGAGTATGAGCTTCAGGAGGACGACGTTTTGATTGCCCTGGGACACAACAGTGAATTACAGCGTCTGCGCGAGATGTAGGCATAGGCCTGCGGCAGGGTGAAGGAAAGGGAGGCCATATGATAGAGAGCAGGAGCAATGCCCGGATCAAAAAAATACAGAAACTCAGAAAAAGCGCCAGGTACCGCCGACAGGAGGCGCTCTTTGTCGCAGAGGGCTGGAAGATGACAGAGGAGGCCCTGCGCCGGAGCCTGGTCAAGACAATCTATATATCTACGACTGTAGAAAACGAATTCAGGCAACGATTTCCCATGCAAAAATTTTCGGAGGCAGAGGTGGAAATTCTGTCTGAGAGCCTGTTTCGGGAAATCTCAGATACCGTCTCCCCACAGGGAATCATGGCGCTTGTGAATATGCCTTGTTATGACAGAGAGGACGTAGTGGGAGGAGAGAGGGCAGCGGTTCTGTGCCTGGAGGATATTCGGGATCCCGGCAATCTGGGGACGATGTTCCGGACTGCCGAGGGAGCGGGCATGAGCGGCGTTCTGCTGTCCGGAGGCTGCGCGGATATATTTAATCCCAAGGTGGTGCGCTCTACCATGGGTTCTCTATTTCGGGTTCCCTTTTATGTTGCAAAAGATTTGACTACAGAAGTAGAACGCATGAAAAACAGCGGATTTACCGTCTTTGCGGCCCATCTTCAGGGCGACTGCTCCTATGAGGAGGCGGATTACAGCGGGCGCACGGGGATTTTGATTGGCAATGAGGCCGGCGGGCTCTCCGAAAAATTATCGGCGCTGGCAGATGTAAAGGTGAAAATACCGATGGAGGGAGAGCTGGAGTCTCTGAATGCGGCGGTGTCCGCCGCACTATTGATGTATGAGGTTCACAGAAACCGCAGATAATAAACAGGGAGCAGCGGCAGATTGTGGTTCACACTTGCAAATAGCCCTCGTTTTTAGTATGATAAAGGGGAGCCGTGAATAAACTGATAGAAGGGACGTGGGAATTATGTATACCATTTTCTGGTTGATTGTGGTGGCTGTCATGCTGGTAATTGAGATTTTTACCATGGGCCTTACTACAATCTGGTTCAGTCTGGGCGCTGTGGCAGCAGCGATAGCCGCCGGCTTTGGCGCACCACTGTGGCTGCAGATTCTGTTATTCAGCGTTGTTTCCATTTTGGTTATGGTTCTGGTTCGGCCATTTGCCATAAAGGTGGTAAATAAAGAGAGAACCAGGACAAATATTGAAGGCGTAGTAGGGGAGCAGGGAGTTGTGGTAGAGCAAATCGACAATCAGAAGGAGCAGGGCCGGATTCGTCTCCGGGGCGTGGAATGGCTGGCCCGTAGCAGCGACGGCGGGATAATTGCTCCGGATGAGATTGTGACAGTAGAATCTGTTTCCGGTGTGAAACTGATTGTTAAAAAGGAGGAAAAAAATGGTTGATTTATTAGTTCCGGTCATTGTGATTATAATTCTTGTGATACTTCTGTGTCTGCTGGCGTCCTGCATCAAGATTGTGCCGCAGGCCCATGCTTACATTGTGGAGAGACTCGGCGGTTATCAGAGCACCTGGTCTGTGGGAATCCATCTGAAGGTGCCGATTATTGACAAAGTGGCGAGAAAGGTTCTCTTAAAGGAGCAGGTAATGGATTTCCCGCCCCAGCCGGTAATCACCAAGGACAATGTAACCATGCAGATCGATACCGTAGTGTTTTTCCAGATTACCGATCCCAAACTGTTTACCTATGGCGTGGAGAATCCGATTATGGCCATTGAAAATCTGACGGCCACCACGCTGCGAAACATCATCGGCGATTTGGAACTGGATCAGACGCTGACTTCCAGGGAGACCATCAATACCCACATGCGCTCCAATCTGGATATTGCCACGGATCCGTGGGGCATCAAGGTGAACCGCGTGGAGCTGAAAAATATCATACCGCCGCGGGAGATTCAGGATTCCATGGAGAAGCAGATGAAGGCGGAGCGCGAGAGGCGCGAGTCGATTCTGCGGGCCGAGGGAGAGAAGAAATCTACCGTGCTTGTGGCCGAGGGTAAAAAGGAATCGGCGATTCTGGAGGCAGAGGCGGAAAAGGAAGCCGCCATTCTGCGGGCTGAGGCCAAAAAAGAGGCCACTATACGCGAGGCGGAGGGACGCGCCCAGGCCATTGCCGCCGTGCAGAAGGCCACGGCAGAGGGAATCCGGTTCCTGAATGAGGCAGATCCGTCGAACCAGGTACTCACGCTGAAAAGTCTGGAAGCATTTGAAAAGGCGGCGGACGGCAAGGCTACCAAAATTATTATCCCGTCGGAGATACAGGGAGTTGCCGGACTTGCCAAATCAATTATTGAGACATGTAAGGAGACGTCATGAATCTGAGAGGAAAAAATTTTCTGACATTAAAGGACTTTACTCCGGAGGAGATACGGTATCTGCTGGATCTGGCCGGAGAGTTGAAAGAGAAAAAGAAACAGGGGATAGTGGAAAAACCGTTTGAGGGGAAGAACATTGCCCTGATTTTTGAGAAGACCAGCACGCGCACCCGCTGCTCTTTTGAGGTGGCGGCCCATGATCTGGGAATGGGAGTCACTTATCTGGATCCGAAGGGTTCGCAGATTGGGAAAAAGGAGAGCATCGCCGATACCGCAAGGGTGTTGGGGCGTATGTTCGACGGGATTGAATACCGCGGATACGGGCAGGAGATTGTGGAGGAACTGGCGGAATATGCCGGTGTGCCGGTGTGGAACGGGCTCACGAACGAGTACCACCCAACCCAGATGCTGGCCGACCTCCTCACTATCAGAGAGCAGTTCGGGCGACTGGAGGGAATCCGTCTCACCTATATGGGAGACGCCCGCTACAACATGGGAAATTCACTGATGATCGCGTGCAGCAAAATGGGGCTGCACTTTACGGCCTGTGCGCCGAAGGAATATTTTCCGGCCGAGGAGTTAGTCCGGGAATGTGAGGAATATGCGAAGGCCTCCGGCGGAAGCGTCCGTCTCACCGAAGATGTGAGCGAGGGAACGGCGGGAGCCGACGTTATCTACACAGACGTGTGGGTTTCCATGGGAGAGCCGGAGAAGGTATGGGAGGAGCGGATTCGTATGCTGTCCCCGTATCAGGTAAATGCGGCAGTCATGGCAAATGCCGGAGAGAAGGCGGTGTTTATGCACTGTCTGCCTGCCTTTCACGATCTGAAAACCTCCATCGGACGGGAAGTCTATGAGAAATATGGGCTGAGGGAGCTGGAGGTCACAGACGAAGTTTTTGAGAAGCACGCAGACGTGGTGTTCCGCGAGGCGGAGAACCGTATGCACACGATTAAGGCAGTGATGGCGGCTACGCTGTAGTACATACGCCTTTGAATAAGTAGTATATCATGCGCGGACAGAATTTCAGAAAGGAGCCAATATGAGCGAGAGATTAAATGCCGGCTATAGAGATGACTGGTTACATAAGATGGCAGCAGTGTGTGAGGCCAGCAGCACAATTGACTCTACCTTATTTGAAAAATATGAGGTCAAGAGAGGGCTTCGCGACCTCAACGGACAGGGCGTCCTCACAGGGCTGACAGAAATATCGGAGATCTGTTCTTATACGATCGTGGATCGCGATATGGTTCCCTGTGACGGCAAATTATATTATCAGGGAATCGATATTGAGGAGATCGTCGATGGATTTCTGACGGAAAAGAGATTCGGCTATGAGGAGGTCGTGTACCTTCTGCTGTTCGGGAGGCTTCCGAGAGAGCAGGAGCTGGAGGAACTGAAGGATATGCTGGCCTCTTACAGAGAGAGCCTGCCCACCAGTTTTGTGAGGGATATCATCATGAAGGCGCCCAGCGTGGATCTGATGAACACACTGGGGCGCAGCGTGCTGACTCTGTATTCCTATGACGACCGGGCCGACGACACTTCAACGGAAAATGTGCTCAGGCAGTGCCTGCAGCTGGTGGCGCTTTTTCCCATGTTTTCCATATACGGTTATCAGGCGGCCTGTTATTTTCACGAGGGGACGGACTTTTTCCTGCACCCACCCAAAAAGGAATATTCCACGGCGGAAAATATTTTACATATGCTCCGTCCGGACAGCAGGTTTACGCCGCTGGAGGCAAAGATACTCGACATTGCCCTGGTGCTCCACGCCGAGCACGGCGGGGGCAATAACTCCACTTTCACCGACCATGTGGTGACGTCCTCCGGCACGGATACCTATGCGGCTATATCGGCGTCCCTCGGCTCTCTTAAGGGGCCGCGGCACGGCGGGGCCAACGTGAAGGTGTCCCTGATGTTTGAGGACATGAAGAAACGGGTGAAGGACTGGGAGGACGAGGAAGAAGTGACAAGCTATCTCACAGCCGTCCTCAACCGCCAGGCCTTTGATAAATCCGGACTGATATACGGAATGGGCCATGCGGTCTACTCTGTCTCCGATCCGAGAGCGAGGACTTTCCGCAAGTTTGTAAAAAAACTGGCTGAGGAAAAGGGGATGCAGAAGGAATTTGCGCTCTACGAGATGGTGGAGAGGCTGGCGCCGGAAGTGATTGGAAGCGAGAGGCATATATATAAGGGCGTCAGCGCCAACATAGATTTCTACAGCGGACTCGTATACAGTATGCTGCAAATCCCGCATGAATTGTATACGCCTCTGTTTGCCATTGGACGGATTGCGGGCTGGAGCGCCCACCGGATCGAGGAGCTGGTCAATGCGGGCAAGATTATCCGTCCGGCTTATAAGGCCGTGGCCAGACACAAGCCGTATGTGCCGATGAATGAGAGGGAGAAGTGATGGACGAACAACAGATATTGTGCGCATGCAGCGCCTATGAGGAAAAGTATTATTTTAACCCGCGTTTTTCCTCCCTGCCCACGCAGATCCAGCAGGAGCTCCAGATTATGGCAGTGACGATGACGGCGGACGTGGGCGGCGTCTTTACGATGGAATTTGACGAGGACGGCACACTGTATCTATCGACGACGGCAAAGGAAAATGATTTTGCCTATGATGAAATCGGCAGCCATTTAAAGATTAAGCAGTACCGCACACGCTATGCGGAGCTGTTGGAAAATCTGGAGAAATACTATCAGATGTTTTTTGTGGACGCCGTACAAAAGGGAGAGTAAGAATGTTACTGGCTATTGATGTAGGGAATACCAATCTGACCTTCGGGCTTTTTGACGGGGAGGAAATACGGTTTAAGTTCCGCCTCACTACCAGTCTGCCGCGGACGTCGGATGAGTTTGGCGTGCAGATCAAGGATCAGCTGTCCCACCAGAACGTACCGGCGGAGAACGTGACAGACGTTATTATCTGTTCGGTAGTTCCCAAGGTCATGTACTCGCTCACCAGCGGGATACGCAAATATCTGGGCTGCGATCCCCTGATCGTGGGAAACGGGACGAAATCCGGTATCCGCATCGCAACCACAAACCCGATGGAGATCGGGGCAGACCGGGTGGTGGACGCAGTGGGCGCCTATTTTTTGTACGGGGGGCCTGTCATTGTTATAGATTACGGAACGGCCACGACATATGACCTGGTGACGGCGGACGGCGCCTTTGTGGCGGGCGTGACAGCGCCGGGGATCCGGATCAGCGCCAAGGCGCTCTGGAGCAACGCGGCCAAGCTTCCGGAGATAGAGATTGTGAAGCCGGATTCCATTCTTGCCAAGACGACCATTACCAGTATGCAGGCGGGACTTGTGTACGGAACGATCGGACAGACAGAATATATTATCGACCGCTTCAGAGCGGAGTCGGGCTATCCGGGAATCAAAGTGATCGCCACCGGCGGCCTGGGCCGGATCATTGCAGAGGGAACGGAGAAAATAGACATATATGATGCGGAGCTGACTCTCAAGGGCATGAGACTGATTTACGAGAGGACGGGCGCCGCGGGGAAAAAGTGAGATGAGACAGATCATGAAACCGCTCATCATCGGTGATGTGGCGATAGATGGGAACCTGATACTGGCGCCCATGGCGGGTGTTACAGATCTGCCGTTTCGTCTGCTCTGCAAGGAGCAGGGAGCGGATCTGATTTATACGGAGATGGTCAGCGCCAAGGGAATTTTGTATAACAATAAGAATACAGAGGAACTGCTGCGTGTCGAGGAGAGCGAGCGGCCGGTGGCCCTGCAGCTCTTTGGCTCCGATCCGGACATCGTAAGCGAGATGGCGAAGCGGATCGAGGATAGGAATTTTGACATTCTGGATCTGAATATGGGCTGTCCGGTGCCGAAGGTGGTAAACAACGGAGAGGGCTCCGCACTCATGAAAAATATCCCACTGGCGGCCAGAATCATAGAAAAGACGGTAAAGGCTATCCATAAGCCCGTGACTGTGAAATTCCGCAGGGGCTTCCATAAGGGAGAAAACCAGGCGGTAAAGCTTGCCAGGGCGGCGGAGGCAGCAGGGGCGGCGGCCGTGGCGGTTCACGGGCGAACCAGAGAGGATTATTACAGCGGCAGGGCCGACTGGGAAGTTATCGCCGCCGTAAAGGAAGCGGTGTCCATTCCCGTCATCGGAAACGGCGACATCGTATCTCCGGAGACGGCGGAGGCCATGATGGAGGAGACGGGCTGCGACGGGCTGATGATAGCCAGGGGAGCCAGAGGAAATCCCTGGATTTTCCATCAGATAAAAACTTATTTTGAGACGGGGAAAAAAGAGGAGCGCCCTCCCTTTTCCCAGGTTGCAGAGACGATTCTGCGCCACGCCCGAATGGAGGCGGACTGGAAGGGGGAAAAGCGGGGAATCAGAGAGATGAGAGCCCATGTGGCATGGTACACGGCGGGCTACCCCCACTCATCCGAACTTCGCCGCCGCATGAACCGGGTGGAGACATATGAGGAATTAGAGGCGCTGCTGCAAAACTATGTCCAATTTATCAAAATATGAACACAGGCTGTTCATATTTTTTTTTATTTTAAAACAAAAGAAAAAAATACAGAACAGGAGGAAAAGAAGTGAGAGAAGGACATAAAGGACGCGGGAAAAAGGGATGGATCGCGGCGGCAGCGGTCGTCTGTGTGGCAGCCGTGGTTGTTTTGACGGCGGTTGTTTTGCACGGAAAAGGCGTTTTCGCCGGAGAGGGCGGAGACGAGGAAAATGTGGGGCAGACAAAAGCAAATACAATTTCCCTCACAAAGATGAATCTGACCAATTCCATCAGTGCGACCGGTACATTGGAGAGCGCAAAGACAAAGACGGTCTCTGCAGATTTGAATCAGGGAAAGGTTAAGAGTGTCAAGGTATCTGTGGGGGATAAGGTGAAGAAAGGACAGACAATTGTGCTCTTTGACACAGATGAATTGCAGGACGAGCAGACAGAGGCGGAGCAGACGCTGGCAGATACAAAGGAGCAGAACAGCCGTCAGTTGACCTCCGCAAAGCGCAAACTGGCTGAGGCCAAAAAGGAATACAAAAAAGCGACGGCCGGCGGAAAAACGGGGGAGAGCTCCGGCCAAACCTCGGTAGAGAGCTCCGGCCAATCCTCGGTAGAGACCGCCGAAGATGAACTGGCGGCAGTCAGAGCCAGCAACAGTAAATCGCTGCGGGAGGCGCAGAAAGCGGTGGACGAGGCGAAAGAAGCGCTGGCGGCCTGCACGGTGAAAGCTCCTATGGGAGGCACTGTCACCGCAGTGGGAGTGGCAGAGGGCGACAGCTACAATGGGGGCGATTTGGTTGAAATCAGTGACTTGACGGATTTACAGGTTTCTACAACTGTAAGCGAATATGATATTTCCAATGTAAAAAAGGGACAGAAGGTGGTAATCCTCACAGATGCCACGGGAGATACGGAGATTGCGGGAAAGATTTCCTATGTGGCGATGACCACCGGCAGCGGCCTGCTGAGCAGCGGCTCGGGGGGCGGTTCAGAGAGTGCGGGCGCCTCGGGTTCCGCCGACAGTTCTTCCGCCGGTTATGAAGTCCGTATCCGGCTCACGGGGCAGGAGAAAGAACTTCGCGCAGGCATGACAGCCAAATGCAGTATTATCCTCAAGGAGGTTCGCGACGTATATGCCGTGCCGTATGATGCCGTGCACACAAATCGGGACGGCGACTCTGTACTGTATGTGGAAGATGAGAGCGGCGGCCAATCGCAGGTTGCCGTGACAAAAGGAATGGAAAGCGATTATTATGTGGAAGTGAGCGGCGATGAGCTGAGGGAAAATCTCCAGGTGATAATTCCGACGGATGAGCCATCCGAAGCCGAGGAATCGGAAGACGAAGGCGGGCTCAATGGATTTATGGGCAGAGGAATGAACGGTGGAGACATGGCAGGGTACCATGGAAACAAGGAAGGCCGCGGCAATTTTGGCGGCGGCGCTCCAAACGGTGCTCCGGGTATGTAGGAGGTGACATCATGGCGGAGAAAAAGACAATGATCAACCTCAGGGGCATCGTAAAAAAATTTTTTGTCGGAAGGCCAAACGAACTGGAAATTCTGCACGGCATCGACCTGTCAGTCCGAGAGGGGGAATTTATCTCGATAGTCGGCGAGTCGGGCTCCGGCAAATCGACGCTCATGAATATTATCGGTGCGCTTGACCGGCCGACCGAGGGAAAGTATGTGCTGGATACGCTGGATATTACAGGGACAAAGGACAGGAGATTATCGGAGATACGAAACCAGCGAATCGGATTTGTATTCCAGACTTACAATTTGATTGCCCGCACCACGGCGTTGGCAAATGTGGAACTTCCGATGCTCTATGCAGGAACGCCGAAAAAGGACAGGCGGGAAAGGGCGGAGGAGCTTCTTGAACTGATGGGAATGTCAGACCGTATGCAGCATCGTCCGGAGGAACTGTCCGGAGGACAAAAGCAGCGCGTAGCTATCGCCCGCGCCATGGCAAACGATCCCTCTGTCATTCTTGCAGACGAACCAACGGGAGCTTTGGATTCGGAGACGGGACGGCTCATCATGGATATTTTTCACAGACTGCACGAGGAGCAGGGAAAAACAATTATCCTGATCACGCACTCCCGCGGCCTGTCGTCCGAGACGGAGCGGATTATAACGCTGAGTGACGGGAGAATTATCGGAGAACAGAAGGGGGCGGGTGTATGCTGATTTTGGAAAATATACGGCTTGCTTTGGGCGGGCTGCGGAACAATAAGATGAGAGCGCTTCTCACAATGCTGGGGATTATTATTGGAATTGGCTCTGTCATTGCTATTATGACAGTCAGCGCCTCCCTCACATCTTCCATCACTGACACGTTTGCCGGACTGGGCGCCAATAATGTCACCGCCGGACTGCAGCAGCAGAGTGAGGAGGGTGAGACGCGAAGCAACGGTATGAAATTCGGCGCGTCGAACCGGCAGATATACATGGAGGAGGACGACCGTATTACCGACTCGATGATCGAACAGGTGAAGACGAAATTTTCTACAGAAGTAGAGTCAATATCTCTCGAGGAATCCGTTGGAACCGGCACAGTTCAGTCCAAGGAGGAGACAGCCAATGTCAGCGTGAGCGGAATCAACAGGGGCTACTATGATGCCAACGAGGTCTCTCTTGTGGCAGGGCGCTGTCTGACGGAGGCAGATGTCACAGGAAATAAAAGTGTCATCATGATCTCGGATCAGGTGGTGGAGAAGATGTTTGACGGTGATGCCCAGTCGTCTCTGGGGCAGCGGATCACAGTCGATATTAATAACCGATATTATGGTTTTTATGTCGTTGGGGTTTACCGATATGAGACAGAAGCGGACACTTTTACCCAGGACTCCGAGGAAGATGTAACGACGGCGGCTTACATTCCGATTACGACGGGAAAGGAACTATTTCATACAGATGAGGGATATGAGCGCTTTACGGTTGTGACGAATCCGCAGCTGGATAGCGTGGAAGATTTTGCGGAACAACTCAAAAAATATATGAATCAGGAATTTTATCGGGGGAATGAGGATTATCAGATCAATACCATGACGATGAGCACAGTGACCGACTCAATGAACGATATGGTACAGACGGCGTCGGTCGCAATCGCTTTTATCGCCGGAATTTCCCTTTTAGTAGGCGGAATTGGCGTGATGAATATTATGCTTGTATCCATCACCGAGCGCACGAGGGAAATCGGCACGCGGAAGGCTCTTGGCGCCAAAAACAGTTATATCCGGCTGCAGTTTATCACTGAGTCGGTAATCCTCTGCCTGATTGGGGGAATACTGGGAATTTTACTCGGTTTTGCCCTGGGTGCGGCGGCAGCGGCTATGCTCGGTTATTCGGCGGCGGCCCCCCTGTCGGCTATCGTCGGTTCGGTTCTGTTTTCCATGGTAATCGGCGTGTTCTTTGGCTATTATCCGGCCAACAGAGCCGCTAAACTGGATCCGATTGAGGCGTTGCGCTACGAGTGATTATGATGTATACTGGGGAGTGAGAGGTGATAGGCGTGCAGATAAAGAGAATTGCCCATCGGGGCTTCAGTTCCGAGGCGCCGGAAAACAGCTATGCGGCTTTTGCAATGGCGGCGGAAGCAGATTTTTACGGCATTGAGTGTGACGTCTGGAAGACAAAAGACGGCGTGTATGTCGTGTCGCACGACGGCCGCATGGCGCGTATGTGCGGGGCGGAGCTGTGGATTCCGAATGAGGTATACGGGGAGATCCGGCGCTATCCTTTTGTCAGGGGACGAAAGAGAACCTGGCATCCGGAGCAGCATATTATCCGGCTGACTGAGTATCTCCGGATACTGAGCCGCTGCGATGAAAAGCGCGCCGTGATTGAACTGAAGATGGATTATACAACTGTAGAACTAAGAGAAATCGTTGATTTGGTAAAACAATATAACCTGTATGACAGGACTGTATTCATCAGCCTGTACGGCGGCGTCCTCCTCCGCCTGAAGGAGGAACTGGCCTTTCCGCCTGCGCGGCTGCAGTATGTCTACGGGGCGGTTCCGGAAAACAAATGGGTTCCGGTGGGCATGGAGGTGGAGAACTGGCTGATTGAGAACCGCCTCAATCTCGATGCGCGTCACACACTGGTGAGCCGGGGCAATGTCATGCGCCTGCACGACGCCGGACTTGCGGTCAACGTGTGGACGGTCAACCGGCGGGAGGATATGATCCGCCTGCTGACGGAAGTTGGCGTTGACATGGTGACACAGGAATATTATTATGAGATATAGAGGAGGTGATGGCGTGCAGCTGCTAAAACAATTAAAATGGAATCTGATTGCACTGTCTGTCGCATTTATAGCGCTGGGCGTGGTTTTGATCGTGTATCCCGTGGAGGTTATGAGGACGGCATGTTATATCGTGGCAGCCTTGCTTATTATTATTGGAGTGATCTCTTTGATCAATTATCTGCACAAGGATATCACGGGGATTTTGTACCGCTATGATCTGGTCGTGGGGCTGAGCACGATTCTGGGAGGGATTCTTGTTATTATAAAGATCGACCAGCTGACGGCCCTTATACCGGTTCTGCTCGGCTTTCTGGTGACGATCAGCGGTATTTTGAAGATACAGAATTCCGTTGATATGCTGCGCCTGGGAAACGGCACATGGCATGTGGCATTCGCCCTTGCCATCGTCAATATCATATTCGGGATCGTGCTCCTCATCGATCCGTTTGGCGGCGAACTGCTCGTCACACTGTTAGGAGCCGGATTAATCTACAGCGGACTGACCGATCTTTTTGTGACGATTGCCATATCGAAGAAGCTCTCGGAGATAAAGAGCGAGATCATCGTGACAGAGACGGGTGAGGAGGAACGGGAAGAAGGAAAAGAGGAATAGCAGGAGAGGACTGGAGTTATGCCGGACTATCATTCTCTGACGAGAGAAATTCAGAACCGAATCAAAGAGGACAGAGAAAGACATTGGGTTAATCCCTATGCTTTTCCGGATGAAAAGATTGTAAGAAGGGATAATCAGCATGACAGGGCGAACTTGTGGCGCCCTGCCTTTGTGCGTGACGCAGAAAAAATCATGCACGTTCCCTACTACAACCGCTACTCGGATAAGACACAGGTATATTCTTTTTATAAAAATGACGATATATCCCGGCGCGCCCTGCATGTGCAGCTGGTGTCGCGCATCGCAAGGAACATAGGAAATGTCCTGGGATTAAATGAGAACCTGATTGAGGCGATCGCCCTGGGCCATGACATCGGCCACACGCCCTTTGGACATGCCGGCGAGCGGATTCTGAGCGGATTATACCACGACCACACAGGCCGTTATTTTAACCACAATGTGCATAGCGCCAGAGTTCTGGACGCCATTATCCACCGCAATATCAGTCTTCAGACACTGGACGGGATACTTTGCCATAACGGAGAACTGGAACTGCAGGAATACCGGCCGGAGCATATGTCTACTTTTGTAGAATATGATAAAAAGCTGGAGGAGTGCTATGTGGACGAGACGGCAATCGGCCGCCTGACGCCCTGTACTCTGGAGGGCTGTGTCATGCGTATCTGCGACATTATCGCCTACCTTGGCAAGGACAGGCAGGACGCCACCCGCCTGCACCTTCTGTCCTCACAGGCCTTTTTCGCCGGCGCCATCGGCGCCAGCAACGGCGAGATCATCAATAATCTCATTGTCAATCTAATTGAAAACAGCTACGGCAAGCCCTATCTGAAAATGGACGAGGAGTATTTTGCCGCCCTGAGTCAGGCGAAAAAGGAAAACTATGAGATGATTTACAAAAATGACGAATTAAACCGCCTATACGATGAAGAAATCCGGCCAATGTTTGAGGAACTCTATGAGGAACTGCTGCGGCAGGCGGAGAGCGGTGACAGAGACAGCATTTTTTACCGTCACCACATCGATTACGTCAACAGCAATAACTACGGCGGCGAGGAGGATTCTGTTCCCTACGAGGAACAGGAGAAGAACCAGTTGGTGGTGGATTATCTGGCTAGTATGACGGACGATTATTTTATCGACCTGTACCATTACCTGTTTCCTGGACGAAAACATGACGTGAAGTTTACCGGATACTTTGACTGACGGCTTCGGAGCGGAGAAAGGGCCGGAGGACAGGTCTGCAGACCAATGATTTAGAGGGAGTGGTTTGTGTTGACAAGCCATAAACATACATTTAATATATAGATAAATATAAATGTGCAGAGGAGGACATACTGTGGAAAAAGAGATGATTATTGTTCTGGATTTTGGAGGACAGTACAACCAGCTGATTGCGAGACGTGTGCGGGAGTGCAGCGTATACTGCGAGGTTCACCCTAATACGCTCCCGATTGATGAAATAAAGAAAATGAATCCCAAAGGCCTTATTCTGACAGGAGGCCCCAACAGCGCCTATCTGCCGGACTCCCCGACGATTTCGCCGGAATTATTTGAACTGGGGATTCCGGTACTTGGCATCTGTTATGGCTCGCAGCTTATGGCGCATCTCCTGGGCGGCAGGGTATCCACGGCGCCGACGAGCGAGTACGGCAAAACCGAGGTCACGACCAGTCAGGCAAGCGTCCTTTTCGGGGACGTAAGCCATGAGACGATCTGCTGGATGAGTCACACGGATTACATAGAAACGCCACCGACGGGCTTTACAGTCAGCGCCACCACGCCTGTGTGTCCAGTGGCAGCCATGGAAAATCCGGAGCGCAGGCTGTATGCCACCCAGTTCCACCCGGAGGTAATGCACACAGTGGAAGGCATGAAAATGCTCTCCAATTTTGTCTACAAGGTCTGCGGATGCAGGGGCGACTGGAAGATGTCTTCTTTTGTGGAGGACACGATTCAGAAGTTGCGTGAAAAAATAGGAAACGGCCGGGTGCTTTGCGCATTGTCGGGCGGCGTGGACTCCTCTGTGGCCGCCGTCCTCCTCTCAAAGGCAGTGGGCAGGCAGCTGATCTGCGTATTTGTGGATCACGGTCTGCTCCGGAAGAATGAGGGGGACGAGGTAGAGACGGTTTTTGGCCCAGACGGCCCCTATGAACTTAATTTTATCCGCGTCAATGCGGCCGAGCGGTTTTATGACAGGCTGGCCGGTGTGACGGAGCCGGAGCAAAAGCGGAAAATCATCGGGGAGGAGTTTATCCGCGTATTTGAGGAGGAAGCAAAGAAAATAGGGGCGGTGGACTATCTGGTACAGGGAACCATTTATCCGGATGTCATCGAATCCGGTCTCGGAAAATCAGCCGTGATCAAGAGCCACCACAACGTGGGCGGTCTGCCGGACTATGTGGATTTTAAGGAGATTGTAGAGCCGCTGCGCCTGCTGTTCAAGGACGAGGTGCGCAAGGCGGGCAGGGAACTCGGTATTCCGGAATACCTGGTGAACCGCCAGCCCTTCCCCGGCCCCGGTCTCGGCATACGGATCATCGGAGAGGTCACGGCGGAAAAGGTGCGTATTGTCCAGGACGCCGACGCCATTTACCGTGAGGAAATCGTGAAGGCGGGCGCCGACAAAAATCTGGGCCAGTATTTTGCCGCCATCACCAACATGCGCTCTGTGGGCGTCATGGGGGACGAGCGGACTTATGATTACGCCATCGCCCTGCGGGCGGTATGCACCTCCGACTTTATGACGGCAGAATCCGCACAAATCCCCTGGGAAGTGCTCTCAAAGGTGACAAGCCGGATCGTAAATGAGGTGAAGGGAGTCAACCGGGTGCTGTATGACTGTACGGGGAAGCCGCCGGCGACGATTGAGTTTGAGTGATGAAATGGACTTAAAAAAGCTAGTGTTTATGCGGGTTTCAAACAAATTTG
>CANRFJ010000020.1 GCA_947629865.1 uncultured Lachnospiraceae bacterium | reverse complement strand
TGAGATCGTATGCTTTTTCAATACTTATGCGGCTTTAAAGCAGTTTTCTATTCCACACATTCTGATGATGAGCCGAACTTTTTGAGTTAGAACAATGCGAAAATGGTGATTTTATTGATCAGAAAGTGGATTTTGAGTATGTAGATAGAGTTTTAAAAACAGAACAGGAGCGAGGGAAGCAATATTTATATAAAGAACTGATGAAAAAGCAGGAAAATATGTTGCAAGGGAACGAATGAAGTATAATGTCAGATTGTTAAAATGAAGCAGAATAGCATTAAAGAGTAATATGAAAGATAGGCGGTGATTTTTATGGAGAAATACTACACATCAGAGAAAAGTACATTAATACTGATTGCGCTTATGAAATTTCATGGTGTAAAAAAGGTAGTTGTAAGTCCAGGAGCTACTAATGTATGTCTGGTTGGTAGTTTACAGCATGATCCTTACTTTGAGATTTATTCTTGTGTTGATGAACGGTCGGCAGCATATATGGCCTGCGGACTTGCGCGTGAGAGCGGGGAACCGGTAGCGTTGTCCTGCACAGGGGCGACCGCATCAAGGAATTATGCACCTGGGCTGACAGAGGCTTATTATAGCAATCTTCCGATTGTAGCAATCACTTCTACCCAATATACGGGCAGAGTGGGCCAGCTCATGGAGCAGGTGATTGACCGATCCAATCCGATGAATGACATGGTTAAAAAGAGTATCCAAGTAGGCACCGTTCACGATGATGAAGAAGAATGGGCAGCCGGAGTTGCTATCAATAGTGTATTGCTGGAAATGAAAAGAAAGGGAGGCGAGCCGGTTCACATTAATCTTACGACTACCTATAGTAAAGATTTTTCAGTTAAAGAACTTCCATCGGTAAAAGGAATCCAGCGTTATACCTTTGAAGATGAGATGCCGTCTTTAGTCGGGAAAACGTGCCTTATCCATATTGGCGCCCATAGCAGGTGGTCGAAAGAATTGACGGAACTGGTGGATCAATTTTGCGAAAAATTTAATGCGGTTGTTTCCTGCGAGCATATTAGTAATTACAGAGGAAAATATGGTGTTTATGCAGCATTATTGGCTAACCAGACAGGTGCAGCGTCAAGATATATGAAACCGGATATTATGATTCACATCGGCACTGTGTCCGGGTTTGGAGCTGGCTTTTTGGCGAAGCCAAAAGAAATTTGGCGAGTACATCCTGATGGGGAAATAAGAGATACATATCGTAGGCTTACTGCTGTATTTGAAATGTCAGAGACTGAATTTTTTAAAAGAGCTTTGATGCAAAGCATGGAAAATGTATCTTGCGTATCATATTACAATACATTTCATCAGGCATGTATTGAATTGGAAGAAAAGATACCAGAACTTCCTTTTTCAAATCCGTGGATGGCGTATAATACAAGAAACCGCCTTCCAGACAAGTGTGAACTTCATTTGGGCATTCTTAATACTTTGCGGAGCTGGAGCCTGTTTGAAGTCAGTCATGAGAAAGAAGTTGAAATCTATTCCAATACAGGAGGATTTGGAATTGATGGTTTGGTTTCTGCTTTACTGGGGGCTGCATTGGCCTCTCCAGAAAAATTATTTTTAGGGATTATTGGTGATCTGGCGTTTTTCTATGATATGAATGCAATGGGGAACCGACATATGCCTAATAATATTCGTTTGATGATTGTGAATAATGGCCGTGGAACAGAGTTTCGTAATTTTAATCATCCGGCGGAACGTTTTGGAGAAGATGCAGATGCTTATATGGCGGCAGCCGGCCATTTTGGATGTCAGTCCAGGGCGTTGGTAAAGCATTATTCACAGGATCTTGGCTTTGAGTATATAAGTGCTTCTGATAAACAGGAGTATCTTAATCATATAGACCATTTCCTTGATAAGAATCTGTCAGAAAAACCTATTATTTTTGAGGTTTTTACAGATTCAAGGGATGAGAGCGAGGCACTGAATATTTTGTATCATATTGGCGTAACACCTATGGGAGCGGCAAAAGCAGTGGCAAAAAATATGATTGGAGAGAAAGGAACTCAGAAGATAAAAGGAATAATCAACAGTGTAAAAAAGAAGTGATGACATAAAAGTATATTTGTTAGTGCAGATTTATAAAAAGCAAAGAAACGAGGAATGAGATGAATGTTTTAAAGAAGTATAGTTCGTTGCCAAATCAGATAAAAGCCTCATTTTGGTTCTTGATTTGTGCATTTATGCAGCGCGGTATTTCCTTTATAACTACGCCTATTTTCACTCGTTTGCTCAGCACGTCAGAATATGGTCAGTTTAATATTTTTAATTCATGGCTTGGGATTTTAACTGTTGTTGTATCGTTAAATTTGAGCGCTGGAGTGTACTCAAGGGGTGTGGTGAAATTTGCCGATGACAGAAAAGCTTTTACATCTGCACTACAGGGGCTGACAGTAGTCCTGATGATTTCATGGCTGGCAGTTTATCTTGTCTTTCATGAGTTTTGGAACGCTGTATTTTCGTTGACTACTTTTCAGATGTTTTGTATGTTTATTATGATTTTAAACACAAACATATTTGGATTTTGGTCAATGAGCCAAAGAGTTGATTTCAGATATCGAAGTCTGGTTGCCGTAACGCTTGCGATGTCTTTAGCAAAGCCGGTCTTGGGCATAATTTTAGTGAAATCTGCTACAGATAAAGTTACGGCAAGAATATTAGGACTTGCTTTGGTGGAAACATTTGTCTGTGTTGTATTGTTAGTTTTGCAGGCCATCCGAGGAAAAAAGTTTTTTTCTGCATTTTATTGGAAACACGCATTGAAATTTAATATTCCTCTTATTCCACATTATTTGTCTACTATGGTTTTGAGCAGTGCAGACAGGATTATGATTGGGAAAATGGCGGATGCATCATCAGCGGGGATCTATGGGCTTGCATATTCGATTTCACAGATTATGACACTGTTTAATAATGCGCTTTTCCAGACAATAGAGCCTTGGCTGTATAAAAGAATAAATGAGAAAAAGATAAAAGATATATCGAAAGTGGCGTATCCTGCATTTATTGGAATTGGAGCGGTTAATCTGTTTCTTATTGTTTTGGCGCCAGAGGCTGTAGCGATTTTTGCACCACCAGAATATTATGATGCTATTTGGATCATTCCTCCAGTTGCCATGAGCGTTTACTTTATGTTTTCATATGTATTTTTTGCTGTATTTGAATTTTATTATGAGAAAACTAAATTTATAGCGGCAGCGACAAGTGTAGGCGCAGTTTTAAATATCATACTGAATTACATCTTTATCAATGCTTTTGGTTATTATGCCGCAGGATACACAACATTGATCTGTTATATGATATATGCAGCATTTCATATGCTGTTTATGCGCAAAATTTGCAGAGAGCAGTTGAATAATGAACAGCCCTATCAATTAAGGATTTATTTGACAATAACAGGCTTGTTTTTGGCTGCCGGATTTGTATTTATGGCAAGTTACAAAAATATAATAATCCGATATTCTATACTGGGTATTGTATTTCTTGTAATTGCGATTTTTTATAAAAAAATAATAGTAACAATTAAAAATATGATACACCTAAACAAAAACTAATGGGAGGATGAATATGCTTAGCAGATTAAAGAAGATAGTTAAATCAACGGTAATGCTTTTCAAAGAAGAAAAGAAAATCCCCATTCCCGCCCCGATAAACGCTCCGGAACTTTTGAAAGGAAAAGTCGCGCTTATCACCGGCGGCAGTGGCGGAATAGGCCTTGCTATGGCAGAAAGTTTTATAAAGAGCGGAGCAAAGGTAATCATCGCGGGAACAAATGAAACGAAGCTGAAAACTCTCTGTCAAAAAATCAATGCGGGGGGGGGTAGCGCTCTCATACATAGTGATTGATGTAACAGATGTCAGATCTATGCCTGAGAAAATCAAGACCGCCGCTGCTATGTTCCCGGAAAACAGGATCGATATCCTTGTTAATTCTGCTGGCGTCGTCGCTCATTCGGACTTTTTGGATATGTCCGAGCAGGAGTACAACAGCATCATGGATATCAACGCAAAGGGCACGTTTTTCATGTCTCAGGCAGTAGCAAAATATATGATTGAAAACCGGATTAAAGGTCATATTCTGAATGTGACTTCTTCATCGGCTCTTCGCCCTGCATGGACGCCCTATCAGATGTCAAAGTGGGCAGTCAGGGGGCTTACTCTTGGTACTGCGGACAAGCTCCTGCCATACGGAATTGTCGTTAATGCAATAGCGCCCGGTCCGACAGCCACGCCCATGCTCGGTAAAAACGAAGGTGACACTATTTATCATCCAAACACGCCGGCAAAGCGTTATGCCATGCCTTCGGAAATTGCCGCGCTTGCGACATTTATGGTCAGCGATATGGGCGATATGATTGTCGGAGACACGTTCTATATGACCGGAGGAAGCGGAACGATTACGCTTCACGGATAAACGCGCTCGGTTTTCTTTCATGAAAAAGAAGAAAGGAAACCGACATGAAAATACTCGTTTTAGGTGGAACCGGCGCGATGGGTGTCGATCTTGTCAGGATATTGGCACAGCACAGTTGGGATGTAACTGTGACCAGCCGGACGGAAAGAAAATCAGAGTTTAGAAATATCAGATATATTCAGGGAAATGCACACGATTGTGGTTTCTTGAAAATGCTGTTAAAGGATAAGTATGATGCAATAGTAGATTTTATGGTCTATCAGACAGATGAATTTAAGCTGAGACGTGATTTATTTCTTGATGCGACAGGACAATATCTGTTCTTAAGCTCCAGCCGCGTTTACGCAGATTCAGTCAGACCGATAACCGAGGATTCGCCAAGACTTCTGGATGTGATAGATGAGGAGGCGTATCTGAGAACGGATGAGTATGCCCTTGCTAAAGCACGGCAGGAAAATCTGCTTCGGAAATCTGGCAGAACGAACTGGACGATTATCCGCCCATACATAACCTATAGTAATCAGCGCCTGCAGCTCGGCGTATATGAAAAGGAATTATGGCTCTATCGTGCCCTGCATGGCAGAACAGTGCTTTTCCCGAAAAGCATCGCAGAAAAATACACAACTATGACGCTCGGCGAAGATGTGGCGCAGGGGATATCAGGACTTATTGGCAATGAAAGGGCGCTGGGACAGGCATTTCATATAACAACGGATCAAGCAATTCAATGGAATAATGTACTTGCCATATACCAGAGAGTTTTCAGGGATGTAATGGATCGGGATATAAAGATTCAATACACAGATGATGCAAAGCCGATTTATGAAGTAATGGGAAATAAATACCAGGTGATTTATGACAGATATTTTAATCGCCGGTTTGATAATGCTAAATTTTTGCAGACTGTGGGAAATTATGAGTTTACAGAACCGGAGGCTGGTATGGAGAACTGTCTGAGAGAATTTTTGAAAAGACCAGAGTTTGGTGCAGCGCCGTATTCATTCTCGGCACAGATGGACAAACTGACAAAAGAAAGAACAGGTTTATCAGAGATTTCCGGTTTTAAGCAAAAAGGGAAGTACCTGATAGAAAGATATTTTCCAAATAAATTTGTTTCCTGTTTAAAAATGGTGTTAAAAAGGAAATAGATAATTGCGAGGAATTTTGAAAGGATAAAATAATAATATGCTCAAAGTAAGAGAATCCAACTATGATCTGCTTCGGATCATAAGCGCTTTTGCAGTGATAATGCTGCATGTTTCGGGTGGCTTTTTAGTGTGTAATGAAGAAGGAATTCCTACGGACTGTAGTCTCCCGGTTATGTTGATTAACCATATAGTTCGCTTTGCTGTTCCCTGTTTTTTGATGCTTTCAGGAGCTTTTCTACTAGCAGATGAAAGGAATGCGGACTATAACTTCTTTTATAAAAAATCAATTCGTAATATAGGCATTACCGGCGCAGTGTTCTTCCTTTTATATACAATGTATCGAGTGGCGAAATTAGTTATGGGTGTATTTGTTTTACATATAGACAGTACAGATACCTTTTTGGCTTCCTTGTTTTTCATTTTCAAGGATCTGCTGCAGGGGCGTCCGTCGGGGCATCTGTGGTATTTGTCCGTGCTTATAGGCTTATATTTGGTTGTACCATTTGTGATACGGCTCAACGCCGATTTTTCGGGGGGGGGGGTAGAACTATATGGCAATATTACGCTGATTTTTCTTGTACTTGCAAGTCTGGGTTATGTAACAAGTGAACACAAATTAATGTGGGACATTGGTTATGCTTTTTACTTTCTGAGTTATTTTATAATGGGATATAAGATCAGAAGATGGAGCGATTCCCATAAAGACAATGGAAAAGCAGTTCTGTTGATTGTCAGTGGCTTTTTGATAAATACAGTTCTGGCATATATCAATTATTTACGTGGTTTGGAAGGGCTGCCGGTTGATACAGCCAAACTATGGGAAAATCCATTTTCCTATGGCCCCCTGGCGCCGATTGAGGTTATAGCCGCCTGTCTGGTTTTTGCCGGATTTTCCGTTATGAAAACTAAACGAGATTTTTCCGGATTGTCCGGCTGCACATTTTTAATCTATCTGGTACATGCAGGAGTAATAGATGTGATTTTCATTCTCATGGGGGACAGGCTGTTTGGCAATTCACCAATTGAGGCGGTAGTTGTTGTTATCATTTCTGTAATCGTGTTTGTCATTTCGCTTTTATTTGCGGAAGTGTATGGAAAACTGAAAAGAAGATTTTGGAGCAGAAGATGAGACAACATAAAGGTTATTAAAGAGGAAAATCCATTTCCTGTCATATAAATATTTGAGACTGACTGTAAAGTTGGTCTCTTTTTTGTTGTGCTTTGGCTGCGGATGGTGTGAAAGGGGCGCGATGGGATATTATAATACAGAAACAGTAGGATTCTGGCGTATTACGCCTTAAAATCTACCCTGTGGGCGTAATGCGCTGAAAAATCGTCACTTTCACACAAAATCCCACCTCTTTTTTTGTGCAGGCTTTCCAATTGTATTTCTTCTCTCTCTGTGCTAAGATAATCCTACATTTTCTAAACATCTGATTTTATGCGATTAATATTGTAAAATAAGATCCAAAAAGCTATAATGAAAAGGGAGGGTGTGGATGCCAGAGGAAAACCTGTCTGGCAGCATTGACGTCCTCCATTCGCTCCGTGTGACAGAGGGGATGGAAGGGCTGGATTGTGCCAGCAAGGAACTATACAAAAATAAAGAAGTACTCACCATTATCTTAAAGGGAGTGGTGCGCGAGTTCCGGGACTACAGTTACCCGGAGATCATGGAATTTATCGAGGGGGACTCCATCACGGATTGTGAGCATGTATCGCCGGGACACAGGCACGCCGGCGCCGCCACGCGGATTATCGGGGACGACAAGGAGTTTGTGGTGCTGGATGAGAAGCTTTCTGTTTTTGACACAAAGTTCCGGGCGGTGAACCCGGAGCTGTCCGGCGGGAAGATTACGGTGAACCTGCATATCGACCTGGAGATGCAGCTGACATACCGTCCGGGCTATCCGGTAGAAAAGAGGGGGCTCTACTATCTGGCCAGAGAGCTGGCGTCGCAGCTGTCTGTGGTGACGAGCGAGACGGATTACGGCTGTCTGGAGAAGTGTTATTCAATCTGGATCTGCCGGGACGACGTGCCGGAGGAGGAGAAGTTCAGCATCTCCCTGATGGAGATGAATAACACGAAGAATTACGGGAACTGCCGGCCGAATCGGGCGGACTACGATCTGCTGACGCTGGTGGTAATCCGGCTGGGGGACAGTGTGTTCCGGGAGATGGAGGAGAAAGAAGTGAACGGGATGATGGAGTTTCTGCACGCCATCATGTATCCCCACACGGAAGAATTTCTGACAAAGATAAAAAAGTATATCGACTTCTCGGAGAATGAGGAGTTGTGGAAGGAGGTGGACAGTGTGACAGGACTTGGGATGAGCATCGGGAGGGAGTGCTATGAGAAAGGCCATTCTGCCGGCTTGGAGGAAGGCCGCAAATCCGGCTTGGAGGAAGGCCGCAAATCCGGCTTAGAGGAAGGTCGCAGATCCGGCTTAGAGGAAGGCCGTAGATCCGGCTTAGAGGAAGGCCGTAGATCCGGCCTGAAGGAAGGACTGGAAGAAGAAAAGAAGGAGGTTGCCTTCCGTATGTTCAGCATGAACCAGACGCCGGAGATGGTGAGCAACACCATAAAAAAGCCGATGGAGTATACTCTGGAGCTGCAGAAGAAATATCTTCAGACGGTGAATGAAAATAGCGCCTATACAACGGAGTAAGAGTAGATTGACAATCTCTGATCCGGCCGCTATAATGAAAATATAAAAAGGTGCATATATGCACGACAGGAGGCAGACATGATTATAAAATAATTTACTTTGAGACAGCATATGTTTTTGCCCGGCATGTCCGGGACTTGTTATGATGCCGATAGTAGATTATTTATCAGGTCTGTACCAGCCAGAGATGTTTTTAACTTTTCTGTGGCAATACACTATATTTGTGTACCAGAATCTGCTTTCGGCTTGATGCGGAAGCAGATTTTTTTATAGAAAAGTCTGCTGTTTGCGGAGCGGCGCGCTTTTCAACCGTCGATTTTTGTGCAAAAGGAGGCTTTGAATGATACAGTTAAAAAAGGTGAGTATACTTCAGAAGAAAGATTTGCGGGAGTTGGTGTCAGAATTATCGTTCTGCTTAAATAAAGGAGACAGGGCGGCTGTTATCGGGGAGGAGGGAAACGGAAAATCCACCCTGCTCAAACTGATTTATGATGAGAGTCTTATTGAGGAATATGCCGAATATACGGGAGAAATTCTGAGACAGAATAATGTATTTGGCTATCTGGGGCAGGAACTGACCGGAGGAGAGAGGAAAAAAAGCGTCTATGAGTTTCTGTCCGGGGAGCCGGGATTTTTGATGATGGACACGGGTGAACTGGCAGGGATGGCCGCAGAACTGGCTCTGCCACTTTCGCTCCTGTATGAAGACCGGACGATGGATAGTTTGTCCGGAGGAGAAAAAATCAAAGTTCAGTTTGTGCGGATTTTGTGCAGGAGGCCGGATGTGCTCCTGTTGGATGAGCCGTCGAATGATATGGATATAGAAACTCTTGTCTGGCTGGAGAAATGGTTGAACCGGTGGCAGGGAATCGCCATTTTTATCTCCCATGACGAGACGTTGCTGGAGCATAGCGCCAATGTAATCATTCATCTGGAGCAGATTCGTAACAGGCAAAAGGCCCGTCATCAGGTAGAAAGAACTGGCTATGCGGAGTATTCCTGCCGTCGGGCCGCTGGTCTGAAAAAACAGGAGCAGTTAGCCCGCAAGGAGAGGAGCGAGTACCGCTTACAGCAGGAAAAACTTCGACGAATTGAGCAGCGTGTGCACCATGAACAGGAGATTATTACCAGACAGGATCCCCATGGGGCGGCGCTTTTGAAAAAGAAAATGAGGGCGGTAAAAGGTCTGGAGCGACGGTTTGAGAGAGAGGCGGGGGAAATGACGGAGTTTCCCGATGCAGAGGAGGCGATTTTTCTGCGGATATCCGGAGCTGGAAAAATTCCGGAGGGCAAGACAGTGCTGCGTCTGGATCTGCCTGTTCTCTGTGCCGGCGGGCGCAGACTGGCAGAAAATGTTCACCTCTGGGTGAGGGGGTCTGAAAAAATCTGTCTGACAGGAAAAAACGGAGCGGGGAAAACAACGCTTTTGCGAAAAATCCGCCAGGAATTATCCGGCAGGAAGGATATTTCCATGGCGTATATGCCTCAGAACTATGAGGAGGAGATGCCCTGGGAACTGTCTCCGGTGGAATTCCTATGCCCGGATGGAGACAGGGAGGAGCGTTCAAGGATTCAGACATTTCTGGGAAGTCTTAAATTTACCTGGGACGAAATGGTGAGACCGCTCGGCGGACTGTCCGGCGGACAAAAGGCGAAGGTGTTTCTCCTGAAGATGAGTATAAGCGGAGCAGGCGTCTGGCTGTTAGATGAACCTACCAGAAACCTGTCGCCATTGTCTGGTCCGGTAATCCGCAGTATGCTTCAGGCCTTTCCCGGCGCCATCATCAGTGTCTCTCATGACAGGAAATTTATTGGAGAGGTATGCGACACGGTGTACCGTCTGGACGGCAACGGGCTGCATCGCGTCAATTAAAACCGCAAAAGAAACTAAAACCGCAAAAGAAGTAGGGCGGCACTTGCAACGTCGCTCAAAGTGTTGTATAATTTCCAGTAAATGCGAAGCAGTCGACATTAAAAGAAGGCGCCGGTGCGAGCCGGTGCGGAAATGAGGAAAAAATGATAGATATAAAATTTTTGAGAGAAAATCCGGATATTGTAAAACAGAATATCCGGAACAAATTCCAGGAGGCGAAGCTCCCGCTCGTAGACGAGGTTATTTCCCTTGACAGGGAGCGCCGGGAGACTCAGCAGCGGGCAGACGATCTGCGGGCGGCAAGAAAGAAAAATTCCAAGCAGATTGGCGCTTTGATGGGACAGGGCAAGAAGGAGGAAGCCGAGGCCATGAAGGCCGAGGTGGCAAAATATGCCGAGGAACTGGCGGCCCTGGAAAAGAAGGAGACGGAGCTGGCGGAACAGGTCAATGAGCGCATGATGGTGATTCCCAATATCATTGACGCCAGCGTGCCCATTGGAAAAGATGACAGCGAAAATGTAGAAATTGAAAAATTCGGCGAGCCATTTGTGCCGGATTTTGAGATTCCTTACCACACGGAGATCATGGAGAAACTGCAGGGCATTGATCTGGATTCTGCCAGAGATGTGGCGGGCAACGGGTTTTATTATCTGATGGGAGATATTGCCAGGCTTCACTCGGCTGTTCTCTCTTATGCCAGAGATTTTATGATCGACCGCGGTTTTACCTACTGTGTGCCGCCCTTTATGATTCGCTCCCATGTAGCGGCGGGCGTCATGTCCTTTGAGGAAATGGACGCTATGATGTATAAAATTGAGGGAGAGGATTTATATCTGATTGGTACCAGCGAGCACTCCATGATCGGGCGATTTATTGATAAGATTGTGCCGGAGGAGACGCTTCCGCAGACTTACACCAGTTATTCCCCCTGCTTCCGCAAGGAGAAGGGCGCCCACGGTATCGAGGAGAGAGGTGTGTACCGGATTCACCAGTTTGAAAAGCAGGAGATGATTGTGCTGTGTAAACCGGAGGACAGCATGAAATGGTTTGACAAGTTGTGGCAGAATACGGTGGATCTGTTCCGCTCCATGGACATACCGGTGCGCACGTTGGAGTGCTGTTCTGGCGATCTGGCGGATTTGAAGGTAAAGTCCATTGATGTGGAGGCGTGGTCGCCCCGGCAGAAAAAATATTTTGAGGTGGGGAGCTGTTCCAACCTGGGCGATGCCCAGGCCAGGCGGTTAAAGATCCGCGTAGTCGGCGAGGGCGGAAAGTATTTTGCCCATACGCTGAACAATACGGTGGCGGCGCCGCCCCGTATGCTGATTGCTTTTCTGGAAAACAATCTGAATGAGGATGGTTCTGTCAACATTCCGGAAGCGCTCCGCCCGTATATGGGAGGAAAAGAAAAAATAGAGGCGCCGCATAAATAGAAAAGAAAGGGTGAAAAGCGTATGATATCTTATGTGAGAAAACGGGTTTTCTTTCTGCTGTTTGTTTTTACCGGCCTGTTTTTGGCGGGCAGCGTCGTCCGGACAGAACCGGCGCTGGCCAAAACGAGAGCGGCAGAGGCAGAAGATGCCGGTGAGTCGGAGACAAAGGATGGGGAAACGGATCTTCCCATCTCCTATCAGCTCTATCTGGGGCAGGAGGTTGTACTGACAGATGTGCCGGAAGGCGAGATCCTGTCAGGAGGGGAAGGAATTGTAAGCATTTCAGAGGAAAAGGTTATTCGGGCCGTGGGAGTGGGCCGCGCATCCGTGTATGTCCGTCGGAAGGGAGATACCATTCTCTACTGTAATATTGAGGTGCGGGCCAATGAATTGCTGGACGGGTTGTCTTTTACGGAGCAGTCTTTTTCGCCGGGAGTCGTAGGGGCCGGACCGTTCAGCATTGTTCCCGATGCTTTCGAGGGCATGTCCTGTCAGTATGCCTCGGAGAATGTAAAGGTTGCCAGAGTCGATGCAAACGGAATGGTTACGCCTGTGAGCGCCGGTCAGACGGTAATATCTGTAAAAGTTACGGATTCTTATGGGGGAGTCTATCATTTTTCCATACCTGTCCGGATTATCGAGCCGCATCTTGCCAGGAAGAAAATGAATCTGGCAAAGGGGTGTGAGGCGGTTCTTCTGCTGGAGGACACAGCGGGTGGACAGGCTGTATATACGTCTTCCGATTCAGGAGTAATAGCGGTAAAAAGTTCTAATGCCCAGGGTGCTACCCTTCGGGCAGGGAAAGAGGGAAAGGCAGTTGTCACGGCTGAGATATGCGGATTGAAACTTTCCTGTACTGTCACGGTCACAAATCCCAAATTAAAGGTACAGTATGGCTTTTACCAGAAAAAGAAGACCATAAAGCTGAAAATAACCGGAATAAACAGCGACAGCGTGAAGGAGTGGACCAGTGAGAATACGGCCATTGCCACGGTGAGCCGGAAGGGTACGATCAAAACCAGAAAGTACGGCAGTACTATTATTTCCTGTCAGGTGGACGGAAAGTCCCTGGCATATTATCTGGCAGTGAGCACAAAGACAGCGGTTAAGGCCATGCGCTATGGCTATAAGCGTCTGGGAAAGAAACATTACAGTCAGGCCAGGCGGATGAGCCGGAACTATTTTGACTGCTCCTCCTTTGTATACCGCTGCTACCGGGCGGCGGGAAAATATCTGGTGCGGCGTACCTCCTGGGCGCCGGTGGCGGCGGATATAGCCCGCTACTATGTGCGGAAGGGAAAGAAAGTCAAAGGATCCGGGACATATAATCCGGCGAAACTACGCCCCGGCGATCTGATTTGTTTTGGCGGGAGCAGCGCAAGGCGGAACGGTCGTTATAAGAGGATCTATCACATTGCCATGTACATAGGCAACGGAAAGACGATGGAGAGCAGTTCCACCTATAATAATGTGGTGATCCGCGACCGGGGGCTCATTAAGAAAAAAGATGTGCCGGTTGTGGTGCGCCCATAGAAAAAAACGAGAGAATCCCTGAAAAGACGGGCCATGTAGATTTCTGGCCGGTGTTTTCGGGGATTTTTTTTCGTCTAAACAGCGCTGCATACGGCCCCCGGACATCTTGACAGGGGCTTTTTTTCTGTGTTACACTGGGATTCCTTTCGAAAGGGTACAAGATAAAGCGTAGACAGAGTTCGCCCGGGCTACATGTTGTGGCGGGCGCCAAAATGACAAGGGAGGAATCAATATGAAAATCAGAATCAGAAAGAAAAATAAAGGGAAGGGGAGACTCCGGCGGCTTCTGGCAGCAGTGCTGATGTCCGCTCTGCTTGCGGGGCATATTCCGATACCGGCACATGCTTACGCAGAACAGGAATATCTATGCCATTACACACAGCCCGGTGGGATTGATAAATATACTTACACATTAGATGATGCCCTCATCGCATGTTATAATAATCCACGCGGCGGTATGATCGAATTATTGAAAGATTGCGATATCAATATTCCGGATTACATAATGTACAAGACTATTAAAAGCAATACAAGTCTGGTTATCAGAGAGGGAGTTACACTGACCATCAATTCACCCGGCATGGAGATAAATGGAAAGATCACCGTGTTTGGCACACTGGATATGCAGAATTCAAAGGGGATTCTCACCGGAAACGGAACAGTGGAGGTCATTTCTAGCGGGAAGTATCTAAAGAAAGAATATCAGATTGAAAAAACGGGGGATACAAGCCTTAGCGCCAGGGAAATAACCTATGGGCAGAGACTGGGGGATACCTGGATTCCGGAAGAATGTGTGGAGTGGAGAAGCCCGATAGAGGGCGAGTGGAAATTTGTGAATCCGGATCTGGTGCCCCAGGCCGGGGAAAGAAAATATGATGTAGTATTCCAGCCCAAACACACGCTGACATATGATCCAAAAATCTTTCCGGCCAGCGGAAAAGTTACGGTGCGTCAGGCAGTACCGAAGCGGGAACTGTATATAGCCCCCACTCTGCACTATGGACAGAACCTTTTGGATGTCCGGCCGGAATATCGTTTTATAAGTCCCATAAACAGTGAGGAGGTGCCCGGCGAATTTACCTATGAGACGGAGAACTGGTCGGCGGAAAATCTGGGAGAGCAGACAGTGATGTCAGTGTTCACGCCGAACGACAATAATTACAGTGCGGTGCGCCAGTATGTAAAAGTCAATGTAGTCCCCACAGAACCGGAGATACAGGCGTACCCACAGGCCAGAAGCCGTGGGAGTTACGGCCAGACACTGGAGGACATTGCACTTCTGGGAGGCAAATGCACCAATCCATATAATGGAACCGAGGTCGGAGGGAAATGGGAGTGGAAGGATCCCTCAGAGCGCCTGAAACTGGGAGAACATACCTATACGGCCCTGTTTGTGCCGGAAAAGAGCGGATATGAGATGAGGGAGGAGCCAGTGACGGTCACGACTCTGCCAAAAGTAATGGAGGATATATCCTGGCCGGAGAGCTCTGCCATTACATATGGGGAGTCGCTGTCTGAGTCAGAGTTGTCCTTTACCAAAAATGAGTACGGAACCTTTGCATGGGCGGACGAGAGGGAGAAGCCGGATGTGAAGAATAAAGGAGCCAGGGTGGTATTTACTCCGGCTGATACAGAAATTTATGACTGGAGCCGTCTGGCCGGATACAGGGAAGAAGACAAGACGGTGACTTTCACCATACCCATACAGGTTATGCCTCTGACGGGAGTACTCCCCAAACTGTCCGCCGGTGATTTGCAGGAGGGACAGACATTGGAACAGTCGCCTTTACAGGCGGAGTACGGCAGCGCCAGTGGAGCGGGGATTGTGATGTGGCAGGAGCCGGAGAAGGTTGTCACTGAGTCGGGCAATCAGACGGCCCTGTTTCTGCCAGACGATTCTGACAATTACAACTGGTCTTTTTATGAGCCGGATGCGCTGGGAAGAATTGCCATGCCTGTATATGTGGAGGTTCACAAAAAAGAGATCCCGCCCACGGCATCACCATCCGTATCACCGTCAGCATCAGCCTCACCGTCAGCGCCAGCAGTACCGTCGGCCTCGTCCGCGCCGTTTCAGTCAGCCACGGATTCGCCCGTGCCACTGCCGACGGCGAGTGGGAGTAATGCGGCGCCGGACGGCTTGTCCACACTGGATTCCGCGGGGATCGACTCGCCGGTAATCGTTACCAGAATGGCGGACAAGCGCTCCACGATACGGAAATCTAAGCCAAAGGCTCTTTCGGCAAAGAGCAGGGTAAAAAAAATAATCCGTCGGGGCGGACGGGCAAAACTCATCTGCCGGAAAGTGAAAAAATTGAGATACGAGGTGGAGTATAGCCGTAGCAGAAAGGGAAAAGCATCAAAAAAGAAACGGTTTTCCAAACCTTCCTTTACGATAAAGGGATTGTCAGCCGGAAAAAAATATTATTTCCGGGTGAGAGTCTGGAAAACCGTGAACGGACAACGCGCGTACGGAAAATGGTCCGGGAGAAAGAAGGGATGAGCCCGTCTCAATTTTCGTACTTCATATCTTTCAAAATATCGCAAAAATCAAAGGTAGCAAAATAATCACGGGGTGTTTCGCCCCTGCGAATCATCTGGACGCTGCCGTCTTCTCTGAGAAGGAGTTCCGGTGATTTCAATTTTCCATTATAATTATAGCCCATGGCATAGCCGTGCGCTCCTGTGTCATGTAAAACCAGATAATCTCCGATTTCAATTTCCGGAAGCATACGGTCTATGGCAAATTTATCATTGTTCTCGCAGAGGGAACCGGTCACGTCATATTTATGGTCGCAGGGCTCGTTCTCTTTGCCGAGGACAGTGATGTGGTGATAGGCGCCGTACATGGCCGGACGCATCAGGTCGCAGGCACAGGTATTTAATCCGATATATTCTTTATATATATGTTTCTGGTGTATACACTGGGTTACGAGCTGCCCATACGGGCCCAGCATAAAGCGGCCCAGTTCGGTAAAGATCGCCACATCGCCGAGGCCTGCCGGCACCAGAATCTTCTCATACTGTCTGCGGACGCCCTCGCCGATGATCCGGATATCATTGGGCTCCTTGTCCGGCGTATAGGGAATTCCTATTCCTCCGGAGAGGTTGATAAAGGTAATGTGCGCGCCGGTTTCTCTCTTTAATTCCACGGCGAGTTCAAAAAGGATGGCGGCCAGAGTCGGGTAGTATTCGTTGCTCACGGTATTGCTGGCGATAAAGGCATGGATGCCAAAATTTTTGGCTCCCAGCTGCATCAGCACTTTGTAGCCGTCTATAAGCTGTTCCTTGGTGAAGCCGTACTTGGCGTCTCCGGGGTTGTCCATGATATCTGTGCCGAGTTCAAAAACACCGCCCGGGTTATAGCGGCAGCAGATAGTCTCCGGTATGCCTGCTCCCCTGTCCAGGAAATCAATGTGGGTGTAGTCGTCCAGATTGATATAGGCACCCAGCTCTTTTGCCTTTTTATATTCCTTCATGGGAGTGACATTGGAGGAGAACATGATGTCACTGCCGGTAAAACCGCAGGCCTCCGACAGCATAAGCTCGGTCAGGGAAGAACAGTCGACGCCGCATCCCTCCTCCTGCAGAATTTTCAGAATGAATGGGTTTGGCATTGCCTTTACGGCAAAATATTCGCGATAGCCCGGATTCCAGGCAAAGGCCTCTTTTAATGCGCGGGCGTTCTCCCGGATGGCCTTTTCGTCATAAATATGGAACGGCGTAGGATAGGTTTTTTCGATTTCCTTCACCTGCTCCAGATTGAGAATCGTAGTTTTATTCATGATTGCCTCCGTTTCTATGTCATGTTTTGTCATATTTTCCAGCGCTTATAGTATAGAGGGTTTTTCACTGGCTGTCAATGTGGCATTTGCAGAAAAAGGGGGATTTTTTTGATTGAAAAGAGGTGGGCGGAAAAAATAAATTTTGAAAAAAGTTGAAAAAAACAAATGTTTGCCTTATAATCGTAAAGAGAAAAAAGTGTATGTATCCGTGGACTTTTAATATAGAAAGAAAGGGTAATCGGGCAGATGAGTAATTACAGTGGAAGCGATATTGTGGTTTTAGAGGGGTTAGAGGCGGTTCGCAAGCGTCCGGGTATGTATATAGGAAGCACCGGGACGAGAGGACTTCATCACATGATCTGGGAGATACTGGATAATGGGATAGACGAGCATCTGGCAGGGTTTTGCGACGAGCTGCACCTGACGCTGCTAAAGGACGGCGGCGTTGTCGTTGAGGACAACGGGCGGGGCGTGCCGGTGGATCTGCACCCCGCAAAGAAGATACCCACCGTCCGCGTCGTCTACACGATTCTTCATGCCGGCGGCAAATTTAACAGTAATGTATACAAGGTCTCCGGCGGTCTGCACGGAGTGGGGGCTTCTGTTGTCAACGCCCTCTCAAGCCGCCTTGTGGTGGAAGTGCACCGGGACGGCAATATATACAGAGACGAGTACCGGGATGGCGGACATCCGGTGACGAAGCTGGAAAAGGGGCTGTTGCCGGTAGCGGGCAAGTGCGCCAAAAACAATACAGGGACGAAGGTTACTTTTTATCCGGACGACACGATTTTTGAGACCGTGGAATTTAAACCGGAGACGATCCGTAAAAAGCTAAAGGAAATTGCTTATCTGAATAAAAACCTGAAGATTGTGTTCCGGGACGAGAATACCGGTGAGGAACAGGTATATCTGGAAGAATTTGGAATCCAGAGTTATATCCGCTATATTAACAGGGAAGCGGCGGTGCTCCACGACGAGGTGATTTATGTCGAGGGAAAGAGCGGTGACATAGAAGTGGAGGTGGCCCTGCAATATACGCAGAACTACGGCGAGCAGATCAATGCCTACTGCAACCGTATCAACGTGGCGGACGGCGGTACGCTGGTGACGGGCTTTAAGACGGCCCTGACAAGAATCATGAACCAGTATGCCAGAGAACTCAACTTTTTGAAAAACAATGAGGAGAATTTTGACGGAAAGGATATACGGAACGGCCTGGTGGCTATTGTCTCCATCAAGCATCCGGATCCGCAGTTTGAGAGCCAGACCAAAAATAAACTGGGTAACACAGATGCGAAGACAGCGGTGGACGAGGTGTTTGCACAGGAGGCCCAGCGGTATCTCGACAAAAACGTAGAAGTGCTGAAGCGTATCCTTGAAAATATCCACAAGTCCTTCAAGGCGAGGACAGCCAGCGACAAGGCAAGAAAGAGCGTTATGAAGCAGCTTCTGGACGTGGACACAAAGAGCAAGCTTGCGGCCTGCTCCTCCAAAAAGGCGGAGGAGTGTGAGATCTATATCGTGGAGGGTGATTCCGCCGGCGGCACAGTGAAGACGGCGAGAAACAGAAGAACCCAGGCGGTGCTCCCGCTGCGGGGGAAAATCCTCAATGTGGAAAAGGCCCCTCTGGAGAAAATCCTTGTCAATAATGAGATCAAGACAATGATTGCCGCGTTTGGCTGCGGCATTGGCGAAAATTTTGACATAAACAAACTGCGCTATGATAAAATTATTATTCTCACAGATGCCGATGTGGACGGCGCCCATATCAGTACCTTGCTGCTGACCTTTTTCTACCGCTTTATGCCGGAGCTGATTTACCAGGGCAAGGTGTATCGGGGACTGCCTCCTCTGTACAGGGTGTCCTATGAGGATATGGTGAAGAAGAAAAAGCAGAAGGTAACGGAATATCTGTTCAACGATTTTGAACTGGAAAAGTTCAGAAAGACGGGAAAGAAGATACTGGATCTGCAGAGATATAAGGGCCTGGGAGAGATGGACGACACCCAGCTGTGGGAGACGACGCTGGATCCGGACAGCCGTATACTGGCACAGGTCTCTATCAGCGATACCGTGGAGGCCGACGAGGTGACGGACATACTGATGGGAAGCAGCGTGCCGCCCCGCAGGCAGTTTATTATGGAAGAAGCAAGATATGCCAATGTGGATATTTAACGGGAGGAGAACAAAATGAGCCGGAATACCGATAATATTATTCAACTCGATTTTTCAGAGGAGATGAAAAACTCGTACCGGGATTATGCCATGAGTGTCATTGTAGACCGCGCCCTTCCGGATGTCAGGGACGGCTTGAAGCCGGTGCAGAGAAGAATTTTATATGCCATGAAGGAGTTGGGACTGTCTCCGGACAAGCCCCACAGAAAGAGCGCTCGTATTGTCGGTGATACGATGGGTAAGTATCACCCGCACGGCGACTCGTCGATCTATGACGCCCTGGTGCACATGACGGAGAACTATTCCCTCAATGCACCGCTGGTAGACGGACACGGCAACTTTGGCTCGATGGACGGAGACGGGGCGGCCGCCATGCGTTATACCGAGGCGCGGCTGTCTCCGGCCGCCATGACGATGTTGGAGAATCTGGAAAAGGGACTTGTGCCCTTCGCCCCCAATTTCGACGACAGCGAGAAGGAGCCGCGGGTGCTGCCCGCCATGATGCCCAACCTCCTCATCAACGGCACGACCGGCATTGCCGTCGGCATGGCCACTAATATCCCGCCCCACAATCCGGGCGAGGTGATCGATGCGGTGATCGCATACATGGATCGCCCCGGCATTTCGGTGGATAAACTGATGGACTATGTGCCGGCGCCGGATTTTCCCACGGGAGGAATCATTGTCAATGCATCGGAGATGAGGGAAATTTACGAGAGGGGCGAGGGCCGGATCCGGCTCCGCGCCAGGACAGAAGTGGAGAAGGGGGACAACGGGCGGAAAAATATTGTCATCACCGAAATACCCTATACAATCTCCGGCAACAAGGCCAAACTGGTGGAGAACCTGGCAAGTCTGTCCAGAGAAAAAGTCTTTGACGAGATATATGACGTCCGCGATGAATCCTCCAAGGAGGGCGTGCGCATAGTTATCGAGGTGAAAAAGGACCGCGACATCGAAAATCTTCTGAACGGTTTATATAAGAAGACACAGATGGAGGATACCTACAGCGTAAATCTGCTGGCCATAAAGCCGTCTTCGGATGAGAGCGGCAGCGGGCAGCCAAAGGTATTTAATCTGAAGTCCATGATTGAGGAATTTGTCCTTTTCCAGGAGGATTTATATACCAGGGAGCATCAGTTTTTGCTGGAGAAGGCAAAAAAGAGGCTGGAGATCGTGGAGGGCCTGATGAAGGCCACCGACGTGATCGATCTGATTATAGAGATCCTGCGCGGCTCCTCCTCGGTAAAGCAGGCAAAGGGCTGCCTAATCGAGGGAATCACGGACGGCATAAAATTTAAGAGTCCGGAATCGGAGAGGCAGGCAAAGAAACTCTTATTTACCGAAAATCAGGCAGATGCGATTCTGGCCATGCCGTTGAGCAAACTCATCGGATTGGAAATCCTGAAGCTGCACGAGGAGAATGACGAGCTGCTCGCCTCCATTGCCGGCTATGAAAAGGTGCTCTCTGATGTGAGGGAATTGTATAAGGTAATCAAGGCGCGGCTTCGCGAGTACAAAAAGAAATTTGCCACTGCCAGGAGAACCATGCTCACCGACGCTACCGCCGGCGCCTATGTGGAAAAAGTGGTGGTTGAGGATATCTACATATGCATCGACCGGTTTGGATACACCAGGGCGGTGGACGCAGCTGCCTTTGCACGCGCCGGTGAAGACGTAAAAAAAGATTTCTCCTGTACCGTAAAAGTGAAAAATACAGACAAACTCTGCATTTTTACCAACACGGGAAGTATGCATCAGGTCAGGGTGGACAAGATTCCCCGCTGCCGGATCAAGGATAAAGGCACGCTGATCCACTCGCTCTGCAAGATGGATAATCAGGATGAGGGGCTGCTCTATGTGGGCTTCGAGGATTTATTTGAATCCATGCTTATGTTTACCACCAAAAGCGGGTATATTAAACTGGTATCGGGCGCGGAGTTTGATACGGCGAGGCTGCAGGTGGCGGCCACAAAGCTGGACGCGGGAGATGAACTGATAGACGTGTCCATGCTTACGGCCAGCGAGGTGCTTGCCGGCACAAAAAAGGTAATCCTTCTGACGGACAGGGGATTGTCCCTCGGATTTCCCGTGGGTGAAGTCAGTGAGTTTAAGAAGACAAGCCGCGGAGTCAGAGCTATTTCCCTGGACAAAGATGATTTCCTTGTGTTTGCCACGGCGGTGGAACCGTCGGCCGAAACCTTTGTGTTCAATGGCAGGACGCTGAATGCCCGTAGGGTGCGCAACCGGAAGCGGGCGGCCAGGGGACAGAAGGCGTCGCTGGAATAGGGGAGGCCCTCGAAAGGGGAGGCCTTATAGAGAAGAAACCTCAGAAAGAAGAAGCCTTATAAAGGAAAAGCCTCCTTTTGAGCCGGAAAAAAGATTCACAAAAGGACTAAGGTATCTGAGGTAATGTCCGATAAATATAGTAAGGAACGTTATACTTATGCTTATTAAAGTTGGAAGAATGGAGGAAAGAGTATGAAGATTGATGCTTATATGCAGGTAAATCAACTCTATAATGCCAACAAACCCAAAAGGAGTACGAAGCCAGGTAAAGCAAGCAACAGAGATTCGCTGGAGATTTCCAGTTTCGGAAATGCATACCAGGTGGCAAAACAGGCTGTGAGCCAGGGCTCAGATGTGCGGGCAGACCGCGTGAAAGAGATTCAGGCGCAGATGGCTGCCGGCACCTATAATGTATCAATAGAAGATGTTGCGGACAAATTGGCGGATCAGTTACTTTCTTAGTCCGGACAGGAGGAGTTTCATTTGGCGAGTTTGATGCAAGAGTTGATTGACACCTTAAACGCTGAGGAGATGCTCTACAGAGAACTGATTCCTGTGGGAGAGGAGAAGACGAGGGCGATTATTGCCAACGATCTGGACTCTCTGCAGGAGATAACGAACCGGGAGCGCGAGCTGGTGGATAAGACGTCCGCCCTCGAAAAGAAACGGGAACAGGTAGCGGTTGATATTGCTACCGTTCTTGGCCGGGATCCGAAGACGATTACTCTGGAGAGGATTGCGGAGGCGTTGAAAAATCAGCCGAAGGATCAGGCGAAGGTGCAGGAGGTGCACGACCGGCTACGGAATACGGTGGCGCGCCTTCGGGAGATAAACGACCAGAACAAAAACTTACTGAAAGAAGCCATGGAAATGGTTGAATTTAATATGAATGTGATTCGGAGTACACGGATGTCCTCGGGGAGCAGTAATTATTCCAGCGACGCTTCAGAAGTTGCGGGAATGGCACCACAGCATGGAATGTTTGATGCCAAACAGTAGGATGACGGCGGATTGAAAGGCTGTCTCCTGCTGGATACGGTTCCCGGTATCGGTGTACTTTTTATATGACAGGACGGCCCGCAAAACAGGATGGCCGTTGCCTGGGACAGAACCTGACAGAGAGGAAAGGAGTTGCGGATATGGGAAATCTGATGACGAGTTTTAACGCCGGAGTGTCCGGCCTGCGCTCGGCCCAGTCGTCGCTGTATACGGCAGGACATAACCTCGCCAATGCACAGACGCAGGGATACACAAGGCAGCAGACCGTCGTGACGGATTCCTTTTATCAGAATACGGTCGGACAGTATGACAATGTGCTGCAGGTGGGAACCGGAACAAGGGTTGTGACTACCAGACAGGTGCGCAACATCTTTCTGGACGCCCAGTACCGCCTTCAGTTTGGACGGCAGAATTTCTATGAGGCAAATCGCGACACGGTGTTTGATATATACAACATGATGGGAGAAATGGACGGACAGAGCTTTCAGGACGGCATCCTGGAACTGGAGGGAATGTTGAGGAGCTTTGGCGTGAATTGCGACGACGTCGTATACAAGCAGCAGATGGTATCGGTGGCCAGCCAGTTTATTGAGCGCGCCCAGGTTCTGCAGAAGGATCTGAATGATTATCAGACCAGTCTGAACCAGGAGGTGCAGAAGCAGGTCGATACCATTAACAGCATCGTGACAGAAATCAAGGATTTGAATAAAAAGATACAGAAATACGAGGCGACCGGCGAGTCAGCCAACGACTACCGGGACAGCCGGAACGATCTGCTGGATCAGCTGTCCGGAATTATAAACTTCGAGGTTCAGGAGCAGCAGGACGGAACGGTGCTCATATACTCAGAGGGAGGTTTTCTTCTCGACGATACCAGTCAGTATTTCCTCACCACGGAGTATGAGAGCAATAAATCCCAGCTGCTGAAGCCGGTGTGGGCGACCGGGGGCGATTATTTTGTGA
Organism: uncultured Lachnospiraceae bacterium; assembly: GCA_947629865.1. Taxonomy (GTDB): domain Bacteria; phylum Bacillota; class Clostridia; order Lachnospirales; family Lachnospiraceae; genus Eubacterium_F. The sequence goes on along the minus strand of CANRFJ010000020.1, from coordinate 33,913 downwards.
GACAGAGTCTGGAATACTCCTCCGAACAGGAGACGGACGTGGGCTCTCTCCGGGGACTGCTCGTGGCGCGCGGTTCTTATGCCGCCGACTATACCAGTATGCCTCAGAAGCCGGAGCAGGATGATTTCAAAAACGCAGATGGCATCGTGGACACAAATGCTTACAATGCGGCCATGAAGAAATACCGCGAGGACGTGGAGATATACAATAAGGGCGCAGGCGCCTCGGTGGTACAGAAGGCGCAGTGTCAGCTGGACACACTGGTACACGAAATCGTTACGAGGATAAACGACGTATTCAGCCCGATGAAAGAAGTGCAGACAGCTGACGGCGAGACGATTCGGATACTGGACGAGGAAAATGCCCTGATCGGAGATGACGCCGACAAGACGATGGGGGCGGAACTTTTCTCAAGAAGGGGCTGCGAGCGCTATACGAGGACAAAGATAAATATTCTGGATGATGAGGGAAATCCTCAGGAGATAGAGGTGTGGAAGTACAATGAGGAGGATCCGTCCGACGGATATTCCCTTTATACAATAAGCCAGTTGGTGATTAATCCCGACGTCATGCAGGATCCATGCCGCCTCGGTGTAAAACACGGCGACAACACCGGAGAAAAGGATTGTTATGCCAATGACAGGCTGGAGGGGGCTTTTGATGATGTGTTCAGTGAGAAAATCGGCGCACTGGCTCCCGATTCCATGTCGACCTATACGGTGATGAATTATTATCAGGCAATGGTGTCAGATATGGCGCTGCTCGGAAATGTGTGGAATGGGATTGTGGAAAACCAGGAACTCACCGTTGCCACCGCAGATGATGAGCGCCAGAATGTGATGGGCGTTTCCTCGGAGGAGGAATTATCTGATCTGATTAAATTCCAGCGCTGCTACGACGCGTCTTCCCGCTATATCACAGTGGTGGACGAAATGCTGGAATATCTGATAGAGAGACTGGCATAATACGGAACGGTATGACAGATAGATACGAAATTCGATTAGGAGGCGAAATGCTATGGCATCTACATTTGGAGGACTTGAGATTGCAAAATCCGGCATGATGACTTACAACAAGGCTATTCAGGTCACGGGCCATAATGTTGCAAATGTCTATACAAAGGGCTATTCCAGACAGAAGGTGAGAATGTCTGCCATGGTGGCAAACAGAAGCTCTCTGATGGTGCAGGGCTATGGAGTGACGGTTGATGAGATTTACAGGGAAAGAAATGAATACTATGATACCAAATTCCAGAAGACTACCTCTACGTATTACCGGTACGATATGCAGAGTTATTATCTGAATAAGATTCAGGATAAATTGTGCAGTGGAATCGCGAACGAAGGAGACGAGAATAAGGACAAGACACTGCTGACCGACGCCTTTGACACCTTCTATGCGGCCCTGAGCAATTTGGCGGGAAACCCCAACAACGGCACCGTGCGCAGGCAGTCGATATCGGTGGCGGAGACCTTTGCTTCTGCAATCCAGAGCGCCGCCACATCGCTGCAGAATCTGCAGCAGGAGGCGAATGACAACATTCGGATCACGGTGGAGCAGATTAATGCCTATGCAGATAAAATAGTTTCCATTAACCGACAGATCAACACAGTTGAGGCCTACGGCTCCACGGCCAACGATTTGCGCGACCAGAGGAGTCAGCTGATTGACGAACTTTCCAAGTACTGTAATGTGACGGTGTCTGAAAAAATGCCGCCGGACGGCGTGGGCGTGCCCCAGTACTATGTATATGTCAATGGCGGCGTCCTGGTGGATACCTATACCACCAACAAGATGGAGATAGTGCAGAAACAGACGTACAGCAGTATTAACGACATTAAGGGCTGTTATTCCATTCAGTGGGAGGACGGCACTCCTCTCAACCCTTATACGAATGAACTGGGCGGGCAGTTACAGGCTCTGTTTGAGATGAGAGACGGCAACAACGGCACCGTGCTGCAGGGAAAGGCCAACGCTGTCTCAAACAATGCAGACGGAAATCTGGTACTCACAATTACCGACGCCAACTGCAATGATGTGCAGCAGTTAAATATTCCGGCCCAGGACGGCGAGATCATCATTAACGGAAGAACTTACGCCTATGAGAGTTTTGAGGTGACGGTAGGAGAGGACGGAAACTTTACTTATCAGTTTACCCTTTCCAACAAGGTGCCGGCAGATGAGGCCACTCTGCTGAATATCGCAGTGGCCGGTGAGTACAATGTGAGCGTGGGCAGAGCGATTGACATGAAGGGGATTCCCTATTACATGGCGCAGCTCAATGAATTCGTGAGGACTTTTTCCCAGGAGTTCAACACCGTCCACAAACAGGGATACGATTTGAACGATAATCAGGGCATTGACTTTTTCAATGCAACGGTTGCCGCAACGGGTGACAACTTTGTTTTCACGGAAAAGACAGACGGCCGCTATTCTGCGTTTTCCTCCGTGCCGGAGGCGGATGAGAACGGCGTCTTTGCCGGATCTTATTATTACATGACGGCGCTGAATTTCAGCGTGACGAAGAAATTACATGACAATTCGGATCTCATTGCCGCCAAGGGCAGGCTGGAGGACGGAGGAAGTCTCGGAAGCGACAATGCGGACAATCTCCAGAAACTCACGGAGCTGAAGGATAAAGCAGATATGTTTGTCTACGGTGCGCCGGACAAATTTATCCAGGCGATGACGGCTACTCTGGGAGTCGATGCGCAAAAATCCATCACGCTGGCTAAGAGCCAGAGCGATTTGCTCTATTCAATTGACATCAACCGCCAGTCCGTATCCGGTGTGGACGAGGACGAGGAAGGCGCAAATATGATTATTTTCCAGCAGATGCTTCTGAATCAGTACAAAGTGCTGTCGGTGATGAATGAAGTGCTGGATAAACTGATCAACCAGACGGCAATATAATCCGACATGAGACAATGTAAAGCAAAGTAAAGCAAGGTAAGGAGGCTGCCATGAGAGTAACGAACAATATGATGCGTGACAATTCGTTGATGAACATGCAGAAAAACAAAAATGTATACAACGAATATCTGAACCAGTACAATACCCAGCGGAAGATACAACGCCCGTCCGACGATCCCACAGTGGCAGTCCGGGAATTGAAATTCCGCACGGAGATAGCGGAGATAGAGCAGTACCAGACCAATATTGAGGACGCTGTCTCGTGGATGAATGAGACGGAGACGGTCATGGACCATGTGACAAAGGGCATAACCGATATAAAGGATTACTGCACGCAGGCCGCTACAGGGACTTATGACGCAAAACAGCGGGCAGACATCGTGGCGCAGTTAAAGGAACTGGCGGACTATATTTACGAGCAGTGCGGAAACCATGATTATGCGGGACGCTATCTCTTTACCGGCTACCGCACGGACGTGCCGCTTTTGTTCAAGGACGCACAGGATAATGTCACCTATACAATCACGGAAAACATAGAAATCAACAGCATCAATAAATACCAGTATGTCTATGGAGAGGCAGAGTATGATGACGGCAAGAGCGGGACTGACTATGCCAACGAGGCCTCCATGTTTGAGAGTACCCACCGGGCGCTGCTCTCCTACGACAGCTGTGACAAGGACGGACAGGATGTGACGCTTACCTATACGGACGCCGCCGGCAATACAAAGACAGTCACTGCCATCACAAAGAGCGTCTCGGATGACAGCACATATAATGAACATCTGCATCCGGCGGAAAATGAGGTGTATTATGTGCCGGAGACGGGGGAAATTGTGTTTGGAGACGCGGTATACGACGATGTCCGGGCCGGTTCCGATTTGAGCGTCACCTATCAGAAGACCGCATTTGAAAAAGATGACGCGCGTCCGGAGCACTATTTTGTCTGCTCCACGGTGGACAACGTGACGGGAGTTACTGCAAAATACACGAATGCGGGGAATCAGAAGATAAATTATCAGATAAATTTCAGCCAGACTCTGACGGTCAACACAGAGGCCACAGATGCGATCAGCCTGTCGATTGGCCGCGCCGTGGAGGACATCATGAACCGCTGCAATGATATCGAAGTGATAGAGGAGAAACTGGCATCGGTGGAAAAGAGAATTTCTGACTGCGACGAGGGAGACACGGAGACACTGGCAAATCTTAATGAACTGCGCGGGCAAATCGAGACGCAGTTAGCGCTGGAAAAGACGGTTCTGACTAACAGTTTCGGTTCTACCATTACGCTCTGCGACAATGAGATAACCAATATGGGCGTGGCTGTGGCGGATCACGGCGCCCGGTATGCCAGACTGGAGATGACGAAGACGCGGCTCGATAATCAGGAGATAGATACGGATGAGGCCCGCTCGGACAACATCGACGCGAATCTGGGAGAGGCCTATATTAAGTTCAATGAGGCGGATCTGTTGTATCAGGCGATTTTGAACGCCACCTCCAAGGTTCTGGGCCAGTCCCTCTTGGATTTTATCTGAAAATATGTTATGATGGGAAAAAGGAGATGAAACGATGTTAGTGAAGACAAAATTTTTTGGGGAAGTAGATTTGCCGGAGGAAAAGATTGTGACTTTGGAGCGCGGACTGATCGGCCTGGGGGATTATACCCGTTTTACCATTTTGTACGACTGTGAGAAGGAGGAGACGAATATCTCCTGGTTTCAGAGCATTGAGGAGCCATGGCTTGCGATGCCTGTCATCAAGCCGTGGATTGTCAAAGAGGATTACAATCCGGTCGTAGAAGATGAGCTCCTGTCTCATATCGGCGAGCTGACAGAGGAGAATCTGGTAATCCTGCTGACGATGAACGTGCCCCCGAATCTGAAAGAGATGTCTGTAAATCTCAAGGCGCCCATTATCATTAATTCGGATACGAGAAAGGGAGCGCAGATCGTAGTTGAAAACGAAGATTATGAGGTGAAGTATAAGATTTACGAACTCCTCAAAGCGCGGAGGGGGGAATGACAGTATGCTAGCATTAGCGAGAAAAGCCAATGAATCCATCGTTATAAACGACAACATCGAGGTGACGGTGCTGGAGATAAAGGGAGACCAGATAAAGATTGGAATTGAGGCTCCGAGGTCGGTACCCATTTACCGCAAGGAAATCTATCAGCAGATACAGAAGGAAAACAGGGATTCTGCCAGCACAGCGAGTCCGGAGACGTTGTCCGGCCTCATGAAATAAGAGATATTCCGGCATAAAATTTTTCATAAAGGTGTAAAGTTTTCCCAGAGAAGGGGTAAACTTTACACCTTTATGTGCCGATAAAAATGATAAGGTAAGGAAAATCTTTTTATAAGATACACATGGAGGTGTTGGAAATGGAAATTGAAGCAATCAATACAAGCGCAGGTTTCAGTTCGGCAGAGTCGCCGAAGGCGCCAGTGAGCAGACCGGAGCCGGTCGAATCGGTCAAGACGGCTGCCGTCATAGAGAATGCGCCGTCTCCTGCGTCCAAAGCAGAGGACAGAAAGGGCGGCGAACAGGGTGAGCAGAAGGAGCGCGCAGCCAGCGAGGCCACCATTGACGACGCAGTAAAGAGCGCCAACCGTAAGATGGTGAGAACCCGTTGCGAGTATTCCTACCATAAAGAGACCAACCGTGTCTCCATTAAGGTCCTGAATGCCGATACAGATGAAGTGATTCGTGAGATTCCGCCGGAGAAATCACTGGATATGCTCCAGAAGATGTGGGAGATGGCGGGAATTCTTGTTGACGAGAGAAGATAGGAGGAAGTGTTATGGGAATTCGTATGAGCGGTCTGTCTTCCGGACTGGATACCGAGGCGATTGTCGGAGCGCTTATGTCGGCGCAGAAGATGAAAAAGACCAAAATCGAGAAGTCCAAGACCAAACTGGAGTGGACACAGACCAAATGGGCTGATTTAAACACAAAATTATACAAATTATATACGGATTATGCCACTAAGATGCAGTTGCAGTCCACCTATATGACTAAGAAGGCAACTGTTTCCGATCCTTCTAAGGTGAGTGTTAAGGCCAACACCAATGCGGCCAACGGCAATTACAGCCTGGAAGTGAAGAATATTGCCACGGCGCAGTATCTGACCGGCGCAAAAATAGGCGCCACCAGTACCAGCGCAAAGCTGGTGGATTTAGATCCCTCTCTTCTGAATAAGAAGATTACCATCACAGCAGGCGGGAAGAATACTGAACTTGAGATTACGGCGGATACAAAGATATCGGATTTTGTCAACAGTTTAAAGAGCGCCGGACTCAATGCCAGTTATGACACGACACAGCAGAGGTTTTTCATCTCCAGCAAGGATAGCGGAGTGAGCAATGCGTTCTCCATAACGAGTACTGAGATTAGCGCTGAGGAGCTACAGGGCAGAGAGGCAATCCGCAGTCAGGTCGGCTACAGCAGCATGACGGCTGAGAATAAGGCCGTTGTGGATAAGGCAATCAAGGCGCTGGAGACATCCGGCGTGGGGACGGAGGCCTACAATAAGGCTCTGGACGACATTGCCAAGATGGCTTACAATACGAAGACAGCGGCTTCCAAAGCCGGGGCGGAGAAATATGTCTCTGCCAAGATTTACTCTGAAAAATATGCAGAGTATGAGACGGCGGCCAAGGATAGTCTGAAAGCGGACTACTATGACGAGGACGGCAATGTAAAAGCGGAACTGGCAGAGAAATACGGCAACAACTTTGATATCCTCACGGAAGAAGACAAGACGAAGATGGGCGTGCAGGACATGTCCAAAGAGGAATATATCAAGTGGAGCGCCGATAAAGCGTACAACGACGCTGTCGCCAAAAAGGCGGATGCAGACACTACCAGTTATGTAAAGGGGCAGGTGGCAAACGACGAGAGTGTGAAACTTGAGATAGACGCCGCCGCCTATGCAGGCGTTTCCAAAGACGATATTGCGGGCCTGGGCGAGGGCGCCGTGAAAAAATATTATGGCGCCGGCGCCGTGGATTCACCGGAGGCCCACACGGTAGAGGGAACCTCCACCTATGACCTTGAGAGCGTAAAGACAGATATCACTCCTACCGTCAGTGCCTATGCGGGTGTGACGGATCGTTATCCGTCTCTTGGCGGTTCTGCCTTGTCCTCCCTCGGACTGGCGGATATATCCGTGGCAGAGGACGGACAGGTGACGATAAACGGCGGTCAGGGAGCGCCGGCTGGCATGGCGCTGGTAGAGGCGTCCGACAGCAGGATTATTCTGAACGGTGCGGAGCTCACCTCATCATCTTCTACCGTATCGGTAAACGGACTGGAGATTGGACTTACTGGTCTGACGAAGGAGGGAGAGAGCATCACCTTCTCTGTTGCCAGCGACGTGGACGGCGTATACAATACGATTAAGGACTTCCTGAAGGAGTACAATTCCGTTGTCAAGGAGATGAACACTCTTTACAATGCAGATAAGGCAAAGGGATACGAACCGCTGACCAGCGAAGAAAAGGAAGCGATGACGGATGATGACGTCAAACTCTGGGAAGATAAAATAAAAGATGGTCTGCTCAGTGGTGATTCTACCCTGCGCGACATTATGTCCGGTATGCGAATGGCCATGATGAGTCAGGTCAACTATAACGGCAAGAATTATTCCTTGGCAAGTTTTGGAATCATGACATCTACGGATTTTACGGAAAACGGACTGCTTCACATTTATGGTGATTCGGACGACTCTACTTTTGCAGACCGGCCGGATAAACTGAAAGCAGCTCTGGCCGATAATCCGGAGGCAGTGATTTCCGTACTCAGCGGTGTGTTCACCAATCTTCGTCAGACGATGAGCGACAAGATGGCCGGCTCCAAAGTGAGCAGCGCCCTTACTTTCTACAATGACATAAAGATGAAGGAGGACGTGAGGGATTACGAGGAGCAGATCAAAGACTGGGAAGACCGGCTTGCCAGCATGGAAGATGCCTATTACAGTAAATTTACCGCTATGGAGAAGGCGCTGGCACAGTTGCAGTCGCAGCAGAGTTCGTTGGCCAGTCTGTTTGGCGGAAATTAATATATGTCTGTAAATGACGTAATCAGCGATTGGAGGAGCGAATGGAATCGAACGTAATCAATGCCTATCAGAGAAATGCGATTTTAACGGCCTCGCCCGCAGAGCTTACACTGATGCTTTACAATGGAGCAATCAAATTTTGCAATATTGGGATTGCCGCTATTGAAAAGAATGATTATGAGGGAGCTAATACAAATATTAAAAAGGCTAACGCCATCATTACGGAACTGAGAGCTTCACTGGACAGAAAATATCCGGTCTGGGAGGATTTTGAACGGGTGTATGATTACATTTCCAGGCGCCTGGTAGATGCAAATATCCAGAAAGACAGGGAGATTTTGGAAGAAGCCCTGAAATATATCCGTGAGATGCGGGACACCTGGCAGGAAGTCATGCGCATCAATAAAGAGGGCGAAGGCAAAGAGAAATAAATTGTGACGCATTGGTTTGATATAATTCTGAACAGTAAGGATGTGAACTATGGCTGCCGAAAACCAAAACAGCGTATATGTCAATATGATGGTAGACGCCATGAAGCGGAAGGAAGTTCTTCTATCTGAGTTACTCTCCTTTACAGAGGAGCAGGAGGAGCTTCTGAAGCAGGATGAATTGGACGCCGACCGATTTAATGAGACACTGGAGTTAAAGGGAACCCGAATTGATGAATTGGGCACCATTGACGAGGGATTCGACGCCATGTTCAAAATGGTAGAGAGGGAAATTATCAATGATCCCGCTCCCTATAAGGACGAGATACAGACAATGCAGACTCTGATTGGCCGTGTCTCTGAACTGGGAATGAAGATTCAGGCGTTAGAGCGGCAGAACAGCGAGCGGTTCAAAAAATATCTTGCCAGGGAGAGGAAGATAATTCACGATTACCGACTGAACAGCAAAACGGCTTCTGGGTATTATCAGAACATGGCCAATACGCATAAGGCGGAGCAATCCTACTTCTTTAATGAGAAGAAGTAAAAGATTTGTGATTTGGATGTTTCTTTGAAATTTCTGGAATACAGGAGGCAGACAATTAGGAAGACGGTTGTATTACATTCAAAAACATTGTGATTATTACATGGAGGCACTCATGGTGGTTATGAGACGGGAAATCTTTTCGGCTGCCAGAGAGCCTCTTTTTTTCAGTTAAGGGCACTGGGAGATCGGAAAGGAAGATATAATGGAGGAGAAAAATAATTTATGGATACCAGACGAAATTCATTCCGGGGCTCCATCGGTTTTGTGCTGGCGGCAGCGGGAAGCGCCGTGGGCCTTGGCAATATATGGCGGTTTCCCTACCTTGCAGCCAGAGATGGCGGCGGGACGTTTCTGATTGTTTATATTATACTGGCGGTGACATTCGGATTTACCCTGTTGATTACTGAGGTGTCGATTGGGCGGAAAACCAGGCAGAGCCCTCTTACTGCCTACGGGAAACTTCACCGGAAATGGAAGGGGCTTGGCGCGGTCGCCTGCCTGATTCCCATGATTATCCTTCCCTATTATTGCGCCATAGGCGGCTGGGTGGTAAAATATTTTTTCCTGTATGCCTTTGGTGACTGGAAGGGGGCTGCGGCGGAGGATTATTTTTCCTCTTATATATCCGGCGATGTGGAGCCGCTTATCATGCTGTTCTTGTTTCTCGCCATGGTTGCGTTCATCGTTGCCAGAGGCGTCAATAAAGGGATTGAGGCGTCCTCCCGGATTCTCATGCCAATCCTTGTTCTGCTTGTGGTGGTTATCGCTGTGTTCTCCCTGACGATAAGCCATACCGAGCCGGATGGAACGAACCGTACCGGACTTCAGGGGCTGGGGATTTACTTGATTCCCGATTTCAGCGGCATGACGCCCGGCCGTTTTGGATCCATTCTCCTTGATGCGACAGGGCAGTTATTTTTCAGTCTGAGCGTGGCGATGGGCATTATGATTACCTATGGCTCTTATGTGCCGGAAGATGCCAGCATACGCACCTCCGTGAACCAGATAGAGATTTTTGACACGGTGATCGCTCTTTTGGCGGGCGCTATGATTATTCCGGCCGTATATGCTTTTGCCGGTGCGGAGGGAATGGAGGCTTCGGGGCCGGGATTGATGTTTGAGGCTTTGCCGAGGGTTTTTTCCGCCATGGGCGGAATCGGGAAATTCGTGGGGCTTCTGTTCTTTGCCATGGTTTTGTTTGCGGCTCTGACAAGCGCCATCTCCATTATGGAGGCGGTGGTATCCAGCCTGATGGATCGCTTCGGGATATCCCGCACAAGGGCCATTGCCATCAATGTAGTGATTGCGGTCGTGGCGGGCGGTCTGGTGTGCGCGGGCTACAACCACTTGTATTTTGAACTGCCTTTGCCGACAGGGGCCACGGCGCAGGTTCTGGATATTATGGACTACATCAGCAACAATATACTGATGCCTCTGGTGGCGGTCGGTACCTGTATCCTGATTGGCTGGGTGCTGAAGCCGAAGACGGTAATTGATGAGGTGCAAAAAAACGGGGAGGCCATGCCCCGAAGAAACCTGTATGTGCTCATGATAAAATTTGTGGCGCCGGTGATGCTCGTGGTGCTGTTTCTGAAGTCACTGGGCGTGATGTGAAATTGTCGGACGTGCTGAAACCGGACGCGGGACAGTGAAAAAAAGAGAAGTGAAAAAAGGGGACGGATATGGCTTTCAGACTTGCATTATCTGTCCCTTTTGTTGTATAATAATGACAATTATAGGACAGGGGAATCTGTCGTTTGCGGAGCGAAAAGTTTTTTCCATGGAGGGGAAAGGCATGAAAGAAAAAATGAGAAAAATATTGGTGAAGCTAGGGAGAAAATGCCGGCCGCTGGCCTATCCGGTCTTTTTTGTCATGGTATTTTTTGTGAGTGTGTACCATACATGCCGGAGAGTGTTTTTGAATATGGGACGCCAGAAGTTTTACAGAATGGTTTGCGGCGGCGCCGCGGCCGCGGCTCTGGTACTTGCCCTGTTCGTCTGGCCGACGATGGCGGAGGAACAGTCGGGAGAACCGGTGATTGAGGTCGTCGAGGAGACGGAAAAGCCGGAGAGCACGGTGGCGCCTGAGATGACGGTGGAGCCGGAGGCCAATGAAGAACCGGAGGCTACGGAAGCGCCGGAGACCGATGAGGGGCCGGAGGCTACGGAAGTTCCCACGGCGCCCGCAGAGACGCAGGAGCCGGAGAGCAGCGGAGAGCCGGTTCAGACGGAAGAACCGGAGATCACAGCGGAACCGGAGCAGGTGCAGGAGCCTGAGCCGGAGGAGGTCATGTCGCCCGCACAGACAGGGGAGCCGGACGGGACGCAGAGACCGGCTGCCAGTGCGAAGCCGTACAGCCGGATTGAGAAGGCAGGCGGACTGAAGAAGGCAGGGGAACCTGTCACAGTGAAGCCGCCAGTCATTGAGACTCAACCGCACCTTTCATCTCCAAAATATACATATGGGCAGCTGCCGTCCCAGGGACTTACAATATCGGTAACAGCAAATGCATCGGGAGATGGGGAGAGACTTTCCTATCAGTGGTATGTGAAGAAGGGAAGTAGCGATGAGGCCGTCAGTGGAGCCACAGACCGCCAGTACACGATTAGCAGCGATACAGATGCGGGAGAATATACATATTACTGCAAGGTGACGAGTACCAGTGAGAAGGATCCGGCAATCTCCGCCACCGCCAGTTCAGAGGAGGTGTCGCTGGAGATTGAAAAAGCGGAGCCGGCTCTTACGGATTTTACCTATAAGAACCCGGGCACACTTTATTACACAGCGAAGGCGCAGACGGTATCCGTCGCTGTCAAAGACGGAGTCAGGGGTATGGGAGAGGCGGAATTTCAGTATTACAGAGCCGGCGGGGAGGGCCCGGTAGAACTGAAGAAAGACGGCGACTATACGCTAAAACTCCATGTAAATGAGGGCAAAAATTACAAGGATGCGACCTTTGATACAGAGGACACGATAAAGATGACGCGTATTACGCTCTCAAGCGGGGTTACTGCTTACAGAATTTCGGAAGCAGTTCAGGGAGATGCACATGAGGGGAAAACCGGCTACTGGTATAAGTCGGATGTCAAACTCGTCCCTTCTATGACCGGGTACCGGATTGCAGAGAACGATGACAATCCGGACGCTTTTGCCGACGCGTTGGTAATAGAGACCGAGGGGGAGAATGTGCAGCCATCCGAGATATATCTTCAGGACAAAAATGGCCGTATCACAAAGGCTATCCCTGTATATCAGTCAATCCATATTGACAAAACGCCGCCCACGGGCAAGATTACGGCGGCGCCGGATGCAAAAGGGCATGATAGCGCCGGATTCGCCTATTATAACAGTGGGGTGACTGTTACGATTGGCGACGTGGAGGACAGGATAAGCGGTGTGAAGGAGGTGTCCTATTACTATTCAAATTCTGAGATGAAGGAAGACCAGATAAGCGGCTGGAAAAGTAATAAAGGTGGAGATACCAATTCCTTTTCATTGAGCAAAGACGGCCGGTACTATATATATGGGAAAGTGAGGGACAAGGCAGGCAATACGGGGTATCCGGATTCCATCAGGGTTGTGATAGACAGAGAGGATCCGAAGATTTCCTGCGATGGCGGGGAGCCGGCGAAATCCTATACGGCGGACAAAAAGAGTTTTGAGGCGTCGGACGCAAATATAAAGGAGGTGCGCGTCTACAAGGGAACGGACACTCAGACGGACGGGAACCCTGCCAGCTATAAGCCGGATTCGGATGGAAGCCGGGTGTTGTTTGATGTACAGCTTGAGGGAGAAAGCGTTACCTATACGATTGTGGCCGAAGACTATGCGGGGAACACGAAACAGTATACGGTCACACTGAATAATCCCCGCTCAGAGGTAAACGCAGACGATTTGGATTTTGGCATAGGGGAGACGGCGGCCGTCTACGGCTATGATACGGTTGAGCCCAAGGAGATTGTCCTCACGAATGTAAAAACAAAAGAGGAGCCCCAAATCTATGATATTGCGATGGAGACGGGAAGTGAAGATTTTGAAGTTGTGGCGAACGACCAGGGGAAACGCTTTACTGTCCGGCCAAAGGACGGACTGCATGTGGGAACCCATGTGGGAGTAGTCCGTATCCGCTACAATCAGGATGTACACTCTGCCACTACCTGTAAGTGTACCTTTGAGGTAAAGAAGGCCACTCTGACGGCAAAGTATACGGGGCATACGGCATATTATCATACGATACCGGATTTTGCCCCGCACATCCAGGTCACGGGATTTGTGAACGGAGACACCGCTCAGACGGCCAAGGAGTACATCCCGCCGGTAATTTCCTATCAGGAGGGCGATGGAACACAGAAGCGCGCCCTTGAGACGACGGCTAATCTGATGCCGGACAAGGGGAGCGCTGCGGATTATGATTTTGAGTACCAGTCCGGCACCATGGCGGTGGAGCGCCGAGAACTGCCGGAGTGCTATCAGATTCTCGGAACAGAGGGCGAGGACGGATGGTATATATCCGGCGTCGAGATTGCCCCCGGAGAGGGATATGAGATTAGTTCCACAGAGGCAGAAGGTTCTTTTTCCGGAACAGCGCTGTCTGTTGACAAGGAGACAAAGGGGGAGGATTCCTACTTCTATCTGATGAATACGAAGACAGGGGAGATCTCAGCGAAGATGACCAGGAATATCCGGATCGATAAGACCGGGCCGGTCTTTGCAGAGGACGAGGGAATCCGGATTTCCAAGAGCCTGTGGAATTCTTTCGCCAATGCTGTCACATTTGGAATGTATTTCAATGACGTTATGAGCGTGAGCATCAAGGGAAGCGACGACATCAGCGGCGTGAAGGATATCCGGTATTATATGTCGGCCAACTCACTGTCGGAGGCGGGGGTTAAGGCGCTGCCAGAAAATACATGGAGCAGCTACGGTTCCAGCTTCAGCCTGTCGCCGACCGAGGTGGAAAATGTCGTGATCTATGCCAGGATTACAAACGGGGCAGGAATCAGGACGTATATATCCTCGGACGGTATCGTCTTTGACGACAGGGCTCCGGAGATTGCCGCGGTGACGGACGGAAAGGAATATTTTGCCGAGCACAAGGAAATTCTTATAACAGATAAAAATCTCAAAGATGTTACCCTGTATGAGGGAAAGGAGATTTCCGGTGCGGGGAATACGCATATCCCGCCTGTGGGAAGCACCGAGTTAAAACTGACGGTGGACAGCCCGGCCTCCGGATCGAAAGACTACACGATTCTGGCTGCGGACAATGCCGGAAACATGACGGAGAAGACCTTCCGGCTCACCCACCCGATATATGATATTAAGCCGGATAAGTTAGAGATTCAGCCGGCGGTATACGGCTATTCAACCGGGCCGGCTGTGAGCGTCACGTGGAAGGAGACGGAGACAGCCAATGCTCCGGCCGTGATCGCTGATGTGGCGGTGCGCGACACCCAGCATTTTTCCGTGAAGGAAAGCGACGGTACTTTCTTTATCGTGCCGAGGCAGGGGCTTGCGGCCGGTGATTATCAGACGGACGTAACCATTTTATACGGAGACAAACAGGAGGCGCAGACTACCTGCCGCTTTACAGTGGAGAAGGCGATTCTGACGGCTAAGTATGCCGGGCAGGATGCATATTACCACACGAGGCCGGACTATGCAGAGGCTATTACCGTGACAGGCTTTGTGGGAGGAGAGAGCGCCGCGACGGCGGCCGGATATGAGGCGCCGGTCATCTCCCTTGAGGAGCCGGTAAAAGAGACGGCGGTACTGACGCCGTCCGGCGGAAAGGCAGACAATTATACATTTTCCTATAACAGCGGCGTTCTCGTGGTGAGGAGGAGAGCGGCTGAGAGAGGAAGGGACGGTCAGTACGACATACGGGGTGTTCTGTCGGATACGGGCTGGTACACCTCCGACATTTCGATTGAACCGGCCGCCGGTTTTGCCCTTGCGCTGGACGAGGAGGGAAAGGACACGGCGGAGAAAATCACACTGACAAAGGATACGGATAATGGCGAGCAGAAATTCTGTCTGATGAATGAGAAGACAGGAGAGATTTATGAGGAAATCTGTTTTGAATATAAGAAAGACAGTGTAGCTCCGGTGTTCCGCGGCGTTGCGGACGGTGAGAGTTACGAGGCGAACAGCCTTCAGGTAACGGCAGAGGACGCCTGCCTGTCCAGCGTGATAGTGAACGGAATGGCGCAGGAGATAAGTGGCGGACGCTCTGTGTTTACCCTCTCTGCGGATCAGACCAGCACGGTCTATGTCCTCACGGCGACTGACCGGGCCGGTAATGTGAGAACAGTCACAGTGGTGATGAAGCAGCCGTCCACGGTTTCGGATTCAACGGACAATGCGGACTCCCAGGACGGGAAGGATACCCAGGGGACTGTGAAGAAAAAGGTACAGGTGGCGGAAGATGCGCCGTCTACGGTATTGACAACTTCCACGGACAATCTGGTTGACTCCGTGCTGACAGCGGGAGAGAAGAAGGCTGTAAATAATGGAAGCGATGCGGATATTGGCCTGCGCGTCCGGGGAATCGACGGCAGCGTGAGCCAGGCGGATAAAGAGCTGATCATTGCCAGTCTGGGTGACTATGTGGTCGGAGAATATCTGGATATCACGCTCTGGAAGACAGTGGGAAGCAGCGGGGAAAAGGCGGTGCACAACACCTCCAAGCCGATTTCTGTGACGATTACGGTGCCGGAGAAGCTGCGCAACACCGTTCCGTCCCGCAAGAGGACATTTGCTGTTTTCCGAATCCACAACGGCGCGGTATCCGTGCTAGAGGACAGAGATTCTGTGGAGAACACCGTCACGATATCCACGGATAAATTTTCAACATATGCGCTTGTGTACAGGGATATGAAAAATGGGGACAGCACGTTCACATCCGGCGGTACGGGCAGCAGTACAGGCAGTTCAGGGGACTATGGTTCAGGGGACGGAGCGTCGCCTGAGATGGGCGACGACACGCCGCTGTTTCCGATGACAGCAGCCTTTATCTTATCATGGATTGGTATTGTGGCGACGCTGTTCGCAAGGAAAAGATGGATTTAGCGTATGCGTCCGGCAGGACAAAATGAGTATGCCGCCCGAAGATGCGGAGAATGGACAGAAGATATATACGGCAAGTGGTTTTCAAAACTACTTGCCGTGGTTTTTATGTTGACATCAGCGTTCAAACGTGATAGTCTAAGGGTATGAATGATTATGAACAGGGAACGGAGGTAATGGCCGCATGAAGACGGTGCGAACAAGATTGGAAGACAGAGTGCTTCCTTCCTACACAAGAGGAGAGGAAATTTTCAATATGATTTCCCATATTGTGGGGGGCGCTTTTGCCATCGCCGCCCTGGTTCTGTGTGTGGTTTTCGGAGCCCTGAACAGCGACGCCTGGGGGGTGGTGGGAGCCGCAATTTACGGCAGCACGATGATTGTGCTGTATACGATGTCCAGCATTTACCACGGCTTAAAACCGGAGATGCCGAAAAAGGTATTCCAAATCATTGACCACTGTACCATTTATTTTCTGATAGCCGGAACCTATACGCCGGTCACACTGGCGGCTCTGCGGCCCCTGTATCCGGTACAGGCCTTTGTGATCTTTGGCATCGTGTGGGCCTGTTGCTTTGCGGCGGCCACTCTGACGGCTATTGATCTGAAAAAATATCAGCGGCTGTCCATGATCTGCTATCTGGCTATGGGCTGGTGCATTATTTTCTTCCTTCCGGCGACAGTCCGGTGTCTGGGAACCGGCGGGACGGTTTTTCTGGTGGCGGGCGGACTGGCCTATACGGTGGGGGCTATTCTCTACGGCGTGGGAAAGAAAAAGAAGTATGTCCACTCGGTGTTTCACCTGTTTGTCCTGGCGGGCAGCATACTCCATTTCTTTATGATTCTGTTTTATGTGTTGATGTAGAAACCAGAGAGGCGGCATACGCCTCTTTTTTCTGTAAAGCGCTAGATTACGGCGGATTAGGGCAGTATCAAAAATAAGTGAATCATCTTGCGTATTAAAAGGCGATGTATTATAATAAGACTTGAACTGTGATGGAGGGATGCGTGATGGTAAAGGTATCGATAGAGAATATTGCGCGTGTTAAGAGCGCTGAGCTGGAGCTGGCGGGTATCACGGTGGTAGCCGGTCAGAACGGGACGGGTAAAACCACGCTCAGCAAGGCGATATATGCAGTTGTCAATGCCTATAAGTCACTGCCCAGGCGGATTTTGGTTTCCAGGAAAAGCAGTATTCGGAGAGTAATAAATGATTTTTTTCGCAAAAGGGACTCTGATGGCGAATGGGACTATGATTTCTGGAGTATGGGATATGAATTTATAGACAGCCTGAGCGATGAATCTATATCAGACTGGATGAAAGACCGGGACAGTATGCATTCCTATCTGACTAAATGGTTCGGGGAAAAGGGCATAGAAGAACCGGAGATGCGGCATATAGAGGAAGGAGTCTGTCAGGTGCTGGACCGGACGGACGAGGAGTATGTCAGGTTCCTCGTTGATTCATATTTTACCAAAATTTTCAAAAAGCAAATTAATTGTTTTATGAATTCAGAACCGGCAAGGATAAAATTAAATCAGGGCAATATGGAACTGGTTACAGAATTTATGGAAAATAAGTTGACGGAAAACAGGGGGAATGTAAATTTTGACAGGAAGGTTGTCTATATTGAATCCTGTAATGTCCTTGATATGTATAATGTGCGCAGGGTTGGAGATAGTGGGCCGATGTTGTCGCCGGCCACCAGCAATTTGCTCCGCTATATGATGCGGGAGCCGGATTCGGCAGACTCGATAGAGGAATATGAAAATGAAACGGAGACCAAAGAAATCGTCGACTGTATTATCCGGGAGGTAACTCACGGAAATCTGGACGTGGATCAGAGCAGGAAGATGCAGTTTTACGATGCTGATATGGAACAGCCGGTAGAGATTTCAAATTTATCGGCAGGGATAAAAGTATTTACGCTGATACAGCGGCTGCTGCAAAATGGCACGCTTAAAAAAGGCGATATCCTTCTCATTGATGAACCGGAGGTAAATCTACACCCAGAATGGCAGATTGTCTTTGCGGAGATTCTTGTTCTCATGCAGAAAAAACTGGGGGTAGTGATTTATGTCAATACCCACAGCCCCTACTTTGCCAGGGCGCTGGAGATAAAGATGGCGGAGTGTGAAATCGCTGATCGGGGCAGATTTTATTTCATGGATAAGACAGAGGATAATCGCTACAATTGTCTGGACGTGACAGACGATAAGGAGAGAATATACAAGGCATTTTATATGCCATTGGAAAATTTATAGGTGAAAAAATGGGATATTTACTGGAAGATTATAATGTATGCAAGGGCACATTGGAGGAAATTTCCAGAGACAGTGATAACAATGTATCCATGGTGCCGGACGCAGACGTAGAACACAGCCTGATTAATTTTGACGGGGTGACAAAAAGAATCTGTAAGAAATACAGGGGCGGAAAGCTGCTTGCTTCTTGCGACGGTTATATTGTGAATAATGGCACTCGCTATCTGATTGAATTTAAGAATCAGAGCGAGGGTAATCTGGATAAAGCTATTTTGCGGGAAAAAGCCTTTGACAGTCTGTCGCTGCTGGCATTAAATGAGAATATAACACGGCAGAAACTGGCAGAGAATACCGTTCTTATTATTGTTTACAACAATGAAAACTGTGAAAGGGGCAAGGGATCTTACGATCCTTCGGATTCAACGGACAAGCTTATTGGTAAAATGAAGGGATTTGCAAATCAGAGAGGGGTTAACGTATATCCTCAAAAATTTGGCATGGAAAAATATGAGGGCAGTTTTTATAAAAGTGTATATACTGTCGACATAAAACAATTCAGACAGGATTTTATGAAACTGCTTTTTGATAAGTAAGGAGAGGAAGGAATTATGATAGTAGAACCAAAGGTAAAAGGATTTATTTGTACGACAGCCCACCCGGAAGGCTGTCGGGAGAGCGTCAGAAGGCAGATTGCCTATTGCAAGGAGAAAGGATTGGTAAAGGGCCCCAAAAAAGTGCTGGTGATTGGCGCTTCCACAGGCTATGGCCTGGCCAGCCGGATCGCGGCGGCCTATGGCTATGGTGCGGCTACGATCGGCGTCTCTTTTGAAAAGGAGGCCAAGGGAAAGCGCACGGCCACGGCGGGCTGGTATAACACAAAGGCGTTTGAGCAGTTTGCCTCAGAAGATGGATACTATGCCAAATCCTTTAACGGGGACGGCTTCTCGAAGGAAATGAAGGAACAGGTAATTGAGACGATCCGGAGCGACTGGGGCCAGGTGGAGATGGTGGTCTACAGCATGGCGGCGCCGCGCCGCACGCTGGCGGACGGGACTGCGGTATCCAGCGTTCTGAAGACGGTGGGAGAGGCGTTTACCAATAAGACAATCGATCTGCGCACCAATGAGATTACCGAGGTCACTGTGCCGGTCGCAGACGAGGAGGAAATCGCCAATACTATCAAAGTGATGGGCGGCGAGGACTGGGAGGAGTGGATTCGGGCGCTGGCAGAAGCCGGTGTGCTGGCGGACAACGCCGTGACGATGGCATATTCCTATATCGGCCCGGTGGTGACTCACCCTATCTACAAGGACGGCAGCATCGGACAGGCAAAGAAGCATCTGTACGATACGTCAGTCAAACTCACAGAAGAATTTGCCGACAGGGGCTTACAGGCATATATTTCTGTCAACAAGGCGCTGGTGACACAGAGCAGCGCCGCGATTCCGATTGTTCCGCTGTATATATCCCTTGTGTATAAGGTGATGAAGGAGAAGGGACTGCACGAGGGCTGCATTGAGCAGATGTACCGTCTTTTCACGGAGAAACTGCCGGGCAGGGAAACGGATGCGGAGGGACGCATACGGCTGGACGACTGGGAACTTCGGGAGGAGGTACAGTCGGAGATTGCCGGAGTATGGGACTCGATAACTACGGAAAATATTCAGAAATATGGAGACATAGACGGATACTGGGAGGATTTTTACCATATGTTTGGCTTCCGGTATGACAACGTGGATTACGGAGCAGATGTTGAAATATAATTAAATTATAATTTAATAATTTTAGGAGGTTGTCATGCGTTTTTTACACACGGCGGATTTGCATATTGGCAAAAGGCTGTTTGAAACCAGTCTGTCTGAGGATCAGAGGGAAATCCTCAGACAGATAGCAGAAATTGCGGTAAATGAACATTGCGATGCAGTGCTCATTGCCGGCGATATTTATGACAGACCAACTCCTTCTGCAGAGGCAATGAGTATCTTTGATACCTTTGTCTCTGCGCTTGTATTGGGGGGAGTGTCGGTTTACGCCATCAGCGGAAACCACGATTCAGGCGAGAGGGTGAGTTATCTCTCCGGCCTCATTGAGGAACGGGGCGTGTTTATCCAGGGCAGGTATGAGGGCAGGCTCTGCCGGCGGGTTTTGCGGGATCAGTATGGAGAGATGGATCTGTATCTGCTTCCCTTCCTGAAGCCGCTGACGGTGCGGGGATTTTTTCCGGATTCAGAGATTGTTACCTACGAGGACGCCCTGCGGGAGGTGCTGCGGGAGGTAGATTTTGGGGACGGACGGCGAAAGGTGTTGATGAGCCATCAGTTTGTGACCGGCGCCGCCACCTGCGACTCCGAGGAATTTGCCATCGGCGGGCTGGACTGTATTCCCGATACAGTGTTCGAGGGCTTTGACTATGTAGCGCTGGGCCATATTCACGGCCCCCAGAGGATCAAGCGGGATACCATGCGCTACAGCGGTACGCCGTTGAAGTATTCCTTTTCGGAAGTTTCCCACAAAAAATCGGTGACAATCGTGGATATAGGGGCAAAGGGAGAAGTCGACTGCCGCCAGATTCCGTTAAAGCCGCTTCGCGATATGCGGGTTTTGGAGGGAAGCGTGGCGGATTTGCTGGAAATGCCGTATTCGGAGGACTATGTACATATTATTGTGACAGACGAGGAGGTGGCGCCGGACACAAGGCTGCAGCTGGCGCCTGCTTTTCCCAACATGCTGAAATTCAGCGTAAAAAATTCCCGAACGGGAATGGCGTGGGAGGCGTCCGGCGGGGAGGAGCTTCTGGAGAGGAAGACTCCGCTCGACATGATGGAAGATTTTTACAGAGAGCAGAATAACGGAGAGTCCATGAACAGTGCAAAGAGGGCGCTTCTGAGCAGACTGCTGGAATCTGTGGAAGGGGAGGAATCGCTGTGAGACCGCTATATTTGAAAATGACAGGCTTCGGCCCTTACGGGGGAGAGGAAACGATAGATTTTGCCGCCTTTGATACAGAGAGCGGGAAAAGCCTTTTTCTCATAACAGGCGATACCGGAGCCGGCAAAACTACGATTTTCGACGCCATTTCTTTCGCTCTCTACGGAGAGGGGAGCGGGGGAAAAGAGCGGAGGGAGAGCAGGAGCTTTCGCTCAGACTACGCCTCGGCAGAGCAAAGGACGTCTGTGGAGTACACCTTTTGCCAGCGGGGCAGAACGTACCATATCGTGAGAAATCCGGAATACGAGAGAAAGAGCCAGCGGGGGGACGGGATGACCAGTGAGAAACCGGCTGCGCAACTGGAGTGTAAGGAAACCGGTGAGAAGTATGACAGAATGGGGGAAGTAAATGAAAAAATTCAGGAGATAATCGGCCTGAACAGGGAGCAGTTTGCCCAGACCGTCATGGTGGCCCAGGGGGATTTCCTGCGAATTCTGAACGCCAAAAGTACGGACAGACAGGCGATTTTTCGCAAAATATTTGGCACCGGACGCTACGAGAAAATCCAGAAGAAACTCCAGGAGGAGGAGGCAGAAGTTAAAGGCAGATATGATAATCTGGGAGCAGTGACGGAGAACTGGATCGACCGGATCCGGCTGTGTGGACAGGAGGAATTGTCGGAACAGGAGGAGCAGATTCTCAGCCTGAAGGAGGAGGGGTTCCGCTCTGCGGGGAAATTATTGCCGCTCCTTGTAGAGTACACGGAGGAGAGACGGAAGCAGAGAGCGCGCCTGACGGGTGAGAAGGAGGCTCTGGACAGGGAGAGGGAAGACCTGGTACGGGCGGAAGAAAAGGGACAGCAGGATAATGAGAAACTGGAGAAACTGCGCCGGACAGAAGAACAGTGGAAAGGACTGGCGGAGAAGTCCGGAGAGCAGAGGGAGAGAGAGAAGCGGTTTGACCTGGCTCAGAAGGCAGACAGACTCATTCCGCTAGCGGAGGCCGGAGTGGAAAATGTGCGGAGTCTGGAGAAGGAGCGCGACGACGAGAAAAAAGCGGCGGATGAGAAAGTGCGGGCAGAGAGGGAGCTGCACGAGTGGGAGGAAAATCAAAACCAGGCGCTTGCGCAAAAGGAGGAGCGCGAGAAGCAGTGGCCGGTTCAGATCCAGAGCCGGAGGACTGCACTGGAGGGCCTGAAGGAGTACAGACAGACAGAGCAGAGTCATGACCGGAAGAAGGAAAAATACCGGGAATGTCAGGAGAAGGAGCGGGTGGCAAACGAGCGGTACCGTCGTCTGAGAGAGAGCTATCTGGCTGCAAGCGCCGGTTTTCTGGCGGAGGAGTTGCAGGAGGGAGTTCCCTGTCCGGTCTGCGGCTCTACGCTGCACCCCGCGCCAGCGGCCCTCTCTCCGGACATACCGCGGAAGGAGGAACTGGATCAGGCAGAGAGCGATTACGAACAGGCGAAGGCAGCCACGGAGCAGGCGATGGAAGCTGCGGCTGCGCTGAAGGCGAAGAAAGAGGCGTTGGAAAAGCAGTTGTCGGACGCCGGTATTGCAAAGGATACGTCGGAACAGGAGATAGAGGCAGAAATCCGGAATATGGAGAGCGCCTGTGAGGAATATGACGTCCGGTGGGAGAAAATCCAGAAAAAAACGGCTGAGTGCCGTGAGAAAATATCGGATTTACGGGCTCGTCTGGAAGAAAAGAGGCGCCAGATAGAAAAGCTGACTAAAGAGGGCGAGCGGCTGGCCGCCGAATATAAGGAGGGACTCTCGCAGGCCGGTTTTGATTCGGAGCAGGGATACCAGAGAGCACGCATGGAGGAGGAAGAACAGAAAGAACTGCAGAACGTTATAGAGAAGTACCGTCAGGCTATGTCCGAGGCGGAAGGGGCGTTGAAGACGCTGAGGGCAGATGCAGAGGGCCTTGTGCCAGTGGATTTGGAGGAAAACCGACGGAGGCAGGGAGAACTCAGAAGCCGGAGCGAAGCTCTGGAGAAGGAAATAAAAAGTCTGGAGCAGATCTGCGAGGTGGACGGTGAATGCGTGGAAATGCTCCGTAAAAATAGAGAGGAGATGGAAAAACTAAGGGAGCAGTGGACGATGACGCAGGATTTGTCCGAGACATTTAACGGAAAGAGGACCGGACAGGCCAAAATCAATCTGGAGGCCTATGTCCAGCGCCACTATTTCCGGAGAGTAATCGAGGCGGCCAATCAGCGGCTTCGCGTTATGACAGGTGAGACGTTTGTGCTCCGCTGTAAGGAGGAGGCAAAAAACAACCGCTCCCAGTCGGGGCTGGATCTGGACGTATTTGACTGCAATACAGGGAAGTGGCGCGATGTGAGCACTCTCTCCGGCGGCGAGTCCTTTATGGCGGCGCTCGCCATGGCGCTGGGACTTTCGGACGTGGTGCAGGAACAGGCGGGCGGCATACGGCTGGAGTCCATGTTTATCGATGAAGGATTCGGCAGTCTGGACGAAGAATCATTAAAACAGGCATTAACTTTATTGGATCAGCTGGCAGGAGGAAACCGCCTGATCGGAGTCATCTCCCATGTGGAGGAGCTGAAGAACCGGATTGACAATAAGATTGTGATTGAGAAAGGTATGTTTGGGAGCCGGATTGAGGTACCTTTTGCCCGCCCCTGAATATATTGAATATAAGTGACAGGGCGTTCTGCAGGGGGAGACAGGTGTGAGCGGAGTTTTCATGGCGTTTCTGGGTACCTTTTTTACCCTTTCGGTGACTGCGCTGGGGGCGTTGAACGTATTTCTTGTAAAGAGAAATATGACGGGAGACTTCCAATGCGCCATGCTTGGATTTGCCGGGGGCGTCATGGTGTCTGCCTCCGTGTGGTCGCTTCTGATTCCGGCGCTTGAGCGGTCGGAGGAGGCGGGACAGGTGAGCTGGCTTGTGGTCTCCTTTGGCTTTGTGGCGGGCGTTCTCCTGCTGCTGGGCGGCGATTGGATAGTTAAAAATAAATTTAATAAAAAGAATAGGGTTTCACTGAAGTCACACACAGAGATGCTGGTTCTGGCGGTCACTCTCCACAATATTCCGGAGGGGATGGCGGTTGGACTCGCATTTGCACTGGCGGCGGGAAGTCCTGCGGACAGCAGCCTGCTGTCTGGAGCTATTGCGCTCGCGCTGGGAATCGGAATCCAGAACTATCCGGAGGGCACGGCGGTCGCCCTGCCCCTGGCGGCAGACGGAATGAAAAAAAGGAGAGCCTTCCTGATTGGAAGCCTCTCAGCCGTAGTGGAGCCGGTGTTCGGCGTAATGGCGGCCGCTCTGTCAGGCACAATATCCTGTCTTATGC
Organism: uncultured Lachnospiraceae bacterium; assembly: GCA_947629865.1. Lineage (GTDB taxonomy): Bacteria > Bacillota > Clostridia > Lachnospirales > Lachnospiraceae > Eubacterium_F. The sequence continues at coordinate 9,372 of CANRFJ010000020.1, read as the reverse complement.
CTCTGTTTCTCTCCGTGGCGGCCGGAACCATGATCTATGTGGTGGTACAGGAACTGATTCCGGAAGCCCATATGGGCGGTCGGGAGACGGTGGGAACCTTTGGATTTGTCGTGGGATTTCTCATTATGATGATATTAGACGTAGCGCTGGGAGGGGATTAATCGCCCCTCCCGCTATTTTTTTGAGGCTGCTGCCCGTTATTAAAATAAGCGCTTTACAATCTTGCCAGCACAAAAATATCGTATATGGCATTGATGGCACCCTCGAAGTCGTCATTGCGGACGCCGATAATGATATTGAGCTCGCTGGAGCCCTGGTCGATCATTTTTACATTGATGTGGGCGTGTGCCAGAGCCGAGAAAAGCCGTCCGGCGGTTCCGCGGGTGCTTTTCATGCCGCGTCCCACCACGGCAATCAGAGCCAGATCGGACTCCAGTTCAATGGAATCCGGATGGGTGGCGCGCTGTATATCAGCGATTACCTTCTGTTCTTTTTCCTCAAACTCGTCCTGGTGGACAAAGATTGTCATAGTGTCGATGCCGGAGGGCATATGCTCAAAGGAGATCCCGTTGTCCTCGAAGGCGCCCAGAACCTTCCGCCCGAAGCCAACCTCGGAATTCATCATATCCTTTTCGATATTGACTGCCACGAATCCCTTTTTACCGGCGATACCTGTAATGGTATAGGCGGGGATGCGGCAGGTGCTCTCCACAATCATGGTGCCGTCCTCATCCGGGGCATTGGTGTTTTTTATGTTAATGGGGATTCCGGCCTGGCGGACAGGGAAAATCGCCTCCTCGTGAAGAACCGATGCGCCCATATAAGAGAGCTCGCGGAGCTCAGTATAGGTAATGGTGTGTATGATCTCCGGATTTTTCACAACCCTTGGATCGGCGACCAGAAAGCCGGACACGTCCGTCCAGTTCTCATACAGATTGGCATTTACTGCGCGCGCCACGAGAGAGCCGGTGACGTCGGAGCCGCCACGGGAAAAAGTGACGACCGTCCCGTTGGCCATCGCTCCGTAAAAGCCGGGGACGACGGCGCGTTCAGAAGCCGCCAGCCGCTGGGATAAAAGCTTTTGCGTGGTGTCCGGATCAAAATTGCCGTCCCCGTCAAAGCGAATGACATTGGCGGCGTCCACAAAATCATATCCCAGGTACTTCGCCATGATTTTCCCGTTCAGATACTCTCCGCGGGAGGCGGCGTACATAGAGCCTGCCTTGGACAGAAACTGTTTTTTGATCACCTCAAAATCCTCAGTCAGTGAGAAATCCAGCTTCAGTCCACGGATAATCTCGTTATAGCGCTCCCTGATCTGATTCAGCTGCTTGGTGAACGCCTGGCCCGCCTCGGCCAGTTCATAGCAGTGATACAGCATATCTGTCACCTTGGTGTCGCCGGAAAAGCGTTTGCCGGGCGCCGAGGGAACCACATAACGGCGGGATTCATCGGCGCGTATAATATTGCCGACCTTTGTAAACTGCTCTGCATTTGCCAGAGAACTTCCGCCAAACTTTACGACCTTTATCATAATTTCCTCCATTCTGCGAAACAAAATCATATGACGGCCTAAAAGCCATACGAATATAGTAAACCACGTTTTTCTTTGATTTTCAAGAATTTTTTGTATAATATCTTCAAGAATTTTCAAATTTGTGCTATACTGTTAAATAGTTGCTTGAAAATAATGCAAACGGAGGAACCATATGCTGGAAAATATTACACTCTATTCCATACCGTATTATGAGCGCAATGTGTTCAAGGGAAGCTACCGCGGCATGAACTTCCGTCTCCAAAAGGCGGGAGAGGACGGGGCTCCGGTGCTGGAGGCCGTGGCGTGGAAGGGGCCGTTCATATACGAAAAGACGGAAGAAGAAAAATATATCCGGCAGTTTGAATTCAGCGACGAGGGGATTCGGGCGGCCAGCCAGTGGCTGTCAGAGCAGCAGGCGATCATTGTGACATAGGAGAGTCTGTTTTTATTTCATAGACGGGAAAGTTTTTCAACAAAAGGATTTTTACAGAGGGAGGCTGATATTGCCATGACAAAGATTGATATTTTTTCCGGCTTTCTGGGGGCCGGAAAGACGACACTGATCAAGAAACTTATCAAGGAGGCTTTTCAGGGAGAAAAGCTGGTGCTGATTGAGAACGAATTTGGGGAAATCGGCATTGACGGCGGGTTTCTCAAGGAGGCGGGAATCAATATCACAGAGATGAATTCCGGCTGTATCTGCTGCTCCCTGGTGGGGGATTTTGGAACCGCCCTCCAGGAAGTGCTGGATAAATACAGTCCCGACCGCATTATGATCGAGCCGTCCGGAGTGGGCAAACTCTCGGACGTAATCCGGGCCGTGTCCGGCGTGATGGAGAACAACGAGGATGTCGTGTTAAACGGCTATGTGACGGTGGCGGACGCCACAAAGTGTAAAATGTATATGAAGAATTTTGGCGAGTTTTACAATAACCAGATCGAACATGCCAAAACCATCGTTCTCAGCCGAACCGGCAATATCACACAGGAAAAACTGGAGGCCTGTCTGGCTCTGCTTCGGGAGAAAAACGATAAGGCGGCCATCATCACAACCCCCTGGGAGGAGATAGACGGCCGACAGATCCTCGGCGCGATCGAGGAGAGCCGTTCACTGGAAATGGAACTTCTGGAGGAGGAAGATGTGTGTCCGGAGTGCGGCCATCACCATGGGCATGAGCACGGGGAATGTTGCCACCACGACCACGAGCATGAGCACGAACATCATCACGACCATGACCACGGCCATCACCATCATGCGGACGACGTATTCACCAGTCTGGGCATGGAGGGCCCTCATAAATATTCCGAGGAAGAACTGACGGAGATTCTGAAGAAATTGTCGGCGGAGGGAGCCGGTTATGGAAATATCCTCCGCGCCAAGGGAATTGTACCGGCCGCAGAGGGCGAGTGGTTCCACTTCGATCTGGTGCCGGGCGAGTACGAGGTGCGCCGTGGCAGCGCAGACTATACGGGACGCATCTGTGTAATCGGGGCGGAACTGGCGGAGGACAGGATAAAAGAGTTGTTTCATGTATAAGAAGCATATACGCGCTTATCAGCAGAATGGAGATTAGTTATGTTTGGAAACCGCGATATACCGGTATATCTTTTTACCGGTTTTCTGGAGAGTGGGAAAACCACCTGCATACAGGAGATACTGGAGGAGGGGAATTTTGAGGACGGCCTCAGGACGCTCTTTCTCATCACGGAGGAAGGGGAAAAGGAAGTAGATGAGAACCTGCTCCGCTACAATAAGGTGACTCCCGTCGTCATTGAGGACGAGGAGGATCTGACGGAGGAAAAATGTAATGCGCTGGTGCGCGAGCACAAACCGGCCCGCATTATGATGGAAGTCAATGGAATGTGGAACCTGGCGAAGCTTATCAACGAGACGATACCGGAGAACTGGGTGGTAGTACAGACCTTTACCACAGTCAATGCGGAGACGTTTTCCATGTATATTAACAATATGAAATACCTGCTGATGGCTCATTTCCAGCAGGCGGATCTGGTGATTTTCAACCGATGCACCACGGACATGGACAGGGCGTCCGCCCGCCGCAATGTCAAGGCCATTAACCGCCGCGCCCAGGTTCTCTTTGAATCAGAGGACGGCAGCGTGGAGAGCAATATAGAGGAGGAGCTTCCCTTTGACGTCAACGCCAGTGAGATCGTGCTGGAGGACGACGATTTCGGGCTGTGGTATCTGGACGTCAGCGAGCACCCGGAAAAATACGAGGGGAAAATCATCACATTCAAGGGGCAGGTTTACCGCAATAAATCATTTCCGGCCGACGCGTTCGTGCCGGCTCGCGCGGCCATGACATGCTGTGCGGACGACATAGCCAAAATCGGGTTTATCTGTCACTATAAGGAGGCGGAGAAATTCTCCGTGGACGACTGGGTTATGGTATCTGTCAGGGTAAAACCGGAATTTTCAAGGCAGCAGCAGAGCCTGTATCCGGTTCTCTGGGCGGACAGCGTAGAGGCGTCCACTCCGCCGGAGGAGGAAGTTGTATATTTTAGTTAATCTGTCAGAGAACCCGTTTGGCGCACAGACGGCGTGCGTCGTGCGCCCGCACGGAGAAAATGGCAGACTGATGCGGGAAGTGTTTTTATGGATAGAGACATACAGAACGGACGGAAATATGAATTTGACAACTACAAGGTTCTTCTGATTATTTTGGTGGTATTTGGACATATCCTGGAGATTTTTACGATGAGAGGAGACGCAGAGTGCATACGCGCTCTTATATATAGTTTCCACATGCCGGCCTTTATATTTATATCCGGGTATTTTTCCCGCAATATCCAATCCGCTTATGGACGGGCTTTGAAGAACTGTCTCCTTCCCTTTCTGGTATTCAACGGAATCTGGCTTGTCCTGAATCTGAGGACGGGCTTCGTCGATGTGTTTATGCCGGCATATCAGTTCTGGTATCTGCTGAGCCTGTATATATGGCGCATTACGGCGCCGTCTATATCGCGCCTTCGATTTGCCGTTCCTCTCACGCTTTTCATATCTCTGTATATAGGCTGTTTCCACGAGGCTGACCGCTTTTTCAGCATATCCAGAACATTTGTCTATTATCCGTTTTTCCTGCTGGGATACTATATGACAGAGAAAACAGTAAAAAGAATCCGCTCGTTCAGCCGGTTGGCCGGAGCCGGGGCTGTGTGCGCAGGTCTTGCCCTCACCCTGTGGCTCAATATCTCCGGCAGAGCGCCGGTAAAAACCTATGAAAATCTACAGTGCTATCACTGTAGCGGCATCGGAAATCTGGAGGGGATTGGGATTCGCCTTCTGACTGGAATCGTGGCGGCGGTAATTCTGCTCGGTCTGCTCAATCTGATGTCCGGGCGCAGATTTTTCTTTACCTCTTTGGGGGAGAGGACGGTGGTAGTCTATCTTTTATCAGCCTTCTTTGTCCGGTTTCTGCGGAGTGCGGCAGACAGGCTTGGCGTGACGGCAGACATTCAGAGTCAGATTGGACTGTTGCTTGCAGTGGCAATTCCGGCTACCCTGCTGATCGTATACATATGCTCCCGAAAGTGGGTAGTCCGCCTCTATCAGAGATTTTTTGATGGGTTGGCAAGGGTGCTTCTCAAGTCCGAATCCTGAATGTCCCGCCCTGGAAATGCGGCCGTCATCACCAATTCCACGGAAGGAAACGGCACGGAGTCAGAGAAGCAGTTCAAAGCAGATATATTGGCTGTCCTGTCTCTGCGTGTTGGACACGATAATAAGGCCATGATGCTTTCTGGTCAGGCTCTGCAGCGAGTGAAGACCGATTCCGTGGCTGTCTTCATCTGTCTTTTTGGTCGTATAGCCCTTGGAAAAAATGCGGTGCAAAAATGAATCATCTGCTGCCGGGCCCGGATTCTCCACTGTGAGATGGGTGCGGGGGCTTCCCTCTTTTTCCTGTACTCCAATGCGCACATAGACTGTCTCCCCCGGTCGGGAATTCTCCAGTGCGTTGTCTAACAGGACGCCTACGGCGTCCACCAGTTCAAATTCACCGGCCCGACTCGGGCAGAGCGGGTTCTCAATCGCGAAATCCATGTGGATACCGGCGCTTTCCGCCTGACAATATTTGTAATAAAACAGGGCGGCCAGCAGCTTATTCTCCAGTGTGAGGAATGAAGATGGCAGAATGGCCTGCTGCATATCCTCTGTGTATGCGGCCAGATGAGACCGCAGCTGTTCGGAGTCCATGTCCAGTTCCGAGAGATGAACCAGAGACTGCACCATGTTGTTGTGGCTGTGCTGGGTGTCCCTCACTTTCTGAATCAGGTTGTCCAGAATGGGAAGGTATTGGCGGTAATAGCGGAGAGCAGCCTGGTTTTTCTGATTGGAAAAAATCTGAAACATCAGGAATACAGCGGAGGTGCAGAGAAAGATGCTGAGGAGTGCAAAAAAGGAGGCCGATACGAAAGAAATAGAATTCTCGGGAAACTGGCAAAAAATCGCTACGAAGGCAAAGACGGTCAACAGGAAATAGGCAATGGAGACCGGTATTTTACACAGACTTCTGAAGATTTTACGCACGGGCGCATACTTCAAAAGAAAGAAAAGAAGGATGGCGCCGGGAATGGCAAAGACAAGCGAGGGCCAACCCTCTGTGATGGCGGCAGAAGGAATAAAAAGCAGATAATAAATAACTCCGGGCTGGTCTGTCAGTACTATGACAAAATAGCCGAATGCGCTACAGATAATCGTGGACAGGAGGGGGCGGTGTGTGACGAAGTGCAGGGCCAGCGCATAGATCAAGAGAAAGGGTATAATGGATAAGATAACCCAGCTCTTATTCGTCAATTGTATTGTAAACAGCGGAAACCACATGAGCACATAGATAAGAAGCGCCATGGGGCGTGTGGCGGTTTTTTTGTCTGTCTCTAAAATGTACAGGTAGGCAAGGATAAATTCGATGTGTTGTAAAATGCTGGATATAAGGTAGGTAAGAAAGATGCGGGTTGTCATAATTGTATTCTCCTAAAGATTTTTTTCAAAAATAGCGTCCGGTTTTATGTTCCGGCTCACAGGGATTTTTTCAGGGCAATCCCGTAGCTCTATATAGCGGTTTACAAAATCGCAGTTGTCAATTTGCTTTTTGTTTATGACGTAGGATTTGTGGCAGCGCACAAAATCGGCCGGAAGCTTCTCCGTAAGCCCGTTCAGCGTGTACTGACGCGAGTAAAAGACGCCGTCTGTAGTCACATATTTTAAGTAACGGCCGTTGGCCTGTATGTATTGCAGGGAGTCGAGGGGACACCGGATATAAATGTTGTCCCGATTCTTTATATAGAGTTCTTCCCGGCTGTGTGACAGATCGTATAACTGCCGGAAAAGGTCTTCTTTTGTATAGGGCTTCATGAGAAATGCGTAGCAGTGGAGTTCATTGAGGGCCTCCGGAAGAAAAGAACCGTAAGCTGTGATAAAGAGGATAGGTTTTTTCTGATACTCGGGAGTGCTTCTCAGGTAGCGGGCAAAGGCAATCCCCTCATTGTTCCCTGGAGTGTTATCCATAGATATGTCCAGTAAAAAAGCATCGGCCGGGTGTTTTTTTAACCAGTTTGCGGCGTCCGTCACAGAAGTGGCGGCGGTCACGTCAAAAACGATATCCGATTCTGAATTATACAGCTGGACTAAATGCGCAAGCTGCCGGCAATGTTCCAGGTTGTCTTCAAGGATCAATAAGTTTTTCATTTATGTCTACCTCATTTCGCGATAAATTCTGCCACTTTTTGGAAGTAATTGTAAGGTTTTAACCATTACATCACATAATTATATCGAAAAAGAGTAAGAATGTAAAATTATTTTTTTAGATATAAGTGTCATTCATGGCCAAATTCATACCGTTGGTGACTGTCGCGTTGTATTCAGATAAAAATGGGGGCGGCATGATGGCGCGGCCGTAAGAAATAAAACCTCTGATTTTTTATGTAAAAAATTATCGAAATCCGGTTACAGTTATGGTAAAATGAATACATAAATATGTTCATTATGGAGAACTGTGTTCTCCATGATGCACAGGAATTATGATATACTATAATTGTAACTATGAGGCTGTCCGGCATTAGGGGGCAAAAGATTTGAAGTTAAGTATAGCCGTCTGTGAAGATGAGGAGCATTTCAGGGAGTACTTGAAGAAAAAAATGGAAGAATACCTGATGGGGAGAGGAGTCCCGTTTGATATTGATACATACCCGGATGGGTTGGGACTTTTCAAGGAAGAAAGCAACCTGCACAAATATGACGCCATTTTTCTGGATATTGATATGCCGGGGAAGAATGGAATGGAGGCTGCGCATCAAATCCGCGAGAAAAACAGCGAAGTTGATATTGTTTTCATTACGGTAATGCAGCAGTATGTCTTTGAGGGCTACCGGGTGGGAGCGGCAAGATATATCATGAAGAAAGATATGGAAAAACTGCTCCCGGAGTGTTTGGATGCCTTGATGCAGAAACATCTCAGAAAAGGCAGGAAAATGGAATTTCCCTTTGTAAAAGGAGAAAGGACTGTCCTGCTGCAGGACATCTTGTGTATTGAGATACAGTCGCACAGACTTTGCTTCACTTTGAAGAACGAGACGTTATATATGTATGGGCAGATCGGGGAATTGGAGCAGAAGCTGGCGGACACCTGTTTTATCCGCTGCCATCAGAGTTATCTGGTAAATCTGGAGCATATCGCCCGCATCAATAATTACATCATTTATTTATCCAATGGGACAGAGATCCCCGTTTCCCGGGCAAAGAGCGCTGAAGTAAGAAGATGTTATTTGAGGTACAAGGAAATATAGAAATATACGAGTGGAGGAGTTTTTTATGCTGTACAAGTATTTGGAAAGCATTAGTATAATTCTTTACGAGGCGCTTTGCTGCCGTATTTTTACGGGGGCTTTTCTGCGGGAACGGTTTTCCTTCCGTGGCGCAAAACTCTTGTCTGTAGTGTTATTAGCTGGTTTGTTTTCAGGATGGGCGCTGGGAACGTATGCTCAGAGCGAGTATATATACCGCAGTTTGGGAGTGGTGGCCAGTGTTTTTTTGTTCTGTCTCTTGTTCTACAAAGGCCGCTGGGTAAAGAAATTATTTATCAGCGGCGCATTTTACGGCATCGTGTGCGGAGTAGATTATCTGTTTGTGTTTTTGGCAGATATTATTTTTGAAGTGGAAACTATTTCGGATGTCACAGGTATCATGATTGGCTTGCTGTCCAAAACCGTACTGTTTATCGTAGTTCTGTTTCTGGCTCACAGCCGCGACCGGATTCGGGAGATACAGATACGAAGTACAGAATGGATTCTGCTGCTGTGTTTTCCCGTGCTGTCCCTGATGATTCAGATACTCATGATATTTTCTTATGAGGGCAGAGGGACACAGGCGGGGTATCTTGCAGTCTCTTTTGGCATTGTTTTTGTCAATGTCCTTATGTTTGGGTGGCTTATGCATATTTCTGAGCAGGAGAAAAAATGGAATCAGATCCGGTTGCTGCAGGAGAACAACAAGATAAGGATGCAGGCATATCATGAAATTGATGTGGATTACCAGGAGTCAAAACGGATTTTACACGATTACAATAATCAGCTCTGCTGTATCCGGGGCTTGTTAAAACAGAAGGAACTGCAAAAGGCGGAGGAGTATGTGGACAAGCTGGCTGGCTCTTTTCCGGACTGGTGGGAGGAGATTGACGTCAAAAATCCAATCATCAACGTGTTGCTGAACCAGAAATACCGCCTGGCGAAGTCAAAGGGGATTGAAATTGTCAATATTAGTTGACACTTTTTTCTCAAGGATATAATGCCTAAGCAGCAACGGAGAGTAAATCATAATA
>CANRFJ010000019.1 GCA_947629865.1 uncultured Lachnospiraceae bacterium | reverse complement strand
TGCTTTTTATTCAACCTGTATAAAATTTTCAAAGTTCACAAATTTCTTCTTGACTTTTTATTTGCAGACTTTCAAATCAATGGCACCAAACTTGCAGAGTTGTCTGCACAGGCCGCAGCCGTTGCACATGGTGTCGTCAATGGCAATGGTTCCATCTTTCTTCTTCGTGAGAGCCGGACAGCCCGGTTTCAGGCACATGCCGCATTTTTTACAGCGGCTCTCGTCCGGCACGCAGATGTTCGGGAATTTTACTCCTTTTAACAGGGCGCAGGGAGCGCAGGCGATAATGACTGATACCGCGTCCCTCGCAACCTCCTCCCGAATCGTCTTCTCCATGGCCTCCAGATCGAAGGCGTCCACCTCGACTACATGCTCGATCCCCATGGCCCGGCACATATGATAAATGCTGATGGCCGGCACTTCTTTTCCCTGCAGGGTTTTGCCGGTGGCCGCGTGATCCTGGTGTCCGGTCATGCCGGTGGTGGAGTTGTCCATGATGATCACGGTGCCCGTCCCCTGGTTGTAAACCATATTCATCAGGGAATTAATTCCTGTGTGCATGAAAGTCGAATCCCCGATAACAGCCACCCAGTCTTTGATTCCTTCCTTGCCCTTCGCCATCTCCATGCCGTGCAGGGTGGAGATGCTGGCTCCCATACACACGGTGGTGTCAATGACGTTCAACGGCGCCACCGCCCCCAGGGTATAGCAGCCGATGTCGCCCGCCGCATGGATTTTTAATTTATTCAGCACGGTAAAGGTACTCCTGTGCGGACAGCCCGGACAGAGAATCGGCGGACGGGCCGGAAGATCCTCATAGGGCTTTGTCTCCGCCGGTTGGTTCAATATCTTCTCCCTCAGAAGATTGGCGCTGTACTCGCCTTGGCGGGTAAAAAGCTCCTTGCCGCTACATTCGATGCCCCACGCCTTTACCTGCTCCTCAATGAGCGGTTCCAGCTCCTCAAAAATATACAGTTTATCCACCTTGGAGGCAAATTCCTCAATGAGTTTTTTCGGGAGCGGATACACCATGCCAAGCTTCAGCACCGACGCCTCCGGACAGACCTCTTTCACATACTGGTACGGAATACCGCTTGTGATAAATCCGATAGAGCGATCCCCCTCCTCTATCCGGTTCATGGCAAATCCGCTGCCGTCTTCTGCGAGCCGGTTCATTCTCGCCTCCACATGGAGGTGGCGCTGTCTGGCCATTCCCGGCATCATCACATTTTTAGCCGCATTGCGCTCATAGGGCTTATCGTCCGGCTCCACTCTCTCCTCCAGTGTAACCGGGCCCTGGGAGTGCGCCAGGCGCGTGGTCGTGCGCAGAATCACCGGCGTATCATACTCCTCGCTGATGCGGAAGGCCTCTTTCATAAAAATTCGGGCCTCCTCGCTGTCGGCCGGTTCCAGCACCGGCACCTGAGCAGCGCGCGCCACACAGCGGGTGTCCTGTTCGTTCTGGGAACTGTAAAGTCCCGGATCGTCGGCCACCACGAATACCAGGCCGCCGTTCGCCCCGATATAGGAAGCCGTGTAAAGCGGATCGCTGGCCACATTGAGCCCCACATGCTTCATGGACGCCATGGCCCGAACACCCCGGATAGACGCGCCGATTGCAACCTCGGCGGCCACCTTCTCATTGGGCGACCACTCCGCATAAATCTCCTCATACTTTACGATGTTTTCGCTGATCTCCGTACTCGGCGTCCCCGGATAAGCGGCGGACACCTTGACGCCTGCCTCGTAGGCGCCGCGGGCAATGGCCTCATTGCCCAGCATAATCTTCTGTTTTGCCATCTGGTTGATTCCTCCTGACTTTTATAAAAAAATCACTATATTCCTACTTTCCTCACAGATAAGGCGGTTGATATTCCAGATATCCCTCTAATCTGGACTCGTCCATGCCCAGCGGGTTCTTCTCATTGTAGAATAAAAGAAGATATTCCCCGCTCTTATCCCTCTCAATCCGGTAATATTTACCAGTCGCCAGGTCATAACAGGTAAGGCCCTTGTATTTTCCATCGCTCTGGTACAGGTTCAGAATGGCCTTGCCATCTTCCATTCCGAGAATTTCCGACGAATTCCAGGCGTATATCTCCTCGCCATACATTGCCTCGTCATCCTTGTCCAGACGATCGATCTGACTGTCGCCTTCCCTGCTGAATAATTCCGTTATTGTCTTCTCGTAGTGAAGCGGCGCCTCTTTCCCGTCCCATTCGGATATATCCACGCTGAATACCACATTCTGATCCCAGCATTTTTTGTCCGCCCACCACATTGTCTGAAACTGAAGATACAGCGCGCCTCTCTGGTAAAAGGCACTGACCAGACGAGTCTGCCATGCATCTCTCCCCTCTGTCCCTATTTGATACGGGTTGTCCGGCACCGCCAGTCCGGCGATGGCGTCCTTAATCCGCTCCACAGGCACAAGGAGCTGCTTCTTGCCGGTATCTCCCTGCCATACCCATATATCGCTGCAGGGATCACTCGCCGAATTTGCATCGTCCCACTCCTGATAAAAGAACTTCCCGTCTCCCGACGTCAGCCACTTTCTGTTGTAATATGTGTTGTACGTCAACGGAGGAAGAATCTCCTCCAGCTTATCACCGGTCAGGGGCAGTTTGAAAATGCCATCTCCCTCGTGGTACTGGATAATTATGAGGCCGTCCGGACAGGTGCCACAAATATAGTTCATATTATCTTCCGTGGGTATTTTGACTTTTTTCCCTGTCTTCCGGTCATACTTTCCTATATAGTCTCCCTCGGAGATCCAGACTATATAATCCTCGTCCATATAAAAATCCCCGCCCCCATAGTACTCCCCGCTGTCATCGGTCTGGATTCCCTTCTTGTCCGTGAGGACTACCTCCGTCCTATCTATCTGAAGTTCTTCGCCGTCTGCCGTCTTTGATACCGGAATCCGGCAGAGCCTCGTCGCCGTGCTTCCGTCCTTGCCTCCGGCATAGTATACCTCCCTGTCCGTCACTGCCAGCAGACCTTCGCAATCTTCTATTTTGTAGGTTTTTTTCTCCTCACCCGATTTGGCATACTGGGTAATTCCCTTTACCGTTTCGTCTTTGTCAATATATTCCCGATACACGCAGGCGCTGTTGGCATAAAAATCCCAGCCCTCTATTCCGGGGCCCATTCTCCCCGTCTGTCCGGCCTCCGTCTTCCCTGACACAGCCTCCCCTGACACCGCCCCTCCGGTCACGGCGCCGCCGGACACGTTCGATACCTCTCCCGCCGTATTTTGGGCACAGCCCGCGCTCAAAAGCGCAGTCATAACCGCCAATAAGACGGTCGTCCGTAAGCTCTTTCCCATACCCGCTCCCTCCTCAGCGCTTCATATACACATTCTTCTGGTTATTTCCGAGATTTTCTATCTGTAATTCCTTTAAGCTGTGGATAAATTTCTGGAATGTGGCATATCCCAGTTTCTTTACCTTAAAATTGGGATAGCGGTCGTATATCTTCTGGGCCAGCTGCCCGATATCGATCCCCGTCACACCGGCTTTCTTCACTGTCTCCACCGTATACTCCTCAATCTCCCTGGCGTCGTTTTTCAGCACTACGCTGATACTCGTTTTGTTGCGCCGGAGCTCGAAGTTGTCTATCTCCTCAATAAAGCGGGAGAGGGAACTGTAGCCGTAGTTGCGCACGTCGAAATCGGAATATTTTTTCACCAGTGCGCTTCCGATCTCTCCCAGTCCGGTGTCCCTCCCGTTGTTCTCGTTGGTCGTTATGATCTCCACAATGGCATCCGCGATTTTTTTTCGGGTGACAACATTTTTCTTTTCCTGCTTGTCCTCATTTTTTTCGCTGTCGCCCTCAATCAGGAGCTCCAGGTTTGTAAAGACCGAACAGGCCGCCTTGAAGGACTTGGGCGTCTTACTCTCTCCCATGCCGATGACTTCCATGCCGGACTCCCGCAGACGGCTTGCCAGTCTCGTAAAATCCCCGTCGGAGGAGACCAGACAGAACCCCTCTACGCTACCAGTATAGAGAATATCCATGGCGTCGATAATCAGCGCCGAGTCCGTGGCGTTCTTTCCCGTCGTATTTTGGAACTGCTGGATAGGAGTAATGGAGCGCTCCGCCAGTTCGCTTTTCCACCGGTGCATCTGATTATTGGTAAAATCCCCGTAGATCCGGCGGTAAGTCGCCACGCCGTGCCTGGTCATCTCGTCCAGTATGCAGTCAATATAACGCGCCGATATGTTGTCCGAATCAATCAGCACTGCAAATCTCTTATCGTTCACATAGACCTCCCTTTGCCGGGCTAAAGCCCGCACTGTTTACTTTTTCTCTTTCAAAATATCATGAAGGATCCCCATCAGCTTCTCCACATTGATCGGCTTGGCTACATGGGCGTCCATACCGCTCTCTATCGCCATCTTCCGATCCTCCTCAAAGGCGTTCGCCGTCATAGCCACGATCGGGATAGAGGCCAGCGCCGGATTGTCGAGCAGGCGGATTGCCCGCGTAGCGTCATATCCATCCATAACCGGCATCTGCACGTCCATCAGAATCAGCTCGTAATAACCCGGTTGCGAATTCTTCACCATGCCGACGGCGACATCTCCATTCTCGGCACATTCCACGACGAAGCCGCTCTCTGTGAGAATTTCCTCTGCTATCTCCCGATTCAATTCGTTGTCCTCTACCAGCAGGAGCCGTTTCCCCCTCAGCTCCTCCGCCATGACAGGCAGGATCTTATCCTCTGCGGCCTCTGTCGGTTTCCGGATGATATCGCACAGTGTATCCCGCAGCTCGGACATGAAAATCGGCTTGTTGCAGAATCCGGTAACACCGGCCTCCCGCGCCTCCTCCTCAATCAGGCTCCAGTCATAGGCAGTCAGAATCACAATCGGTATATCCTCGCCGACGATCTCACGGAGTTTCCGCACCACCTCGATACCGTTCAGATCGGGCAGCGCCCAGTCGATGATATAGACATAAAATTCATCGCCCAGTTCCATCGCCTGTCTCGCGCGGAGAAGCGCCTCCTTGCCGTGCAGCGTCCACTCCGAGCGCATACCAATCTGGCGCAGCATCTTGGTGACGCTGTCACAGGTGGTGAAGTTGTCGTCCACCACCAGGGCGCGCAGCCCCTCAAGCTCCTGTATCGTCTCTGCCCTTTTGCTCTCTGTCGCCAGACGGAATTCCAGATTTATGACAAATTCGGTTCCCTTATCCTTCTCCGTCTCGACCTGGATTGTTCCGCCCATAGCCTCCACGATGCTCTTTGTGATCGGCATACCCAGGCCCGTTCCCTGTATACCGCTGACGGTAGTGTTGCGCTCCCTCTCAAACGGTTCAAAAAGATACTGGACAAACTCCTGGCTCATTCCGATTCCGGTATCCTTCACCCGAATCTCATAGGCCCCGTACCCTTTGGGCGCGTTGGTTTTCTGCCGGACGGTGAGCGAGATGGAGCCTCCCGCCGGTGTGAATTTGATGGCGTTGCTCAGAAGATTCAAAAGAATCTGATTCACATGCAGTTTGTCGCAGTAGATATCCTCGTCTACCACATCAATGGTATCCATAAAGAAATTCAGCTGCTTGTCATTCATCTGCGTCTGGATAATATTCCTCATGTCGCGGAAGATATCCGAGAGGCAACATTCCTTTTCCTCTATATTCAGCCGTCCGCTCTCAATGCGGCTCATATCAAGCACGTCATTAATCAGGCTCAGCAGATGGTTGCTGGAGGATAAAATCTTGGTGAGGTACTCCTGTACCTTTTCCTTATTGTCGATATTGGTCTCCGCCAGCGTGGTAAAGCCGATAATCGCATTCATCGGCGTCCGTATGTCATGGGACATATTGGACAGGAACATGGTCTTGGCGCGCTCTGCCGCCTCCGCCTTCTGGAGTTTTTCCTCCAGCACCGCCTGCTCCACCGCTCTGGCCACCGCCTGCCTGGTATTTTTGTATACCCACAGATAATAGCAGCCCACGACAAGCAGCAGCAGAAGGCAGATAACCCAGAATACCCTCTGTATGGCATACAGGTTGGCAAAGGCTGTATCCTCCGGCACGGATATGGCGATGCTCCACTGGTTGATTCCGGCCGAGGCATAGTACATATACATCCAGTCCTCCGCTCCCTCCGGGCGGATAACCGTATAGCCCTTTTCCCCTTTCTTCATTTTCTCCACCGTCTGCTCCCAGTTGACGTCTCCCTTGCTGTCGCTGTCGTTAAAATCATCTACTGTCCCCAGTTTTTTGTGCCAGGTGTCCATAATGAAATCGCCGTTCTCTGTGTCAATGATATACACATTGGCGCTGGCATTATAGATGTTCGATATATTCATGATCTCCGGCAGCTCCTCCAGCCGTGTCACTCCATAGAGAATCGCCACGACTTCGCCGTGTTTTTTCACCGGCACATAGTGGCGGAGAATCTGCGTCTTTCCATCCGATGCGGTGATCCGGTTGGACACGCTCTCTCCTCCCTTTTTCAATTCATCAAACGAGAGAACGCCCGTCCTGTCAGTCACCTCTCCCTGCGGACTGATTACCCGGTTGTCCGGCAGCAGCACGTTTACTTTCATGGTCTGCATGAGCGACGACATATTTCCCAGCGTGTCCCGTATAGCGTTCACTTCCATATCGTCTCCGGAGGAAATAATATCCACCGTGGCGTTGAGAAGCTGGCTGTCCCGGCTCAGCTTTGCGGCAATGTCCACAGTAGCCGTGTTTACTCCTTCCTCCATCCGCTCCAGACAGCGGTCTTTCATCAGACTGGCAATTTTAAAATAGGCAATGACAAAAAGCACGGAAATAAACAAAATCATAATGATTGTCGCCGTGAGGCTTTTGTCCTTCAAAATAGACTTTTTCTTTGATTTCATGAGTTCCCTGTCCCCTCCTTCAACTAACACAGCCGGTATATCCGGCCCGTTTACCATCATACCACAGTTTATCCGAAAAATCCACTAATATCGCCAAAGTTTCCTGTCATACACCACAAAGGCATACCCCTCCTTCTCCACCCTTTTTTTAACCGCAAACTCCCCCTCTGGTATTTCCGGAAAAAAAGTGTCGCCGCTCACTTCCCTGTCCAGCTCCGTCAGGTAGAGACGGTCTGCGAGGGGGAGCGCCTCCTCGTAGAGGCCGGCGCCGCCGCAGATAAAGACGTCCTCTCCGCCGGCCCTCTTAAGCGCCTCGCTGAGAGAGCGCGCCGTGAAGCAGTCCGGCTCCGTCATCTGCAGACGGGAGGAGAGCACGCAGATTCTCCGCCCCGGCAGCGGGCGCCCAATCTCCTCGTACGTTCTCCGCCCCATAACCAACATATGCCCCATCGTCTGTTCCCTGAACCATTTTCTGTCCTCCGGCAGCTGCCACGGGATCTTCCCGTCCCTGCCGATCACTCCGTTTTTTGCCACGGCGGCAATAATCGCTGTCATAGAATCCACTAATCGCAACGCCCTCCATCTTCCTTTTTTTCTCCGTAATACCTGTATGTAAGTATACCACGGATTGCGCGGCAGAAAAAGAAAAATATAAATATACCTTGACAGGCGAGGTATATTGTGTTTTAATGTACCTAATCAGAAACGGTTAGAACCGGCCCTGCGGGAAACACCGGCCGGCAAGAGGGGGGATCGCCCATGTCCATTACTTCCGATCTGATCCGCGGCCATACGGACACCATTATTTTATCGCAGCTTTGCGCCGGAGACAGTTACGGTTATCAGATCAATAAAACCATTCAGGAAAAGACCAATCACGAATATGAACTGAAGGAGGCCACTCTTTATTCCGCCTTCCGGCGGCTGGAGGAGGCCGGCTATATCTGTTCATACTGGGGAAACGAGCACACCGGCGCCAGACGGCGCTATTACACCATTACGCCGGAGGGACGGAAGGCCTGCCGCCGTATGAAGGAGGAGTGGCGGGTTTCCAGGCAGCTGATCGATTTACTGATCCAATCGGACACAGAAGATCCGTCATAGCCGACAGACTATTTTGAATACACGCACTTACTGTGCAGAAATGAGGTAGATTATGGAAGATAAATTAAGAGCCCACATGGACTACTTATTCCGGAAGGTGCCGGAGAGCAAAAAAGCAGTCGAGATAAAGGAGGAGATCCTGCAAAATCTTGTGGATAAATACCACGACCTGCTGGCGGAGGGAAAATCCGAGGAGGCCGCCTATAACATCGCCATTGCCAGCATTGGGGATCTGAGCGAGCTGTTAGCGTCCCTAATGGAAAGCGGCGATAGCAGCGGGACATACAGCGCAGAATACAGGCGCTGGAAAAGCGCTTCCGCCATGCGGATTACCGTTGCCGTCATTCTCTATATCGTAAGCCTGATTCCCCCGATTCTGACCGAGGAGGTCATGCACATCAATGCCGCCTTTGGAGCCTGCGGCATGTTTGCCATAATCGCTGTCGCCACCGGCATTTTAGTTTACAACCATCTGAGCAAGCCCGCCCCCTCCGTGGGAGACGACACGATGATGGAGGACTTTAAGAAGTGGAACAGCCGAAACGATTCTGACCGCCAGGCGATGAAAGCAATCGTGAGCGCCCTGTGGTGCATTATCGTCGTGTTGTATTTTGTCATCAGCTTTTCCACCATGGCCTGGTACATTACCTGGGTGATTTTCCTGATTGGAGCCGCGGTGGAATCCATTATAAAAGCAATTTTTAATCTGAGGAAATGAGGTGTATACATTGAGAGGAAAAACAAGTACATGGATCCGTCTGATTGCCTCCTCTGTACTGGCGGTCTTTCTCACTGCCGTTTTGATCATCGGAATCTCCGGAGAAAATATCTTCTCCGGCGGCTTCTTTAGCGGAGGCATAGGCTTCTTCTCCTCCCATTATGACAATGCCGACCGGTATACGGCCGGAAACGGAGAGATTGACGCCGAGGCGCTGGAGGCGCTGGACATTGACTGGAAATCCGGTTCCGTAACCGTCGCCCGTTATTTGGGAGACAGCATACAGATTGCGGAGACCTCTCCGGACGCCCTGACAGAAGAAACAAAGGTACATTACTATTTTGACGGCCGTACCCTGCATATCCGGCCCGAGGCCAGCAAAATCTTTCTCTTTGCCCGAAATTCGAAAAAGGATCTGGAAATCCGGATTCCGGACGCACTGGCCTCCGGCCTGAAAGACATCTCCTGCGGCAGCGTATCCGGAACTCTGTCCTTTACCGGACTCAGCACCGACAGTCTCAGTCTTGAGACCGTAAGCGGGGATTTTACCTTTGACGGCGCAGCCAGGAACTTCGACGGCGAGACAGTGAGCGGCAACGGCGAATGTAATTTCTCCTCCGCTCCGGAGTCGGTGGATCTGGAGAGCGTCAGCGGCGATCTGCTGCTGAGACTGCCTCCGGACTCGGACTTTCTGGCCGATTATGATACGGTGAGCGGGGATTTCAACTGTAACTTCCCCTCTCGGTCGTTGGGCGGCGATTCCCTCCTCTGCGGCGACGGGGAGAATACTTCCCGTCGATATGATTTTGACACCGTCAGCGGGGACATTTCCCTTTTAGCAACAGGGAAGTGATAAGCGGGGCATAGGGAACCATCACCGGAAAAATCCGGCTCCTTTTCCGCGCCTCTGTAGTTATCTCTTTTTTCTCGCCTCTTAAGTTAAAACTTGAAAATATGCCCACCCTGCGTTATCATTATGGTGAGCGGGACGGAAAGAACCGTCCGGCCCTACCCCGCATATACTGGAAGCAAATCTATTTTGCCGGGGTATCTATGGAAACCTGTAATTATTTATATGACGTCAGTATGTCCTACGTCAATCCGGGGTGGCAGGAGAGGTATTGCGAACTGGTAAAGCGCATTGACCGGTATCTGAAAAAAAACTATGCCGGATACTTTGCCGGATTGCAGTTATATCAGACCGGCCCCATGAATTATGTGGTGGTGGCGGTATACTATGATGTGCCGGGCGTGTCGGAGACGCTTCCCTGTATCCTCCACTACGTCAACGAGGAATACCGGGACGCCGTGGGCCATAATGTGAGAAGAAAGCAGATTCTGAAGTTTGACCGGGCCAGAAGACTGCACGGACAGCCCGCGCCGCCGTCGGACTGCGGATAAGGATAGGTGAGACCGATGACAAATATGGATTTGATTGAGAAACTGGAGAGAGAAAAAAATCTGACAGACGGGGAATTTGTCCGGATAATAGAGGGCCTGAGCGAAAGAGAGTCGCAGGCTCTTTTCGCCAGGGCCAGAGCCGTCAGGGAGAGAGAATACGGTAAGGACGTCTATATCCGCGGGCTGATCGAATTCAGCAATATATGCCGGAATGACTGCTATTACTGCGGTATCCGCAAAAGCAACGCAAATCTGGAGCGCTACCGGCTTACGCCGGAGGAGATTGTCTCCTGCGCCAGAGAAGGGTATAGTCTGGGCTTCCGCACCTTCGTATTGCAGAGCGGCGAGGACGCCTGGTTTACGGAGAGCCGTCTGGCGGATATAATCCGCCAGATCAAAAAGGAATTCCCTGACTGCGCCATCACCCTGTCGGTGGGGGAGCGGACGAGGGAAGAATACGAGGCGTGGTTTGAGGCCGGAGCCGACCGGTATCTGCTGCGGCATGAGACTGCGGACGAGAGCCACTACCGGTATCTGCATCCGGAGACGATGAGCCTGGCACACCGGAAGGAATGCCTGTATACCCTCCGTGAAATCGGCTATCAGGTGGGAGCGGGCTTTATGGTGGGCTCCCCCGGCCAGACAGTGGACAACCTGGTATCGGATATCCGCTTTTTACAGGATTTAAAACCGCATATGATTGGCATAGGCCCCTTCCTGACTCATCCGGACACGCCGTTTGCCGACAGGGAGAACGGCTCTTTCTCCCGTACTCTGATTCTCCTGGCCACCCTCCGCCTCCTGTTTCCGGGCGTCCTGCTCCCCGCCACTACAGCGCTTGGCACGATTGCCCCGGACGGAAGGGAACAGGGCCTCTTAGCGGGCGCCAACGTAGTCATGCCGAACCTCTCCCCCACAGGAGTGCGAAAAAAATACGAACTCTACGCCAATAAAATCTGTACTGGCGAGGAGTCCGCACAATGTAAAAACTGTCTTAATCTTCGGGTGGGATCCGTCGGTTACAAACTGGCTGTAAGCCGAGGAGACAGCCGAATCCGATGAGGCGGACGGGAGGTCTTCCCTGTCCGCCTTATACTGCCGCTTTCTGCCGTATACATTCCCGCTCTTAGCTGGCGGTGTCTTCGCCGCCGCTCAGAAACTGATATACCAGAGCGGCCAGAACGCCTCCGATCAGCGGAGCCACGATAAACACCCACACGTTGGCCAGTGCGTCGCCGCCCACTAACAGAGCCGGGCCAAAGCTTCTGGCCGGATTGACAGAGGTGCCGGTAAAGGATATGCCGAGAATATGTACCAGCGTCAGCGTCAGACCGATGACGAGTCCCGCCACTGCACTGTTTTCTGTCTTGGAAGTCACGCCGAGGACGGCAATGACAAATACAAAGGTCAGGATAATCTCGATCAAAAGCGAGCGAAGAATATCGTCATTGAAAAGAGCATTGGCACCAAGCCCGCTCTCTCTGCCCACAAATCCCATCAGCACGGCGGCTCCGGCAATCGCGCCGAGGAACTGGGCCACTACATAGCCGACGAAATCCGTGACGCTCATTCTTTTGCTCACCAGCATGGCAATGGACACGGCCGGATTGATATGACAGCCGGACACGTTGCCGATGGAATATGCCATGGCTACGATCACCAGTCCGAAGGAAAGGGCCGTCAGCAGATAGCCGGTTCCGTTTTCCGAGGAGCAGCCGACCACAGCGGCCGTCCCGCAGGCAAACAACACAAGTACAAAGGTTCCAATAAATTCTGCTACATACTTTTTGAGTGAATTCATGAAATTACCTCCTTAAATCTTTATTCTTTTTTAATTATACTGGATATGGAAAATGTTTCAAGTACATTTTTTTTAACAGGTGGAAAACCGATATAATTTGGCGTTTCCTTTTCTTCCATTATCTGCTATAATAGTGGAATCAGTTAATAAATTATAAAATGAAAGGAATTATTTGTTTATGAAGGGCATTATTCTGGCTGGCGGCTCCGGTACGCGTCTCTACCCGTTGACCTGCGTGACCTCCAAACAGCTGCTGCCTGTCTATGACAAGCCAATGATCTACTATCCCCTGTCTGTCCTCATGACGGCCGGCATACGGGATATCCTGATCATTTCCACGCCGGAGGATCTGCCGCGCTTTGAGGAGCTGTTAGGCGACGGGCACCAGTTTGGCATCTCCCTGTCGTATCAGGTGCAGCCAAGCCCCGACGGTCTGGCACAGGCCTTTATCCTCGGAGCAGACTTTATCGGCGGCGACTCGGTGGCAATGATACTGGGCGACAACATATTCCACGGGCACGGGCTGACGCGGTTGCTGCGCACGGCCGCCGCTGTCGAGCGGGGCGCCACGGTCTTCGGATACTATGTCGACGATCCGGAGCGCTTTGGCATCGTGGAGTTTGACTCGACGGGAAGGGCAGTTTCTATCGAGGAGAAGCCGCAGCACCCAAAAAGCAATTACTGTGTCACCGGACTCTATTTCTACGACAATCGGGTTGTGGAATACGCCCGCAGCTTAAAGCCGTCCAAGCGGGGTGAACTGGAGATCACCGACCTGAACAAAATATATCTGGCTCAGGGAGAATTAAACGTATCTCTCCTGGGGCAGGGATTTACCTGGCTGGACACCGGCACCCATGAGTCGTTAGTGGAGGCCACCAACTTTGTCAAGACGGTAGAGCAGCACCAGCACCGCAAGATTGGCTGTCTGGAGGAAATCGCCTACCTTAACGGGTGGATTTCCAGAGAGGATGTGCTGGCGGCCTATGAGATACTGAAAAAAAATCAGTACGGCCAATATCTGATGGACGTCATCAGCGGCAAATATCTGATATAAATAATGAGGGAGGCGACACATGGCAAAAATCACAGTGAGCAGATGCCCCATCGAGGGACTGTATATCATTGAGCCCACCGTATTTCGCGACGAGCGGGGCTACTTTATGGAGACCTATAACAAGCGGGAGATGGAGGAGGAGGGACTGAACATGGATTTTGTCCAGGACAACCAGTCCATGTCCACAAGGGGAATCCTCCGGGGCCTTCACTTCCAGAAGGAGCACCCGCAGGGAAAGCTGGTGCGCGCGATTCGGGGTTCTGTCTTTGACGTGGCCGTCGATCTGCGCAGGGACTCAGAGACCTATGGACAGTGGTACGGTCTTGAACTGTCCGCGGAAAACAAAAAACAGTTTTATATCTCCGAGGGCTTCGCACACGGCTATCTCGTCCTCTCCGAGGAGGCGGAATTCTGTTACAAGGTGACGGATTTTTACCACCCTGGAGATGAGGGCGGAATCCTCTGGAACGATCCCGACATCGGGATCCAGTGGCCCTCTCTGTCCGGCATGGAACCGGTTCTTCTGGAGCGGGATCGCAACTGGAAGCCGCTGAGGGAGACACAACTGCCCTTTTGAACCTTTAATCCGGCAGATTATATGTCTGCCGCATGGAACCGCAGGCTGTAGTTAATGAAAGGATACGGGAAACGATATGGATAACAGAAATTTTACCCTTCTTACGGATTTTTATGAATTGACAATGATGCAGGGATATTTTCAGAATGGCGCGACGGAAACCGTGGTTTTTGACCTGTTTTACCGGCAGAATCCGGACGACGGCGGATATGCCGTGTGCGCCGGACTCGCACAGGTCATCGACTATGTCAAGAGCCTTCATTTTGACTATGACGACATCGATTATCTCCGCAGTCTCGGCACGTTCCGCGAAGATTTTTTAGACTATCTTGCCAGTTTTCATTTTACCGGCGACATATATGCCATACCGGAGGGCACGGTCATCTTCCCAAGGGAGCCCCTTGTAAAGGTAGTGGCGCCCATCATGGAGGCGCAGCTAGTGGAGACAGCCCTGCTCAACCTCATCAACCACCAAAGCCTGATCGCCACAAAAGCCGCCAGAGTCTGCTATGCAGCCAGGGGCGGCAGCGTCATGGAATTTGGCCTTCGGCGGGCTCAGGGGCCGGACGCCGGTACCTTCGGCGCCAGGGCAGCTGTCATCGGAGGCTGCATCGGCACCAGCAACGTCATCTGCGCAAAGGAATTTGGAATCCCCGCGCTGGGAACCCATGCGCACAGCTGGATTATGAGTTTTGGGGACGAACTGACTGCCTTTCGCAAGTACGCGGAGCTCTATCCCGAAAATACCACCCTGCTGGTAGATACCTATGACACACTGCGCTCCGGCGTCCCCCACGCCATTCAGGTGTTTGAGGAACTCCGCGCCGCCGGAAAGATGCCGTCAAAATACGGTATACGCCTCGACAGCGGAGATCTGGCCTATCTGTCAAAAAAGGCCCGTAAAATGTTAGATGCAGCAGGCTTTGAGGACGCCGCCATATGCGCCTCCAGCGATCTGGACGAGTACCTCATCGACTCCCTGCTCTCGCAGGGCGCCTGCATCGATTCCTGGGGCGTCGGCACCAATCTGATTACATCCAAAAACACGCCCGCTTTTGGCGGCGTATATAAACTGGCCGCGGTGGAAGCGGACGGGGAAATGATTCCTAAGATTAAGCTCTCCGAAAATCCCGCCAAGATCACTAACCCCGGCAATAAGACCGTATACCGGATTTATGATAAGGAGACCGGCAAGATCCGCGCGGATTATATCACCCTGGCCGGAGAGACCTTTGACACAGCGAAAGACCTCCTTCTGTTCGATCCGAACGCTACCTGGAAGAAAACAAAACTTACCGGCGGCACCTATGAGATGAAGGAGATCCTCGTTCCTATTTTCAAAAACGGACAGTGCATTTACGAGACGCCGAGCGTCATGGAGATACAGACCTACTGCAAGGAGCAGCTGGAAACCCTCTGGGAGGAGACGAGACGTCTGGTTAATCCCCAGGAGGTATATGTGGATTTATCGGATAAACTGTATCAGATCAAGGCGTCCCTTTTAGACCATTATAAAGAATAACCTCTAGTTGAACCCGTAAATTTTCTGGGACAGGGAATATCCCCACACCACGATCTTGCGTCCGGCCTTGCCGCGGAACTGCATAGGCTTGCTGAGCGCCAGTTTATTTACCATGCGGTACATACCTTTGTTCTGGGCTTTCAGATAAGCCCAGAGCTCCTCCCGCTTGGCCAGACTCTCCTCGCTTCCCTCTTTAATCAGGAAAACAGAGCTTATCGTCATCATCATAGTCAGGTATTTCACCATATATGCCCGCAGTTTTTTATTCTTTATCTTTGTCAGGTCGTAGGCGTCGATCATCAGTTTATTCACCTTGAGCTGCTGGTCGATGCGGCCGATCATGACTTTCTCGTTCACCGACTGATCCTCACGGCCGATGAAGTAGCGGTACAGATCCACATTCAGATAGTACATGGTCTTCACAAAGGGCAGCGGATTGTAGACAAAAATATTATCTACATAGAATGTGTGCTTCGGCAGCTCCAGCTTGCAGTCGCGCAGCAGTTTGGTGCGGTATATGACAGAGTGCATCAGTATATTCTGGCTCGTCTTAAACCGCTTTACGTCGCTCCATGTAAACACCTGGTTTTCCGGAAATACCCCGTCGTAACGAATGGCCTTGTGCTTGTGGAGGCTCGGCTTTTCATATACATAATTGGCAAGGAGCATATCCACCCCGTGTCCGTCCTGCACAAATCCGCGCAGTACGTCCAGCACCTTCAAAAGGGCCTCCCTGTCCATCCAGTCGTCGCTGTCCAGAACCTTAAAGTACACTCCCTTCGCATAGGAGAGTCCCGTATTCACCGCTGCGCCATGGCCGCCGTTTTTCTGATGTACCGCCCGCACGATGGAGGGATTCTCCGCCGCCAGCTCGTCCGCTATCCTCCCCGTATCATCCTGCGAGCCGTCGTTCACCAGGATAATTTCCACATCTTCCCCACCCACCAGTACGGTCTCCACCGCATGGCGCATATACTCCTGTGAATTATAACAGGGGATTGCCACTGTCAATAATTTCATCGCAAACTCTTTCCTTTCTCCGTTATATTATAAATTTCCGGCCAGATCCAGCGCTCTCTCCACAATGGCGTCGATATTGTAATATTTGTACTCCGCCAGCCTGCCCAACAGATAAAAATTCGGTATGCGTCCCACCAGTTCCTTATACCTGGCAAACAATCCGTCGTTTTCCTCGTTATTAATCGCATAGTAAGGTATCTCTCCCCCGCCGCCCTGGTAGGGCATCGGATATTCCCTGACGATTGTAGTACCCGGCAGATCTAACTGCCCCGACAGATACTTAAATTCCGTGATGCGGGTGAAGTCCTCCGACACGGTGTAATTCACCACGCCGTGGCTCTGGTAAAATTGTCTGTCGAAGTGTTCAAAATCAAAGCGCAGGGATCGGTATGGCAGTCTCCCAAAACGGCAGTCAAACAATTCGTCCAGCGCGCCGGTAAAAATGACATTGCCCGTAAAGGGCGCTCCCTCAAAGAGAACCGGATGCTCCGCTTCCGGCGCGATCGTGAGCACCGTCTTCGCCTCGCAGTCCAGCCTCACATCGATTCCCTCGAAATCCAGCATTTTCTCAAAGAGCGGCGTAAAGCCATGCAGCGGCAGCCCCTGGTACTTATCCTGAAAATACCGGTTGTCTCTGGATAAGAGCACCGGAACCCGCCCCGACACAGCGGGATCGATCTCCTTCGGGGATTTCCCCCACTGCTTCATGGTATACTTGAGGAAAATATTTTCATAGACGTACTGGGCGATCTCCTGCAACTCCGCGTCCTCATGGTTCATCAATTCCAGAATGGGCACGCGGGCGCCCTCGCCGAAGTTTTCCACAAGAAGTCTCTCAAGATGGGGAGCCCTCTCTCCGTAGACCATCTCCAGCGTATTCAGGTTAAAGGGAATCGGCAGTTCCCTGCCATATATATTTCCCACTACCTCATGACGATATTCATACCACTCCGTAAAACGGGATAAATAGCGGTATACCCGCTCGCTGTTGGTGTGAAAAATATGGGGGCCGTACTGATGAATCAGTATGCCGTATTCGTCCGGCCGGTCATAGCAGTTCCCGCCGATATGACTTCGGGAATCCACCACCAGCACCCTCTGGCCCTTCTGTTCCGCCAGTTCCCTGGCGGCAACGGCTCCGGCAAAGCCGCTTCCAATTACAATGCTATCATACATTCGCTGCTGTTCTCCTTCCTCCCCACACTCTATTTCAATTGTAGCAGACTTACCGGATAATATCCACCACTAATTTTAGCGGCTCCGGCTTCTCCCCGGCAACCGTACAACACCCTCTGAGATGTGCGAGCGCCCGCTCAAGCCGCTCCTCCTGCGATGTATACAGGACAGCCACCGGCTCTCCGGCGCGCACCCTGTCTCCCACCTTCTTTTTCATCACGATTCCGGCTCCGGCATCAATTTCGCTCTCCTTCGTCTCACGTCCGGCGCCCAGGATTCCGGCCGCGGCGCCTATCCTTCCGGCGTCCACTCCGGCAAGATATCCGTCCTCCTCCGCCAGCAATTCCCCGCTTATCTCCGCTATGGCGAGCCGTTCCGGATATTCGATGCAGGACACATCGCCTCCCTGCGTCTCCACCATTGCCAGAAACCGCTCATAAGCCCGGCCGCTCACAAGCGCCTCCAGCGCCTGCTCTTTTCCCTCCTCATAGGAGATTCCTTTCCCCAGCGAGAGCATCATTCCGGCAAGAGCCGTGCACACAATCCGCACATCCTCCGGCCCGCCGCCCCGCAAAGTCTCCACGACCTCCCGTATCTCCAGGCGGTTCCCCACAGCAAAGCCGAGCGGCTCCTCCATACTAGTGATCATCGCCACGGTCTCCCGTCCGGCTCCGTTGCCGATTGCCACCATGCGCCGGGCCAGCTCCACCGAACCTTCAAGATCTCCGATCAGCGCCCCGCTGCCGGTCGTCACGTCCAGCACAATCTTATCGCCTCCCGCCGCCAGCTTCTTGCTCATGATGGAAGCTGCTATCAGGGGAATACTGTCCACGGTTCCAGTGACGTCGCGGAGCGCATACATCTTTTTATCCGCCGGAACCAGATTGCCCGTCTGCCCCTTGATGCTTATTCCGTTTTTTCTGACTGCCCGGAAAAATTCCCGATTGCTTATCTCCCCGCAAAAGCCCGGTATGGATTCCAGTTTGTCGATTGTCCCGCCCGTAAATCCAAGCCCACGGCCGCTCATCTTTGCCACCGGCACGCCGGAGGCCGCCACCATGGGCCCCACGATCAGGGTGGCCTTATCTCCCACACCCCCTGTGGAGTGCTTATCCACCTTGACGCCCGGAATTTCAGACAGATCCAGCACCTCGCCGGAATCCCTCATGGCCATAGTCATGGTAGTCAGTTCCCGATCTGTCAGTCCCCGAAAGCATATGGCCATAAGCATGGCCGACATCTGATAATCGGGTATCTTTCCTGCGGTGTAATCCGCAATCATATCCCGAATCTCCTCATCGCTCAGCGCCAATCCCTGCTTCTTCTTCCCGATAATGTCGGGGAAACGTCCGTGATTCATATTAACCCTCCCTTATTCTAAGCACCGCCGTATGGGCGTATGAAAATAAACTTTATTTACAAAATTCAACCTTTTCCAATAGTTATACGCCTTTTTATAATGTTTTTTTATGGATGTTTTTTTGTCTTTATCCTTAAAATATAAATTATTTATCCTCACATATTTTATTTTCATTCCATATTTTTTTATCTTTTTAATTATCCTCTTTCCATTCTTTTCCGCACATTTCAACTGCCATTTATAGTCTACATAGTTCCATTTTTTATTCCCCTTCTTTGTATATAGGATCTCCGTTAACTCGCAAAAATCTCTGAGCGAAACATTGGATATTTTTCCGAGTTTCTTATGTTTTTTATTCAGAAAAGTAAAGCTCCCATACGAATCCAAAAAATATTCATAGGTTTCAGCATTTAAAATATCATAATCAAAGTTTAGTTTACAGATTTTCTTCTTTCCCTTTTCGGTAATTTCATTTGAGACTAAAAATTTTATATCTTTTCGGTTAGGCCTGCGATTTAATACATAAATCTTTACATTGATACTTTTATCTGCTATTTCTTTTTTATGCTTTACCTTTACGCTGTAGGTCATATTTGCTTCCCCTGGCTTTACAGCAACGATTCTGTACCAGTTGTCTCCCAGAAAATTACCGTTTTTATCTATATTTAAAATTTTAATACAATCACTGTCTGTGGATATTTTATTTTCTATAATGGTCAGATCGCCGTCGTCAATTTTTTCATTATTATTATATAAATGTATTTTTCTTTCACTGCTCAAACCGTCAACATTGATATATAAAGGCTCGAACATATTCGATACATCATAGAATGCATCTTCAAAATCAATACAGCCGTCTTTGTTGGCGATGAACGCACTGGCAATATTACCGGACCGGCCCGTCGATGATATCAACACCGCCAGAACTAATAAGACAGATACTATCTTCCCTTTCACAAATCTCCCTCCTGATGACAAAGTTGTCTGCACCTGCTCCTCCGCAGGAATGTCTGTGCCAAAAATGTATTTTTAACACACTCTCTCTGGGAGATATTTTACTACTTTCCCGCCGCTTATTCAAGAAAGTTTTGGCATGGTCTTTGGCCGCGGAAATAAGAATTTTAAATTCTTTTCCAGTTAGTGCAACAAATCTCTGTTTTAACACGTTGTTGAGGGTAGAGGGGTGATACATATGAGTTTCCCATTGCGAATAGCTGTTTGCAGTAATGAGGAATATTCCAGAAGGTGCATAAAGGGACAAATCGAAAGATACTCACAGAAAAAAGAAATTACATGTCATGTTGAGTTCTTTCAAAATGAAATGGAGTTTTGCAAAGACGAACTACAGCTTTATACATTCGACGTTATTTTCCTTGATATTGATGCGACCGGAATGAATGGTATTAAAACCGCATATACAATCAGGAAAAGGAATCAAAAGATTGATATTGTTTTTATTTCCTCTATAACGGATTATGCGCCGGAAGGTTATCGGCTAAATGCTGTTCGCTATATTTTAAAGGATAATTTGAACAGAATGTTACCAGAATGTATTCATGCCATCCTGGAGAGACAACAAAGAAAGGGATCAAAGATGTCGTTTAAGTTTATAGACGGTAAGAGGAGGATTACATTGAACGAACTCCTTTACATTGAAAGCAACGCCCATAAACTTTGCTTCGAAAGAAAGGGCGAGACATTATATATGTATGGTAAAATTTCTGAATTGGCTGACAAGTTGGCTTTGTACGATTTTGTGAGAACACACCAGAGTTTTCTGGTGAACTTACAATATATTGACAAGATAGGACGATATTCCTTAGCACTATCAAATGGAATGGTACTACCAGTGGCAAAAAGCAGGTACAGAACTGTAAAAGAGTGTTTCCTGCAATACAGGGACTAATCCAGAAATTTATTAAAGAAAAGTGATGCCCGATTATGTAACTTTTTGCCTGATTTTGTATCTTATATTGATTTTTCAGTAAGGTTTAATTATTATTAAGTAAAACAAAAACTTCTGAATGAATTGCCAAAAGGCATTTCAGATAAAAAAAGACAAGCATGGATTGCCGCACCTTGAAAACTGCATGATGAACCGAACATCCCAAAGGCTACTCATAATAAAAGAGCGGCAAAGACCAGCTATACCTTATTTAATTACAGGAGGAAAAAAATATGAAATCAAATCGTAAATCACATGTAATAAAAATGTTTATCTGTTTAATTTTTGTGTTCTCAGTCAGCACGGTTTCATTTGGAAAAACCTTAGAAGATAGTTATAAAGATTATAACGTAAAAACAGCTTATATAGCAATGCACTCGCTCAAATGTAAGGAATCGGGGGCTGTATTAAGTTTGAATACAAGACCAACCACAGGCACAAGTGGTGTAAAAATATGGGTGGCAGGGAGCAATGGCAAAAGCCAGACAGAAACGTTCCCATATCATACAAGTCGTGCTGCAATGACAATAAAAATGAAAAAGAACATAACATATATAACGCACATTGCTGCTATTTCAGGTACAGCAACAGGAAAACTACATACAAAAGTAACTATATAGTTACTAAATAGAAAGGAGTATCTATATGCGAAAAATATTAAATATTGCCTTAGTGTGTATATTAGTTTCAAGTTTGAGTTTTGTAATTGTTTCGGCAGCAACATCTAAAAATTATTCATATGATGTGGGTACAACATTTAGAGCACTTTTTTCTGTAACAAGAACAAAAAGTACAAATTCAACTATGAAATTAAATACCAGACCTGCCAGTGGTACAAGTGGTGCAAAAGTATGGGTAGCGGGAAGCAATTCTTATAGTAAAATAGAAACTTTTCCTTTTCATACTTCACGTTCTCCAATGACAGTTTTCTTAAAGAAAAATGTCAGTTATACAACCAGCATAGCAGCAGTGAGTGGCCGGGTTACAGGAAATTTACTATACGAAAGAGAATAAGAGGGATAAAACAACATGTACAAAGTGGTGGCAAAATATTGGTTCAAACATAAAAGACGATTGTTTTCTCTGGAACTTTCACTTGTTTTAGGTGTAAGTGGACTGATGTGTGCAATTTTTTTCTCCCGGACGGCCACTTTATTAAAGTACGAAAACTTGCTGGATTCATGGGGCGCTTATAATTTTCTCATTCCACAGATTTCGCAGGAAGATTATGAAAAGTATGAACATTTCGATGAATTTGAAAAAATTGGTGCGCTTGGAATTGGGGGGGAATGTAAGGGAAAAACCAACAATTCATTTATAGCGGGAACTTTAGATGAAACTGGAAGGGAATTATATCATTATCCTTGTCGTGAAGGAGACTATCCGCAGAATCCGGATGAAATTGTAGCGTCCAGAAAAACGCTGGAAGCGATGGGCGCTACACCGGAAGTCGGAACAAATGTAGAGTTGTCAATTTACGATAAAAATCACAAACAGGTAGATAAAAAAGTCTTCAGAATTTCGGGAATACTAAAAACAATAGAAGTCGAAAGAAGTTTTCAAGATCCCGACCTTGAATTATCCGTACCGGAAGTGTTTTTTTACAATGAATATTTTCAAGATAAAAATTTAGGTACATTTTGTTTGCTTGCCAGAGAAAGGGCAGGATATTCCGTTGATGATATTTCGGATAGAATAATAAAAGACGGCAAGGAATGTTTTAATCTTCCAGTGTACTATATGGCGCAACAGATGATGCTAAATGTGGATACCTACGAAGAATTGTCATATGAAGGCATCGCGCACATGACTGAATCTACATTAAAAGATTTTGATTCCACTATTTTGATTCCACTGTTCTCTATTATAGTGGCAATTGTGGTATTTATATCTGTTATTTCAAATTTATGGATAGTGTTGAATGAAAGAAAAACACAGATGAATCTGTACCGTTGCATAGGGTTGACAAAAAAGAAAGCGGAAACTACTGTGCTTTGTGAGGTATTAGTTATTGTCCTGGCCGGGCTGGGAATTGGTGTTGTAGCAGGCACAGCTTTTTATGTGCTTATCTATGCCATAGGCACGAATTTTTTGCACATCGAATTGATTCCGGTTTTAACAGTGGATCCCCTAATTGCTAAAATTACACTTAATCCTTTTGTGTTCCCGGTTCTTATATGTGGAATAACTGCAATTTGTTCTGTTATACTTGTACTTATAAACTGGAAAGATGATATGTTAAATCCGTCCGTTAAACATTTTCGGCATCTGCGCATATCTGTTCAAACATCGGGAAATCGGACGATTAAAAAAATCTTTTTTTCCGAAAAATCAGGAATTATCTGTATCTTCTTATCTATTTTTATTATTATGTCATCTGCTTTTTTTAGTATTCTGTATTTTTTGGAACGGACATCCCAGGAATATGAAATAATCCGGGCATCACTAGATGAGTATGAGCTTGGGGATATTGATTATCTGGCAGAAAAGGATTTTGAAATCAGCACATGCGCAGCAGGGCAGTCAAACCGCCATTCAGGCGGAATTCCGATAGAAAAAATCAAACAAATAGAAAGTATGCCGGATGTAGAGAACGTAAACTATAGTATTCAGGCCAAAAGTACAAAACTACTTTTAACAAATAGTAACAAAAAACTCCAACAAGCTTTATATGACTCTAATTTGAAGAATAATATAGATAATACAAGCGGCTTGTCTGAACTCTATGAGAAAACACTGCAAGCACAAGGATATAAAAAAAACGAGGAACTATTTAATATTGCAACAGTAGGAGTAAACCGTAGCCAGTTAAAAAAATTAGCGCCTTTTGTCCAGACAGGTCATATAGATATGGCCGCTCTGAATGAAGGACGGGAAATTTTAATTGTAACTGCCACGGAAGATCCGCTTCCCTTTCATGTGGGAGACAAAATTCAAATGTCCGATGTAGTCATAACAGAGCCAGAAATTGAAAATTATGATTTTTCATCCGGCAGTGTGCCAGATAATCTTCCACCCTCTTTCACTTATGATTATTATGGCGAAAAAACAGATGGATATGCACTGGGAAAACGTAGAGATTATTTTGCCATTGTCGGTGCTATCGTAAATCTAAAAGAATTTGAATTGTCGAATTATTACCTATGTGACAGTTTAGTTGGGGAAAATAATTTTAACTTTGTATGTGGGGAAAATGCATTTACCAAGTGGGGCCTTCCGGATCATAATGCAACACTTCTCGGCATCAAATTAAACAGTTCTGATGAGAACACTGAATTTTTGGCAAACTGGCATGAGATATTGGGCAATTGCGATGATCTTACCACAGTTAATACCTATGATATCCAAAAAGATATGCGTGATAGCAGAGTCTCATATTGGGGGGTTTTAGCATTACTCATTATTCTGCTCTTACTGATTGGAGAAAGTACCATTATTAATTCTATCCACCGGACCATTCACCTAAAAAGCAAAAATATTGGAATAGTTAGGTGTATGGGACTGTCATTACAAAAATTGCGTTTTCGCATTATACTATACTTTATCAAAGGCATATTATTTATATCACTCATTGCGTGGATTCCCGCAAAGTGTTTTGATTTTGTATGCGTCAAATACAGACAGAAATATGACGGGATTGACTTTGATGTGACGGGGCTGGCAAAGATTTTTCCTTATCAATATCATATATTTGAGCACCATTTTGTACCTATTTATTTGACTATCATTTTATTGACATCCCTACTGGTAGGTATTTCGGTGATATTGATTACAAATCCACTGAAGAAAAAATCTTTAGTAGATATCATGCAAATAAACCGGTATTAATAAAAAGGGGGAAAATGACATGGAAATCTTATTAAATATATGTGGATTAACTAAAACTTATGGAAGTGGGAGTACAAAGGTACTCGCATTAAATGATGTTAGTTTCAACTTGTACAAAAAAGAATCTGTGGCGGTAATTGGAACGAGCGGAAGTGGAAAATCCACTCTCCTCCATTTGATTGGCGGGATGGATCATGCGACTTCTGGGAAAATCCTTTATTATCAAATGGAAAACGAGGTTAAAAATCTTTGTACAGCCTCTGACCGCGAACTGGCGGATTATCGCAAAAAAAATGTCGGGTTTGTATTTCAAAATTTTGAATTGATTCCGGAGTTAACGGCGAAAGAGAATATTTTATTACCAATGACTATAAACCATTTGAAAACAGATATGGCCTTTTTTGAATACATTGTAGACAAACTCCATCTACAGACACGGCTCTCTCATTATCCAGGCGAATTAAGCGGCGGACAAAAGCAACGAGTTGCAATCGCGCGAGCAATCATACATTCCCCCAAACTCCTCCTGTGCGATGAACCGACAGGGAATTTGGATGAAAAAAATGGGAAAGAGGTAATGGAATTGTTGATTCAGCTGCAACAAGAATTAGGACAGACGATTCTGGTTGTAACACATGATAAAAATGTCGTAGCGAATTGCGAACGAAAAATAGAAATTTGGGATGGAAATATACTTAATCCCGCATAGGCTGGCCAGTGGATAATTTTGCGACCGTATGAAAGAGGTGCAAATACCGGTGAGTGATGCCCAATGATTTTTTCAGTGATATTGTATCATTTGAAATATCCGGGTATCCCATCGCTGTTTCAAAAAAAGCATAAATCTACAAGCAGAAAAGAGCATAAATCCTTCCTTTACTTGCCAGAGCAGCCGGATTATGGTATATTAGAGGTTAATGTAATACCATGTTTTTTGGGTATACTTTACAATCACCTATAAGAATGGAGGATATTATGTCAACAACAACGATTGCTATTTTAGCTGCCTTTGCCTTTTATCTCCTGCTGATGATTGGCATTGGAATTTTTTCCATGAAAAAAACAAAAAGCACAGAGGATTATTTCCTCGGCGGCCGCGGCCTCAACAGCTGGGTAGCGGCTCTGTCTGCGCAGGCTTCCGACATGAGCGGCTGGCTTCTGATGGGACTTCCCGGTTCCGTCTATGCACTGGGTACCGGCCAGGCCTGGATTGCCATCGGCCTCTTTATCGGAACAGTTCTCAACTGGCTCATCATCTCCAAACGGCTCCGCCGCTATACGATTGTAGCCAATAACTCTCTGACACTGCCGGAGTTTTTTGAAAACCGTTATCACGACCGCAAAAAGATCCTTTTAGGTATCTCGTCGATCGTGATTGTGATATTTTTCCTGGTATATACCGCCTCTGCGCTGGCTTCCGGCGGAAAACTGTTTAATACCGTATTCGGAATTGATTACCACCTCGCCCTGGCAATTGGCGCTGCGGTTATTCTGATTTACACCTTCTTAGGAGGATTCCTGGCTGTGTGCACCACCGACTTTATACAGGGTACTCTGATGCTGATTGCCCTGATGATTGTGCCGATTCTCGCCTACAGTCTCATAAACGGAGATTTTTCCACCGCCCTGCTCAGCCATGACGTGGTAAATGCCGGCGACTATATGAGCCTGTTCTCCAACGGCGGCAAGCCCTATTCCCTGATTGATATACTCTCTCAGGTGGCCTGGGGCCTTGGCTATTGCGGAATGCCCCACATCTTAGTCCGTTTCATGGCGGTCAAGAGTGAAAAGGAATTGAAAAAATCCAGCATCATTGCCATTGTATGGGTGGCTATCTCCTTATTTGCCGCCTGCGTCATCGGCGTTGTCGGTCGGGCCTTCCTACAGGACGTACTCACCGACAGCTCTACGGAGACGGTCTTTATCTCCATGATCCAGCAGCTCTTTACCGTGGACTTTGCCCTTCCGTTTATCGCCGGTCTGTTCCTGTGCGGTATTCTGGCGGCCATCATGTCTACGGCGGATTCCCAGCTCTTAGTCTGCGCCTCCTCCGCTTCCAAGGATATCTATAAGAATATCTTAAATCCGGATGCGGACGACAAAAAGGTGCTGAACATCAGCCGGATTACCGTAGTGGTCGTGGCTCTGTTAGCCTTCTTCATCGCCTGGGATCCGGAGAGCAGTATCATGAATCTGGTATCCGACGCCTGGGCCGGCCTCGGCTCCGCCTTCGGCCCGCTGGTCGTATGCTCCCTGTTCTGGAAGCGCACTAACCTTCCGGGCGCCGTGTCCGGTATCATATCCGGTGGCCTGTTCGTCATTATCTGGGACTATCTCCCTCTTGTCGGCGGACAGACGCTGTATACAGTAACCGGCATTTACTCCCTGCTCCTCGGCTTCTTTATCAGCCTCATCTGCATCGTTGTCGTCAGCCTGTGTACGAAGGCTCCGGACGCCTCGATTGTGGAGGAATTTGAAGCGGTAAGCACATACAGCGAGGATTAAGTTTTCAGCGCTTAAACCCCCGCACCCTGTCACCCAGGCATACGGCTCCACAAGTAGCTGTATGCCTGGGTTCTTGCTGCAAAGAGTTCCCCCTTTTCAAACAACTGCCGGATTTCCTCTCTGGTAAACCATCCGGCCTCTATCTCCTCTACTTCGGAGTCGCTCTCACGGATAGTTCCCTCCGCCGTCCCCACAATACAGATGTTTGTCTCATTCGAAAACCCCACCGCACTATAACTCAGCGGAAGATACTCCCGAACCGCTGTCAGCGTCAGGCCGGTCTCCTCTCTCAGCTCCCGCCTCGCGCTCTCCTCCGGCGTCTCCCCCGGCTCCATCAGCCCCGCGGGGAAATTATACACCCAGTCCCCCAGCGCCATGCGGAACTCTCGGTTGAGAAGCAGCCGTTCCCCGCTCCCGTCATGCAGAATCATAACCACGGCGTCCGCCTGCCCTTTCTTTAAGTCGGCTAACGTCTTCAGCGAGGGATTCCGGCTGATCATCTCATATACCTTCTCATGTCCCGCCGCCGTCTGATAGGTCACATCGTAGCGGTGAATATACGAACCGCTGTGTACCTTTTGAATGGATTGGAATTTCATATCTGTTCGCCCGTCCTCTCTTGATTTGGTGGAAAAAGTATACCACGAATAAATGACTCTTGCAATCCTCCCCGTTGTGTGCTATATTTTTAATCACCCTCTCGTTACTTCATGTAAGGAGGGAGTTATCTATGAATCATTCACATTCTGAAAATTCACGGACAGCGCCGGTACGCATACTGGCTGTCCTGCTACTGTTTACACTGACGACTACTACACTGTTCAATCCTTCGCCGCCGAGGGCGCAGGCCGCGTCTTTTTCTGTCGTTATCTTATCCTGTTACAGAAAAACCGTAAATATCCGGCAGACCTTTCCGCTCATTGGCATTTCTTCATCAGGCAAAAAGATTACCTGGAAAAGCAGCAGCTCCCGAATAGCCTCGGTCAGCCGCTGCGGACAGGTCACTGCCAAAAGGAAGGGCTCCTGCCGCATTACCGCCCGCTCCGGCGGCGCGGAGGCAAGTTGTCTCGTCACGGTATCTCCAACCGTTATCCGGTTGGACGCCGGACACATCACTATGGAAAACGGCGCTTCCGTCACACTTCGCGGCACGACCTCCAACGGCGCGCCGCTGAGCTGGAAATCCTCCAGGCGAAGCGTGGCCTCCGTTGACGAACACGGCCGGATCACAGGCACCAAACCCGGCGATACGACCATCACGGCGTCTGCCGACGGCTCTAAGGCCACCTGTCTGGTAACAGTAAAGAAACCCAGGGTGTCGTTAAACCGCACCGAGGCCTCTCTTTACCGGAAGCAGACAATCCGGCTCACAGCCAAAGTTTCTTCCGGACGCACGCCGACATGGAAATCCCGAAGGCGAAGCGTGGCCACCGTCGATGAAGACGGGCTGGTCACTGCCCGCAAGCACGGGACGACGGTGATCACCGCCAAAATTGACGGCGTCACAAAAAGCTGCGACGTCACCGTAGAGCCGCCGGATATCGAGCTCAGCGCAGATGAGATTACCTTGAAAAAGGGAGGCAGCCGCACCCTGACAGCCAGGGTTTCTTCCGGCATATGCCCGACCTGGAAAAGCAGCAAAAAAAGCGTGGCCTCAGTGGATAAATCCGGAAAGGTCACTGCAAAGAAAAAGGGCGTCTGCACGATTTACGCCTCTGAGGACGGAACGAAAGAGCGCTGCCGCGTCGTGGTAAAATAATCGGCGCGGACTAAAATCATCAAATCAAAATCAGAAGTAATGAGAGGGGTTATTGCCAAATTTTGCGGGCAGTTGTAAAATAACAGGGAAAGGGATTGTCTGCAATTTGTAATTTACTATCGTGAGGAGCCGTCTTCGGACGCTCCGGATTGGAGAAACGAATGAAAAACTGCCAAAGCGCACCGGCGGGCTCCGCCCGTCCTACCGCCCATGGATATACGCTGCTTCTCCTGGGAGAGGGGATTCTCGTGGGCCTTTTCGCCGGTCTGGTTGTCGTTTTGTACCGGTACTGCCTTACCTGGGCAGAAGCTCTTTTATTTTTCATACAGGACTTGATCCGTGGCAACGCCCTGTCAGTCTTGTTCTGGTTCCTTGTTCTGGCCGGACTGGCGCTCGCCGCCAACGGCCTTCTTCGCTGGGAACCGATGGCCGGCGCCTCCGGCGTCCCTCAGGTTATGGAGGAGACAAAGGGCCGTCTGGAGGAGAACTGGCTCCGTGTCCTCATCGCCCGCATAAGCGGCGGCACGATCTGTATTCTGGGCGGACTTTCCATGGGCCGTTCCGGCCCCTCCATACATCTGGGAACCATGGCCGCCAAAGGGTTTCTCCGGCTCCGAGACAGGATTTTCCCCTCCCGCGCCGGAAGGGAGCGTCTCCTCTTGTTATCCTGCGGCGCGGGAGCCGGACTGGCCGCCGCCTTTCAGGTTCCTCTGGCCGGTATTCTCTTTGTCCTGGAGGAAATCCACCGGAGTTTTGACCGCACCCTTCTGACAGCGGGATTAGCGGCCTCCCTAACTGCCGATGTGGTCGCCAGCTTTTTCTTTGGCGCAGCGCCTATCTTCCATTACCGCTTCGCCTCCCTGCCGCTGAGCTGGTACTGGCTGCTGATTCCGTTTGGTATCCTGTGCGGCCTCGCCGGAGCGGGCTACAATGCTTCCATGCTGGGGGCGCAGACGCTGTTTCGCTCCATGAAGAAAATACCTGTCACCGTTCGTTTCATCGCCGTCTTTTTCGTGGCCGGTGCGGCCGGCCTTTTCCTGCCCCGTATTCTGGGAGGCGGAAACGCCATGGTGACATTGCTCGAAGTGGGGCGCCCCGCCCTCTCCACCCTGTTGCTCCTGCTTCTTGCCAAGTTTATCTTTTCCGGCGTCTCCTTCGGCTCCGGTCTGCCGGGCGGCATCTTCTTCCCGCTTCTGACGCTCGGCTCCTTCCTTGGAGCCGTCTGCGGCGCGCTGGCTGTCGATTGGCTCCCGCTGGATGGAAGCCACTGGCCCCTGTTTATCGCCCTTGGCATGGCCGGACTCTTTGCGGGGATCCTGCGGACTCCCGTTACCGCCGTGGTGCTGGTGGCGGAGATGACAGGCGCCGCCGACCATCTGCCCGAGCTCTGCATCGTCGCCCTCTTAGCCTGCGCCACTGCCAGCCTGACGGGGAACCGCCCCATTTACGATTCCCTGTCCGAGCGCTTCACAGCCGGCCTGGAAAAAGCGGAATAACGAGACGGCAAAAAGGCGGCGCCCCTTTTTTGAGGGCCCGCCTTTTTATCATAGGACACGATATTCTACTTGGAAATATATTTACCGGTATTTTGCACTTCTCCCTTTACATCCAGGTACAGCTCATAATAATCGGAGGGCAGGGTATCTAACCACATGGCGATGTAATACTCCGCCTCCTCAAATACCGACATGGTCTGGTAGGTGTCCGCAAACTCCACAAAATATTTGCCCTTTTTCCCAAACAGGTATACCCTGCGAATGGAATGGTCGATTTCGTGGATATAGAGCAGATCCTCCTGCATCACATAGTCAATGCTCTCCTCCGTAACCCGACGCTTTTCCTGCAAATCCAACTTGCCGTACTCCTCATCGCTCAGAGGTTCCGGCCGCTTCAAATCGCCGCACACATAGTCCCGACAGGCCAACATCGGCTTCGCCAGCGCCTCCACATCCGGCTCAAATCCGTGCGCCCGGAAAAATCCCGGCTCAACGGCAAATTCACTGAGAACCTCGCCGGACGTAAAATCGAATTCCTGGACGATTCCGATGCTGCCGTCTATGGGCGTAACCAGCGAACCGGCCATGGAATAGAGGCGGTTTTTCTCCCCGCACAGGATAGCATTGGAGCGGATCTTGGATTTGGGGCACGGAAACCGCTTATGGAAGCTCACCGTCTTCTCTTTTTCATTGATTGTATAAAAACTGATATAACTGTTTGCGTCCTTGTCGAAAAATTTGACCTTGCGCCGTTTATGCCAGTGATTGTCAAATACAATGATGTGCTTCGTATCCGGATTGCCGTCAAAATCCTCCTTCAGTTCAAACACCGCATGTTGCTGATAAAACCACGGCACCTCTCCCACTGGCTTTAGCAGTTTGTCCTCCATGCTGGTTCCCTCCCAGAAGCGGGGATCCCCGAGAAGCCATCGCATCTCGCCGGTCTCCCAGTCCACGCTGCTTATGGAATGGATATTCCGCATTGATACCAGAACGGAGTTGTTCTCCGCATAATGGGAGGCGGAATTGATATGCGCCCAGTCCATCATATCCTGATACGTCTCGTCAAATATATCTCCCAGTTTTACCTTCTTCACGATCTGACCGCTCTGGCGGTCGATTTCCAGGATCAGATCCTCAGAGTGGCCCTCCATACTGCTGCCGGCCGTCATAATATTGCCGCCGGACGTCTTTTCCTCCACGGTGTGATGCGCGCCGTTCTTCACCAGATAGGTTTTGCGTACCCGCCCCAGATAGTCCATATCGTAGCTCTGCACCGAGTGGGGATTGGTAAAAGATGGCGCGGAAATCTCCCGCTCCATGAAAATAAAACGCCCTCCGGACAGCGGAAAAATCCCGTAGCCCTTTGGTTTGCGCTTGAGATAATAGCGGATCTCTCCCTGCCTGTCAAAGACGCAGGTTTTTATGTCGATCCCCCCGGCAATCAGAATATTTTCAAATGCCGGATTGTCCGAAACCTTCCTCACCTTAATGATTTTCTGCAAATCCTGGGGAAGCGGCCTTGTCCGGAGCGGAACTGTCCGCTCTGCCGTCACCCTGGATTCTGAATCCAGCAGTTCAAAACGAATCCGGTTCCGGCGGCCCGGATAGAGGCCGAGGATCGGCACCCGGTGGTACCGCGTCTCCGGAAGAACCGATGTAAAATCCGTCTCAGGTATATTCCCCTTCACCGTGACACGCACCCGACAGGGGGCGTCGGTGACAAACAGCGCCAGCGCCGTCAGCGGGGCCTCCCCAAAGGGGTTTTTAATCAAAAACATATCGCGGAATGTATAGCCCCGACTCCTTAGCAGATGCTCCAGATAATAATCCCTGGCCTGGGACAGCGGAGCATACATGGACTGTTTTTCGATATTTGTCCGCACCTGCAGCCCCTCCGGACGAGTAAAATTTTTCTCGAAGCGCCTCGCTTTTTTTTGCAGCCAGTAAAAATTGCATACGGTGACAGTCCCTCCGTCCTTGAGATGAAGAACCCGCTTCTTTTTCGAGGAGTGTCCGGTTTTTCTTTTTTTCAGTTTTTCAACACCCTTCTTACACGAAACCGTCAGTTTTTTCATCTCGCTGTCCTCCGTCTCGCGGTTATTCCTTCTCAGATGTCGCCTTTCCCTGTCAGATACCTTTCAATTTCACGCAGAACTTCTCCGGCGCACTCCATCGGATCTCTATTCACCGTGTCCAGTACGATCTCCGGATTTTCCGGCTCCTCATAGGGGGAGTCCTTTCCGGTAAAATTTTTAATGTCCTTCTGATACAGCCCCTTCGGATCCCGTCTCCGGCAGGTCTCAAAATCCGTGCTCACATACACCTCGATAAAATTTCCCTCGCCGGCTCTCTCCCTGGCGAATTCCCGCATTTTCCGAAACGGGGAGATAAAGGAAACCAGTGTGATAATGCCTGCATCACAGAACAGGGCCGCAATTTCGCTGATGCGCCGGATATTTTCATTTCTGTCCCCGTCGCTGAAGCCCAGATCGGAATTAATCCCACAGCGGATATTATCCCCGTCCAGAAGATATACCGCCCGGCCCGCTTCGTTGAGCATCTTCTCCAGCTCCACTGCGATGGTGGACTTGCCAGAGCCGGACAGTCCGGTAAACCACACTACCAGGCCCCTTTGTCCCAGAACCCGACAGCGGTCTTTGTAGGATACTTTATTGGAATGCCAGATTATATTTTCGTTTTTCTCCGCGGAAAAATTTTTCTCCATGAAAGCCTGTCTCCTCTATGCCCTAAATATTGAACCGGAATCCTTCAGCATATTCTTAATGGTATGGATACTCTTTTCATAGTCCTTATCCGCCAGCTGGATATCCGGCGAAATATCCGTCGTCAGTTCGCTGCCTACCCAGATTACCTCAAACTCCCTCTCCACAATCGTTTTCATAATTTTATAATCCGACTGTGTCAGTCCTGTGGCTGTCACTATCAGTATCATGCCGGCGTCCAGCATAAGATTCGCCACCTCGCCAAACCGCCGGATCTGCTCCGTGTGATCCTGAATACTAGCCTTCTTCGTGTCCGCGCCCACTCCGTACAGATAAGAGCCGATGCCCATGTAGTATACATAGCGCCCGCAGTTCATCAATTCCCTCTCCAGAAGCTTCGCCAGCTTCTTCTTGCCGGTTCCCTCCGGCCCGGTGAGGACAATCAGATTTGGCCTCTGGGCGTAATGCTCGATCCGCTCCTCCACCGACACGTCGCTGACCTCCCACTTGTAGTTGCGCAGCATCGTGCCCTGCCGGATCTCCTGCTCCTCATCCTCCAGAGGCGCCGTGATGATACCGCCACCGGCGATCTCGTAGTCGTCCACAATGACAAAGCGGCTGGTTCCGGCCAGATCCTCTACCGTGTCAAAAGCAATCGGCTTATCGGTGCGCAGAATACACTCCGCCACCTCATTTCTTCCCACGGCCGTCTTCTCGCCAGTCGAGGAGAGATTGGATGAGTCGATGACGCCCTTTATGCTCTCAAGCTCCATCTTCACCTTCTCTGCGCCGATTTTCAGATAATATACCCTGCCCGGCGCAAAATCCTTCCTGCCCAGCCAGAAAATATTGGCCGCTATGCGGGAGGCCGTCTTTGGCGTCGGCTCACCGACAACGCTCATCAGCTCTCCCCTCGTAATATAAATCTGCTCCACCATGGTAAAGCCAATGGCCATGCCCGGCTTTCCCTCCTCAATCGGCGGCGCGTTAAACACCTCGATATTTTTCACATGACTTCTTTTGCCCGACGGATAGAATACGACTTCCTGGCCCGGCCGAACTGTTCCGGCCTCAATGGTTCCCGCCACAATCCGGCGGTCGTCTCCGTTGCGGGTAAATTTATAGACGTCCTGTACCGGCATACGGAACGGCTGATCCTCCTTTGCCTGTTCGCACTCAAAGTTGTCCAGAACCTCCAGGACGCACATGCCGTCATACCACGGCATCTTATCGCTTTTCTTCACAATGTTCTCGCCCATAAATGCGCTTACCGGCAGGACGAATTTCGGCGTGATGTTGATCTGCTTCAAAAATTCCAGATATTCCGCCTTGACGCTCTCATACACTTTCTCGTCATAGTCCACCAAATCCATTTTATTGATGACTACGGCAATCTGGTTGATTCCCAGCATGGAGAGCATATAGGCGTGGCGCCGGGAGTTTTCCTGAACTCCCTCTTTGGCGTCGATCATCAGAAGGGCCGCCTCCGCGCGGGAGGCTCCGGTGATCATATTTTTCAAAAATTCAATGTGTCCCGGCGCGTCCAGAATGATATAATCCCGCTTCTCCGTCTTGAAAAAACAGCGCGCCGTGTCAATCGTGATACCCTGTGACTGCTCGTCTTTTAAGGCGTCCAGCAAAAACGCGTACTCGAACGGTTTGGAATTCCGGCGGCAGGTCTCCTTGACCTGCTCCAGCTTTCCCTCCGGCAGAGAGTCCGTATCAGCCAGAAGACGTCCCATCAATGTAGATTTACCGTGATCCACATGACCTACGATAACAATATTCATATCCTCTTTTTCCATCATCTGATATGGCCCTCCTTACATATAACCGTTTCGCCTGAGTTCTTCCAGACCGCCGCCGCCCTCTTTGTCCTGGGCGCGGCCGGAGCGCTCTGCGATGTTGGCAAATTTACCGGTCTTTAACTCCTCAATCACTTCATGCACATTCTTCGCCGTGGAATCCACCGGCGTCGTGCAGGGGCCGCAGCCCAGAGAGCGGTACCGCGTACCGTTTCCCTGATCGAAATAGAGGGATACCACCGGAATATTTTCTCTCTCAATATATTCCCATACGTCTAACTCCGTCCAGTCCAGCAGAGGGTGTAC
Organism: uncultured Lachnospiraceae bacterium; assembly: GCA_947629865.1. GTDB lineage: Bacteria > Bacillota > Clostridia > Lachnospirales > Lachnospiraceae > Eubacterium_F. The sequence continues at coordinate 26,281 of CANRFJ010000019.1, read as the reverse complement.
CCGAACATGGGTGCCCGGCGCAAAATCCGTCTTGTACTGGTTCCAGAATTCCGGCGGCTGGTCTCCCACGTCCCAGTCGTTGTTTTTATCCCGCGGGGAGAAATAGCGCTCCTTGGAACGACTTCCCTCCTCGTCGGCGCGGGCGCCTACGATAACGCCTGTGTACGGCTCGCAGTTCGTGTCCTTCTCATAGACTCCCTTGTTGTGGTTATAGCGGAATCGGGGCCAGTTCGCATTCAGCGTGTTTGTCAGCGCCTCTGTCTTCAGCTTCATGCAGCAGTCGATGTGGGACACGTTTCCATCGGGAAAGGTCTCCTTCTTCTCCAGGGCGTCCGTGTTCTCTCCGTAAATCATATCAAGATTCCACTCTGCTGCCAGACGATCTCTGTACTCTATCATTTCAGGAATTTTAAAATGGGTGTCAATATGAACCAGCGGAATCGGCACATGCCCGAAAAACGCTTTCCTTGCCAGCCAGAGCAGCACGGTTGAATCCTTACCGATCGACCACAACATACACAGATTTCCCAACTCACTGTACGCTTCTCTCAAAATGTGCACACTTTTGTACTCCAACATATCCAAATGATCCATTTGCTTCCTCCATTTTGCACACCGGGTGCATTTTTTATTTCGTTACATAACATTCCCACTTTAAATTATTTCATAACGACGCCTTATTTTATAATATAAATTTGTTACAATTATGTCATAGTCTGGCAGTCTTTACAATTTTCGGTAAACACTGAAAATCATTGTCAAAAAACAGGCTCCGCCCCCGATAAAATTGGAGACCGGCTCCGCCAGAAAAACGCCTCGTACGCCGAGCCCTGCCACCTGGGGCAGAAGCAGCGTCAGCGGCACCACGATAATCACTTTGCGGAAAATAGAAAAAAATACGGCCCTCCGGCTGAAGCCCAGACCGGTAAAGGTAGTCTGTCCGGCAAATTGCAGCGCCATCATAAAAAACCCGAAAAAGTATATGTGCAGGCAGCTTACGCCCGCCTCCAGCACCTCCGGATCGCTGCTGAATATCCCCAGGAAAAACCTCGGAAACAAAAAGAGCAGAAGCCAAATCATCAGCGTGTAGAGAATCATGGACAGGGACATAAAGGAGATGCTTTTCTTTACTCTGTCGCTCTGCCCCGCCCCGTAGTTAAATCCCATCACGGGCTGCGCTCCGGAGCCGATACCGGACACCGGCATCTGGACAACCTCCCGCACCGAGTTGATAATCGTCATGATTCCCACATAGATGTCGCCGCCATAGGTCTGAAGGGTGGCATTGCACGCCATCTGTACCAGTGAATTTGTCACGGACATGGTAAAGCCCGACACGCCCAGACCGAAAATCCTCATCACCCGCTTCAGCCTCAGCGCCAGACGGTTTTTCTGCAGACGGATTACCGCCTTTTTCCCGCAGAGGAACCGCAGCGTCCACACCATGGCTGCGCACTGGGACAAGACCGTAGCCAGCGCCGCTCCCCGCACGCCAAGTCCCAGACCAAAAATAAAGACCGGATCCAGTACGATATTGAGTCCGGCGCCAATCGCCACTGTGAACATGCCCGTGCGCCCGAAGCCCTGGGCATTGATAAAATTGTTCAGGCCCAGACTCAGCAGTACAAATATGTTTCCAAGCAGATAGATGGTGATGTACTCGTCCGCATAGGGGAAGGTGGCGTCGCTGGCCCCCAGCAGATAGAGCACCGGCCGCTTCAGAAGCAGTCCCAGAATCGTCAAAAGGACGCCCAGGACAATCAGGAGGACAAAGCAGTTGCCGAGTATATACTCCGCCTCGCGCTCCTCCCCCTTTCCCCTCTCGATGGAAAACAGGGGAGCGCCTCCCATTCCAATCAGATTGGCAAAGGCAATCACAATCGTTATGACCGGCAGACAGACGCCCACACCGGTCAGCGCCAGCGAGGATCCTGACTCCATGCGCCCGATGAAGATGCGGTCTACAATATTATAGAGTACATTGATAATCTGGGCCAATGTCATGGGAACTGCCAGGCGCATAATGTTTTTCCTGACGCTCCCCTTGCTGAAATCTGTCACTTCCAATGCTCTTTATCCCTCTTTCCCTGAACCCGAATAACATTTTTAATATAGGAAAAAGTCTCCTTCTCCCCTTTATCCCGCAGCATAATCAGCATCTCCTCCAGCTGCTTTCCGGTCTCCGGGTGCATGATTCGTCCGGCACGGCCCTTTTTAAAATACTCGTATGGTTTACCTTCATCATAGTCGTCGGCATAGTAAATCTTGCTGGCGGCCACCCGGTCGCAAAACATCTCAATCAGATATTTTGTAGGCATCCTTACCGGCTCCTTGCGGTGTATCTCTACATCGTAGTCCACCCAGTATTCAAAATGGTGTTTATTCCTTCCCTGATGATGGAGCCAGGCCCTGGAAAACCCCTTCGCCTTCCGCTCGTTTACATTGGGGCTCTGATCTCCCGCATAATATCTGACTCCCGGAATAAACTCCGCCGGACTGTACTTCGACAGATCGTGCCGGAGCCCCTGCCAGAATATCCCCGCCAGAAAACAGTGACGGATAACCTTATGCCGGTGTCTGGTTATCGTAACAAAATGTCTCAAAATATTCATATGTCTTCCTCACTTCGTCCATATCTCGTCTCTATTATCTTATCATAAGAAGAAAACTTTAGCAATTGAACTTTCCCTGACATGAACACCGCACCTCCCCGCATAAACTGAAAGCAGAAAAGACACCGGGAGGCAGCCATGCAGTTTCTCTTATCCGTCAATCAGTTTTTGTGGAGCGGCCCCATGCTCATTCTCCTCATGGGACTGCACCTGTACCACACCATCCGGCTCTCCTTTGTCCAGCGCCATGTTGTGCGGGGTATCCGGCTCTCCATAGGGGATAACCCCACAGGGGGCAACCGAACAGGGGACAATCCGGCGGAGAACGATCCGGAAAAGAGCAATCCGGCAGGGGGCAGCTCTATCCAAGCTGCGCCGGCGGGAAATGCCTCCGGACAGGGGAGCGCCCCCTCCCGCGGATTCTCCCGTTTTGGCTCGCTGACCACCACTCTGGCCGCCACCCTCGGCACCGGCAATATCGTGGGAATCTCCACCGCCGTCTATCTAGGCGGCCCCGGCGCCGTTTTCTGGTGCTGGCTCACCGGCGTCTTCGGCATGGCCACCACCTATGCGGAGACATGGCTCTGCGCGCGCCACCGCTGCGCCGATCTGAGCGGACGGCTTCAGGGAGGCCCCATGTATGTCCTCTCCGGCTTCCTCGGCAAAAAAGGACTGGCCGCACTCTACAGCGCCGCCCTCTGCCTCTCCGCTTTTTTCATCGGCTGCACCACCCAGAGCAACGCCATCGCAGACACCTGCTCCCAGGTCTTTGGCGTCATGCCCGCCGTCACCGCCATCGTTACCGCTTTCCTGGTAGGACTGATCCTCATGCAGGGAAGAAACTGGATCGAAAAATTTTCCATGGCGGTCGTCCCCACCATGGCCATTTACTTCTTCGGGGGCTGTATTCTGTATCTGATCCTCCACGCCGCCTATCTGCTGCCCGCCCTGTCCCAAATCATCCGCTCCGCTTTCGGATTCTCGCAGATCGGCGGAGGTCTCACTGGCTTTACCATAGGAAAAGCCGTCCGCTACGGCATCGCCAGAGGGCTTTTCACCAATGAGGCCGGTCTCGGCACCGCCGGCCTCGTCGCCGGTAATGCCTCCGAGAAGCGGGCGGAGAATCAGGCTCTCATCTCCATGAGCGCAGCCTTCTGGGACACCGTGGTTCTCTGTGCCGTCACCGGCCTTGTCCTGGTCGCCTTCCAGCTGGAATATCCGGCTGAGTGGCCCTTTTTGTCCGCCGGTTCCCTGACGGCGGCCGCCTTCTCCAAACTTCCCTTTTTCGGCGAGGAGATGCTCGCCGCCGCCATTGTATGCTTTGCCCTGGCCACTCTGGTTGGCTGGAGCTACTTTGGCCGCCAGGGTTTTGATTTTCTCTTTCACAAAAGGGGGCGCCGCCTGTACCATGGCCTGTATGTCGTCATGATCTTTGTCGGCGGCGTCATGCCGCTGTCTCTGGTGTGGGAACTGACGGATTTTATCAATCTCTTTTTGTTTCTGCCCTCCTTTTATATGCTGCTCTGCTGCCGGAACGAGTTAAAATGCACGGTTTCCGGACGCAGGACTTCCGGCAGACGCAAAACCCGAACAGCCGTGGATTCAAAATTTTTATAATTTTAACATAGTTTTTACATAATTTTTGTATTATAATTACAACATAGATAATACGATACAGACTGTGGAATCCTGTGTTTTTTACATAAGGAGACGCCGTCCAGACAAGCAAAGGAGAATCATATGTCCGGCAGACTGACTACACTTTCCGATAGAATCAAAGAATGGACGCAATTTCACTTTTCATCCTTCAAGATAGATTTTATGAGCTTAAACCGCCTCCGCCTGAATCTGAATATAAACGGCGGAATCCCGGAGCGGACGCCCTATACGGAACTCACCAGGGAAAAAGAGGCGGAGCTTGAGGCGCTTATACAGGATAAATCCCTGACCTTTGACACAATGAAAATAGTGACAAATCCCTACGGACTGGCTCCGCTGACAGCCATGGCAGTATTCCACACGGATACCCCCTGCTGTCTTTCCTATACGGTTAAGGGCGCTTCCCCTGACACGGACTACCGCCACTCCTTCAGCGAACCGGTAACTACCCACATAGCGCCGATCTTCGGCCTCTATCCCGATACGGACAACATACTTACTCTGGAACTTACAGCGGAGAATACCGTTATCGCAAGCCGCACAATCCGCATCAAGACCAGTCCCCTGCCGCACCCTCTGGCAGACAGTCCCGACGGCTCTTTTTATCCCTTCTGGCGGGACTGTGCGGGCGATATCCGCTATTTTCTCAACGTGCCCTCCAGCGACGCCGGACTGACAGCCATTTCCGATGACCGCTTCCTGATGGCGGACGCCCGTGTCCGGACGCGCACGGGACGCTTTCCCCTTCCCACCCATCTTTACGAATTTGATCTGCTGGGAAGATTTTACCACACCTATTACATTGGCAGCGGAATCGATGAGATTTATGGAGAGAGGGAAGCCTCCGGCAACTTCTGTATTGTCACCGGCTCCCACCCCAGGGAAAACGGAAAAACCATGCTGGAGCTGGATCGTCAGACCGGCGCTGTCACAAAGGCCAGCGCGCCCGCTTCCATATCAAAAAACGGAGCCGTCCAGCCCCGCACTGCCATTGAGCGCTCCCATCTAGAAGCGCTGTCCTCTGAGAATCCGGAGGCCTTTTACCGGACAGGGCGCTCGCTCACAGAGACCGCTTACGCAATGTGCGGGTGGCTTTCCGCACCGGTACTCTACAAAGGCGCTTCTATCCAGACGGCGGCTGCCGTATCCCAGGAATATATGGCGGAAAATTATAATATGCGCTTCTTTGTCTCCGGCGACGCCCTTTACCTGACTACCAGGGGCGGCGAACTGCTGGAGATACTCTTTACCAAATATGACCGCATCTATCAACTGGATCTGTCCGGTCTGCCGCAGGAGGACGATCGTTATGATAACTACGCCTACACCATGGCCGTGCCGTTTACCGAGATGCACAGCGGCACCTACTCCATTATCCTGCGCTTTACGGACGGCGGCCAGGAGGTACTGGCTGACACAGTTACTCTCTCGCGCACCAGAGGCGGCTGAGAACCGCAGCTCTCGAAAAACGCGGCTCTCAACCTCTCTTTTCATTCCACTGCTTCATACATATAGCGTCTCCCCTGTCGGCCGGTTCTCCTTACTGCGCCGACATGACAGAGAACATTCAGCGCTGTCTGCGCCCGTTTCACCGTCAGTTTTGTCGCCTTTGCATACTCCCTGGCGCCAAATTCTTCCAGTTCCGGCGGGACAAACAGCCGGTAATCCTCCAGACATTCCACATGTATTTCCTCTGCCAGCCCAAGGGGTATCCGGTCGTAACGGCAGGAGCCCTTTTTCCTGTCCTCGCTCCAACCGTTGAGCAGCCGGTACTCCTCCACATCGATCAGGAGGATCCAAAGGGCGAGCCCCGGCTCTCTCAAAAAACCTTTTATCTTATATAATTCCCTGAATACCTCGTAGGGCGTCCCCCTCTTTGGGGATTTCCTTCGATCCGTTACCTCGCCCGTCTCCTCATCGATCCAGCGCAGCCACTTTGTGGCGGGCACCGGATATACAATCGTGACGCGGTACTGCGGCAGGAAAGTCTTCAGTTTTTCCCGCATCGTATTGAAATTTGCAGTCTGGATCTCAAATACCTGTCCCTCCCTGTATACGTCCGCTACATATCCATTCAGCGGCACCTCATGAAAATCCTCGTCCGGCTCCACATAATTTTTAACCACGGCATGGAGCGTCTTTTCTCCCAGCGTCCCGATGCCGTGGTTTTCGCGTTCTCTGGATAGAATTTTCGCCGCCGCCTGATTAAAGATTGTCCTGTCCATAGTAGGCGTTGGCTCCGTGTTTTCTGAAATAGTGCTTGTCCAATAAATACTGCGGCGCATGTTTTACCCGCGGGTTCAGCGTCAGCGTGTGGTGCGCCATCTCCGCCACTTTGTCCAGGACTACGGCATTGTAAACCGCATTGGCCGGAGAGGTGCCCCAGGCAAAGGGGCCGTGGTTTTTGACTATAATGCCCGGTATCTCCATCGGATCCCTGTCCTCAAGAGTCTCAATGATCACCAGGCCGGTATTCCTCTCATAATCGAGATTGATCTCCTCCGCTGTCAGATCCCTGGTGCAGGGAATATCTCCATAGAAATAATCTGCGTGGGTGGTTCCAAGGGCCGGAATCGCCATTCCCGCCTGGGCAAAAGTCACCGCCCAGGTAGAGTGCGTGTGGACAACTCCGCCGAGAGACGGACAGGCCCGATACAGTTCGATATGCGTGGCTGTGTCCGAAGACGGGCGGTACCGCCCCTCCACTACCTTCTGCTCAAAGTCGACCACCACCATATCCTCCGGCGTCAGCTCATCATACTCCACGCCGCTCGGCTTGATAACTATATAGTTATTTTCCCGGTCGATTCCACTGACATTTCCCCAGGTATATATGACCAGTCCTCTCTCCTTGAGTTCCATATTCGCTTCGTATACTTCTTTTTTCAACTGCTCTAACAACTGTCTCCCTCCCTTTCATCAGCCCTTATGGTCGTAGGGTTTTATTGTCTGAATGGTGCCGTCCTCATTGTAGTGCAACTCGGTATATTTTACCGTCCGCCTGTGGTTGATTCCGTTGGAGAGTTCACAGTCATGGTAGAAAATATACCATTTACCATTGTATTCCACGATGGAGTGATGGGTTGTCCAGCCGATGACCGGCTCCATAATCCGTCCCCGATAGGTAAACGGGCCGTCCGGATTTTCACTGGTCGCGTACACGATGTAATGGGTTGTCCCCGTGGAATAGGAAAAATAGTACAGTCCATTGTACTTGTGGATCCAGGACGCCTCAAAGAAACGGCAGTCCTCATTACCGGCTGTAATCGGCTGTCCGTTCTCGTCCAGAATCTCAAGATGCTTCGGCTCGCTCTTAAAGGATTTCATATCCTCTGACAGCTCGGCAAACATCGGGCCGAGCGCCGGTTCGTCCCCCTCCGGCCCCGGCGTGTCCGCAAAAACACCGGTCTGCCATTTCTCCAACTGGCCGCCCCAGAGTCCTCCATAATATATATAGGCCCTTCCGTCATCATCGACCATCACCGCCGGATCGATGCTGTAACTCCCCTCAATATAATTCGGCTCCGGCTTAAAGGGGCCCGTCGGACTCTCGCTGGTCGCCACGCCCAGGCGGAAAATACCGTCCTTGTCCCTGGCCGGAAAATACAGATAATACACGCCGTCTTTACAGGCGGCATCCGGCGCCCACATCTGCTTGCTCACCCACGGCACGTCCTTCATGTGGAGCGCTTCCCCGTTGTCCACACAGGGCGCATCCAGACTCTCCATGGATAAAATATGGTAATCCTCCATGCGGTACTCATCGCCCTCGTCGTTGTCCTCCCCGTCGTGGGGAAGGTCATGGGAAGGATATATGTATATCTTCCCGTCAAATACATGGGCAGACGGATCTGCCGTAAAAATATTTGTTACCAGAGGCTCTCTCTGCTTACTCATTTTTTCTCCTCCATTCTAAGGCGCTTATACGGGAAAACACCTCGCAGAATTTCCAGATGAACTGGTTGTTTTCATTAAAACACACCTGCACGGAAAAGTCAATGAAACCATGTCTGCCGCCGGAAAATTTTTGCTGTCTCCGCCTCGTTTTCCTCCGTCTTTATTTTTCAATTTCTCTGGTTTCCGCCCGCTTTTTGTGATACACTGTTCTGAGTGACTATCGAACGCTTTACTCTGGAATGGAGGTTATGATGGATAATTTTATATACAGTATTAACGCAACCCTGCCGATTTTTCTCATGATAATCCTCGGCCGGTTCCTCAGTTACATTCATCTCATTGACGACCGCTTTACCAAAACGGCCGACAAATATGTCTTTACCGTGGCTCTGCCCGCCCTGGTATTTAAGGATCTGACAGAAAACGATATACGCCAAAGCTTCGACGGCGGCTATGTGCTGTTCTGCTTTCTTGTGACTCTGGTGATGATCCTCGCCATCTGGGGCCTGACCGAACTGTTTATGAAGAAGGAGGAGGAAAAGGGAGCCTTTATCCAGGCCTCCTACCGCAGCAGCGCCGCCATACTGGGACTGGCTTTTATCAACAATATGTACGACGGCGCCGGAATGGCTCCGCTGATGATTATTGGCGCCGTTCCTCTGTTCAACATCTTTGCCGTCGTCATACTCACCATAAAGGGAAAAAAAGAGACCGCGGACTCCCCTGCCGGAGAGGGCGCCGCGTCCTCCGCCTTTTTGAAAACCGTAATCGAGGTTTTCAAAAATCCCATTTTGCTCAGCATCCTGATTGCCCTCCCCTTTGCCTTCCTCAACCTGCACTTTCCGGTATTTATTGATAAGGCCATCGGCAGCATCGGCAACACCGCCACTCCTCTGGCGCTGATTTCCATTGGGGCAAGTTTTGAGGGGAGAAAGGCCATAAAAAAAATAAAGCCCACTCTCGTGGCTTCTTTTATCAAGCTTATATTGCCGGCGGCGCTGTTTCTCCCGTTGGCCGTGCACTTCGGCTACCGCAACCAGGAACTAATGGCGATTCTCATTATGCTGGCCTCCCCCGCCACCGTCTCCTGCTACATCATGGCCAAAAATACCGGCAACGACAGCGTCCTGACCTCCAGCATTATTGTCCTGACGACACTGCTGTCATCTGTCACCCTCACGCTGTGGATTTTTCTCCTCCGCTCGTTCGGCGTGCTGTAGCCACATACCGGCAATCATCGAAAGCACAATGGCCGTGTGGGTGAGAACCACCACGCCGCCCGCTGACTTAAATCCGGAAAGCAGAAGTATATACTCGACCGCCACCTGAACCGCCGCGACGATTCTGGCTCTCCTTCCATATACTCTCCTCTCTGTCCCGTCCAGAGGCTTGTTTATGGCCTCTACCGGCGAAAACAAAAAGATAAATGCGCACGCCGCCAATCCCCACAGCAGAAGAACACGGACAGAACCCGCCCCCGCCGTCGCAGGGGAGCAAAGCACCCATACGTCTCCGGCCACCACTGCCAGAAGAACTCCGAGGGAGACGAAGAAACACCGCGTAGAGCTGCTGCTGTGATATCCGCCGGCATAGCGCCGCAGCGTCATAAAAGCCGCCTCAAAGAGCAGGATTTCCAGCCACCGCCCGCTGATCGCCGCGATAAGAAGCGTCGCTGCCAGATTGGCAGCCTGACTCTTTAGCAGGCCCATGGCGTACCGTCTCAGCTCTGCATCCTCCATCATCTTTCTCTTTGCATCTTCTCCCGTCACAGATGTCCGCCTCCTCCGTCATATTGTTCTCCCGTATCCCCTTACACGGAAATTCCCATCGGCATGGACTGCCGATGGGAAAATCACCCTGCTAAAATTTTGTTATCATCACATTCAGCAGTATTTCGTACAGCCACTTATATTTCCGGTTTGAGGAAACAATTCTGGCACATACATACGCGCACGCAAACAGCAGTGCAGAAACTACAAGAAAGAAGTTCAGCACACTTCCGATCTCCACATACGAGAGAATTCCTTTTCTCCAGCACAGACAGGAAATGGATACTGTGCCAGCCAGGGCAATAACAAGAAAACAAACTATTTTTTCTTTTCTCTCACGCTCCTGCTCATCTGCTGTGATTCTCGCCTTTACCTCGTCGATCACAAGACCGAGTTTGTTGTAGGTGTCAATGTCCAGGCAATATAGAACCTTTTCCATACATTCCATATCGCTGGCGTATTCTGCCAGGCTTCTGGCAGATTTCCCATTACCCACACGGCGCATACAATAGAATAACAGAAACGATAAAATCAGTCCGAACAGATTTAATCCTGTCTGCACAAATAAATTTTGTGTGTACAACTGATTCAATACGAGCAATAAAATTGTTAATACGAGAAGAAATAATCCCCGCTGTTCCGTTTTCTCCCGTCTAACAGTAGTTGTCTCTCTCATTTTTTCATATTCCACTAAAATAATATCACCCACTGGCACACTTCCTCCTTTTTCTTTTCTGTTAGTTGACTGCATTAAAACTTTCTCCTAGAACCTGCGCAGCGCTTTTACAGCATCCGGCTCCTCTGACTGTCCGTAGAACCAATGACAGCAGGAATTAGCCGACAAGATTGTGAGTGCCAGCGCCAGTGTTGCAACAGCGCTGCTGCTCATGATTTTTCTGCAAAAATTCTTCATCATATCACCTCCTTGTAACTTCTTAGGTAATTTTGTTTTTTACACTTTCTTTATACAGAATTTCCGTTTGATTTACAAGGCAGATGGAAAAATTGTATCATTTTTAGGCGATTTTGGTAACATTTTGCCGTTGACACGCCACGGCGTAAAATCACTCTATAAATCTCTTAAAATCCTCCTGGAACTGTTTCCACTTCCGCGGCGCGATTCCCAGTTCTCCAGCGTCGCCGAGCCGGATCACCTTTTTATTTACTCCGGTTATGTGCTCCATATTGACAATATAACTGGCGTGGGGACAGGCAAAACCGCTGGCGCCCACCCGCCCGTAAATATCGCTCAGGTGCTCCGATACCAGAATCTCCCTTCCTCCGGTCAAATGTATTCTCGTCCCCCGCTTCTGCTTCTCGCAGTATATGATCTCCGGCACCTCCAGATACACCCGTCCCTGTCCGGTATGGAATTTCGCATACTGCCGCCTCCGGATATACTCCTCCAGCACCTCGGCCACCTGTCTCTCCACCTGCTCCTTTCCCCCGTCCTTGCGGATATAGCGGAATATATTGATTTTGAACGTCTCTGTGGCCGGAGTTCCCCTGTTGGTGCAGAAGTTTATCAGCGCCCTGGAATTCTCCCTCCGGAACCTCTCCGCAAATACGTTGCCGTCCCCGTCGGGCAGCTGCACGTCCATAAACAGAATATCGAGTTCCCTCCGCCCCGGTGCGGAGAAAAGACTTCTGCCGTCTCCATAGAAGAAAATCCTCACCCACTTTCCCATCGGCATACAGCTGTGGATTATCTTTGTCAGATAGGTGCGGTAGTCCTCGTCGTCCTCACATATACCAATCCGGCATACCTTCATCTCTCATCACTCCTCTTTTATCCTTTCTATCGGGTGCTCAGCAGCACCTGATGAATAAATACCTTGTTTTCATAGCAGATGCTCTCCAGCCCGTTCCGACTCTTTACCGTCTTCTGTATACTCCGCAGGCCGAGTCCGTGCATCTGGGCGTCTCCCTTACTGCTGAGCAGCCTTCCTCCCGCCATCTTCGGTTCTTTTTCATAGTTGTTTTCCACACTGAGCAGCATAAATGTGCCATGGTTTTTCATCTGGATCTTTATGTGCACATACCCTCCCTCCGGCACCTGTGACGCCGCCTCAATTGCATTGTCCAGAAGATTCCCCAGTACCACGATAAGCTCCTCCGGCTTTATGCTTCCGCTCTGGAGCACCGCATCTACCTCCGCCCGATACTCCAGCGCCAGCTTCTCGGCCCATTCCTTTTTACTGTTCAGGACGGCATTGATGATACTGTGCTGACAGAACCGGACGTCATTCGTCCGCGCAATCCGTTCATTCATGCTATCGAGAACCTCTCTGGCCTTTCCGTCCTCCCCGATTTCAATCAGGTGTCCCGCCGATTGCAGAATGTGCTTGATGTCGTGCAGATACTCCAGATTTTTCTGATTTATCTCCTCCAACTGCTGATAATGCTTCGCCTCCAGCGAGGCCTTCTGCTCGCTCAGGGCGACGGCCTTTTTCAGTTCCATGCTCTCTGCATATCCCTCAAAAATGTATAATAGTATGGCATTGGCTATCAGCACCCCGATGCTGCCGACTATCAGCCCGACGTCGATCGACTGCCTGGAAACTCCCGCATAGTAAGAGGCGACCAGAAACAGAATCACCAGCGAGGAAACCGGCATGATCAGATAGGATACAAACACCCTGCAGGGGAGCCTTCCGATCCGTCCCCTCAGCAGCCCCTTTGCGGCGAGGAGAAGAATACAAAAGGCAATGAGTTTGCAGCTCATGGCGGATATTGTGTAAAGCCACAGCGTATTCGTATCCTCCGCCAGCTGCTCCGCCCACAGCCCCATACCGGACAACACATGGAGCAAAAGCTCGCTGGCACACTGGACGACAATAAAGAAAATAGTGTATACGCCCTTCCACAGAATATTGTTGTCAAACAGAATCATGATTGCGCCCAGATCTATCAGAAAATAGAGGGGCAGCAAAATCTCACCCGTCAGCAGGACGCCGGCGGTAAAATTCGCAAGCACCATAATCGTCAACACAAAAAAATTCTTCCACCCACTTTGATACCTGGCATGAAAAAAACTCCTTCCCGTCTCCCACAGCATAAACGCTTCAAAACTGCTGATGCACAAATTTACTAAGACCAGCAGATTTTCAAACAACCATGCCATGCTTTTCTTTCCTTTCAATTTTTTTCCAACATAAATTTCTTAAATGCCATATCAAAATTTCTGCGGTATGCCCTGGATACATTCAACTCCGTCTTATCGTCCATCTGCACATAGGATTTGTTGTAACTCGCCACATGCTCCATGCTAATCAGGTAACTGTTGTGCGCCCTGGCAAATCCGGAATCCCTCAGCTCCCCGTCCAGCTGGCGTATATTCTTTTTGATGGAATACTCCCTGCTCTCACCGTTACACACTGTGTGGATCGTACAGCCATGCTTGGCGAGCTCAATATAGGAAATGTCGTATACGGGGATCCGGATAATATCTCCCTTCTGCCTGGCATAAATGTAGTGGGCGGCCCGCCTCTCATGACACTTATTGATAATTTCCTCCAGCTCCCGTATCAGTTTGTCCGGCTCCATGCCCTTCAGCAGATAGCGGAACGGCTCCACTCGGAAAATCTCCGGCGTCGGCTCCTGGCTCGCGGTAAAGAACACCAGAAGGCTCTTTATCCCCTTTTCACGCAGCGCGACCGCCAGCTCCTCCCCCGTCAGTTCCGGCATGGAATAGTCCAGAAATATGACGTCATACTCCCTGTCGTCGCTGAGAAATTTATCCGCCTCGGTAAAAATTTCCGTGTGCACGTCCGGAAAATTTTCACACAGACAGCCCGCCAGTTTCTCCGCGTCCTCGCGCTCATCATCACAAATAGCTGCTTCTATCATTTTCCCGCCTCCCTTTCCATAAACGACAGGAGGCAGGAATATATCCTGCCTCCTGTAAAAACAATCTGTAATATATATCGGCATTTTTCGCCCAAAAAAAATATGCGGCCTCCGCACACAAGAAAGGCTGCGCGACAGAAATATCCATTATTTCCATCTCACAGCCCCGCTCTCATATGCGGATATCAATGCCCTGGTGTCGTTTTTCCTCCATGATTTCTTCCATGGTCTCCTCTATGCTGTCGGCCTGTTCCCCTGCTGTCTGCTCCAGTTCCTCTCCGGCCATTTCCTCCTGCATCTCCTCGGTCAATTCTTCCATGGCCTCGGTGTTTTCTTCCATCATTTCGCTCAGAACGCCTTCGCTTTCTTCGGTTCCGGCCGCCTGTTGTGCCGCTTCCCTGGCCATATCCTCCTGTCTTTCCTCTGCTGTCTTCGGCTCCAGTTTTTCCGCTTCTTTGGCAATCTTCTCGGCCTTCTCCTTTGCCTCGTCCAGTATGTGCCACATCTGGGAATTATTATAGCTTTCCCTGGCCGCCGCTATGGAGTCCTCATAGGAGTGGAACAACTGCAGCTTTTTCTCAACGTCCTCGATGCTGTTGCATTTGATATCCTTCAGATTCTCTTTTTTTGCCTCCCAATAGGCTATCTGATTTTCACATTCCTGCTGCCGCTCCGCTTTTTCCCGAACGCTCTTTAAGCCTCCCATGGAGAGCGCCGGAAAAAATCGGGTTCCGCCGGAAAAGGTAATATTCATATCCATCACCTTCCTGCAACTGTCGTTATACTTCCTCGTCCACTTTACCGGACACTAACTGGGACACAGCATTTGAATAACTTCCGCTGCTCGTGTAAGTCTTGCTCCCCGTGGCGGCTGCCGCTGCTGTGGAAATTTTCCCTGCCTTCTGGGAGAGATAATCCGCCATGGAATTCGCACCGGTGAACAAGGTCTTCAGATCATTGATGTCTGCCTTCGCCAGCTTATCCTTGTCAATCTCCAGTTTGTTCCCCTCCGTGATGGAAATGCCCACCTTCGCAAGCAGAGCGGAGGACGCGCCCACCTTGCCGGTCATCCAGACTGCCTCGCGCAAAACGTCCCTTGTGTCGGACTCGCCGGTCTTCTCAACCAGTTTGTTGTAAGCGGAGACAAAATCGTCCAGCGCCTTAGCAATGGCGTCTCTGTCATAGTCCACCACTTCAACTTCCTCGCCGGTCTCCTCGTCCTTTTTCTTGATCTTCTTTTTCTCCCAGAGGGAATTATCCATCAGCGCCGTCACGGATTTTTTCAAATCATCCGCATAACTCTTTGTCATCGTGAGAGAAGCGGCGGATTCTCCGGATTCCGTTTCCTTCTGCTGTGCATAATACGCCTTCATCAGTTTTTTGTAACTGCCGTTCTGAATCGCTGTGTAATCGCCCAGTGCGTTTCCGGTGCTGGAAGCGCCGCCGGTCGAGGAGCCAAACAACACAGAATAATCCGGCGTGGTATCGTACTGGTTTGCGTAATCACTGAAACTGTTAATCTCTGACATGTTATCAACCTTCCTTTCTTCTTTCCTGCGCACACGACTGTCCGCAGGCTACGTCCCTGTATTTTTTTATATAAAACCTCATTTCTGAGCGTTTTATGCAATCTCTCTTACAAAAGATTCCGGTACAGCCAGTTCTCCCAGCTCTTTGAGGCGTCGATATAGGGTACCTCCAGTATATCCGGAGCGCTCAGTTTCGGCCCGTAGTCGATAAAGACTGCGTTGCCTCCGCCGCCCACGCCGGGCACCTTATAAAAAGTTCCGAATGAGAGAACAAAGGTCTGGCTTGTGATGTGTTTTTTCTCCAACAGCCGGTTCATAACCTTCGAATCCACGAGGATCCGCTCCGGCTCTATCGTAATTGCCTCCGCAAGCTCCGGTGAACTCTCGCTGTCAATCAGGCGCGTCCTCCCGTCCATGCTGTATAGCGCTATGTCCTCCATCTCGCTGTACCGCGGATAGGAGGCCCGATGCAGCCCGAAAATCAGCCCTGACAAAACCAGTGCGGCGGCAAGACACATACCGGCTACCCGCACCCTTTTATAGGGGCAAAACCCCTCGACCTTCTCCAGGCGGGCCTTTATATCCCGATACCCGTCCCCTCCGGACAGCGTAACTGAATTGTGTGCGGCCGCGAGATCCGCCTGCTGCAGGCGCAGGCTTCGGAGCAGAAACCCTCCGTATTCCCTCGCTCTCTCCCCGCTCCTCTGTATAGTAATTCTGTCGCATATATCCTCCATATCCTGGCGGAAATGCCTGGTACAGAAATGAATCAGCGGGTTGGGCCACAGGACGATTCTGAGAATGTCCCACAGCAGATATATCCACAGATGCCCCAGACGGATATGCGTCCTCTCATGGAGCAGGAGCATCTGAAGTTCTTCCTCTGACAGCTCCCAACAGAGCGTCTCCGGCACTACGATACGCGGCCGGAACAGCCCCGTAGCAAAGGGCGAAACCGATATGTCGCAAAACAGCACCCTGTTTCCGGCGAGCTCGCCCCTTCGGAGGCGACGGGTAAAACTCCTGAGCTTCCGGCGGCGGTACAGGAAAAAAATGCCGGATACTAACAGGCCGGTCATATATACCACCCGCACCCAGGGGATTCCCAGGCTGATATTGTGCCACCAGAAAAACAGACGGACTCCCATGCGGCTCTCATAGAAAAACCGAAGTTTCCCGACAAACAGCGCCGGAATCAAAAGGCACCAGATTATCCCGCGGCCAAACGTACTGTCCTTTAACACCGTCCGGCGAAGAAGCAGTATCAGCGCCGCCATCAGCACGGAACAGGCAATACACCGCCCCGCTTTCAATGTGATGTAGGACGCGCAAAAATCCAGCTTCGCCAGATATATCTGCACCGTCATGGACGCTCACTCTCCCTGCTGTTCTCAAGGATCTGCTCCAGCTGCCGGATCTGTTCCTCTGTCAGCGGTTTGCTCTGAATCAGTGCCGCCAGCGCATTGGCTGAATTGCCGGAAAAATAACTGTCGATAAACTTCCGGCTCTTTTCCCTCAGACATTCCTCTCTGGACTTAACCGCAAAATAATGATATACTCTGGCATCATTTTTGTCGATGGCATAGTCAATCATCTGTTTCTGGCACAGCCGGTTAATCAACACCCGCACCGTCTTATCAGACATACTCCGGCTCTTTTGTATCCGCCGGATAATTTCCGTAGACGTCAGGGGCGCCGTGCCGTCCCATAAAACCTCCATTACCAGCCATTCGCTTTCACTTGGCATCGTTTCCTCTTTCGCCATCAGGCCGTCCTCCGAATTTCTGTAAAATAAATAGCCTGGCAGAATGTCCGCCCTCTGCGGGGAGCCCCACAGAGGAGACAGTTATTCTGCTATCTATATCATATATCGGATAACGTTTGTTATTTGTTTAGGGGAACGCCGATACTTTTTTTATTTCTTCACACTTTTACATCTACCGTCCTGCGGTTTTCCGCTCCGGCCTCTGTCCCCTTTTGGCCCTCGCCGGATTTTTCCGGTTCCGCAGAGTCTCCGTCCTTTTGCGTTTCCTTTCTATCCGATTCCTCTGCGGAAGAATCCGTCTCCGCAATCTCCCTGCCCGCCTGAGTCAGAGACTCTATCTGGTCTTTTCCGGTTCTCTCGGCTCTCTGCTCCAGATCTGCCAGCGCCTTTTCCTTGTCCTCCACATTAGCGCCGCGGGCTCCATCCGTTGCAATTTCCGATTTCAATATGTCTGCCTGGCCCTCTAATTTATTCTTTACCTGACCGAGCACCCCGGCCTGATTCATCGCTGTATCTGCTGAGATCATGGCCTCCATGCCAGCTTTGGATATTCCCACGGAGACGCCGCCGTCCGCCTCTCCCTGCGCTCTCTTTCCGCCGGACAGCTCCTCCATAGTGGCGCCCTCCGTCTGCTGCCTCTCCCGACGCAGTTCAATCTGCCGCGCCCGCAGCTGGTTTTGCAGATCCATGATCTGCTGGTTGATTTGCTTGCGCCTTTCCATTTTCTGTTCCATGCTCAGCTCTTTATTGGAGGATAACTCCTGTAATTCCTTCTGTGCCGCCGCGATCTGCCTCTCGATGCTCTTTATCTGCGCATCGGAGTTCCCGGACATGCGGACGTTTTCCATCACTTCCGCACCCGCATTACCAATTCCCTGTACTTTTACCATATTATCGGACTCCTTTCCTTGCGCGCCAAAGCGCCTGTTCTGTATATTGTATATCGGATATGGAAACACATCATAAAGCGAAATGTCGCGAACGGGCGGATTTTCGTTGCGAATTACTCCGTCATCAGCAATACCGTCAGCGTAAAGCGCTCCCCGTCGCACACAACCTCCGCCGTTCCGTGATATTTCTCCGCCACCCGCCGGATACTGACAAGCCCGATCCCGTGTCCCTCACCAGCCTTGGTGCTGACGGGAAACTCCCCGTCTGTCACCGGCGCGCTCCTGCAGGTGTTGGTAATCTCTATCAGATATGCCCTCCTGCGGCAGCGGGAGACGAGGGAAATCTCCGGCCCCTCGCATTTTCCCGCCGCCTCAATAGCGTTGTCAAGCGCATTGTTCAAAATCACGCTTACGTCGAAGGCGTCCACCCCTCCCTGCTCCGGATAGAAGAACCGGCACTCAAAGGCAATGCCCTGCTCAAGCGCCTGACTTTCCTTTTCCCGCAAAATCACATCTGTCACCGGGTGTCCACTGTGGATCCCCGTCGCCTCTGCGGAGTCGCCGCTTATTTCCCTGAGCCTCGCCACATACTGGCCCGCCTCTGTATAATTTCCTTTTTCATACAGCCTCTCCAGTGTCACGAGATGATTTTTCATGTCGTGCCTCATTTCCTGTACGTCCCGGTAAAGCGCCTCCACTGTCCGGACGTGCCGCTTTATCTCCTCCACCTGGCCCTGTAAGTGCTCCGTGAGCCTCTGCTCCCGTATTTCCCTTTTCAGCCTCTGAAGCACCATCGCCATAACCAGAATGATTATCACAGACACGCCGCAGTAGAAAAATATTATCCACTGGTAGGCGCCATACCAGTCAAAGGGGCTCTGTCCGGTTCCCCTCTCATAGGCATCGTATTCAAATATCAGAAGCCTCCACCACAAAACCATAGCCAGACAGGGACAGGCCATGACAGCGAACTCCCTACCGGTTATCCGCTCCTTTTTGTCTCTGTGCGCCCGGTGGAACAGGCGCACCGCCAGATCGAAGAAAACCAGGTAAAACAGATTCTCCGCCAGCAAAGCTCCCACACACCGCCACCAGTCGGCCCACTGGCTGCCCGAAGTATAGGGCAGCAGGAAAAAGTAGTGATATAAATTGGCATACAGCGCGCTGGCCATTTTGACGAGCAGCCACCGGAATGAAAAGAACACCATCATCAGATACAGTTTCTGCCAGATATTTTCACGCTCCAGCCAGCACAGGACAAAAAAGGCGGCCAGGCAGCCCAGCCCATACGCCACAAATCCGCTCATACTATAGGGTATTACATAGAGGAAAAGGACAACGGCACAATATGCGCCCCCGGCGGCCCAGGCATGGCGCCGCACCCGCAAGAAAGGCGCCAGATAACAGACGAGTAGCCCGCTGACAGCGGCCTGGACAAGAAAATGGCAACCGTGGGTAGCGGCTGCATAATAAAAATCAGGATTTTCCATTCTCTGCCTCCTCCCGGATATACCTCAGATACTGTCTGACAAACCCGCTGTATTTCTGTCTGGCAACCGGCACGCAGCTTCCGTCCTCCAGCCAGACCTGCGCGGAATCGTACCGCTCCACACAGGCAAGGTTAATCAGATAGGAGCGGTGCACCCGAAAAAATCCGTCTCCCGCCATCTCCTCCAGCGCGGACAGTTTTCCGTAATACTCGACGTCGGACTCCCTCCTGTGGAGCATTACCTTCCGGTTGAACACCTCCGCATAGAGAATATCCTCCCAGTTCACCCGAATATGCTCCGCCCCGCTCTTTACGAGCAGACAGTCTCCCTCTCCCTGACGGTTCTCCGGCTGTTCTCCCCTGTCGGACAGGCGGCTCTCCGCCATTGTGAGAACCTCCTGGAATTTCTCTCCGGTAAACGGTTTCACCAGATAGTGAAAGGCCCCCACGTCAAAGGCCTGAAATACATATTCCGGCAGTGCGGTGACAAATACAAGAAGCCCCTCCGGATTTCTCCGGCGGAATTCCCTGGCCGTCTCCATTCCGTTTTTGCCGGGCATCTGGATATCCAGAAAGAGCAGATCCAGTTTCCTCCCCTCCTGTAACAGGCTCTCGCCTGATGAGAAGGCACAGACCTCCGCTGCGGGGAAACGCTCTTTCACTCCCCCGACAATAGAATCCCGTATTTCTTTTTCGTCGTCACAGACTCCGATTCTCATGCACTCCCCGGCCTCCTCCTAAACCGTTTTATTTACCTCGTATAAGTGGCGGTACACGCCGTCCCTTGCCATGAGCTCCTCATGGGTACCGCTCTCTGCAATTCCGTCCTCCGTCAGCACAAGGATTTTTTCCGCGTTATAGATGGTGGACAGCCGGTGCGCTATCACAAATGTAGTACGGTTCTTCGCCAGCTTTTCCAACGACTCCTGTACTACCTTTTCACTCTCATTATCTAACGCCGAAGTAGCCTCGTCAAAAATCAGTATGGGCGGGTTTTTGAGAAATACCCGCGCGATGGAAATACGCTGCTTCTGTCCTCCGGACAATTTGACGCCCCGCTGTCCGATGTCTGTCTCGTAGCCGTCCGGCAGCGACATGATAAACTCATGGGCGTTCGCATTTTTTGCCGCCTGTATGATTTCCCCGCGGGTAGCCCCCGGCCTGCCATAGCGGATATTGTCATAGATTGTCCCCACAAAGAGATACACGTCCTGCTGCACAATCCCGATGTGATCCCGCAGGCTTTTAAGCTTGATATCCCGAATGTCCGTCCCGTCGATACAGATACTCCCCTCCGTCACCTCATAAAAGCGGGGGATCAGGCTGCACAGCGTACTCTTTCCGGCGCCGGAGCTCCCCACCAGCGCTATATAGGAACCGGCCTCCACGGAGAGATTGACATGGTTCAATACCATTTCCTCATTATCCTGATAGTGAAAAGCCACGTCCTTAAACTCAATAGCTCCCTTCACATCATGAATCTCCCTGGCGCCCGGCCGGTCTTTTATGTCCGGCTGAATACTCAGTATTTCCATAAACCGCTCAAATCCGGTATATCCGTTCTGAAACTGCTCGGTAAAATCTATCAGCGTCCGGATTGGCTCTGTGAAAATGTTGATATAGAGCAGAAATGTAACCAGATCCGTCACATCTACCATGCCTCTGGTGATGAGGACGGCGCCCGCCACCAGCACCACAATCTGGATCAGCATTGTGAAGGCGCCCAGCCCCGCCTGATAGCCTCCCATATAGAGATAACTGTCCTTTTTGGCGCGGAGGAAGCCGTCGTTGCCACGGCGGAATTTTTTCTTCTCGATGCCCTCGTTGGCAAAGGATTTAACCACCCGAATACCCGACAGGTTATCCTCGATCTGCGCGTTGATTTCCGCAATCTGCTCCCGGTTGCGCCGGAACGCCCGCTTCATCTTCCTGTTAAAATAATACGCATAGACAAACATCACCGGAACCAGCGCAAAGGCGGCCAGCGTCAGCCACGGGCTGATCACCATAAGTATGATGAACGCTCCTATTATCTTGATGAGAGAAATCACCAGATTCTCCGGGCCGTGGTGCAGAAGCTCCGTAATGTCAAACAGATCCGATGTGATGCGGGACATCAGCTGCCCTACCTTCTGGTCGTCGTAGAAGGAAAAAGACAGCTTCTGATAGTGGGCAAAAATCTCTGCCCGCATATCGTACTCCATCTTCGCCCCCATGACATGCCCGTAATTGGAAATAAAAAATTTACAGTAGCACTCGACCGCCACCAGTCCCGCCATGACAATCCCCAGCACGGCGATAGTATGTAGCGCCTCCTCCATCGGACGGTAAATGACGTCCTGGGTAATATAGCGCACCAGCACCGGCAGCACCAGCACCGCCCCCGCCTCCGCAAGGGCAAAAAACATATCGGCGAAAAATACCTTTCTGTACGGTTTGTAGTAACCGATCATCTTCCTCAATGCCGTTCTCATCTTCATCGGTTCTCACTGTATCCCTTCCCGCTCCGCTCCAAAAGCAAATGCGTTTTTTTAGTCAGACTATTATCTGCTATTATAACGCATTTTCCCAAAAAAGCAATCCATTTAAAATTCTTTCCTGTTCATGATGGATATGCTGATGAGAGCGGACAGCAGCAGAAGTGACAGCGCCGCCGCAAGCGCGATAACAACCAAAACGCCGCCTGGCACGCCTGTCAGCGCCTGACGGATTCCCTGAGCCAGCTCCTCTGCCAGACCGGAGCGTAACGCCACCTGCCCGACCAGGGCGGTTGCGGCGAAAACAAACAAAAGAATCACCCGCCCCCGCTCCACCCCGAACTTTATCTGTATGGGTATCATAATAGCCAAAAAAAGCAGGCATACGGAAAATCCCCCGACATCTCCCAACAGTTCCTCCGGAAGTTTCGCCGAAAGATCCGGCGCCCCCTTTGCCAGCAGCGCCCCCGCCAATACCGCCTCATACACGAGAAGGGAGCCTGCCATCAAAAGGACTCCAAATACATATTTCCCCAGGACATAGGTTTTCCGCTCCGCGGGAAGCGTCATCAGAAACGGAAATCCGTTGTCAAATTCATCATAACTGATCGTTCCACCGGCCCATATAGCGCACATGCTCATCAGCCAGCCAATCGCAAACCCGTTCTCCTGCGTACAGGCCCACACAATTGTACCCACGATAACCAGTACGATAAAGCGCCTCTGCTGCAACAGCAGGCGGGTGTCTTTTATCAACATTCCCTTCATATTTCCGTCCCTCCTGTCATCATCCGGATAAGCGTATCCAGGCCGGCCTTCTCTGTCACCAGTTCCGGATAGTTCTCCCGATAGAAATCGCGCTGGTCTGTCAGCACACTGTAGCCGTACGGTTCTTCTCTGTATCGCAGCAGATACTTCTTATCCAGTTTTTCAAACTGCTCTGCATCTGCCTTGAGAAGGGCGTACCTGCTCAGAAGTACATCTGTGTCCTCGTGCAGCAGAATCCTCCCCTCGTGAATCATGTAAAAATCATCACAGAGTTCTTCCAGATCCGTGGAGATATGGGAGCTGATAAGAATGGTGCGGTTCTCATCTTCCGCCATATAATCCCGCATCAGAGAGAGAATCTCCTCTCTCCCCATCACGTCCAGTCCCGCCGTCGGCTCATCGAGGATCAGCACCTCCGCCTCGTGGCTCAGCGCGGTAATCAATTTCAACTTCGCCTTCATTCCCGTGGAAAATTTCCGGATCTTTTTGTCCAGCGGGAGGCCAAACTGCTCGCACCAGGCAAAAAACTTTTCGTTGTCCTGGCGTTTATACATGGCTTTCAATATAATGGCGACGTCCTTTGCCGTCAGATAGGCGCTGAATCCGGAATCGGACATGACTACTCCCAGACGCTGCCTGTCCTCCGCCGTAATCTGCTCCGTCTTCTTCCCCAGAAACTCAATGCTGCCGCCGTCCCTGCGGATCAATCCGAGAATAGCCTTAAAAGTGGTGCTTTTCCCCGCTCCATTGGCGCCGATCAGACCGCTGATTCTGCCCGACGGCACCTCCAGCGAGCAGTCCAGGGTAAATTTATCATACTTCTTTTTCAGATTTTCTACTTTTATCATTCTCTTTCCTCCATCAGAATTTCAAAGAGACTGCGGATTTCTTCAGCGGAAAGACCGTATCTTCCGGCCTTTGCGATTACCCCTTCCATCTCTCTCTCCACCTCCCGATATCGCTCCTCCCGCAGCGCCTTCCGGTTCGTGGCCGCCACATAGGTTCCCTTTCCGTGGACTGTAACGGCAAAGCCCTCCTCCTCCAAGGCGTCATAGGCCTTCTTGACCGTGAGGGCGCTTATTCTTAACTCCTTCGACAGCGCACGCACAGAGGGAAGAACCATATTCTCCAGCAGCTCTCCGCTCATAATTCCTGCCTTTATCTGTTCCATAATCTGCTCATAAATGGGCGTCATTGATGAATGGTTTACTATAATGCGCATATTTTCTCCATTTCCGGGAGGTCTCCTCCCATGTTTAATCAACCCAGGTTATAAACAGTATATAACAGTATATATCAGTTGTCAACCGTTTCTTACAGTTATATTAAAAAAGGCGGCCGGAACGCCGCTGCTATGTATTAGAGGGCAGTTGAGGGCCGGCAGAAAGTGCCAGCCCTCTAATAAGTGCGTCTCTTATTTATCCCTGTTCACCCTCCCTATACACAATCTCTCCATCTATAATCGTATACAGCGTCTTGGTAAATGTTTCCATTGGGTTTCCGCTGAAAATAGCTATGTCGGCGTCTTTGTCCGGTTCAAGCGAGCCAACCCTGTCAGCTACCCGACAGATCTGCGCCGCATGGATTGTGATAGCCCGAAGACCGCCTTCGAGGGAGAGCCCCTGTTTCACGCTGAGACCGGCGCAGAGCGGCAGATAGCGTATAAGCGATACGGGGTGGTCGGTCATGATTGCCGTTTTTACCCCTGCCCGCTCTAACACGCCGGCCGTCTTAAAACTCATATTTTTAATCTCTATTTTGGAGCGGGAGCTCAGATCCGGCCCCACGATTGCCGGAAATCCGGACTCCGCAATTTCATCTGCGATCAGATGCCCCTCGGTGCAGTGGTCGAGCGTCATATCCAGCTGAAATTCCTTTGCAATGCGTATCGCCGTCAGGATATCGTCCGCCCGGTGCACATGCGCCTTCAGCGGAATTTCCCTCCGGAATACCGGAAGCCAGCACTCCATGCGGAAATCCTCGTCTTCCGGAGCAATCTCCCCCTTTTCCTTTTTTAACTGATACCGTCGGGCCTTCTGCAGCTCCTCCCGCAGCAGTCCCGCAATGGCCATCCGGCTGCCAGGCGTATTTCCGTTTTCACCGTAATCCTTTTTGGGATTTTCCCCAAAGGCTATCTTCATGGCCGCCGGCGCCTTCACTACCATATTGTCCATGCAGCGGCCCTGTACTTTCATAAACAGGGACTGCCCTCCCACCACATTGGAGCTGCCGGGCCCTGTCATCAGAGATGTAATTCCCGCCATCACCGCATCATGAAACGCGGCGTCCATGGGATTTACCGCATCTAACGCCCGAAGATGCGGCGTCAGCGGGCAGGTTCGCTCATTGCAGTCCTCTCCCACCATGCCCCATTTTTCTTCGGTTATCCCCACATGGCAATGGGCGTCAATCAGTCCCGGCATAACCCAGGCGCCGCCTGCATCCAGCGCAGGGCCCGCTTCCTCCGGCGCTTCTGCCATATCGCCCACGGCGCGGATTTTTCCTCCCTCGATATGGACATAGCCGTTCTCGTAAGTCTGTCCCGCCATGGTAAAAATTTTTCCATTGGTTATAAGCATCGCATCAACTCCTTTTCTGCCCGTTAGTTTTTACAGAAACCGGAGTTTTTATGTGCCGGAAATCCCTGCTCCGCCGCCCGCCTTTTTAACCCTCAAAAGGCAACCTTTTTAGAGAACAAAAAAAGAACTGGTTTAACCAGTTCTGAAAATGAGGCATCGGGGACTCGAACCCCGGACAACTTGATTAAAAGTCAAGTGCTCTACCACCTGAGCTAATGCCCCGTAAAAAAGGAACTGCTATAGTTCCTTTTATAAAAATGCCCAAAGCCGGAATCGAACCAGCGACACAAGGATTTTCAGTCCTCTGCTCTACCAACTGAGCTATCTGGGCATAAATTGCGGGGGCAGGATTTGAACCTACGACCTTCGGGTTATGAGCCCGACGAGCTGCCTGACTGCTCTACCCCGCGATAATTTCTAAGTGGGCGGAGAAGGATTCGAACCTTCGAAAGCGTAGCTAACAGATTTACAGTCTGCCCCCTTTGGCCACTCGGGAATCCGCCCATAAGCATCAATCTTATTGATGAAGCCGACGACCGGACTTGAACCGGTAACCTGCTGATTACAAATCAGCTGCTCTGCCAATTGAGCCACGTCGGCAATGAATGGGGCCTATAGGGCTCGAACCTATGACCCTCTGCTTGTAAGGCAGATGCTCTCCCAGCTGAGCTAAGACCCCATGCAAAATGAACTCAATAGATACAAACGCTCAATATTAAATTCACTGAGAAAAATTATTTTATCTGTAAAAATAATCCTTCCCTTACGACCCAGATGGGACTCGAACCCACGACCTCCGCCGTGACAGGGCGGCGCTCTAACCAACTGAGCCACTAGGCCATCTGCGAATCATATCGCATTGAATATATCTTTGAAAATACTTCTGTACCTTCAAAACTGCACACTGCCGACATCTCCATTCAGTCTCCTGTAAGGTCAAGCCTTCGACCTATTAGTATCTGTCCGCTCCATACATTACTGTACTTCCACTCCAGACC
>CANRFJ010000018.1 GCA_947629865.1 uncultured Lachnospiraceae bacterium | reverse complement strand
CAAGAATGACAAAAGCGCCACATTACACGGCGCTAATGTTTTTGATAATTTAAGACATTTTCAAAAATGCTTTACATCCTTATTTTTTATTTTTTCCAAAAACGCCTCCATCTCCCGAACGTCTTTCTCGCTTACGGTTTTCCCGCTGTAAAAGGCATTCATAAAGTTCCCCATGGAGTTGTTGAAGATATGTTTCATAAAGCGGCGGCTCTCGCTGCTGTTATATTCCTGCTCGGAGATGACAGCCGTATAGAGATTTGTCTTCCCGATTTTTTCCTTGCTCAGAAAGCCCTTCTGCTCCAGACGCGACAACAGCGTCAGCGTCGTGTTGGGGAGTACGGCCTCGCTGTGGCTCCAGTGCGCCTCGATCTCGATGCGGGACAGCGACGCATCCCGGCCCGCTCCCCATATGATTTTCATGAGTTCATACTCGCTCTTGGGTAAATGCTTCATCTCTCTCCTCCATTTTCCCCCGCCTGTGTGTAGCGGATAATAAATTCTTTGCTGCAATACAGATAAGCCCCCGCCCTCTCCACTCTCTGATAACGGACGATAAAAGAACCGTCCGACATGGGTATGATATCCGTCATGCGGTTTCTGGTGCTGCCCATCGCAAGCGTGCCGGGTGCGTCTCCGTTGATTATCCGGGCGGCGGCTGACGCGGAGGTCTCCGCACACCACAGGCCCTGGCCGCAGCCAAAATACACGCCGCCGTTCCGGCACGACAGGCCCGCGTATCCGATCTGAGACGGATCCTGAGGCCCGGTCTCCAACCGGATCTCGTCCTTCCTCTGTCCGCTGTACTCATCATACCTATAAATCACCGGCTCCCCGTCTCCCAGATACAGACGGTATACCACGCCGTTCCCTGCGCACATGTTTCCAGCCCTGCCCTGATATTCCAGCCGGCATACCCAGCTTCCCTTGCGGGGATTGTAGACGTACCAGTCCTCTCCGTCCTGAACCAACAGATTGCCGTCATAAAAGACTTCCACCCGAAGGGCGTTGGGAGCCGTCCGGTCATGCTCCGGCGGCTGCGGAAGGAAAACCTCCCCCATGTGGCCACTGTAGATGTCCAGCCAGTAGAGAAGATTCCCCCGTACCTGGCGTCCCTCCTCGTCGTACAGGACTACCGACAGATAAAAACCGCCGTCCTGCCCCTGGAAAATCCTCAGGGAATACGAGGCGCCGCCCGTCAGTTCCGGGCAATGCTGCCGCAGCGTCTCCGCCGGAACGACCAGCCTGAACGTCCATTTCCGGTTAAACCACCGGCTCCGCCAGATCTCGCCGCCGTTTTCCTCCGAGTAGCCCACTGCCACGGGGAGTTCGTCCTCCTCTCCGATCCCGCAGTAGTCCATTTTCTTCGGAAATACCGTCTCGTCCCTGGCTAAATCCTGGCAGAGATACTCCTCTATGTAATTGTCCGCCCGTGCGCGGCGCTCGCTCTTTACCAGCGCTCCCAGGTCGCGTCCCCAGGCGACCGACATGAGACTGGCCGCCATCATTCCGGCCACCAGCACAAAGCATATCCTGCCCTTTTTCCGCTTATGGGCCCACAGGTTCTCATAAAACCGGCGCTTGAGCGTCCGTGTCTGCGCCCCGGAAAAGCCGGACGCATACCGCAGCGCCTCCTCGCCGGAGGCACACCGAAGCAGGATATGGTTATAGGCGGCCCGCTCTTTCTCGGACAGATCCTTTACCACATAATTATCGCAGATAATTTCCATGTCCTCGTCCAGCATATGGCGCATGAAGAAAATCACCGGATTGAACCAGTAGAGCGCCTGGACGACGCTGGCGGCAACCTTGATCCAGCCGTGGCAGTGCCGCACATGCACCAGCTCGTGCTGCAGTACATACTTCACTGCCTCCGGAGACATCTTCTGCTCCCATGTCTCCCCGCTGCCGTCCGCCCCCGACGGAAGGAGAAGCCGGCTGCGAAACAGCCCCACTGTCATGGGGGAGCGGATAAGCGGACACCGGAAGCACTCCGGAATCCGGCGGAGCTTCAACTGCGCCGCTATCTCCCCGACCAGACCGGGTACCGGCCCCGCCGTCACCGGCCGGCAACTCCTCTTTATTCTGCGCATGGACAGACCGTACAGAAGCCACTGCCTGACAAACAGAAACACCGCCACCGCAAGCCACAGTCCATAAATCATCGGCTTCACATTTTCACGGAAAAGCAGCAAAAGGTTGTATTTCTCATCTGTGTCCCTCAACAGGGGAACATATGAAACCCTGTTCGTGTCGCCGTCCACGACATAACTGCCCCGAACTTCGCTCTCCTCCCATTTTCCCTCTCCGGCCGGACGGCTGTCGTGGCTCCGGTTCAGCACCCTTGTGATATTGCCGGGCACCGTGTCCAGAGACGCCTCCAGCGTACTCTCCGGCACATAGGCAAAGGGCAGGGATATATCCACAGGCAGGAGCAGGCGTATCAAAAATACCAGCCAGATATAATACCGCCATCTGACGGAATATCTGCGCGCCAGAATACAGGAGAGAAGAAGCGTCAGCAAAATCCCGCCCGTGCAAACCAGCATATTATACAGAATCTGCTCCATGTCGTTCCCCCCTCCGAATCCGAATCTTTCGTATATGATTTATTATACCCTGCGCCCGTTCTCCCGTCAATATTTGACTGTCAATGTGCGCGGAGAAAAATGACCGCAAATGTATGCGCAGAAAAAAACCTTTTCCAACAGAGAAAAACTGTGTTATAATGAACATGCAGAGGAAACCTGTTTGTCCCTCTGCCATAATATTTACAGATAATGAAAATGAGGTGATACACCGTGGTGATGAATCCCGGTATGCTGCTCTTTGGGCTGTTTGACTCCGCCATTGCCTTTTTTCTCGTATACAATGTGACAAAGGCAAAATTGGGTGGCAATGAAAAAATGCTGGCGCGGATTCTGGGCGCCAGCCTTGGCACGATTGTCTTTGTCGTCTATTTCGGCATTATCGTGTGGTTTAATACCGACAGAAACACGGTCTCCCAGGCCGCCAGAACCGTCGTATACGCCGCCCCAATCGTCCTGTCCGCCCTGATGATCGTTCTCGTCCTTCTGTCCCAGCCGCCCGGCAAGCGGACGGACAGCGAGGAGGACGAGGAAGAAACCGACGATACCGAGGAGGAAAAAACCGGCGCGGCGCAATCCTGAGACGCAGCCGGAGTTCTGTAGTTTCTCTGACAAAAAAGCCCCTATCCCGCCGCGGGAGCATGGAGACACGTCGCCGCGCTCCCCGGCTTGGATAAGGGCTTATTTATTTACCTGTTCTTTTTCCCTATATATACTTTTTCAGCGCTTTTTTCTTTATCCTGCTTGCATTGCAGGTATAAATAATGGCCACTACTTTATTTTTTTTGTTGAAGTAAAAACGGATCCGGTACTTACCATAGGTGACGTCTGTATAGGTCTTAACCTTATTTTTCTTCAGCCCCTTCATCTTAGTGAACGGATCTTTGGACTTACACTTTTTGGCGGTGAAGTCGCCGTAAGCGTTTTTCACCTTCGACTTGCTGGAGCCGACTTTAATCCCCCGGTAGGTAACTTTCTTCTTACTGTTTCCCTTCCACTGCCCCATCCAGGCGTACCCGCGGTTATAACCCTTTCTCTGGCAGTAGGAGATAAAGTTCTCCCCGTTGAACTTGCCGAAGTCCTTCTTGCGCATCTTCGGCACGACCGTCACGGCGCAGCGCAGAACAATGCCGTCCACGGCGGCCTCAATGACGGCGCTTCCCTTCTTAACCGCCTTCACTACTCCGTTCGCATCGACTGTCGCCACGTTCACGTCCGTGCTTGTCCACACCGCTGGGGAGAGCGTGCCGGTAATCTTCAGCTCCAGCTTCTTCTTCGCCATCAGCACCGTCTTTTCTTTGCTGAGCATAATCTTCGACACATCTACCACGGGCGTTGGAGCGGGAACCTCTGTGGGAACAATCGCGCCGCCCGTCGCAGAGCCCGCGTCAGGAGACGGAGACGGGCTCACGGACGCCTCCGGTTCCTCTGCCCGCACCACTATATTTTTCTGTGTGACGCCTGTACTCAGGATAACGGCAGCACACAGCACTATGCCAACAATTGCCTTCACACTGTGCATCTTCATTACAATATCCACTCCTTCTTAATATATATCTCCTATCATCTTATACCATTCTGTTTTATTTGTCCAGTGGTAAACTCAGGCAAGCTCCACCGCGCCGGTGTATAACTGATAATATCTGCCCTTCTTCTCCAGCAGTTCCTCATGGCTTCCCCTCTCGATGATCTCCCCCTGCTCCAGCACCATAATGCAGTCGGCATTGCGGACAGTGGAGAGGCGGTGGGCGATGACAAAGGTGGTGCGGTTCTTCATGAGCCGTTCCATGCCGTGCTCAATATGCCGCTCTGTTCGGGTGTCCACTGAACTGGTCGCCTCGTCCAGCACCAGAATCGGCGCCTTGGAGATGGCGGCTCTGGCGATGTTGAGCAGCTGCCTCTGGCCCTGGCTCAGATTGATGCCGTCTCCGTCTAGCATCGTGTCATAGCCGTCCTCCAGACGCATGATAAAGGAATGGGCGCTGGCCGTCTTCGCCGCCTGCTCCACCTCCTCGTCGGTGGCGTCCGGACGCCCGTAGCGGATATTTTCCCGCACGGTACCGCTGAACAGGTGCGTGTCCTGAAGCACCATGGCGATATTGGCGCGCAGGCTCCTGCGCTTATACTTTTTCAGTTCTCTGCCGTCAATGCGGATCGTCCCCTCCTGTATATCGTAAAAACGGTTCAGAAGGTTGGTAATGGTCGTCTTACCCGCTCCGGTGGAGCCGACAAAGGCCACCTTCTGTCCGGCGTGGGCATACAGATTTATATTTTTCAATATGATTTTGTCCGGATTGTAGCCAAAGGTCACATTTTCCATGACGACCTCTCCCTTTACGTCGTCCATCTCCACGGCGTCCGGCCCGTCTTCCTCCTCCGGCTGAACGTCCATAACGGTAAATACCCGCTCGGCGCCCGCCAGGGCTGAGAAGATGATATTTACCTGCATGGAGAGCTCGTTAATCGGACGGCTGAACTGACGGGAATAGTTGACAAATATGGACAGGCCTCCCACTGTCAGTTTTCCATACAGGCAGAAAATAGCGCCGATGGCCGCCGTCAGTCCATAGCATACCTGGCCGATATTTCCCATGACAGGCCCCATGATGCTGCCGAAGAACTGCGCCCGTATCTGCTTGCGCCGCAAATCGCTGTTCAGTTCTGAAAATTCCTCCACCGCCCTGTCCTCGTGGCAGAATACCTTCACGACCTTCTGGCCTGTTACCGTCTCCTCTATGTAGCCGTTGAGCCGCCCCAGGGCGTTCTGCTGCTCGCGGTAATACTTGGAACTCCTCTTTGCAATCGAGCCGCCCGCCTTTATCATGACCGGCACCATCACAATGGTAATGAGCGCCAGCCACACATTCTCTGTCAGCATGATTACCATCGTGCCGATAATGCTGATCAGACCGGACACCATCTGTATAATCGTGTTGTTCATCAACTCGCCAATCGTGTCAATATCATTTGTAAACCGGCTCATGATATCGCCGGTGCTGTTCGTGTCAAAATAGCGGACGGGCAAATCCTGAATGTGATGGAACAGATCCTGCCGGATCCGTATCATCGCCCGCTGTGAGACGCCAATCATGATCCTCTGCTGAAAATAATTCGCCAGGACGCCAAAGCCGTAGATAAAAAGCATGACCAGTACGCCTTTTGCCAGATTGACAACGGCCGCCGCCATCAGCGCGCCCCTCTGCTCTCCCTGCGCGGCGGCAATCTGTCCCGCCGCCCGCGTGAGCTCGTTGATAATCGGCTTGAGGATATAGGAACCGGCCAGCGTGGCGCCGGCAAACACGACAACGCACACAAGGGCCAGACACACCAACGGCTTATCCTTGCCCATATAGGAGAGAAGCCGGCGTATCGTTGCTCCTGAATTTTTCGGTTTTCCCCCGTTCATGGCCGCCGCCCGTCCGCGCGGGCCGGGCCCCGGCCCCATGCGCATACCCCTGGGGGAGTTTCCCTGTGCCTGACTCATACTGCCACCTCCTCGTCTCTGTCCTTCTGTGAATAGTAAATCTCCTGATATGTCTCACAGTTTTTCAGGAGTTCCTCATGCGTTCCCTGTCCCACGATACGCCCCTCGTCCATAACAAGAATCCGGTCGGCCTCCTCCACAGAGGAAATCCGCTGGGCGATAATCAGTTTCGTAGTCTCTCTCAGGGAAGTGGAAAAGCTCTCCCGTATCCTGGCCTCCGTAGCCGTGTCCACGGCGCTTGTGCTGTCATCAAGAATCAGTATCTTCGGTTTTTTCAGCAGCGCCCTGGCGATGCACAGACGTTGCTTCTGCCCGCCGGACACATTGACGCCGCCCTGTCCAAGCTCCGTATCATAGCCGTCCGTAAAGCCCTGGATAAAACTGTCCGCCTGCGCGGCCTCCGCCATGGCGCGAACCTCCTCCTCTGTGGCGTCCTCGTCGCCCCAGCGCAGATTGTCCATGATGCTGCCGGAAAACAATGTGTTTTTCTGGAGTACCATCGCCACGCCGTTTCGCAGATTGTCCAGGGAATACTCCCGGACGTCCGTGCCGTCTACCAGTATCTCTCCCTCGTCGCAGTCATAGAGGCGCGGTATCAACTGCACCATCGTAGTCTTTCCGGAACCGGTGGAGCCGATAATGCCGATTACCTCTCCCGGATTGGCTGTGAAGCTGATATCCTGCAGTACGTTGTGCTTGTGTTTTTTATAATACCGGAAGCTGACATGCCTGAACTCAATGCTTCCCTTTTCCACCCGTTTGTCCTTTTGGGCGGCGGTGTCGTCATTCAGGTCGATCTCCGTGTTCAGCACCTCTTTGATACGATGGGAGGAAGCCACGGCGCGGGAGCCCTGAATCATAATCATGGACACCATCATAAGGGACATAAGAATCTGTGTCACATACGTCGTAAACGCCGTCAGATCCCCGATTGGCATCGTCGCCGCAAGCACCTGGTTGCCGCCGAACCATACTACCGCCATCACCGTTATATTCATGGCGAGCGTCATAATCGGCATCGTCATAATGACGATCTTCATGGCGCGCAGCGTCTTATCCTTCAGATCCAGGCTGGCCGTCCGGAATGTCTCCTTTTCAAAGTCGTCCCGCACAAAGGACTTTACCACCCTCTGATTGGTAATATTTTCCTGCACTCTGGAATTGAGCGCGTCGATTTTTTTCTGCATTATGTCAAAACGTCCGAACGCCGTCTTCATCACCAGTCCCAGTGACACAATCAGCAGCGGTATCACCACGCAGAAGACCATCGCCAGGCTCGGATTCATCACAAATGCCATAATCAGCCCGCCAATCAGCATACCCGGCGCCCGCAGCAGCATACGGAGGCCCATGGCGATCACATTCTGCACATTCGTGATGTCGTTCGTCAGACGGGTGACAAGGGAACCGGTAGAAAATTTTTCAATATTGGCAAAGGAGAATTTCTGCACCTTGCCGAATACGTCGCGCCGCAGATCCGCGGCAAAGTTCACCGACGCCTTCACTGCAAAATATGCCCCCAGCACGCCGCCCAACATCATGAGCAGCGCCGTCAGGATCATAACGGCGCCAATCAGGAGGATAAAACCAGTCCCCCTCGCCTCTGTCCCCGGCGCCTCTCCGCAGCCGTAGTTAATGATAACGGACATCAGCCTCGGCAGCGCCACCTCGCCGAGCACCTCCACTATCATAAAAATCGGGCCCAGAATAAAGGCCGACAAATAAGGTTTTGCATACTTTCCATACTGTCTCATGATTACCTCCTGTTCTTCGCTGTCTCCTCTGCTATCTGTGCGATATTGTCATATATGCGATCCAGATATCCGCAGAAATCCGTCATTTCTTCTCCGGAAAAGCCCCGATACATTTTTCTCTCAATCTCATTAAAAAACTCACGGCTCTCCTCCACGATTTTCCTCCCCCGCTCCGTCAGCTCCACGGAGTTAAAGCGGGCGTCCTCCTGCTTCGCAGTCTTATTGATGAGGCCCTGCTTCGCCAGCGACTTCAGCGACACTGCCACCGCAGCCGGCGATACCTCCAGCCTTTTCGCCAGCTCCATCTGGGAGCTGGTGGGATTGGCCGCCAGATTCATCAGCAGCCGGTGCTGCGCCCGGTGGATCCCCGTCTCCTTCAGGTTCCGCTCCAGTGTGCGGCGGTGCAGATGATTAATGGCAATCATGCGCTGGGTTGTGGAAGTGGGAGTACACGGCTCTCTCTTTTCCCGCACAGTTTCACCCCCTGTAAATAAACTCTCCTGAAATCACAGCCGTCCTCCGGCCGTGCGGCCGCCGGACAACCATTAACTTCTTAATCATTAGTTACTTAACAATTAGCATGTTAATTATAACGCGTCAGAAAATTATGTCAACCCCCTCCTGCACCCTTTCACAAAATATTCATATATTGTAATAACATATACAAAGTATGGATAGGTTGAAAAATATGTCTGAATGGAGGATCTTATGGAATATGGAAGACTAAATGTAAATGTAACTTCCGAGAGAGGCAGCACCCCCGTATCCGGGGCGACTGTGAGAATCACAAGCGACAACGAGCCGGAACAGATCATCGACGAGATGCGAACCGACAACCAGGGACAGGTAAACGCAGTGGAACTGGAGGCGCCGCCTTTAGAATACAGCATGGAACCCGGCGCCGACAAACCCTACTCCGAGTATACCATCTTTGTCGAGGCGCCCGGCTTCGAGAGCCAGGAGGTGAGCGGCGCCGAGATCTTCTCTGGAGAGACCGCCATACAGAATATAAGCCTGCTCCCCCTGGATCAGAACGAGCCGGACAGCGCCGAGCTCTTTGTGATTCCGGATCATACCCTGTGGGGCGACTATCCTCCCAAGATACCGGAGAGCGAGATCAAGACGGTGGAGGAGACCGGAGAAATTGTCCTGAGTCGGGTTGTGATCCCCGAATATGTAGTGGTGCACAACGGCCCGCCGTCGGACAGCGGCGCACGGAATTACTATGTCCGCTATACCGACTACATCAAAAATGTAGCCAGCAGCGAGATCTATTCCACCTGGCCGGAGGCCACCATACAGGCCAACGTACTGGCTATCCAGTCCTTTACCCTCAATCGGGTATATACGGAGTGGTATCGGGGCAAGGGCTATGATTTCACCATTACCTCCTCTACCGCCTACGACCACAAGTGGGTGCCTAACCGGAACATCTTTGACAGCATCTCCAATGTGGTAGATGAAATCTTCAACAATTATCTGGCCCGCCCGAACGTAGAGCAGCCCATTCTGACTCAGTACTGCGACGGGAAAAATGTGTCGTGTCCCAACTGGATGAGCCAGTGGGGATCGAAGGCCCTGGGCGACCAGGGGTATTCCGCCATCGAGATCCTGCGCAATTATTACGGAAGCTCCATCTATATCGACGAGACAGAAGAAATCTCCGGCGTGCCGTCCTCCTGGCCGGGCTCCAATCTGGTAGTGGGCTCCACAGGCGACAAGGTGCGTCAGATGCAGCGACAGCTTAATGTCATTTCCAATGCCTATCCTCTGATTCCCAAAATCGCTGAGGACGGTATTTTCGGCCCCAATACGGAGAATGCCGTAAAGGTATTCCAAAAGATATTCGGTCTGGCCCAGGACGGTATCGTAGGATTCAAAACCTGGTATAAAATTTCCCAAATCTATGTGGGCGTCAGCCGGATTGCCGAACTGGTATAAGGGGGCAGAACCATCTTGCAGACAGGGAACGCTGCATTTTGCAAATGCTCCCATGCCGGAGGAAGGCGGCAGAGGAATCATCTGCCGCCTTCCTGTTTTTGCCGCGTCCGACCGGTTCTGTCCCGCTCCGGTCTTTTTCCCACCGGTCTTTTCCTCAGCGCCAGCTGGCCGGAAACATATACTCCTCTCTCTTATCAAGAGTGGCAAACCCATATCCCTCTCCCCTGATATAGTCGATGATGTCGCCCAGCACCGCCGCCGTGTTGTCCATGGTGGCGGAGTCGTGGAGCAGGATAATAGGCTGCCTGAAGCGGGTGAGGTCTTTTTTTACATTTTGGAAAATGATACCCTGCGGCACTGTCCCCCCGATGGAATCCTCTCCGGACACATTCCAGTCATAGCTTTTCACTCCCATTTTGTGGAGCCGATCGTGAAGTTCGTCCACATAGGAACTGACATAGCGGTTATTGCTCCCCCAGGGGAACCGGTGAAGTACGGGGCTTTTGCCTGTGATCTTGCGGATAGCCTCCGCCGCCATTTTGAAATCCTCAAAAAAGCTCTCCTCACTGCCATACAGTTTATCCTTCTCGTGACAGTAGGTGTGTATTCCCACCGCATTTCCCTCTTTCACGGTCTCCTTTACAATTTCCTCCCGCTCCGGCGTGATCTCGTTCCCAATCAGAAAAAATGTCGCCACCGCCTTTTTTTCCCTGAGTGTTTTCAATATCTTTACGGTATTGTCGCTCGGTCCGTCATCAAAGCTGAGATAGGCCGTCTTCTCTGCGTTTTCCTCCTTCACCTGCGAGACAAGAGCGGACGTCGGCACATAGACTCCCTCCCTTTCCCCTATTATATCGTACTTCATTTCACAGTACACCAGTGTGCTCAGCAGACACAGGCACAGAATATATACAGTTTTGCGCATAAGCGGCACCTCCCTCTTTATTTATTGTATGCGGGAGTCCCGAATCGGTGCGCGCCATTTTTCCGCTCCGCGCCGGATGCACCTTCTTTGTGAATACGAAAAACCACGGACAGCCGGATAAACCGGACGTCCGTGGTCTACTGTCTCTCAAAGTCACGGCGCACAGGCGCCGAGTCCGTATGGCCTGTATCAGCCCTTTACGGAGCCCAGGGCAATACCCCGGATAATAAATTTCGACAGGCACAGATATACGATGATAAGCGGGATAATCGCAAGTCCCAGCATCATATATATCTTGCCGAGGTCAAAGTTGCTGTTCGCCTCTGCCTGAAGTCCGGCAATCACCAGCGGCAGGGTGGCATTTTTACTGTTCGTCGCCATCAACAACTGCGGCAGGAAGTAGTTATTCCAGGATGCCACGAACTGGAAGATCAACTGCACTGCCATCGCCGGTTTCAGAATCGGCAGGACAACAAAGTTAAAGATGTAAAACTCCTGACCGCCGTCAATCCGTCCCGCCTCCACAATCTCCAACGGCAGAGAGCTCTCCATATACTGCTTGATGAAGAAGAATACCGCCGGGGACGCAATGGTCGGGAAAATCAACGGAATATAGGATTCATACAATCCCCATGATTTCATCATGGTGACAAATCCCAGCGCCGATACCTGCGTCGGCACCATCAGAATAACCATAATCGTCACAAATGCGATTTTTTTCAGGCGGAAATCATATGCGTGCAGACCATAGGCCGTCAGTGTGGAAAAATACACGCTGAGGATACAGGACGCCGCCGCAACGATAAAACTGTTAACCATCGACTGGAACAGCGGCGTGTTCTCGTCTGCGAGAACCTTCTGCCAGTTGTTCAGAAACTCCTTTCCCGGAATCAGACTGAAGGTACTGGTCAGCGTAGCATGGTCTTTCGTCATATTGACTAACAGCGTAATGAAGGGAAACAACGCAATGACGCAGATAAGAATCAACACCACATAAGCTATGATGCGCCGCACGACTAAAAACCGGTGCCCGCGTATTTCCTCTGCTGACAGATTACTCGTCTTTGCCATTTACTGCACCCCCTTCTCTGCTTTTAAGGCCTTTTTTCTCGCCTTTTTATTCGCCTTCGCCTCTTTGGCGTCGTCACTCTGCATAATACGGAACAAAACGATACCAAGCAGGCCCGCTACCAGGAACAGAATGACAGATTCCGCTCCGGCCATTCCGATATCGCCCGAACCGGTGATTCCGGCGCTGATATCCATAACCACAGTCTTGGCCACGCCGCTCGGGCCGCCCAGAGGGTTCGTCAACAGCCTCGGAATATCGAACAGCTGCAGACCACCGATCATCGATGTGACAAGCACATACAGAAGAATCGGCTTCAGCATCGGAATCGTGATCCGCCGGAACTGCTGCCCCGCGCTGGCTCCGTCTATGGAGGACGCCTCATACAGAGCCGGATCGATTCCCATAATACCGGCCATCAGGAGGATCGTCGTATTACCCGTCCACATCAAAAACTGGATAAATGCAACCAACAGCCGGATTCCCCACTCGCTGCTCAGAAAGTCAAAGGGCTCTCCGCCCGTAATGTTGGTCAGTATGGCGTTCACCGGCCCGCTGACCGCAAACAATTTACAAAACAGGACGGCAATCGAAGATGCCATCAGCATATTCGGCAGATACAAGATTACCTTTACCGCCCCTGTACCCTTCAGTTTCAGACGGATATCCGTAAACCAGGAGGCAAACAAAAGCGACAGAATAATCTGCGGAATAAAGCCCAACAGCCACAACAATATCGTATTGCCAAAATATTTCAACAAATCCCCGGAAGCAAACGAGGAGATGTAATTGTCAAATCCCACAAACTCTGTAACCATCTGTAATGTCGCCGTACTCCGGTACTGTGAAAAGAAACTGGTATAGAACGTCGAAATCAGAGGATACAATTGAAACAGTGCATATGCAGCAAAGAATGGCAGGATAAAAATGATGCCCCATTTACCGTATTTCAGCTTATGAGGGCGCTGATAGCGAACCTTACCCGCCTCTGCTGCCTTAGCCTTTCCAGCCATAAAATTCCCCCTTACCTACATAAGTAGAAGCACTTCTCTTGAATAAAAATAGTGGGACAGGACACCCCTGCCCCACTAAAATACAATTTCGCATACTCAGTAATATTTCGTATACTCTCTTACTCTTTCAGCTCCGGATAGGATTTAAGCGTTTCAGCCTTCCAGTTTGCAATAGCCGTATCCTTGTCCACCTTGCCGTCATAGTAATCCTTCATGGCTGCCATCAGGTTCTCTATGCACATCTGGTCATACGGAGATACATAGCTGCAGTTGATATTCTCTGCCGCTTCGCTCAGACCTTTAACCAGGCAC
Source organism: uncultured Lachnospiraceae bacterium (assembly GCA_947629865.1). Taxonomy (GTDB): domain Bacteria; phylum Bacillota; class Clostridia; order Lachnospirales; family Lachnospiraceae; genus Eubacterium_F. Next base: position 49,374 of record CANRFJ010000018.1, on the reverse strand, counting down.
TGGCCGCCCAGGAAATCGCTTGTTACGTTCTTCTCCTCCAGCTCCTTATTAGCCTCTTTGTTGTTTACAAAGTCAGAGGTGTCTTTGCTGATGTTGAACATGATGTCCTTGTCACAGCAGAGGGACTTCATGATGTCGGATACCAGATCCGAGTTGTCTGTTCCGGTCGCTGCACAGATGAAGGAACCGCCCCAGTTAAAGGACTGCGGGCCGGTGCACATAGCCCAGTCGCCGTAGCTTCCGCCACCGAGGTACTTGCCATCCTTGTCTTTCTTGGATCCGGAGCCATCAGCCATGGAGAAGTTGATGCCCCATGCCGGCATGAAGTAACCGAATACGTTGCCGTCCTTGCCCATGCCTGCAGTCCAGTCGTCCTTCCACAGGGAGGTCTTCTGGTTGTAACCGCTGTCGGTGTACTTCTTGGTCATCTCGATCCAGGAATCAATAGCCGGATCCATCTGGAGCTTGCCGTCGTCGCTCACCCACTTCATCGATACGTTGTTGGAATATACGCGGAGAGCATCGTCATAGCCGGAAAGCATCGTAATCTTGCCGTCGGACTCTGTCTTTACCTTCTCTGCTGCCGCATTAAAGCTTTCCCAATCTTTTACCTGCTCCTGAATCTTCTCCGGATCGTCGGTACCAAAGATGTCCTTTGCATAGGAACGTCTGTAGATAAATCCACCCGGGCATCCCTGCCAGGATACGGCGCGGAGAACACCCTGGCTGTCCGTTGCAGCCTGCTTGGTATAGTCATACATCTGGGACAAATCGCTCTCTGCGATGTCCAGTCCGAGAATCGGCGCTGCCATCGTCGTGTTGGTGTACTTATTGATATAATCCATCTCGCAGAGGAAGATATCAATCTTTTCATCGGCTGCCGCGCTCTCCTGATCTGCCAGAGCCTCGTCCAGTTTCTGCTGGTATAAGCCGCCCTCGTTGGTATTCTGGATAAAGTTTACCTTTACGTCGCCGATAGACTTTTTCGCCTTGTCATACTTGGGATAATACTTCTCAAATCTCTCTTTGAACTCTGTATTCCAGACATAGATATTGAGAACTTTTCCACCGCCGTCAGCAATCTTCTCAATCTCCGGAGCCTTGTTCGTATCCTCCGTCGTAGTGTTGGTATCCGTATTGTTATTGGTACCCGCATCGTTGCTGCCGCAGCCTACCATCATGCCGACAACCATTGTCAGCGACAGGGCTACTGCTAACACTTTTTTCCTCATAAACTATAATCCTCCTGTTATTTTTTTGAGTGTATCAAAAGGGATACACTATGTATAGTTTCCGAGGGCGCCCCTTATCCTGTGACAACCGGACGGGAAACTCCCTCTATTTATTATTTACATTCCAGCACGGACTTTCCCTGCACCAGCTCCCCCTTCACAACAACCCGCTCAATCAGTGCCGATTTCGGCTGTTCAATCATCTCGATGAGCTTCCTCGCCGCTGTTCGTCCGACTTCCTCTGCATTCTGACGGTAGGTGGTGATCCTGGGCTCGATCACCTGTGCAATCCGCTGGCCGTCATAGCCCGCCACGGAAATGTCATCAGGAATCGATAACCCGTGGTTCTCGATCACATTGATACCGCCGATACAGGAAAAATCGTCCGGGTAGATAATACAGGTAGGTCTGTCCTGCAATGCCAATAATTCATCTGTCAACCGGGCCGAGACGTCCGGGGAATGGTAAACCCCCTCCCGTACATATTCCTCATTTACCTCGACGCCGAGCCGCTCCATTGTCCGGAAAAAACTTTCCAGGCGGTTCTGCGTCACCGAGGAATCGGCTCCGTGAATGTATGCGATTTTCCTGTGTCCCCGCCCGACGATATACGTCACTAACTCCTCCATGCCATATACGTTGTCCGACAGGATACAGGTGCGGTTGTCAAACACATAATCAATCGTGACAACCGGTATATTTCCATTTATCAGCTCCCTGACCTCGTCCGCCTCAAAATCCACACATGCGGCCACAACGCCGTCTACACCCCGGTACTGGCTGTGTTCATAATAAGATAGAACCTCCCTGCCGGCATGTTTGCTGATAAAAGTAATATCATAGCCCCGTTCTTCTGCTTCCAGACGGAAGCTGTCCAATACATGCGAGAAATAGGAATGTGTCAGCCCGCTGTTGGCCTCGTCCACGAACAGCACACCCAGATTATAGGTATGGTTCGTCTTCAGGGCTCTGGCTGACGAGTTCGGAAGATATCCCATTTCCTTTGCAATCTGACAGATTCGCTTCTTGGTCTCTCTGCTGATATCTCCCCGGTTATTCAATGCCTTGCTGACGGTCGCGACAGAAACATCGCACTGCCGGGCTATATCTTTCATTGATACCATGTCTGTCCCTCATTCAATCCTCAGTTTTGTTTTCTTACACTTAAATGTTTCCTTAATCGTTTTCGTAACTATACCTTACCACAACATTAACAATCCGTCAATATGATTTTCAAAAAAATTATAAAAATTGCACAAAAAACCAGTTGCTTTTCCTTTCGTCTTTCGATATAATAAAATTGCTGCGAAATCGTTTTCGTACCAAAATCTTCCCGCGCACCGCGGAGAACGGAGGAATAAATGAAATTTGGATATTTTGATGACGCCAATAAGGAATATGTCATCACCACACCCAGAACCCCCCTGCCATGGATCAACTACTTGGGCAGCACGGACTTTTTTTCACTTATATCGAATACCTGCGGCGGTTATAGTTTTTATAAGGACGCCAAGTTGCTTCGTCTCACCAGATACCGCTACAACAATATACCGGGCGATGAGGGCGGCCGTTATTTCTATATAAAGGACGGCGATACCGTGTGGAACCCCGGCTGGATGCCGGTGAAAACCGAACTGGACTCATACGAGTGCCGGCACGGCATGGGCTACACGCGCTTTCTCTCTGCGAAAAACGGACTGAGCGCCAGCCTCCTCTCCTTTGTTCCGGTTCACGATTCCTGTGAGATCAACCATCTCACCCTCACCAACGACTCCGATGAGACAAAGGACGTAAAACTTTTTTCCTATATTGAATTCTGCCTGTGGAACGCCATGGACGACATGACCAACTTCCAGCGCAACTTAAACACAGGAGAAGTGGAGGTGTGCGGCTCCTCGATCTATCACAAGACCGAGTACCGCGAGCGCCGGAACCACTATGCCGTCTTTTCCGTAAATCAGGACGTTGACGGCTTCGACACCAGCCGGGACGAATTCCTGGGCGCCTACCGGGGCGTAGCGGATCCGGAGGCCGTGGAGAAGGGAGAGCCATCCGACTCCATTGCCAGCGGCTGGTATCCAATCGGCTCGCACTATTTCCACCTCACGCTGAAGCCGGGCGAGAGCCGCTCGTTCATCTTCGTGCTGGCCTACTGTGAAAATAAACCGGAAGATAAATTCGAGGCCCCTGACGTCATCAACAAGAAGCCGGCGAGGGAGCTTTTATCCCGCTACCAGACCGACGGGCAGGTGGCCGAGTCATTTGCCGAACTGAAGGCTCACTGGGAGCAGCTGCTCTCCCGATACACCGTGCGCTCCGGAGACGAAAAACTCAACCGCATGGTCAACATCTGGAACCAGTACCAGTGTATGGTTACATTTAATATGTCCCGTTCCGCCTCTTATTATGAGTCCGGCATCGGACGGGGCATGGGATTCCGCGATTCCTGTCAGGATTTGTTCGGCTTTGTCCACCTGATTCCGGATCGGGCCAGAGAGCGCATTATCGATATCGCCTCTACCCAGTTTCCGGACGGGAGCGCCTATCATCAATATCAGCCCCTTACCAAGAAGGGAAACAGCGACATCGGCAGCGGCTTCAACGACGATCCTCTCTGGCTCATCGCCGGAACCTCTGCCTACATTCGGGAGACCGGAGATTTCTCGATTCTGGACGAGATGGTTCCCTATGACAACGACGAGAGCCTGGCCACATCGCTCTTTGAGCACCTGACACGCTCTTTTGACTATATCATAAACCACCTCGGCCCGCACCGGCTGCCGTTGATCGGCCGCGCGGACTGGAACGACTGCCTGAACCTGAACTGCTTTTCCAAAGAGCCGGGCGAATCCTTCCAGACCTTCGGCCCCAGCGAGGGCCCCGTAGCGGAGTCCGTCTTTATCGCCGGTATGTTTGTCAAATACGGCGGTGAATATGCCGACCTGTGCGATGCGATTGGACGGACAGACGAGGCCGGGAGAGCCAGGGCCGCCGTGTCTGACATGACCGCCGCCATAGAAAAAGACGGCTGGGACGGCCAGTGGTTTATCCGCGCCTATGACGCCGAGGGGAACAAGGTAGGTTCCAGCGAGTGCGACGAGGGACAGATTTATATCGAGCCCCAGGGCTTCTGCGTCCTGGCCGGTGTGGGACTGGACAACGGCCTGGCAGAGAAAGCGCTCGACTCCGTAAAGGAGCGTCTGGACACCAAATACGGAATCGTTCTCCTGCAGCCGCCCTATACCCGATACTATCTGAATCTCGGAGAAATTTCCTCTTATCCGCCGGGTTACAAAGAGAATGCGGGCATATTCTGCCACAATAACCCGTGGATTTCCGCGGCGGAGACCAGACTGGGCCGGGGAGACCGCGCTTTTGAGGTCTATCGCAGAACCTGTCCCGCCTATCTGGAGGATATCAGCGAGATACACCGCACAGAGCCCTATGTGTACTCACAGATGATTGCCGGAAAGGACGCCAAATTCTTTGGCGAGGCAAAAAACAGCTGGCTCACCGGTACCGCCGCCTGGACTTTCATGAATGTGTCCCAGTATATCCTGGGCGTCCAGCCGACACTGAAGGGGCTCAGCATCGATCCCTGTGTGCCGAAGGATTTTGGCGGCTTTACCATCAACCGGAAATATCGCAATGTGGAATACCACATCGAAGTGAAAAATCCGGATTCCGTGGAAAAGGGAGTAAAAGAACTGATTGTAAACGGCAAAAGCCTTGGGAAGACTACCGTGATTCCCTATGATGAATCGGAAGTGGTTGTCCCCGTCACCGTAGTGATGGGATAACGCCCGCCCCTACGGGCCGGCGGCCGCATAAGACAAACACCCAAAGCGGGATTTGCAAGTGAATCCCGTTTCGGGTGTCTTTTTTATATCTTTTTTAGTCTTATTTATGCCGTCGTCTTTTCTGCGCCGCCTACTGTCTCAGACGGAATTGTGCGATCATATCCATGAGGGATTTGGCACATTCGCCCAGGTTTGACGAGATGGCGGAATTTTCCTCCGCGCTGGCCGCATTGTTCCCGACCATCTCGCTGATCTTCCCGATGCTTGCAGAAATCTCGTCCGCTGAATTTTTCTGTGTCTCCACAAAGGCTACAATCTCATCTACCATCTGTGTATTACCGGCAGAGCACTCTGCGCTGTCCGAAATCGTCTTGTCCGTCCGCGCCACGAGCTCTTTCCCCCGCTCCACAGAGGCCAGGGAATTGTTGATGGCCGTGCTGATTTTGGCGCTCGACTGTGAACTGCTGGCGGACAGGGCGGAAATCTCGTCCGCCACCACCGCAAATCCACGGCCGCTCTCACCGGCCCGCGCCGCCTCAATGGAGGCGTTCAGGGCAAGTAGGTTCGTCTGGCTCGCGATTCCGTTGATCTCCGTCACAAAACCGGCAATTTCTTCATAGCAGGACGCAATTTCGTCCATGGCCGTAACCAGTTCATTCATCTCGTCGCTTCCGGTCGTCAGATGCGTACTTACAGAATCCGTATTCTCTTTGATCGAGGAGGCATACTCGGATATCTTCTCCATATTGTCCGTCAGCTTCTTCATCTCATTGGAGGCATTTGCCACCGCCTCGCTCTGCATTGTCGCCGCCTGCGCCACATCTTCACTGGTGGCCGACAGGTTCTCCGAGAACTGGAGGACGGCCGCAGCCTGCTCGTTTATCTCCGTAAAGCTTTCGTTGAGCACCCTCTCGATATCAACGAGTGCATCTTTTATCTTCTCATAATCTCCGGTGTAATCCCCGTCTACCTCAAAAGCCAGGTTCTTCTCCGAGATGGCGGTCACTGTACTGGTAATCTCCGATATATAGTGCTTCAACCCCTTCATCGTGTTGTTGAGCGCAAGAGACAGCGCGTTTATCTCCTGGGACTGCTCGTCTATCCGGAAGTTGTAGTCCAGTTCACCGTTGGATATCCGTCCCACATTGGCCGCCAGCTCCTCCAACGGCTCGAACATGGGATTGATCCCGCCTGTCATCTGCCGCCTGACCAGAGAACTCAGTAGAATCCCGAATATCACCGCCAGCGCAATCGTGATGAGAATAACGGCCAGCACGCCGCCGAGGGACATGACTGCCACCACATTCCAGCCGGTCGTCTCCGCCTTGTTGTTTATCGCAAATTTCGGCCCGCCGCTGTAATCCCAGATCATCTTTGTAGTCAGCTCACTGCCGCACACTCCCGCATATTTTCCGCCCAGCGCTTCCGCCACCGTAGCGCTTGTCTCATTGCTCAGCGCTATCTCCTCGTCCGGATGCGTCAATATGGTTCCCTGTCCGGTCGTCAGAAACACATAGTTTCCGCCGTCATATGAGCCCTCGATCAGAGTTACCAGATCGTCCATATACATATCCAGTCCGGCCACGCCGACAACGGAGCCGTTCTGGGAAATCGCCTTGGAAAGAGTAATGCAGATATTGCCGGTCTGTTCATCCACATATGGCTCCGACACGCACACATCATCTGAGGCAATCGCGTCCGAGTACCATGGACGGTCGGACACGACAAAGTCGTCCTCCGGAACCCAGCCGCCCGACATATAGGTCATGATTCCGTCCTTATAGACAACGCCCTCCTGCTGGACGCAGACGTACACCGCCGACACATCTTCGTACTGCTCCGCCATCGTATCCACATACGCCCGATAATCCTTATTCTGTACCGAGGCCGCCCCCACCGCAACGGTATTGACAAACGCCATCTTCTCCGACATCGTGCTGTCAATCTCTGAGCTGTACAGCTGCACGCGCTCCCTGCTGCTGCGTATCGTGTAAAAAACAATGAGTGCAAGCACAATAACTCCGGCCAGCACACACAACCCAGCAATCACCCGTCTGACAGACGAATCTGCCTTTTTGTTGACATTTGTGCTCAACTTCTGTAATTCCATACTGTATTCCTTATCCTTTCCGGCCGTCCCAAATGGCCCTGTGTATCTGATTATATTTTATCAATTATGAAAGTGACTTGCAAGAGATTTGCGCGAAATGTTTTTTCTAAGCGCAAGCGGCTCCCCTCCGCTACAGATAAAGCGAGGGCGGCACGGAGGCACGGACAAAAATGCCGTCTTCCCGGTACTCCTCCGCCTCCAGCCGGCCCTGCTGCCGTATCTGCTGGATTCTGCCGGCCTCCTCATAAGAAAAAACCTTCTCGATCGTGACAAACCCCGCCTCTGACAGCTCGGTAATTTTTTCCAGCAGTTTTTCCAGGCCAAGGCCCTCTCTGGCGGAGACCGCCACTGTGGCGTCGCTCTTATTGTCCCTCAGGCCGCACGGCGACATGGGCTCCGCTCCGTCCTGAACCGCGTCGATTTTATTGAACACGGTAATCACCGGCCTGCCCTTGATATCCAGTTTTTCCAGCGTATCGTATACCACTTCCATCTGCTTTTCCCGACGCGGGTTTGAGACGTCTACCACATGCAGGATCAGATCCGCATATTTTGCCTCCTCCAGCGTGGAGCGGAACGCCCTTATCAACTGATGGGGCAGCTTGCTGATAAATCCCACCGTGTCCGTGAACAAAAACTTCTGCCCGTCCTCCATCTCAAGGCTGCGGGTGGTGGGATCCAGCGTGGCAAACAGCTTGTCCTCCTCCAGCACCTCCGACTGTGTCAGCACATTCAAAAGGGTGGATTTCCCCGCATTGGTATAACCCACGATCGCCACCGTGGGAATCTGGCTACGGGTTCTCTGCCGCCGCATGGTATCGCGGTTTTGCACCACCTCTTTCAGCTGCCGGTTCAAGAGGGAAATCCTGTTCTGGATCAGCCGCCTGTCCACCTCCAGTTTTTTCTCGCCGGGGCCTCTGGTTCCAATGCCGCCGCCCAGACGCGACATCGCTTTTCCAAAGCCCGTGAGCCGCGAGGCCCGATACCGAAGCTGAGCCAGCTCCACCTGGAGTTTTCCCTCGCTGGTTCTGGCGTGGGCCGCAAATATGTCCAGAATGAGCGCCGTCCTGTCCAGAATCTTTACCTGCAGTATTTCAGAGAGATTGGTGATCTGGGCCGGAGACAGCTCGTCATCACATATAACCGCATCTGCCTGACTCTCCCGTACAAGAAGGGACAGCTCCCCGATTTTTCCCTTTCCTATATAAGTGCCGGGGTGGAAGGCCTCCCGTCTCTGGATCAGCCGCCCCACCGCCGTGGCTCCCGCCGTCTCCGCCAGTTCCTGCAGTTCGTCCAGAGAGGCCTCTGCGTCGGCGGGATTCTCCCCCGCATCTACGGCCACCAGCACGACCTGCTCCCTCTTTTCTTCCGTCTCAAATATCTCTGCCATTTACGCCTCCTTGGGAGAAACCCGCAGGGTGATCTCTCCGGTGCTCAATACCTGCCTGGAACCATCGCTCTTTTCCACGACAAGGCCGCCCCTGTCGTCAATATCCACCGCGCGGCCGCACTCCCACTCCGCGGCGTCCGCTCCCGCTCCGGAAGATGTAAAGCGCACCTCCCGTCCCAGCACCATTGACCAGCTCCGGTAATCCTCCAGAAAAGTCCGCTCAGTCAGGGTATCATACAGGGCAAACAATTCATTCAGCACGGCCGCCGCCAGCTCATTTCTGGTGACGGGAGAGCTCTCCCCCGCGTATACCGCCCCCACCGTGCCGCGCAGCTCCTCCGGAAATCCCCCCTCCGGTTCCCGGTAATTAATCCCAATACCGACTACTACCGTATCGATCCGTCCGCTCTCCACATCTGACACGGCCTCTGTGAGGATACCGCATATCTTTTTGCCCCTGAGATAGACGTCGTTTACCCACTTGATCTCCGGTTCTGCGCCGCACATACGGCGTATGGCCCGGCACACTGCCACCGAGGCCGCCGTAGTCATCAGAACCACGTCTCCGGACTGCCCGCTCTCCGGCGAGGGGCGGAACAATACGCTCATATATATGCCCGTGCCCGGCGGGGACACAAAGCTTCTGCCGCGCCGTCCTCTGCCCGCTGTCTGCTGCTCTGCCAGGACGACTAACCCCTGGCTTCCCCCCTCCAGCGCCAGACGCTTCACCTCCTGGTTCGTAGAGTCCACGCACTTGCGCACATATATCTCACTGCTCCGGTATTGCGGCTGTATTCCCAGTCCGATTCCCTCCGCCGAAAGCAAATCGCTGTCCCGTCCCAGCTGATACCCGCGGCTGTTTCCTGCCTCCACGACATATCCCGCGCTCCGCAGGCTTTTCACCGCCTTCCAGACGGCCGCCCTGGTGACGCCCAGGCGATCCGCCATCTCCTGTCCGGAGATGCCGCGGCCCCGATTGGCCTCCAGCAATTTCAGCACTTCTGTCTTTACACTCATCTCTGCCTCCCGTTCTCAAGCGTCCGCCTCGACATCCTTCCGCATAATGTCGCCGACCTCCGGCTCCGCATCCAGCCTCATGAGAATTTTCTCCTGCGGGTGCGGACAGCTTTCAATCTCGTTTCCGCGCTCGTCGTACATCGCCAGCACGGCCGCCTCTGTGTTTTCTCCGGAAGCCCCCATGATTTTGATTCTGTCCCCCACTGCAAATTTATTTTTCTGGCGGAATACCACCAGACCGTCCGGCAGAATTTCCTCCACCACTCCGAGGTATACCGACTCGCTTGTGTAGACGGCCGAATCATACACCTGCGTCTCCTCCGTGGCCGCTCCGAAGAAAAAGCCCGTGGTAAACTGTCGGCAGGTACAGCGGGAAATCTCATCTCTGTACCAGGGAAGCCGGCTCCTGTATTTCTCCGGACTCTCAAAATAATCGTCTAACGCCTGCCGATAGGTTCTGGTTGTGACGGCCACATAGAGCGCCGTCTTCATGCGTCCCTCGATCTTAAAGCTGTCTATCCCCGCCGCCACCAGTTCCGGAATGTGCTCAATCATGCACAAATCCTTTGAGTTAAAAATATAAGTCCCCCGCTCGTTTTCCTCGATTGGCAGATAAAGTCCCGGCCGCGTTTCCTCCATGACATAATACTTCCAGCGGCACGGGTGGGTGCAGGCCCCCAGATTGGCGTCGCGTCCGGTAAAATAATTGCTCAGCAGACACCGTCCGGAGTAGGAGATGCACATGGCCCCGTGAACAAAGGTCTCTATCTCCAGATCCTCCGGAATCTGCGCGTCGATCTCCGCGATTTCCTCCAGGGAGAGTTCCCTTGCCGTCACCACTCTGACCGCCCCCTGCTCCTTCCAGAAGCGGAAAGCCATGGCGTTGACGTTGTTGGCCTGGGTGCTGATGTGTATGTCTATTTCGGGGCATATCTCTCTGGCGGCCATAAGTACGCCGGGATCCGAGATAATCAGCGCATCCGGCCCCATCTCCTTTAGCTCCCGAAAATAACCTTCCACCCCTTCCATGTCCCGGTTGTGGGCGGTGATATTCGCTGTCACATATACCTTTTTCCCCATTTCATGGGCGAGGGCGATTCCCTTCCTCATATCCTCCGGCGGAAAGTTCTTCGCCTTGGCCCTGAGGCCATACATCTCGCCGCCGATATATACGGCGTCCGCTCCGTAGCGGAGAGCCGTCCTCAGCGCCTCCAGACTGCCGGCCGGCGCCAGAATCTCCGGTTTCTTCATATCCGTCCTTCCTCTCTTTATATCCCTGAACCGCATCCCTGTCATGCGCCATATCCCGCGTCGCACGTCACATCTTATGCCATGTGTCTGTGAAAAATCTGCTCAGAGCCTCTCGCTGATCGTCATGCCGTCCCCCACGGGGAGGCACAGTGTCTCCAGCCTCTCATGGTGGGTAATCACATGCAGGTATTCCCTCATGCGCCCGTGGATCGTCCGGTCGCGGCGGTTTACCGCATAGCGGGATTCGAGCACGTCCCCCTCATGCCATATATTATCCGATACCAACAGTCCCCCCGGCTCTAACAGGGAAATAACTGCCGGAAGGAAATTCAGATACTGCCCCTTGGCCGCGTCCATAAAGACAAAGTCAAAGGTCTCTTTCCTTTCTACAAGAGCAGATAGCCATTCTGCCGCCTCTCCCTCCAGCAGGCGTATCTGCTTTCCCTCATCGTGCGCGGCCAGATTTTTTCTGGCTTCCCTCAGGCGCATCTCCACTTTTTCTACAGTTGTAATCCGGCTTGTGTCCGGCAGACATTCCTTCATAAACAGGGCGGAGTAGCCCACGGCCGTCCCCACCTCCAGAACCCGCTCCGGCTTTCTGGTGCGCAGAAGAAACCGCAGTACGTCCTGCGTCCCCGTCCGGATAATCGGCACCCCGTCCGCCGCCGCTTTTTGGGCCAGCGCACGGATATAGGGGGGATCCTCCCGCCGGAACTGCTCTAAAAATACTTCTATCCTATCCTGATCCACTCCTGCCTCCACTCCTCGCTCCACTGCGAAAAAACATCTGCCCTATGTCGGGCAGATGATATCTGCTATTTCCCCATACGTCATACTGCTGTTAAGGGTATAATTCCCCGGCTTTACCGGAGACCTCCCGCTCTCCTGCAGCCGCAGCCGCAGATAGAAGGAATACCGGTTCCGGACTAAATGCTGCCTGGCCAGCTTGCCGGCCACCGCAAATTCGTCCTCGTCCTTCCTGATGGTGATCGTCCTCGTCTCACCCGGCGGCATCTCCACCGCAGTGTCCCCCAGCACGTCATAGGCAAAGGAATATCCGGCATGGCAGAGCTGAACACCTCCGAATACCACCAGACCATAAAATATCATGTTCAGCAACACTATCAATATGGCTCGCACCGCCCTCAGCATAGCAATCTATACCTCCATAATGATCGGGAGAATCATCGGATTCCTTTTCGTCTTCTTCCAGAGAAAATCATTCAGGGAATCTTTGATTTCTGTTTTCATGCGGCCCCAGTCGGTAACGCCCCTGTCATAGAGACGATCCAGGGCGATATTTACCACCTCGCGGCACTCGTCCATGAGATTTTCCGACTCCCTCACATAGACAAATCCGCGGGAGACGATATCCGGCCCGGATAAAATCAGATTGGAACCCTTCTCCAGTGTCAGCACTACTACCAGCAGGCCGTTTTCCGACAGGTGCTGGCGGTCGCGGAGCACAATGTTGCCCACGTCGCCGACTCCCAGACCGTCTACCATGATGCCCTGCGCCTGTACCGTCCCCACTACCTTGGCGCTGTCCGGCGTCATCTGCAGCACTTCGCCGGAGCGGAGAATTATTACATTTTCCTTCGGCACGCCCATCTTCTGCGCCACCTCGCTCTGTCCCAGAAGATGGCGGTATTCTCCGTGTACCGGAATGGCAAACTTCGGTTTAACCAGAGAGTAAATCAGCTTCACTTCCTCCTCACAGGCATGTCCCGACACATGGGTGTCCTGAATAATCACCTTGGCCCCCTTCTGGGAGAGTTCGTTGATGACCTTGGAGACCGACTTCTCGTTGCCCGGAATTGGACGGGAGCTGAAAATTACCACATCGCCCGGCATGATCGTGATCTTGCGGTGAATGGAAGCGGCAATCCGCGACAGCGCCGCCATGGACTCGCCCTGGCTTCCGGTGGTAATCAGCACCAGCTGATCGTCGGTGTAATTTTTCATCTCCTCCAGCTGGATAATCATATTATCCGGCACCTGGATATATCCCAGTTCTATCGCCGTGTTGACAATATTTACCATGCTCCGCCCCTCGATGACTACTTTCCGGTTCTGCTTTTGGGCGGAGTTGATAATCTGCTGCACCCGGTCTACATTCGAGGCAAAGGTAGCTACAATAATGCGGCTCTTTGCATTTTCCTCAAAGATATTGTCAAATGTCTTACCGACTGTGCGCTCTGACATGGTAAAGCCCGGCTTCAGCACGTTGGTACTGTCGCACATCAGCGCCAGCACTCCCTTTTTGCCCAGCTCCCCGAACCGAGCCAGATCGATGGTGTCGCCGTACACCGGCGTGTAATCCACCTTGAAGTCGCCGGTGTGGACGATAACCCCCGCCGGCGTGTAAATGGCCAGCGCGGCCGAATCGGCGATACTGTGGTTTGTGCGGATAAATTCAATGCGGAAATCTCCCAGGTTGATATACTGCCCATAGGTCACTACCTTCCGCTTCACAGTGTTTAACAGATTGTGTTCCTTCAGTTTGTTCTCGATAATCGCCATGGTAAGCTTTGTGGCATAAATCGGTACGTTGATCTGCTGCAGCACATAGGGAAGGGAGCCGATGTGATCCTCGTGCCCATGGGTAATGACAAAACCCTTGACCTTTTCCCTGTTGTCCTGCAGATACGTGATATCCGGAATAACCAGATCCACTCCCAGCATGTCGTCCTCCGGAAATGCCAGTCCGCAGTCCACGACGATAATACTTGTATCCGTCTCAAAAATCGTGATGTTCATGCCAATCTGTTCCAGTCCTCCCAGTGGAACGATTCTTATGTGCTCATTTCCCGTTTTTTCTTTCCTTTTCAAAAATTACACCTCTCTATTCTAATCTTATTTCAACATCATTGTCCAGCAATTCCTCAAAATAACCGGACAGAATTTTTAGTTCCTTTTCGTCCTCTACCGGCTCATAGGCCGCCGTATCCCCCGCTTCCATCTGCCTGAGAATCAGCGCCTGGGCCTCGTCCTCTCCGGAATCCGTCACCAAAAGATACGAATTCCCTGCAATTTCCGCTTTTTCCAGCACAAAAAAAACCTCCTCACTGCCATCATCAGCAGTAAGTGTGATTTTACCACTTTCTGTCATTCTCTCCTCCGTTCCAAAGTGATTGTCTCTTTCCTTCTTATGATATTGTCCTGATATGACACTCTTATCGGTCAGTGTCACGAATGGAATCCAGATAGCCCTGCAAAATAAGGGAGGCTGCCATTTTGTCCACATACTCCTTCCGGTTCTCGCGGCGCACGCCGGCCTCCTTCAACACGTCCATAGCGGAAACGGTACTGAGCCGCTCGTCCCACAGCACGACCTCCAGTCCCGTCCTGGCTATCAGTTTATCCATAAATTCTTTTGTGCGCTGTACCCGCTCTCCCTCCGAATTGTTCATATTCTTTGGAAAGCCCAGTACAATACGCTCCACTTCGTTCTCCGCCGCAAGCTGCTCGATGCGGGCAAGAGTCTGCCGTAGCTTGTCTTCTCGCTTTCTTTTTATAACTTCAACGGGCTGCGCCGTCAGCAGCATGGAATCGCTGATTGCCACGCCGACGGTGACAGAACCGTAGTCAAGTCCCATGATCTTCAAATCACTTTCCCTGCTCTTTCAGGTTGTTCTCGATGTAATCCTCCAGAAATACCTCTATGATCTCATCGCGCTCTGCGCGCATAATGAGACTGCGGGCGCCTTTATGGCTGGTTATATAGGTCGGGTCGCCAGACATGAGATAGCCCACAATCTGATTGACCGGATTGTAGCCCTTTTCCGTCAGAGCCGTATAGACGGAAGAAATCACGTCCCGGACATCATAGTCGCTGTCCACATCTACCTTAAAGTATTGTGTATTGTTAAATTCCTGCATATTGTCACGTCCCTTCCCAGCAATTCATCTCCGAATTACCTTCATTGTAATATATCCGTCCAAAATTAGCAACTACTTTTTCATCACTTTCTCCACCGTTACCAGGTGGATTTCGTTTTCCCGCCAGTTTCTTTTCCGCGCCTCGGAGAGCGGTACGCCAATCTTTACATAGCGCTCATTGTGCCCCGTCAGATACCTTCTTCCCCCCTCGTCGGCCTCCTCCTCAAAGAGTACCCTCTCGCGCTTTCCAAGGAATGTCTCCGCGTACGCCCGACGGTAATCCTCCGTGTCTGCCAGAAGGAGCTCGCTGCGGGCCTTTTTTACGTCTCCCGCCACCTGATCTTCCATCGCCGCCGCCCTCGTCCCCGCCCGGGGCGAGTAGGGAAATACATGGATATCCGCCAGCCGGAGCCGTGACAGATATTTTCTGGTCTGTGCAAATTCCTCCTCGCTCTCGCCCGGAAATCCCACGATCACATCTGTGGTAATTGCCGGATTGTCAAAGCAGCGCCTCAGAAGCTCCACCTTCTCATAATATTCCTCCGTGGTATAGTGACGGTTCATTCTCTCCAGAACCGCATCGCATCCACTCTGTAATGATAAATGAAAATGTGGGCAGATTTTTGATATGTCCGCAATCTTTTCCAGAAATTCTTCTGTGATTATCCTCGGTTCCAGAGAACTGAGGCGGATCCTCTCGATCCCGTCAACCGCCGCCGCACGCCGCAGAAGTTCTGCGAGCGGCCTCCCTCCGAGGCGCACAAAATTTTTCTCTCCGGCGAGATCCACGCCGTAGGAGGAGAGATGAATCCCCGTGAAAACCACCTCCCGCACCCCCCGGAGAGCCAGTTCTTCCATCTGGGCCACGACCTCGTCCTCCGGCATACTGGACAGCGCTCCGCGCCCGCGCACATACGGAATCATACAGTAGGTGCAAAACTGGTTGCACCCGTCCTGAATCTTTATGTAAGCTCTGGTTCGCTCCCTCTCCGGCGGAGGAAAGTCCCCGCACGGCTCGACGGACAGCCCGAACGCCTCGATGATCTTATCCGCCAGCTCCGCCTTCTCATTATTGGAAAACACGGCGTCAACGGCCGGATCCGCCCGCAGCCTCTCCCCGTCGCTCTCCGCATAGCACCCGACCGCCGCCACAATGCCGTCCGGATTTTTCTTACGGGCTCTGTGAAGCATCTGCCTGGACTTCCGGTCGGCAATATTTGTCACCGTGCAGGTATTGACGATATAAACCTCCGCCCGCTCGTCAAAGCCCACAATTTCAAAGCCCCGCTTCCGGAACTGCTCCTTCATTTTCTCCGTCTCGTAAAAATTCACCTTACAGCCAAGAGTAAGAAACGCCGCTCTCATTCCGCCCTCCTATTGTAAAATTCTCCGTGCGTCACTGCCGTTGTCCGGAATTTGGTTGTCAATTTGCACAAAAATCCGCATTTTTTTATTCACTCCTCGTAACTTTTTAATATTGACATAATTCCCGCTTCATACTAGTATAATACATGAAGATTGGAAAATCTTCATAAAAAACTGCAAAAAAGGAGGTAATTTGCTATGAAGACAGTTAAGATTTCCCTTAACTCCATCGACAAGGTAAAGGCCTTTGTAAACGAGGTGACAAAGTACGATGCGGAATTTGATCTGGTTTCCGGCCGTTATGTCATCGACGCCAAGTCCATTATGGGTATCTTCAGTCTGGATTTATCCAAGCCCATCGACCTGAATATCCACAGCGAGAGCAATGTCGATGAGATCCTTGCCAAGCTGGCAGACTTTATCGTGGAATAATTTCCCCGCGGAATTTATTCCACCTACTACCTGGGGTTGTTACTTGAATGGGGCTACGCTGGTTCGCCGGCTAGCTTCTTTTTCTTTGCCCTTTTTTACTTTTTCTCAACCGCTATAATCTCTCTGTCTGCAATGGCTCTCTCCACCAGCTCGTCAATCCGCTCCGCCAGTTTCTCCTCGGAGGCCTCCATCTGTGCGATGTCCGGCTTCGTCACCGGATGCCTGGCCACAAATATGGTACAGCAGTCCTCAAATGGCTGAATGGACGTCTCGAACGTATCTATCCTCTCCGCAATCTCGATAATCTCATTTTTGTCAAAGGCGATGAGCGGACGGAATACCGGCATCGTACACACCGCATCCGTGGCCGCCAGGCTCTGCATGGTCTGGCTCGCAACCTGTCCCACGCTCTCTCCGGTGATCAGGGAGAGGCAGTTCCGCTCTCTGGCAATGGCCTCTGCAATCCGCATCATGTACCGGCGCATGAGAATCGTCAGCTCGTCGTGGGGGCACTGGTCATAGATGTAGAGCTGTATGTCCGTAAAATTCACCACATGGAGATTGATCTTCCCCGCATATTCCGATACCAGCCTTGCCAGATCCACCACCTTCTGTCTGGCGCGCTCGCTTGTATACGGCGGCGCATGAAAATATACCGCCTCGATGGTGACGCCCCTCTTTGCCATCATATACCCTGCCACCGGACTGTCAATACCGCCGGAGAGCAGCAGCATCGCCCGGTCGCTGGTTCCCACCGGCATCCCGCCCGGCCCCGGAATACTCCGGACATAGACGTAGGCCCTCTGGCGGATTTCCACATATACCCGAACCTCCGGACTGTGCACGTCCACAGATGAATTGGGCATGTGCTCCAGTATATAGGCTCCCGCCTCCGCACAGATTTCCGGACTTTTCATCGGGTACTGCTTATCGCTTCTCTTGGCAAATACCTTGAAGGTAAAGGGCCTGTCTCCAAATTCCTCCCTCATATGTGCGACCAGCTCCCCGCACACGGTGGAAAACGTCTTATCCTCCACTAATACCACGGGGCATATATGGGCGATTCCAAACACATGCGTCAGCGCCTCCGTGACCTCGCGCTCGTCAAATGCCGTCTCCGCCTCCACATAAATACGCCCCTGCTCTTTCTGGACGAAAAATCTGCCGTCGCAGCGCGCCAGACGCTCTTTTATACGGGAGACCAGCGCATCCTCAAACACATATCTGTTCTTTCCCTTAATCCCGATTTCCGCATACTTTATCAAAAATGCCCGTACCATTTTCTTTCCTCTTTTCTACTTGATCTACTGATAAAATCCCCGCCCAAAGCGTTTTGCCTCCAAACTTTAGCGTTTTACCTCCAAGCTTCAGCGCCTTGTATACCTAGCAAGTACCGGCACCAGCTCCCGCAGGCAGTCCGCCGTGTAATCCAGCTCCTCTCTCGTCGTGAACACGGAAAAGCTAAACCGCAGCGTGGATTCCAGCCTATCCTCCCTCACGCCGATGGCGCGGAGCGTCCCGCTGATGCCGGGGTGGTTGGAAGCGCAGGCCGAGCCGGAGGAGACATAGATTCCCTTTTCCTCCAGGGCGTGGAGAAGCACCTCGCTCCGCACGCCGGCAAAACTGGCGCTGACGATATGGGGGGCCGTGTCCTCCACCCTATCCGGATGGCAGGCATTGATTTCCGTTCCCTCTATCTCAGTCAGGCGGGACAGGAAATGCCTCTTGAGGCCATATAAATACTCCCGCTTTCCCTCCAGGTCTTCATGGGCTTTTTCCGCTGCCAGCCCAAGACCGGCAATGCCCGGCACGTTCTCTGTACCGGAACGCCGCCCGCCCTGCTGCCCGCCTCCGTGCAGATAGGCGTGGGTTCTCACCCTATCCGCCATATACAGAAAACCGATTCCCTTCGGCCCGTGGATTTTGTGCCCGCTGACACTCATCAAATCCAGTCCCATCCTCTCCGGCCTCAGCTGCATTTTGCCATAGGCCTGGACAGCATCCACATGAAATACGATAGCCGGATTATATGTCCGGACTGTGCGGGCGATACCCTCCACGTCCAGAACCGCTCCCACCTCATTGTTCACAAGCATGACCGATACCAGAACCGTGTCCTCTCTCAGCGCCTCCGCAACCGTCTCCGGCCGGATATGTCCCTCGCTGTCCACCGGCAGCGCCGTTATCTCATATCCCATATCCTGCAGATAGTAGAGCGGTTCGTGCACCGATGGGTGTTCAAAGCAGGTAGTGACAATGTGCTTCCCCCGCCGCCTGTTTGCCAGCGCCGTTCCTATCAGCGCCATGTTGTTGCTCTCTGTGCCGCCGGAGGTGAATACAATATTTTTTTCCGGACACTTTAACGTCCGGGCGATGCGCTCTGTGGCCTGACGAATCACACCCTCGCTCTCCACTCCCATTTTGTGCAGTGAGGAGGGATTGCCGTAGGCGGCTCCCATCACCTCTGCTGTCAGCCCGCACACCTCCGGAAGCGGTCTGGTCGTCGCCGCATTATCCAGATAACATTCCATGGCCCTCTGTCACCTCTCTCTCTGCTCGATCCAAAACATCAGTACCGAAAGCGCCGCCAGTCCCGCCGTCTCCGTCCGCAGGATCCGCCGTCCCAGCGAGATGGGAAGGGCGCCCTGTCCCACCGCCTGCTCTACCTCGCCCCGCTCAAAACCGCCCTCCGGCCCGATGAAAATACCGATACTGTCACCCCTGACCGCGCGTTCCAGCGCCGCCGCAGACTCACTCATATCCCCGCACAGTTCATAGGGTATCAGCACTGTATCCATATTTTCCGCCAGTTCCAGCGCTCCGGCAAAATCCGCCACGGGACGAACCTGCGGAAGCACCCCGCGACCGCTCTGTTTTGCCGCCGCCTCGGCAATTGCCTGCCAGCGCTCCCGTCTCTTTGCCTCTTTCTTTTCATCGAGGCGAACCACGCACCGCTTTGTCATGACGGGGACGATTTCTGACGCCCCCAGCTCCACAGCCTTCTGAATCACAAACTCCATTTTATCCTTTTTGGGAAGCGCCTGAAAGAGGGTGATCCTCACCGGCAGCTCCGTCTCCGTCTGTCTCTCCTGTTCCACACGCAGGATTATCCTGTCCATCTCCAGAGACTCAATCACGCAGAAATAATCGGTTCCCCTTCCACAGGAAACTACCACCTTCTCTCCGGACTTCATGCGGAGGACATTCCTTATATGGTTTACATCATCTCCGGTGATGCAGATCTTCTCTCCGGATATATTCTCCACCGGCACAAAAAAGCGGTACATTGTCTCCTCCTGTCCTGCACACAGCCCCGCGGTCTCCCGCCCCTGTCTGCATATAACCCGAAGGAACGGCACAGACGAAAAACCCATCTGTGCCGTTCCTCTATCTCTATTGAAATATGTTCTCTGATCAAATCAGGGTGCCGAACATGGTATAGAGGCTTCGTCCCGCATTGAGGGAGAGCTGGTTCGCACTCTGGTTGCCAATCGTGGACGCCTTCTGTGCAATTCGGGAAGCCAGGGAAGCGCTTCCGGAAAACAGCGCCTTCAGATTGCTCATATCGGCGCTCTTGAACTTCTCCTCGTCCAGCGTCAGCTTGTTATCCGCTCCCACGGTGATGCCCACCTTGTCCAACAGCCCGCCGGCAACCTTCATCTGTCCGGAAGCCCATACAGCTGTCTGGAGAATACTGTAGGAGTTCAAATCTTTCGTGGAATCTATCATACTGTTATAATCGGAGACAAAGCTCTTGACGTCTTCCAGCAAATCTTCCGGCTTTGACTTGTCATAATCAGCCGACTGCAGCTTCTTCGCCGACTCATTCAGGGACTTCGCCGTACTCTTTACGAGAGAGAGGGACTGATTGCTGTCCGCTGCCCCCGATCCGGCAATGGATTCCCTGTCGTCTGTCTTCTGCGTCGCATAGTAGGCTTTCAGCGCCTTCTTATATGCACCGCTGCGGATCATGGACAAATCGCCAAGCATCGACGTCAGCGGAGAGGCGGAACCGCCCCCTCCCAGCACGCTGCTGGTCAGATCGCTTCCCGAAGAAGAACTGCTCCCAAAATAGGAGTCAAAAAAAGATGAAGAACCCACTCCTCCGATACCATAAAAATCACTCATGCAAAATCACTCCTTTGAAAAGATAAACGGTATTCCTTTACCTCGGCCGGATATGTGCGTCCGGCTTTATACTTATATCGACATTTCCTTTGTCTTATATGATACTTTGTCACCTATAACTATAACAATATTATCTGTTTTTGTAAAGCCCTTTTTTCAGACGCTGTAGATAAGTTCATACGATATGTGATCTCTGGAATCATTGCTGTACCAGCTCTTGCTGATCTGATCAAAGGTGTATTTCTCATTGGCGAGAATCCACATCGTCGTGCTCTTTTCGGCGTTTGGATTCCGGCCGCTCAATTTCAGCAGATACCTGTATGCCGTATTTTTACCTCCGTCATTATACCAGTAGTTCTCCCCGTCATAACTCAGATATGCCTCCGTACTCTCCGGCATGAACGACAGCTTGTCCGCCGCTGTGTCGCTGTACTGATACCTGAGACGGATACGGGCCTCCTTTTTCCCGCCGGAATCCTTCACAAAACGATCCCAGTTTTCTCTCTCCTGCACACCGTTGTCGCCAATCAGCACTTCCCGCACTTCCGGTTCAGCGTTCTCCCTGACAGAGGACTCCACAGCAGAATCTTCTTTCCTCTCTGTCGTTTTACAGCCTGTCAGCAATACACCGGCCGCTCCGGCGACAAGCAGTGCGGCCGTCAGAACAGCCCTGCTCCTTTTCTGTTTTTTTCGCATAGTAACCTCTCCTTTCTACTTCGGCTTCCTACAGCCGTGCCAGCGCCTTATTCACTGCCTCCCTGTCGCTGAAGTGATATCGGACGCCGTTTACCTCCTGGTACTCCTCGTGGCCCTTGCCCAGGACGAGGATAACATCTCCCTCCCTGGCATTTTCCACTGCATAATCAATGGCCTCCTGGCGATCCGGAATCACAATATATTCCCCCTGCGTCTTTGCCAGGCCCACCTTGATATCCTCAATAATGTCCATGACGTCTTCATTGCGGGAATTATCGCTGGTGACAATGGCAAACTCCGCCAGATTTCCGACGGCCTCTCCCATCTCATAGCGGCGGAGCCTGCTGCGGTTGCCGCCGCACCCAAAAATGGCAACCAGACGCCCCGGATCGTACTCCCGCAGCGTCTTCAATACGCTCTCCGTGCTGACGCCATTGTGGGCGTAATCGATTAGAATGGAAAAATTCCGTCCCGTGGGGACACTCTCCACCCGTCCTCTGACATGCACGTGCGCCAGGGCCTCTCGGATTTTGTCTGCGGAGATGCCGAGCAGCGCCCCCACGCAGGCGGCGCAGAGTCCGTTGTATACGTTAAAACGCCCCGGCAATCCGACGACGATCTCCCCCGTCAGAAGTCCCGACGCGGAAAATTTCATGGACAGATCGCCCTCCTTTTTTACATGCTCGATTCCGGAGGCAGTCAGATCGGCCTCCCCGACGCCAAACGTCCGGATCTCACAGGTGGCATTTTTCACAATTTCCCGCCAGTGCCCGTCGTCCACGTTGACAACGCCGGTCTTACACATCTGAAACAGGCGGCTCTTGCACTCCAGATACTCGTCGAAATCCCTGTGTTCATTGGGGCCGATGTGGTCTGGGGAAATATTGGTAAATACACCGTAATCAAAGGTCATGCCAGCCACTCTGTCCATCTTGAGCCCCTGGGAGCTGACTTCCATTACCATGTATTCGCAGCCCTCCGAAACCATGTCGGCAAAAAATTTCTGCAGATCGTAGGACTCCGGGGTGGTATGCTCCGAAGGGATCTCCCGCCCCCGAATCATCACGCCGATGGTTCCGACCAGGCCGCATGTCTTGCCCGCCTTTTCCAGAATGTCCTTTACCATACAGGCGGTAGTGGACTTCCCCTTCGTGCCGGTGATTCCAACGGAGATCATTTTCTCCGCCGGATATCCAAAGTAGGCCGCCGACATTTTGCTGAGGGCCTCCCTGCCGTTCGCCACCCGTATCACGGTGACAGGCTCCTCCACAGACACCTCTTTTTCCACTACCAGGACAGAGGCTCCCTGGCTGACAGCCGCAGGTATGAACGCATGGCCGTCTGCCACCGTACCGGCGATTGCCACAAAGAGCATACCCGGCTGAACCTTTCTCGAATCATAGGCGATATCCGAAACCTCCGTCTCAAGGCTCCCCTGTATGAGCTGATATTCCATTTTCTCCAACAACTTCTTTACTGTCACTGCCATTGCAACCTCCATTCTGCGTCCTTTCTTTTATATGATGCCAAATTTTTTCAATGCCTTTTCTATGCCGTCCTCCATCACCGGCGCCGTGACATAATCCACCGCGGGAAAAATATCCGGATTGCCGCTGCCCATGGCAATGCTGGTTCCGGTGTAATCCAACATAGGAAGGTCATTGGTGCTGTCCCCGATCCCGATGGTATCCGCCCGGTCAATGCCAAATTTTTCACAGAGAAACTCGATGCCTGTGGCCTTTGAACAGCCCTTTGGCACCACCTCGTAGAAGGTGGGATCCCTGGCAATAAAGGAAAATTTTTCCTCGTAGCGGCGGCGGAACGCCTCCATGTCGCTGGTGTGGTCATACCACAGAGCCATTTTGTCAAAATCTCTGTCCCTGTCCTGCCAGAAACCCTGACAGAGAGAAGAAAATGTTCCGTTTTCCTCGAAAATCGCCTTTACCACCGGCATCCAGTAATCCGGCCTAAAGTAGGAGCCGTCCCGCCCCTCTAACACACCGTCAATGTGGAAACGCAGCAGATCCTCTACAATCTCGCTCTGCAGGGACGGCTCAACCGAGCTGTGAAACAGCTCCCGTCCGTGACAGACGATGTGCGTACCGCAGCCTCCAATCGCTCCGTCAAACCCTATGTCGAGCACCTCTCTGGGCCAGATGATCTGGCAGCGTCCGGTGCAGAGAAACAGAAGATGCCCCCGCTCCCTGGCCCGCCGCACTGCCCGTCCGGCGCTCTCCGGAATCCGGCCGGTCTTCTCGTCCAGCAGCGTTCCGTCTATGTCAAAAAATATCATATGCTGCTTTTCTGTCATTCATACCTCACCCTTCCGCTGACGTCCGTTCATCTCATCTGTATCCATGATGATTGTCACCGGCCCGTCGTTTGTGAGCGAGACCTTCATGTCGGCGCCAAACTCCCCTCTCTCCACAACCGGCACCTCCTTTTGGCACTGCTCCAGAAAATATTCGTAGAGAGGTTCCGACTGCTCCGGCCTCATGGCCGCCATGAAATTCGGGCGGTTTCCCTTGCGGCAGTCCGCATACAGGGTAAACTGGGAGACAATCAGCAGCTCCCCTCCCACATCGCTCAGAGAGCGGTTCATCTTCTCCTCCTCGTCCTCAAACACACGCAGGCGGCACAGTTTGGCGGCCAGATAGTCCGCTTCCCTTTCCGTGTCGCCCTCCTTCGCACCCCAGAATACCAGAAAGCCCTTTCCAATCTGTCCGGCCGTCCTCCCGTCAATGGTGACAGACGCCTCGCTGACACGCTGTATCACTAATCTCATCGGTTCTCTCCCTTCGTCTGCGCAGTACTATAAAATCAGTATATCACAAAGAGAGCGGAAAAGACATAGTTTTTTCACCCGACGCATACACTGTACTAAAACCCCTTCGGGAAGTCTGTCTATGAATATTGAAATAGAACGCGAAAAACTGATTCTTTTTACCAAGGTGGGGGCCATCGTGCTCTCCACCATCGCTCTGTTGGCAATGAGCTGGCTCGTCTATCCGCAGTCCGCCGAGACGCTCGGCAATTACGTCATTCACTCCAAAGAACTCCCCATCTATTGCGTCGAGCAGGATAAACCGCTGATCTCCATAAGTTTTGACGCCGCCTGGGGCAACGAGGACACGCGAAAACTCCTCTCGATCCTGAAAAAACACAATGTGAAGGCCACTTTCTTTATGACCGGCGGCTGGATTGAAAAATATCCGGAGGACGTCAAGGCCATCGCCGCAGACGGACACGACCTGGGAAACCACAGCGAAAACCACAAGCAGATGTCGCAGCTCACAGCGGAGCAGTGTCGGGAAGAACTGATGAAGCCCCACGAAAAGGTCAAGGCTCTCACGGGAAAGGATATGATTTTATTCCGCCCGCCCTACGGGGACTACAACGACACATTGATCCGAACCGTCCGCGAATGTAACTACTATCCGATCCAATGGGACGTGGACAGTCTCGACTGGAAGGACTATGACGCCGCCACCATTATCCGGCGTGTCACTGAACACAAAAACCTGGGCAACGGATCCATTATTTTGTGCCATAATGGGGGAAAGCACACGGCCGAAGCCCTTGACGAGCTGCTGACTGCGCTGAAGCAGAAGGGTTACACACTGGTGCCTGTCTCCCAGCTGATCATGAAGGAAAATTACAGCATGAATCCGGACGGCAGACAGGTGAAGAAATAAAAAGGTGTCATATTTCCCAAAGACCGGCATATATATAATAATAGCAGACCATATACTTATTCTGTTTTCATTTTGAACCATTGGCAGGAATATGCCGCAATTTTCATCAGACCGATAAAGGGATAAGTTCTACTCTCCCGCTCCTTTACAATCTTATATATCCGCATTTTTACCCTGTAAATTGCTGGCTTGCACCTTGCCGGTCTATTCAGGTGAAAACGGCAATTTGTATACGGCGGAGCATATAAGGAGGTAAAAAATGGTCAATCAAAACTATTTCAAAGAAAAACAACCAAAGCTAAAACGGATCGTATCCATGCTGACAGTAACTTCTCTCACCCTCGCCACCCTTGTAAACGGCGTTGATCCAATGACAGCTGCGGCCGCCAAAAAAAAAATACCAAAGAAGATACAGCTCACCAGGCCGTACAGCCTGAGTGCGAAAAGTGTATCCAGCACTCTTACCATTCAAAAGGGAAAAACTTTTCAATTAAAATATAAAATTTCTCCGGCGAAGGCAAAAAGCTCAGCCCGGATTACCTTTAAGAGCAGCAAAAAAAAGATTGCCTCGGTATCCAAAAAGGGAAAAATCAAGGCAAAAAAGGTCGGAAAGGCCAAAATTACCATTCAGAGCAGAAAAAACAAAAAAGTCAAGGCAACAGTTCTTGTGTCTGTTGTAAAAAAACTCGCAAAGGTCAAAAAAATCTCACTTGACAAAGAAAGTCTTTCTCTTGTCCCTGACACTGCGAACAGTTCCTATACCCTGAAGGCCACCATTGTCTCTCCGGAGAATCCTACGGTGAAAAAATTCAACTGGTATTCAAGCGATGCAAAAGTCGCATCCGTGAGCAAAAAGGGCGTCGTGACCGCAAAAAAAGCGGGAAGCGCAAAAATCACCGTGGCCTCTGCGGACGGACAGGGCGCTCAGGCGGTCTGCCGTGTGACTGTGTCCGATAAGGGAAGCCGGACGTCCATAAATACCCCAGGCGTCTCCGGTACACCGGGAGTGAAAGTATCCTCCCCGCCCGCATCTTCACAGCCATCGGGTTCCTCCCAGCCGACCTCGCCGGCAAGTTCCTCTCCTTCGGACAATCCGACTTCCCCGTCGGCGGATCCGTCGTCGAACCCGTCGGTATCGCCCGATCCGTCCACTCCCCCGACAGTTCCTCTCGCTATTGTATCCGGAGGACGTACCGGAATCAAACAGGGAGAGTCTCTGACGCTGACAACCGAGGGAACCTATACGGGAGCCGTTAAGTGGTCTGTGACAGAAAAGGACGGCGTTTCCATCAGCGACAGCGGCGTCCTCACCGTTGCTTCCGGCACGACTGCCGGCGGAAAGATTACCGTCACCGCATCGGGCGCCGATAACTCTGTCAGCGCCACCGCTTCCTTTACTATTGTAGAGGATCTGACTCCTGTGCTGACCGAAGATCAGATACAGCTGAATCAGGATTCATCGGCGCCATACGGCCTTACCTACCGCAGCGAGGAGGCATATTCCAACGTGTCCGATCCGGAGCGGGGCGATGTTATCCGCTTCGATGCCAGCAAGGGCTATACAAGCAGCTCCTACGACGTTCTGGCGTGGATGGACGTGGATCCGAAATATGCCGGAAAGACGGTGACTATCTCCGCCTATATGAAGTATGAAAAGAGCGATGAGATCAAGAAAAAACTGAATCTTATAATCAATGAGCGCTGGGGCTACAGCAACCCTGCCTATAAATACAATGCCGAGCCGGATACCTGGTATCATGTGACCGGCACCTACACTTTCCCGGCCAACACCGGAAGCAAATACACCGGAAGCACGAACCGCCTGTATATCTGCCGCGATTCCGAGCTGACCTCCGGCATCAACGCCGTCTACTACATTGATGACCTGATGTTCTACGTAGACAAGGCAAAGGTGTCAAAGGTAACGGTCAAAGCGGCCGGAAACGCCACAACCGTATACCAGAACCACACGCTTCAGTTCACTTCCACCGTCACAGGCACCGGCGGGCCGGCACAGGACGTCACCTATTCCATCGATCCGGCCGTGGACGGAGCTTCCATCGACGCAAAAGGACTTCTCACCGTCGGCAACGCGGCGCCGAACAGCACCATTACCGTAAAGGCGACTTCCGTAGATGATCCCAGTGTGTCCGGCACCACGACGGTAAAAGTGCTGGCGCAGACCATCGACGCCCTGTCCATCACGGCGGACAAGGGAGCAACCGAGATATATCAGGGCAATTCCATACAGCTGCGAGCCAGCGCGACCAGCACCGGAGATCCCGACACATCTGTGACATGGAGCATTGAGCCGCCTGTAAAGGGGGCCTCCATCAGCAGCAACGGCCTTCTCTCCGTAGAAGACGTCGCAGACGGCACAGAGATCCACGTCAAGGCCACCTCGGTATTTGACAAGAGCAAATCGGCGACATATACTCTCACCGTTCGGGCCAACAAGATAAACAGCGTGACGATAACATCTGCCGGAAACAAGACAACGGTTTCTTCCGACCTTCCACTGCGGCTCTCAGCCGAAATCGATGCGTCCGGAACACCGTCGGATGCGCTTACCTGGTCCATACCGGAGCCGGTAGACGGCGCTTCCCTCGCTTCCTCTGCCGGAAGCAGCAACACACTCTCTGTCACCGCCGCTGTGAAGGCGGGAACGAAGATTACCGTGCGCGCCACATCGGATTTTGATCCCACCAAATACGGCGAAATCCAGGTCACTGTGGAAGACGGCGGCGGCAAAACCTTTGACATCAACAAACTGGACGTGGAATATTTCGAGAACTTTGACACAACGGGCGCCACACTGGAGACAATAAAAGCATCGGACGTATTATCCTGGAAATTTACCGAACCGGCGGACGCAGAGTTCTCACCCACTCTCACCAATGCCAGCTTTGTCAAGATTTATAAAAATTTCGGTATCTTCAAAACAGACGACAAACTGACTACGGCACAGCGCAGAACCGCCGCCTTCCAGGGCTTTTTCGGAGATAAGGAAGACTACCTGCAGTTCAAGGTGCAGAACACAGGCGGCACGGATAAGACATACACCCTGTCCTTTATGTTCCGCTTTGCAGACATCGACGCGGATAAGTCTTATATAAATTCACAGATGGCTTCCAATACTTCCTTTGTGTCCTATCAGCTGCCGCTGAAACTTGTGGCCGTCGACGACTCGGAACAGACGACAACCGTGACAAATAATATCAAGATTCCGTTCCGCGACAACCGCTATGCCACCAGCAATAAAGAATATTATGACATCTCCGGCTCCGTCACAGTTCCGGCGGGCAAGACAGTCCGTCTGCGCCTGATGCTGGACGGGGATCTGCCGGGATGTATCTCCCCGGACCATATGGCCCAAAAGGAAGGCTACGACACGATGCCACACCCCTGCTCATTCACAGTCGACAACGTGGCAATCTCCACCGGAGACGTCCCTGACATCTCCATAAAAGCAGGGGAAACCTATGATTTAAATCTGGATACTCTTGAGACCGATACTGTAAAATACAGCACAAACTGCTACCTGTCCCAGTTCACCTACCGTGAGGGCAAGGACACCGGCACCGGCAGCCGCTTTGAGTCCATTCCCGCCACTGTGGACGCCACAGGAAAAATCACGGCGTCCTCGCCCGGCGACACGACACTGATAGCCGAGATCACACATCAGGACGGAAGCATCACCCGAAAGCAGTGCGTGGTTCATGTAACAGAGTAAAATATTTAATCAAACGCAGAAGCTGTCGTATTTCATACGGCAGCTTCTGTGTTAATTTTTAGTAAAAATTTGATAAAAAAATAAGAAAAAGAAACTTTTTCCGTTTTCCATTTCGTTCTTATTGTATACAAGGGGAAAAAGAAAGGCGGTCGGCATATGGACGGCACGACGCGTCGCCGCGCCGCGCTCCATATTCCGCAAAATCGCCGCAACAGAAAGGAGGATAGACACGGAAACCGCAAATCGGGGTTGAGACATTCACCCCTTCACCAAGAGAAAGGAATATAAGTATGAAAGTATCTATGAAAAAACATCTGGCAAAGATTGTCGTCTTTGTCATGCTGCTCACAACAGCCGCCGGATTCACACCGGCCAAAAAGGCCGCTGCCGCCGATTTGTCCCAATATCTGAACATGGAATACGGCATCAAATACACCGGCGAAAGAATGGCCAAAGCAAATACAGAAAAGACCGCCTGGGACATCGGATATTTCAACGTGCTCGATTCTGCCTACAAGAAGGGAGACGAGTTCTATGTGTCCTGCACCATCCAAGGCGCCTTTGAATTCAAACAGATCGCCATCCAGAGCGACGTCAACAACTGGGACTGGGCCGCCGCGCCGAAGGTCTGGTCTGATGACGGATTTTCAGATACCGTCACAGTTGCCGGCAAGATTACGGCAACCGGAGACGGTGACAATGTATCCTTCAAAATGCAGTTTGATAATCCATTGGAGGAATATGACGTTGAGCCAGAAGTTGAAATCACACTGACCGACCTCTATATCATGAAGATCGGCAACACCGGCAACGAGGCCGTCGAACTGCCAGAAGACAAGCAAATTGCACTGAATACGCCTTACAGCGGGCCAGTGACGGCCACCCTCAACGATGAGGGAAATGCCTATGAAGTACAGTATTTCAATGTCAGCGACTCCGCCTACTCCACAGGAGATACCTATATCATCTCCTATACGCTGGGCGGCGCTGAAAAATTCAAACAGATTGTCACCCAGAGTAACCTCAACGACTGGGGTTGGGAGACTTCTCCCAAACTGTGGGCCGGAAACGGACTGGCAGAAAAGCAGAGTTTCACCGGCGCCCTCACGGCAGTGAGCTCCGGAGACGGCGTCTCCTTCAAAATCCGCGTGGACAGTCCGGTAGAGAAAGACGCTGTACTGACGGGCCCCCTTGACCTGACGCTCTCGGATTTGATCGTGGTAAAAGTAGCCAACAGTGATGTTGTCCCCCTGCCGGACTCCATGGAGATCAACAAGGGACGGTATTATAGCGGCGGCGTGACAGCTGTAAAAGATGCTGAGACCGGTTCCTGGAACGTGCAATATTTCAACGTCAACAACTCGGAAATCAAAGAGGGAGAACAGTTCAAAATCAGTTTTAGCATCTCCGGAGCAAGCGAGTTCAAACAGATGGTCGTACAGAGCAACGTAAACGGCTGGTCCTGGGATAATGCGCCGAAGCTCTGGAAAACCGACGGCATTGAGGACGGCACCTCCTTTAGTGCAGTCATCACCGCCACAGAAGCGCTGTGTGACAAGATCACCTTTAAGCTGTGGTTTGACAGCCCGAGAACGGAAGGCTTTAACACAGAAAAGGTTCCCATGACACTGGACAAACTGATTGTCACTGACGTGACTCCGGTGGAGAGCCTGAACGAGGCCTATAAGGATCATTTCGCAGTCGGCGCCGCCGTATCTGCCGCCATGGTGGCAGACGGGGAGTACCAGGATCGGATTATGGGCTTTGGCACAATAACCGCAGAAAATGAGATGAAGCCGGACGCCCTGTTAAATCAGGAGGCCAGCCAGAAATCCGAGGATGGCGCTCCGGTTCTGAACCTGTACAACTCCGGCATGACAAAGATTCTGGATTTCGCGAAGTCAGCCGGACTCAAGGTGCGCGGCCACGCCCTTGTATACGCCGCACAGACGCCGGACTGGTTCTTCCGTGAGGGCTATACAGACGACGGGGCTCTTGTGTCGTCAGCCGTCATGAAAGGCCGTATGGAGAGCTATATCAAACAGGTAATCCAGTTTGTCGAGGAAAACTACCCCGGCGTTGTGACCGCATGGGATGTGGTAAACGAAGCGCTGGACGATAGCGGCGAATTGAGAAGCAACAACTGGACGGCTACCGTGGGCGACTCCTATGTGGCCGATGCCTTCCTCTATGCCAGCCAGTACGCCCCCGAAACGGCAAAACTGTACTACAACGACTACAATATGGAGACTTCAGGCAAGCAGAATAAATTGATGGATATATATATGGAGCTTCCGGGCGAATCCCGCATTGACGGCGTCGGTATGCAGACGCACGGAACTCTGACCTCCCCCAATCTGGACGAATTGCAGGCAGCCATTGATTTTTACTGTGAAGGAGTAGGCCTGGACGTCCAGATAACGGAGCTTGATGTGCAGATCGAGGCAAACCAGTCTCTGGAGGCACAGGCAGAGCGCTATGCGGCTCTGTTTACCCTGTTCAAGAACAACTCGGACAAGATTTCCAACGTAACCTTCTGGGGTATCAACGACGGAAATTCCTGGAAAAGCGATAAGCGTCCGCTGCTGTTCTATGACGATCTGACACCAAAGCCGTCATTCTACAGCGTATTGGAAACCGCCACCGCAAAATAACGCAACGACGATTTTCTTCCAACACTGCAGGAGAAAAGTGCCCCCACGGGCGCTCCTTCTGTGGAAACCAAAAACCCCCGCCGTTTTCCGGCGGGGGTTTTTATCGTCCTCTCGTCACTCGTCCGCACGGCGCACGGCACCGCGGACACATATTTTAGAAGGCTTTTTTAAGAAAGCTTTAATTTCTCAATTAACTTATTCACATCGACAGGCTTGGTGATAAAATCGTTCATGCCGCTCGCCATGGCGCGGTCTCTGTCCTCCTTAAAGGAGTTTGCCGTACAGGCGAAAATCTTCACCGTAGCCGCATCCGGCCGGTCAAGGGCGCGGATCTCCTGCGCCGCCTCGTAGCCGTCCATTTCCGGCATCATCAGATCCATCAGTATAATGCTGAATTCTCCCAGAGAGGAATCGGCGAATCGTTTTACCGCCTCCCTTCCATTCAGGGCGACAATTACCTGAAATCCCTTCTCCGCCAGCACTTCCATAAGGATCTGGGCGTTGAGTTCATTGTCCTCCGCCACCAGAACTCCCGGCATTTTATCGTTTCCAGCGGCACTCCGTTTCTCCCCTCTGTCAGCCGCAGACTCTTTTCCAGCCCTTCCCTGTTCCTCGTCCGGCGCCGTCTCTTTCTCAATGGTTCCGCTCACCGCTTTCAGCACAAATTCAAAGGTAAACCGGCTTCCCTTCCCCACTTCGCTCTCCACACGGATATCTCCTCCCATCTGCTTGGCCAGCAGATAGCAGATCGACATACCAAGACCGGTTCCCTGATTTCCCTTGGACACCTCCGCCCTCTCCTGGGTAAAGGAATCAAAAATCTTCTTCTGGAACTCCTCGCTCATCCCGCAACCGGTATCTTCTACTTCTACAGTTGTAGTAATCTTTCGATCCGCCCGTTTCTCCTGCCGTACCCGCACGCTTATCCTGCCTCCCTTGGGCGTGAATTTGTAGGCGTTGTCAATCATATTCAGCACTGCCTGTTTCACACGGGTTGCATCTCCGGACAAAATGGGATATGGAAGCTCCGTATCCAGTGAAAAGTGAATTTTCTTCTCGTCCATCCGGCTCTTTTCCATAAAGGCGACTGCCTCCAGCGTCGTATTGAGCGAAAAGGGCTTATTTTCAAAATACATTTCATTTTCCCGCAGCTTCGACATATCCAGAATATCATTCACAAGCATCTGGAGATATTTGGCCGTAGACGCCGACTGCCTGAGATAGCTTTCCAGCTTCTCTGGTTTCCCCAGATTCTGGAGCATCAGATAATTCAATCCGATCAGGCCGTTCAGGGGAGTCCGTATCTCATGGCTCATAGTGGACAAAAACTGCCCTCTGGCCTTTGCCTCGGCGCGCGCTTCCATCGTATTAATATAAAAGCGGATAATCAGAAATATGAGGACGCACACGACTAGAAAGACGATTGTCGCAAAGAGGATCGTTCCCTGATATCTGTAAAGGATATCCGAAAAGCTGTACTCATACTGGTTTTCCATGACGCCCCGAATCACAAAATTGGTTATCTCCTCCTGCCCCATAAGCGAAATCGCCCGATTGATCACATCTACTATTTCCCTGCTCCTCTCCTGGGCGTCTATTTTGTCCTGGTCGCTGCCCTCAATCGGCATCACGGCAGAGAAGCAGAGTTCGTCCGCCAGTCCCACGACCGGAATCACCTTCAGCTCTTTGTATTTGGGTTTATACAGATTATATTCCGCCACATACTGATTCTGAATCAGCACATCTGCCTTTCCCTCGTAAACGGCTTCAAAGCAGTCCTCAATCGTTTCAAAATCCACAATCTCAAAATTGGGATACTGCTTCTTCAACACTTTTTTTAACGTCTGCGAACCGGTAGCCACCGCAATCTTCAGTGATTTATCCGCCTCAAAGACTAGTCCCTCTCTCCCCACTATCACCTTTCTGCCGGAAAAATAGGGTTCGCTGATTAAAATTCCCCTGGCATTTACATTCTCCCTGTTATATTCCACGCTGGTGACAAGATCGATCCTGTCCCCCACCAAAACGTCATATGTCACCTGCCCGTCCGGAAGTTCGACGTATTCAAACTTCAGGCCGCTGACCTCCTGTATGCGGTCGAAAATATAGCGGGACGCGCCCCCTAACTCTCCGCTTCCCTCCTGATCAAAGCACATCGGCTTTCGGTCTGTGACATACCCTACCCGCAAGGTGCCATATGCCGCATTTTTCTCCTTTTCCTCCTGCGTAAAGGGCTCCGCTGCATCCGCGCGGGTATCCGCCTGTGCAATCTGCGCCGGCCGCACCGCACACAGAACAACAGACAACACCGATACAAGAAAAACGAATCCCGACAACCGGATTTTACCCATATTCATCATCCCCTCTGTATAGATTTCCTCGCTTATCCCCGCACACACCCGATTATATCCGATATGCTGTCCAGTCCCTCCGCCTCCGCATAGGCTTCCAGACCGTCGATGATCTCACCTGTGACGCCGGGATTAAAAAAGTTCGCCGTCCCCACTGCCACCATGGAAGCGCCCGCCATTAGAAATTCCAGCGCATCCTCTGTATTCCGGATTCCTCCCATACCAAGAACCGGCAGTTTTACCGCCTGCGCCACCTGGTATACCATGCGGACAGCCACCGGTTTCACACAGGGGCCGGACATGCCTCCCGTCTGATTCGCCAGGGCAAATGTCCTGCGCTTCGTGTCAATCTTCATTCCGGTCAGAGTGTTAATCAGTGAAATGCCGTCTGCTCCGCCGGCCTCTACCGCCCTCGCCATCTCCGTTATGTCCGTCACATTGGGGCTGAGTTTCATCAGGACAGGCTGCTTGGCCACCGCCTTTACCGCCCTTGTTATCTCCTCCGCCATTTCCGGCTTCTGTCCAAAGGCAATGCCTCCGGCCTTCACATTCGGACAGGAAATATTTATCTCCAGCATGTCGATCTTTTCCTCTGCCAGACGCTCCACCACCTCGACATAATCTGACTTCGATTGCCCGCACACGTTTACGATAATGCGGGCCCCCTTCTCATGGAGAAAAGGTAAGTCCCTGCGGATAAAGGTATCTATCCCCGGATTCTGCAGCCCGATGGCATTGAGCATCCCCGCATGGGTTTCCACAATCCTCGGAGTCGGATTGCCGGGCCACGGCACATTCGCGACGCCCTTGGTAGTGACCGCTCCCAGTTTGTCCAGGCCGACAAACTCACTGTATTCCATTCCGGAGCCAAATGTTCCCGACGCCGTCGTGACCGGATTGTCAAATTTCACACCGGCAAAAGTCACCGCTAATCGACTGCTCATAACTGTCTCCCTTCTAAGGTTCAAAATTCTATCTCTGTAGACAAAAACACCGGCCCCTCCTTGCAGATGCGCTTATTCTTCACCTTTGAATGTTCATCTACATCTGTAGATTGACAGACACAGGCCAGACAGGCGCCGATTCCACAGGCCATCCTCTCCTCCATGGAAACCCAGACCGGAATATGTTCGGTAAGTCCCCATTCCTTTATTCCCCGCAGCATGGGCAGGGGGCCGCAGGCATAGACCGCATCTCCCCGAATGTGCTCCGCGCGGATGGCGTCCAACACGTTTCCCTTTATTCCTGCGCTTCCGTCCTCAGAGGCAACCACGACGCGGTGCGCCGACGCCTCCAGCTCCCTCAGCAAAAATGTATCGGCATCCCGGTAGCCCACAACTACCGTCACCTCTCCGGACAGTTCTTTCGACAATTGTAGAAGTGGAGGTATCCCGATTCCTCCGCCAATGAGCAGCGCCTTTCCGTCCGCACCAATCTCCCCGCACGGAAATCCGTTTCCCAAGGGGCCAAGCACCCTGATCTGCTGCCCCGGCGCCATCTGAGAGAACTCCTCTGTACCGGCGCCCGCCACCCGAAATACCAGACGCAGCGCCCCCGCCTCCCTGTCAATCTCGCACAGACTGATGGGACGGGGTAAAAGTCTGTCCTCATTCCGGCAGTACAGAGAGACAAACTGCCCCGGCGCCGCCTGTGCGGCGATGTCCGGCGCCAGCAGCCACATGGAAAAAATCCCGTCCGCCAGTTTCGTCACAGATGTTATATTCGCCATACACTGTATCTTACTCATACTAACCTCCATTCCGGAGCACAGCGGCGTGATTTTTCACACTAACTTCATTCCGCCATATATCTAAAAAATCCGGTTAATATCTTCCTTCATATCCAGCACTGCCTGCCGGGCCGCCTCCGCATATCCGCTTTCGCCGAATCCGGCATATTTATCCTGCTTGTAGGCGCATATGATTCCACGGGAGGAATTGACGATCGCTCCCAGTCCGTCCTCGTTGAAATACGGCTTCAGATCCGCCGCCGTACCGCCCTGGGCGCCATAGCCCGGCACCAGAATATAGGTTTTCGGCATGATTTTGCGGAGTATCCGTCCCATTTCCGGATAGGTGGCCCCCACCACCGCGCCGACATAACTGTACGAATCTCCCATGCAGTCCGCGCCCCACCTGGCGACGTGCTCCCCTACAATCTCATAGAGCGGGCGGCCGTCCACCTTCTGATCCTGAAACTCTCCGGAAGAAGGGTTCGACGTCTTGACCAGCACAAAAATTCCTTTCTTTTCTTCCCTGCACACATCTACAAAGGGGCTCACCCCATCTGAACCCAGATAGGGATTCACCGTGATAAAATCCTCATTAAAGGCATAACACTTCGTGCCGCCCACCTGCACGGAGCCCAGATGCCCGTTGGCATAGGCGGCCGAGGTGGAGCCGATGTCGCCTCTCTTTACATCGCCAATTACAATTAGGCCTTTTTCCCTGCAATAGTCCACGGTCTTCTGAAAAGCCTGCATACCCGGAAGACCGAACTGTTCATACATGGCTATCTGCGGCTTTACCGCCGGAATCTCATCGCATACTGCGTCCACAATCCCCTTATTGTACTCCCAGACAGCGGCTCCCGCCGCCTCTAACGTCTCGCCGTGCTCCTTCACCGCCCTGTCAAGAATGAATTCCGGCACATAGGAGAGCATCGGATCCAGTCCCACTACAATCGGAGCCTTTTTCTTCCGGATATTTTCCACTAAACGGTTGATCATTGCTTGTCTCCTCCTTTATATTCATACACGATTCTGCCTCCGACAATGGTATAGTGCACCCGCCCCTGCACCCGTGCTCCGTGGAACGGGGTGTTCCTGCCCTTAGAGACAAAGTCGTTCCTGTCGATTACATATTCTGAATCCATATCGGCAATGGTTATATCCGCCGGCATCCCCACGGCAAGGTTTCCGCCCGGCACTCCGAGGATCCGGCAGGGATTTGCGCTCATCCGCTCCACCAGCTGCATCGGTGTCAGGTAGCCCTTCTTTACCAGATGAGTCACCGCCAGCGCATAGGCCGTCTCCGAGCCCACGATGCCAAAGGGAGCCTCGGCCATTGACTTTTTCTTTTCCTCCTCTGCATGAGGAGCATGATCCGTGGAGATGGCTTCCATAATCCCCTCAGACAGGCCGCGGCGCAATTCTTCTACGTCAGTAGAACTACGTAACGGCGGGTTCATCTTGTAATTTGCATCATCCTCCGGTATCTCCTCGTCCGTCATGGAAAAATGATGCGGACACACCTCCGCCGATACCTGTACGCCGTCCTCCCTTGCCAGCCGAACCATCGTCACACTGTCCTTCGTGGAGCAGTGGCAGAGGTGCAGCCTGACGCCCGTCTCCTTTGCCAGGAGAATATCTCTGGCGACGATCACATCCTCCACCGCGTTGGATATGCCGGCTATTCCCAGTTCTCTCGACCTTTTCCCCTCATTCATCGCTCCCTTTCCCACCATGTGTATATCCTCGCAATGGGCCAGTACCGGAATTCCTGCCGCAGCCGCCTGCCGCATGGCCTCCCGATACAATCCGGCGTCCATTACGGATTTTCCGTCTTCACTGATTGCCTTCGCCCCGGCTTCCACCATGCCGGCGATATCTGCAAGTTCGCTCCCCAGCTGTCCCTTCGTCACCGCCCCTACGGGATAGACATGTATATCGCTGTCTCTCTCGGCGATTTCCAGCACCCGCCGAATCCCGTCCGGACTGTCCGTAACCGGTCTCGTATTTGGCATCGGGCACACGGCGGTAAATCCGCCTCTCGCCGCCGCCGCCGTACCGGTCTTTATCGTCTCCTTATGGGTAAACCCCGGCTCTCTCAGGTGGACGTGCAGATCCAAAAATCCCGGCATCACATATTTTCCGGCCGCATCGATCACCGTCACCTCTCCGCGTCCGTTTTTTGCCACCTCATCCGACAAAAGGCTGCCCACTGCGGCAACCTTTCCGTCCTCCACATATATATCGCATACTTCGTCACGTCGATTCGCCGGATCCAGAAGGTGTCCGTTTTTAATCATCAGATTCAAAGAATAAGTCCACCTTTCCAAAATCATTTAAGTCAAAACTGTTTAACAGTCCCGTTTTTTCCAGATCCTTGATCACAGCCCGATTGGTTATGACGCTGGCAAGTTCATCGCGGGAAACCCATTTGCTGTCGTGCAGCTCCTCACACAGGAGAACAACATCCGTCTGGGCGTCACACAGGAACGCAATGCCGGCCGTGCATATCTCGCCCGCAGTAAATCCCCATGTGTAGAGCGGTCTGTCCACCTGAACCGGAATACCTGTCTTCTCCTCCACGACACGGGCCACTGCCCGCTCCGGATTCTCGCCAAATTCCATCTCCCCGTCAATAAATTCCCATTGATAGGGCTCAAAGATCCGGTCGTCATACCATTTTTCCACTGCCAGAAAATGGTCTTTGTACTGGACAATTCCCTTTACCAAAATGCGAAATTTTGCCATGTTCGTCATCCCCTCTCCTTTATTTTGCGGCAATATATCCTTTTGCCTTTAACAGTTCTGCCATCAGCACAGCGCCTCCGGCGGCGCCCCTGACTGTATTGTGGGAGAGCCCGACAAACTTCCAGTCGAAATAGGAATCCTCCCTCAGCCGTCCAATACTGACGCCAAATCCATTCTCATAATTGACATCCAACGCCACCTGCGGGCGGTCGTCTTCCTCCAGATATTGTATAAACTGTGCGGGTGCGCTCGGCAGTCCCAGCCGCTGCGGCTCCCCGCTGAATTCGGTCAGCGCCCGTATCAGTTCTTCCTTCGTCGGCTTTTTAGCAAAATTGACAAACACGGCCGCCGTGTGTCCATCCAGTACCGGCACGCGGATACACTGGCTGGTAATCAGCGGAGCGTCCGCCTTCACAATCTGCCCGTCTTCCACTCTGCCCCATATGCGGAGCGGCTCCTGCTCGCTCTTTTCCTCCTCGCCGCCGATATAGGGAATAATATTGTGCTCCATCTCCGGCCAGTCCTGAAAGGTTTTGCCCGCTCCGGAGATCGCCTGGTATGTGGTGGCCACCACTACCGTGGGCTCAAATTTTCTCCACGCCGTCAGCGCCGGCGCATAACTCTGGATAGAGCAGTTCGGCTTTACGCAGATAAATCCCCGCGTCGTGCCCAGACGCTTTTTCTGGCTCTCAATTACCTCTAAGTGCTCCGGATTTACCTCCGGAACGATCATCGGCACGTCCGGCGTCCATCTGTGGGCGCTGTTATTGGATACCACCGGAGTTTCCGCCCTGGCGTACTCCTCCTCTATCTTCTTTATCTCGTCTTTGCTCATGTCCACAGCGCTGAATACAAAATCGACCTCGCTGCTGACTGCCTCCACGTCATTTACATTTTTTACAATAATCTTTTTTACCGCCTCCGGCATCGGCGTCTGCATCTTCCAGCGCCCGCCAACTGCCTCCTCATACGTTTTTCCTGCGCTCCTCGGACTCGCTGCAATCGTCACAACCTCAAACCACGGGTGGTTCTCAAGCAGGGAGATAAATCGCTGTCCCACCATGCCGGTGCCGCCAAGGATGCCCACTCTCAATTTGTCGCTCATCATGTTCCTCCATCTCGTTTCATAGTCCTTATTATCATACTACATTTCAGGCTGGATTTCAATAGCATACTTTCCGGAAAAAAGGCTCTAAAAAGTCTCTGAAACTGCAAGACGCCCCGAATAAACGGGGCGCCTCACATCGTATAATAGGGTGGGAGTAGTGGCTACTAAGTAACCACTGAGTCTATGGTATCAGTAAAATGTGGCATAAATAAGGTCAGATTTTTTCTTTTTCACGATATTTGCTGGGTGTCACTCCCAGATTCTTCTTAAACTGCTTCATGAAAAAGGTCTCGCTGTGATATCCGCACATGGCCGCGATCTCTTTGACGGAATAACCAGACATGAGCAACAGATGCTTCGCCTGCTCCATCCGGCTCTGCACCACGTCGCGGACAAAGGTAGTCCCGAAAAAAGTTTTATACAGCTTTTGAAAATAGGGCGTGCTGAGTCCCTTTTCCAGCGCGCACTCCGTCACTCGCCAGTCCCTTGCCGGATTTAAGTAAATCTCTGAGCGCAGATTCCGGAATAATTCGTCATAGCGCGCCGGCGCCTTTGCACGCCGGATTCTCTCCGACAGCTCAGATATTTTAATAAGCGCCAGACGGAAATAGTATTCCATAGAGGTCTCACGGAATTCATTGACGGATACATACTCCTCATACATCTGGCGCAGTAGCGCCGGCACCTCTGTGTTTTCCGGCAGCGCAATCAGCGTATCGACCGGCAGGTTCAGTTCATCAATAAATGAGCGGCTCTCATCAAAGTGAAAATGAACATAGTCGTCCATATAGGAATCTCCCGTGGCATAGTAATGCTGCCTGCTGCCAATCTGATAGATCAGCGCCGCAGGGGGCTTCACCTCCACCATCTCCCCCTGCAGTTCCACAGCGCACTCGCTATGGAAATACAGGAAAAGATAATCCTCGGATCCCTTTTCGCGGTAAATTTGAAAATTACCGTCGTAGCGCATCTGCACTCCCATCTTGTGGATTCGCATAACCTTTTCTCCTTCCGTGCATCCAGCCTCTTTCTCCCTCACTATATCGCACAACCGCCCTTTTGGCAACTTTTTTCTAATTCAACATATAAATTGCCAGATTGAGATATCCGGCAAACGTCACCCAGACGATATAGGGAATCATCAGATACGCCGCCGGTTTGGATATCCGGTAAAACTGCAGGATGCATTTCAAAATGAGCGCCCAAAGCAAAACCAGCCATAAAAACGAAAACAGATACCACCCAAAATTAAAAAAGAAAATGGGCCAGAAAAAATTCACCGCCAGCTGCAGGGCATATGTCCTGAGCGCCGCAGGCACGCCGATCCGGTTTTTCTCCGCCGTGTAAATAAGATAGGAGGCAATTCCCATCAGCACATAGAGAACTGTCCACACCACTGGAAAAAGCCAGCCGGGAGGCGACAGCGCCGGCTTGTTCAACAGTTCAAAGGTCTCCATTCCGCCCCGTGAGATCAGTCCGGAGAGGCCTCCGACAAGAAGGGGAATCAGAATGAACACAAAAAGCGTTTTCTTTTTGAAATCCAATATACTACCTCGTTTGTCTGTGATATTCTCCCTATATTGTATGCCGCTCGTTCCGCCGCTATGCAATTGTATTATATCCGTCCGGTTTGGAAAGACTATGAGAAACAGACGCTGTATTTTTACAGCTCTGACGCAAAATAATGTGCATCAGGAGGTTTAACTATGGAAGAAAATGATACCGTCCGCCTTTTAAAGGAATGTGACGCCGGAACCAAAATGGCTGTGTCCTCCATCGACGAGGTGCTCGAAAAGGTACACGCCGAAAAGCTAAAAAAACTTCTGCGTGAGAGCAGGGAGCACCACGAGAAACTGGGCAACGAAATCCACTCGCTTTTGATGGAAAACGGGAGCGGGGAAAAGAACCCAAGCCCGATGGCCAAGGGCATGTCCTGGCTGAAAACCAATGTGAAAATCGGCATGGATTCCGCCGACTCCACCATTGCGGATCTGATTACCGACGGCTGTAACATGGGAGTCAAATGCCTGTTTCGCTATCTGAACCAATACAAGACAGCCGACCGCGCTTCCCGCGACATCTGCCATCGCCTGGTGGCGATTGAAGACGGACTGAGCGTGGATCTGAGATGCTATCTGTGACAGCGGACGCCGCGCTCTGCGAGTCGTCCCCGGCAAACAAAAAAGGCGCGCACTGTTTGTGACGCGCCTTTTTTACCGAGTCCTATATCATATTAAGTCCAGCGCCTGCGACAAATCGGCAATCAGATCCTCTTTGTCCTCCAGACCGCAGGAGAGGCGCACTAAACCAGCCGGTATTCCTGCCTCGCGCAGCTGTTCTTCATTCATCTGCCTGTGAGTGGAGGTGGCCGGATTCAAGCAGCAGGTTCTGGCGTCCGCCACATGCGTCTCAATCGCCGCCAGCTTAAGTCCTTTCATGAACGCTTCCGCCGCTGTCCTGCCCCCCTTTAATTCAAAGGAAACAACGCCGCATCCTCCCTTCGGAAGATACTTCTGCGCCAGCTCATAATATTTATCCGTCTTCAGGCCCGAATAACTGACATTCGCCACTTTTGAATGGCCGGACAGAAATTCTGCCACCGCCTGGGCGTTCTCTACATGCCTGGGCATACGCACATGAAGGGATTCCAGGCCCATATTCAGATAAAAAGCGTGCTGCGGCGACTGGATGCATCCCAAATCCCGCATCAGCTGTGAAGTTGCCTTGGTGATGAACGCGCCTTCCTTTCCAAACTTCTCCGCGTACACGATTCCATGGTAGGATTCGTCGGGCGTACACAGTCCCGGAAATTTCTCCGCCTGTGCCATCCAGTCAAACTTGCCGGAGTCCACGATCGCACCTCCGACCGCAACGCCATGTCCGTCCATATATTTCGTCGTGGAGTGCGTCACGATATCCGCTCCCCACTCGATGGGGCGGCAGTTCACCGGCGTCGGAAACGTATTGTCCACGACGAGAGGAACGCCGTGCTCATGAGCCGCTCTCGCAAACTTCTCAATATCAAGGACTGTCAGCGCCGGATTGGCAATCGTCTCTCCAAATACCGCTCTCGTATTGTCCCGAAATGACGCCGCCAGCTCCTCCTCTGTGCAGTCCGGCGACACAAAAGTGGTCTCAATGCCCATCTTCGCCATTGTCACCGAAATCAGATTAAACGTCCCGCCATATATCGAAGAAGACGCCACAATATGGCTTCCCGCCTCGCATATATTAAACAGCGCCATAAAATTAGCCGCCTGTCCGGATGATGTGAGCATGGCGGCGCTTCCGCCCTCCATAGCCGCTATCTTAGCAGCCACCAGATCGTTAGTCGGATTCTGCAGTCGGGTGTAAAAATATCCGGACGCCTCCAGATCAAAAAGCTTCCCCATATCCTCACTGGTCGCATACTTAAATGTCGTCGACTGCACAATAGGAATCTGCCTCGGCTCGCCGTTATCCGGCGTATAGCCCCCCTGCACGCACTCTGTTCCTATTCCATATTCACTCATC
Organism: uncultured Lachnospiraceae bacterium; assembly: GCA_947629865.1. Taxonomy (GTDB): domain Bacteria; phylum Bacillota; class Clostridia; order Lachnospirales; family Lachnospiraceae; genus Eubacterium_F. The sequence goes on along the minus strand of CANRFJ010000018.1, from coordinate 6,540 downwards.
TCTTTATTTCCTCCATTTACATTTTTATTTTCAAGCATGGGGTATGTCCGTGTAGTCGGAAATTTCCCTGCTTATCGTCACCAGATCCCCGATGCACAAATCGTGTACCGAGCGGTGTCCGGTAATTCGGGCAAAGGTCTTTAATTCCTCCCCCGTCACATTCAGATAATTAGCCACCCGCTCCGCCGCTGCGTCTGTCTTCAGCCGCGCGCGCAGTTCCGGATCCTGAGTCGCAATTCCCACCGGACAGCAGCCGTTTCCGCAGATCCGGTACTGCTGGCAGGCCGCCGCGATAAGCGGCGCACTGGCCACCGCAATGGCATCCGCCCCCATCGCCAGCGCCTTAGCAAAATCCGCCGAGACTCTGAGGCCGCCGGTAATTACCAGCGAAATATCGGCGCGGACGGAATCCAGATATTTCCTCGCCCTGTGAAGCGCATATACCGTCGGAATCGTAGTGGCCTCCCTCAGGAAAAACGGGCTGGAGCCGGTTGCGCCGCCGCGCCCGTCAACGGTGATAAAATCCGGTTCGGCATAGACGCAGAATTCCAGATCCCTCTCAATGTGTCCCGCCGCAATCTTAATACCGATGGGACGGCCGTCCGATCGCCTGCGCAGCATAGCCACCATCTCCCGCAGGTCGTCTCTTGTATTCAGCTCCGGAAATTTGCTCGGACTCTGGATGTCCTCACCCGCCCTTCTTCCGCGCAGGGCGGCGATCTCCGGCGTCACCTTTTCTCCGGGCAGATGTCCGCCCATTCCGGGCTTTGTCCCCTGTCCGATTTTAATCTCAATGGCGTCCGCCCGACGCAAATTTTCATCTGTGACACTGTATTTATTCGGAACGTACTCAAATATGTACTTGTAAGCGGCGTCGCGCTCCTCTGGCAGAATACCGCCCTCTCCGCTGCACATGGCAGTCTTTGCCATGGCAGATCCCCGCGCCAGCGCCACTTTGATCTCCCTCGAAAGGGCGCCAAAAGACATATGGGAAATATAGACGGGACTGTCAAGAATCATCGGTCTCTTGGCATTGTGCCCGATAACCGTAGTGGCGCTCACGAAATCCCCGTCGTTTAAAGGCGCCGGATTCAACTGCGCACCCAGAAGCAGAATATCGTCCCAGCCGGGCATCGGCATCCGTGTCCCCATGGCCGCATGAATACTGTGGCCGGTAACAGCCATCTGGTGAATCTCCTCCATATAGCGGCAGGAAGCATCGTTTCGGTAGGTAGCAGAGTCATAGGCCAGTTCCCCATCCGCTCCGGTTCCTCCGTCCTGCTTCTGCAGTAACTTCTCCCCTTCCCCATCTTCCCTGAATACGGATGCGGGCTGATGGCAGACCGGACATTCCTCCGGCGGCTCCGTCCCCTCATATACATACCCGCATACGCTACACACAAATTTTTTCACAGCAGCAATCACTCCTTCCCGTATCTGTCGTCTTTCCCCACTCCTATTATAATATCCGGCCGTATGGTTGACAAGCACAGATTTTCATTCGCGGGACGGTGACAGGACTCCATATGTCCTATTTCCCATCTGCCATAACCATATTGGGCCACCGCTTTTCCATATAGGCGTCATTGTACTGACCGTCGATAAACGCCTCGGCCATCCCGTTGGCTTCCGGCCTCACGGAGCGGGTGTTGTAGCGCACCATTGCCGCCGCCGTGAGAATCCCGTTGCAGGCCATAAAAAATACGACAAGCCAGGTAAGTACCTTTCCCGCCAGGGGAGGTATCTTTTCAATCTGCCGATTTAGGGGCGGATAGAGAACCTTAACCCAAAGAACCGCCAGAAGTCCCCAGAAAATGCAGAAAAGTACGTTTGTCCTCCCGCCGATATTAAGAGGCATATCGCTGTAATCCCAGAACACTGTCCCGAAAACCCGCTCTGTGAAGACGCTGCATATGTACTCATATGTGCCGCCAATCAGAAATCCTCTGACAAAAATATAGCGATCCGGTTTTTCCATCATATGGCGGAGAGCCACTGTCAGAAGCACCGCACCGATTCCCCAGACAAAACTAAACGGGCCGTAGAGAACACTGGAGCGGTTCATCCACTTCCCGTCCACCAGTCCGCAATATAACGTCTCGATTATATCGCCTAAAAGGGCGCTGAACAAAAAAATCCAGATAATTTTATCCCAGCAGATCCCTCTGGCAAAGACTATATCGCTGGCATTTCCTCCCTCCTCGCGCTCCTCCGCGATTCCCGGATAAGCCCTCTCCAGACGCGTCCAGATATGTCCGGTGATCCGATCAGCCAGACGCTGCGTCCTGGCTCTGGTAATCTCTCCCGACGCAGAGGCTTTCCGCGAGCGCGTCGCCCAGAGCATCATGATAAAATCAACACCCAGAAGGAAAAAACCTCCCCAGACGATCAAAGGCAGGAGCCATCGGGGAAACAGAGAAACGCCGCTCAGAAAAAAGGGGTGTACCACATGGTAAAACAGGAGAACAATACTCGCACACAGGGCCATTTTCACCCAACTTCTCCCTGTGGCGGTGAAGCCGGCCTCACGCTCCCAATGGGCGAGGCGGCTTACCCTCTGGCTGAATATGCTCCCCAGACTCTGCACCACAGAGAGCACTATCGCCGCCGCGATAAACTGAAGCACATAATTATTTCCCAGAAAAGGAAGCACCTGTATCAGCAGGGCAAAAGAGATTCCACAGGGAATATGCAGCGGGAGGCTGATCAGCCCCCGATTGACAAAATGCCGGTTGACAACAGAATAATAGCAGACCTCCGCCACCCAGCCCAGGAAGGCATACAAAAGTAAATAAAACAAAATTTCATATATTGAATATGTGATCACAAATCTGTCCTCCTGTCTCTATATAAACGCTTCAATGCGCCTACTATTATTGCAAAAATACAAAGGCCAACAAAAATTCCCCCTATACCGTCTTCTGTCGTCCAATCTGCCTTTAGCAGCGCCTTATAAATATTTATATAACCTTTTTCATCATATAAAAATTTTGCTTCACTTGTTGATACATCATAAATAAATTCATAAATACCGCCTGTAAACAGGCACGAACCATAAACCAAAGCACAAATCCCCTGTATACTGTTTATCCTTTCCTTTTCTCCGTCTGCCTTTTTATTCTTAAACTTAAGAAAAACAAGGATGGCAATGCCAATAATTATAAGCGATATGAGAAACGCCGATAAAAAAAGTTCTTCCTCCTTTTCATTGGAGCAATCATTTATAAAGAAATTGAAACATATCAGGCATACTTTTACTAACCCCCAAAAGCAAAACAAATAATTTATGGACTCCTTTTTAATCCTTAAAACCATCAAGGTTAGCAGCACCCCAAAAAGTCCGCCCAAAAAAAACGCCCACTCATTACCGGTTATTCTAATAAGCAGCAACGTCCCCCACAAAAAGGCATTTACAAAGCAAATACTATAAACTGAAATATTATATAAGATTTGTTTGGTCTGAATATTAAATATAAGTATAAAACTCATCAAAAAAGACATCAGTTCATATAAAAACATGATTGCCTCATTTGTAACTAATCTCTCTAAAAATTCCATTTTTTCATCGGTTATCTTTTATTCCGACTTCTCCTCCTTCGCTTTTTATAATTCCCGTTGGACACTGCTATCAAGGCAAATTTTATATACCGTTTCTTCATACTGCAATACTCCCTCGGACATCTTCCATATCACTATCTACAGACTTTTTATCACACACTCCTCCATTTGTCAATATTTTCTCTCCACCAGCTTCACTTTTCCCATTGTGAATAACTTCCTCTCACTCACACTGCCTGTCGTAGATTTAACAGTCTTCGCATTTCCAGGATAGTAACTTCTATGACTATAATCCCTTTTCAAGTCCCTTAGTTGAAACCTTGTGAATTTCTTAATGCATTTAGCCTTCCTAGCATACCGGGCCGCCTTTGAATTCTTGGGAGCGATTATCTTCTTTATTGTGATAAAATCATACTTTGCTTTTTGTTTCTTACCCCAGTACTTCTCTCCCCGCACTTTGGTATCTGCGCCCAGAAACTCCAGTGTCGTAACGCTGTTCGCATAATTATCCGCACAGTGATGGCTTCCATATGTCACCATCCCTGTCCCCTTGGGGATAACAAGTTTATGGAGTTTTTTACACCCATCGAATGTTCCTTCGGGAATGTAAATATGCTTCTGGTTTTTAGGAAATTCCACCTTTTTCAGGTTCTTGCAGCGAGAAAACAGGCCTTCCCCTATATGTTTCTTCACACGGCCGGTAATGCGCGGCCACCGAATCTTCTTTACCCCTGTTTCCTTAAAGCAACCGTCTTCCAGACGTCCTTTCAGTGTTTTTGGCAATTTTATCTCTGTCAGGCGGGAACAATGGTAAAATGCGCCGTCCTCAACAACAACCTTTTCATTTCGCAAGCGGATTTTCTTCAGGTTCCTACAGTCCATAAATGCAGAATATCCTATTTTTTCTACCCAGTCCAGATTTATTTTCTGTATTTTGCAGTAGCTATTACCGTCCCCGATAAAGACATGCTCCTCAATCTGTTTCAGCGATTTTGGCAATACCACCTCCGATACATCCATATTGCAGAAAGCATTTGCCTTAATGGTTCGGACGCCTCTGCCAATCACCACTTTTTTCACTTTTTGCCCTCGTGTTATATTTACATACACTTCCTTTATACTGGATTCCGGATCTTTTCCCAGTTCCTCTACGCTACAGCCATCCAGTGTCGATGGCACCACAAGAACCTCGTCCTGCGGCACTATATATCTCAACCGGATTACCCCCGGACGAATTGTTTCGTATTCGATATAGCGATACGTCCTGCCCTGAATGACGACATCCGTTTTTTTGACTATGGCAGGATTGCTATCTTCATCCTGCAGCCCTGTAACAGCGTCACTTGATGCAGTCGCGTCACTTGGTGCAGTCGCGTCACTTGATGAGACAACCTCAGCCTTGCTTTTTTCCTCCTGCTGCTGGCGTGAATCTTTGGCCGAAGTTGCGTTTTGCCCCGTTTGAGCGCTGCAGCCAATGGATAAAATGCTGACAACCAGCAATGCCACAACTGTTTGATGTTTTTTGAAGTTTCTGATTTTTTTCATACCCTACCTCCTCTTTCACAGACATATACAGTTGCCCTCATTTACTTTCATACAATGTGATATTATCATACGGCGTAACCTTCCACTTTTTCTTATATTTGTCCGCACACCCCTTGGGCACATATATTATAAGATTACTAAAGAATTTTTCCCCCAATTTTGGTGGATTTTTGCCGCGGAAAATGCAGGCTGTTCTTCCCTCCTCTTTCTGCACATGATAAAAGCTGCTTATTTTCTTAACACTGGCAGGAATTATGACCTCTTGGATAGTGGATTTTCCCAGCAGACCATTCCCGTCAATTTTAGTAACTCCCTTCGGTATTTTTAATACCCCGTTCTTTACATAACCGATCGCCAGCCTGCCGGATACTTTGCTATACACCGAGCCATTTTTCTCGACATATCTCTTATTTCCTTTGGCAACTTTTACTTTGACCGGCTTATCTGTCTCCATCGCACTCCTATCGATTTTTTCCACACTTTTCGGTATAACAATAGTCGAGCAGCCGTTTTTATCTCCCCACACATCAATCCTTTTTACAGTCGATGGGATAACTACTTTCTTCCTTTTCTGCAAAAAGCCATAAAAGGTTTTTCCACTTTTTGACAGAAGGCATCCGTTCGTAACCTTATACTTCTTGTTTTTGGAGGATATCTTTATCTTATTCCACTTTATGTCTGTAAAGTTTATTACATTTCTATTGTCCACTCCTGCCGGAATGTTTATGTTTTTGCCATTCTGTAGGCGGTAAAAGCAGTTTTGCGTTATTATCTTGACTGTAGAAGGAATTTTTATTGTTTTTATCTTCTTTGTCCTGTTATATATCTTTTGTGGTGCAATGCCAAGATCCTCATTATCCTCTACACCAAAAAGATTTGTATCTGTATTCGGATCATCATCAGGCTTTGCCGCATCTCCGGCAGCGCCAAGTTTTACAACCTTGCTCCCATTTAATCGGGAGGGAATCTTCAACGTAGAAATGCCCTTGTCTGACAGCGGCGTAATCTTCGTAATCCATATCCCCTTTTCCTCCGCCATATATGTAAAGCGGAACTGCCCCTTTTGATATGTGTTGCCCGAATAAAAACCCTTCTGGGAGCTTTTTGCTTCTACACGAGTAGAACCCAGTATTGCAGCAAATAAAACTGCACATACGACGACAACCTTTTTCATTCCATACCTCCTTTTTCACGGCCATATACAGTTACTCTTATATATAAAACGAATCACAGGGGCAAAATGTTGCAAAATCCGAAAAAAAATCCAAATCGGCATACTCAATATAACGCACACGCATAATAGGCATATATCAATGATTTTTGATCTGTTCATTCGCAATCACTCCCATCTCAAAATCAGAGTAGTGTTAGCATATAATTAGCACAAATTAAAATGAGACATTCCTCACAACCTTTGTTATAATAACCGTAAGATAG
>CANRFJ010000017.1 GCA_947629865.1 uncultured Lachnospiraceae bacterium | reverse complement strand
TCGTGCTTGTCGCGAATGCTTCTTTGTTTTCATTCAAGATTGCGAATGAGCTGAGCGAGTTTCGCAATTACCTATGTCTTTTTCCACAACTCCGGTTATGCAGAAGTCGCTGCCCAGTTTTATAATATCCGTATCCGCAAGTTTCAATGCTTCCTCCATACGGGGGAAGCCCTCTCCCGCCACCGGCGGTCTGGCCCCGCCGCCGCCAATCAGCTTGGGAGCCACATACGCATACACACGGTTCAGCATACCGCTCTTTAGTACGGTTCCGTGAAGGATTCCTCCTCCCTCAACCAACACGCTGTCAATGCCTCTCTGCCCCAGCTGACGCATCAGTTCCGGAAAGTCCACCCGCCCGTCCTTTCCGACACAGAGCAGTTTCACTCCCGCCTCCCGCAGCCTCTCTTTCCTGTCCTCGCCGGCAGATGCATATGCGATTACCGTCGGAATCGTATCTGCCGTCTGCACCAGGCGGCAGTCGGGCGGAATCCTCAAATGGGAATCACAGACAATGCGGACGGGATCCGTCCCCTCCTTCAGGCGGCAGTTCAGCATGGGATTGTCCGCCAGCACAGTTTCAACTCCCACCATAATGGCGCTGTACTTTTTCCGCAGCATATGCACATGCTCTCTGGCCTCCTCTCCCGTCACCCATTTTGAGTCCCCGGAAGCCGTGGCTATCTTCCCGTCCAGCGTCATGGCATACTTCATCACCACGAAAGGAAGTCCCGTCCCGATGTAGTGAAAAAATACTTCATTCAGTTTCCGGCACTCCTTTTCCAGGATTCCCGTCTCCACCTGAATTCCATGCTCTCTCAATATCTGTACGCCTCTGCCCGCCACCTTCGGGTTGGAGTCCATGGCTCCCACGAATACACGGCCAATACCACGCTCTATGATGATGTCCGTGCAGGGAGGTGTTTTCCCCTGATGACAGCAGGGCTCTAACGTCACATACAGATCCGCCCCCGTAAGATCCCCTTCGTAGTGGGACAGGGCATTGCGCTCCGCATGGTACTGTCCATATCTCTCGTGATACCCCTCCGTGACGATGCGCCCATCTTTTACCACAACGCAGCCGACCATTGGGTTGGGTGATGTGTAACCCATTCCCTTTTCCGCCAGTTCCAACGCCAGCCGCATATAGTCACACTTTGTCATAATTTCCTCTCCTCACGCTTTGCCTTCGCTCTGCACCCGCCCTGTTTTGCATGACGGCCCGCGAACTTTGGCCCTGTTTTTCCCCCGCCACACCGCCGCGCTTTGGGCGCAGACGTCCACCGGTCGGTGTGCCTAGGGAGCATATCTTATCACTTACGCGCAAAATAGCCCTGAGTACATAAAATACCCAGGGCTTTATACATCAAAAATATCCATCTTCTTTCATCCAGACTATACTGTCGGCTTCGGAATCTCACCGAATCAACGGCCTTATACCGTTCGCGGGCTCTACCGCCGGTGGGGACTTGCACCCCGCCCTGAAGATTTCCTGTGTTTCAAGTAGTATATCACAAATAGCCTGTTTCTGTCAAATCCGGCGGATTTTCGCTATTTGTGGCAGTTTGCCTGATTGCCGTATCTGTCCATAAGTTGCCATATCTTGCCACTATTTTGGTGTAAAATTGGTGTAAATGGTGTATAAATTGGTGTACGGATTAAGCGTATATATGCTGTAGAATCCACTGTATTCAACCCCTCATTCTGCTTTAAAACATTCTGCAAGAATGTTTTGTGGTATCTCTACCCATGCGTCAGTCTGATCTTTTTCGTCTATGAACACCATGGATTTTTTTATATCGGCATCATATTTTATGCCTTTTATGTTCCAACGGGTGCCTTCATCTATCGAAAACAAGCCCGAACAAACCCTTTTTGCACATTTGACGGAAAACATGCCTGGCTCCTTTCTACTTCAGCAATAAAAGCACCGTCAATTTGACAGGTGCTTTTTCACATCAATAAACTGTATCTTTTAACGATAGAAAACCCATATCATAAACATCTTTCTTTTCAGAAACACATTTATTGATAATGTCTATTACTTCATCCGGCGGTTTCCCCATCATAGGAAACATAGGAAAAGAATCATTAAATGTTTGTTCATACAGTTCTAACGCTTCATCCAGTTCATTCATTTATTTCACCCCTTCAAAATATCAAGCATTGCCTGATAACTGTTTGGAAGATACTTCTTAACATATTCCAACGATTCACCGCCACAAACTTCTGCACTCATAATATTTGCCCACATTTCAGATGCAGCTTCATATTGTCTGCATATAGTTTTGGTTTTCGCCTGATTACTTGCATCAAGTCCCAAATCCCTATAAATTTGTTGCAATAGCTTTTTTCTTGATGTTTTAGTTGACAGTTTATCCATATATACAATATCAGAATTGCCGTAATCGTTTATGATACTCAAATATTTATCATAATCAGTTTCACTAATTTCTGATTTTTTCAACTTGTCTAAACTCTGTATGGTTTCTTTCTTCGGTTCTATTGTACCATCATTCTTTACTCCTTACAATCCTGATTTGTCTTCCATTCCTACTATAAAAGTATAAAATTATGTATTGACAAATGCCATATTTGGACATATTATAAAAGTGTAGTACACAAGTTAACTTGCCCATGGCAACGTTCTCCCAATATATGGGAAGTGACAACGCCTTGGGCTTTATTTTGGGGAGTGGGAGGATATTTATGGAAGAAAACAAAAGACAGTCTGATAAACATCATATACGCACTGCGATTTTAGTTGATGGCGGTTTTTACAGAAAACGAGCTCGTTTACTTTATGGAAAGAAAACACCAAAGCAAAGAGCAGACGAACTACAAAGATATTGTAATAAACATCTCCTTGATAAATATGAACACAGATATCTCTACCGGGTTTTTTATTACGACTGTCCGCCCGCCGAAAAAAATATTTACAATCCCATTACACGAAAAACGGAAAGTTTAAAAAAATCATCTGAATATACATGGATGACAACTTTTTTAGATGAATTAAAACACCATAGAAAATTTGCCCTTAGACTCGGAAGATTATCAGATTCTCAGTTGAATTATTTTATTAAACCAGACACCACAAAAAAACTTTTACTTGGCGAACTCGCCGTCACAAGCCTTACGCAAGAGGACATACAATTAAACATTGAACAAAAAGGCGTTGATATGAGAATTGGTGTCGATATATCTTCATTGGCCTACAAACAGCAGGTAAATCAAATTATACTAATATCTGGCGATAGTGATTTTGTCCCCGCTGCCAAGCAGGCCCGAAGAGAGGGAATTGATTTTATATTGGATCCAATGGGAGCTACCATAAAAAAAGATTTATTTGAACATATTGATGGCATACGTACTCCACACCTAAGAAGTATAGAGGAAGCCTAACCGCCCCACCATAAAACAGGTGGGGCGGCTCTCCTTACCAAAATGCTTTTTGTATTGTCTGAACCCACTCACTTCGCCGGATAGAGAACGGATTCTCCTTCCGTCCCAATCCGGATCTTGCAGGATTTCAAATTCTTTGTGACCTTCTTTGGTATATTAAACACCAGAATCCCGCTCTTTTTCTCAAGAGGTTTTATACTCTTATTGGCTATGTCTTTTTCGTAGCCTGTCACAGCGGACGGCTGATATTCGCGTCCGTCTTTATCGAGCAGTTTGGCTGTCACCATTGTGTTTTTCATGCCGACCATCGGGAGAAAAGTTCCTTTTTTCTTGCCCATATTGGTAACTGTGATTGAAGCAATCACCAGACGGTTCCCCTTGTCTGCCTTTGCCTCCATAAACTGGCTGGTACGAATCTTGTTCTTGACAGTTGTTTTTTTCACGGTAAACTTCCAGTCGCCCACCGTAGCCGTCTTTTTCAGAGCAAGGGTTGTCTCCTTGGGAGCCGGCGTCGGACTTGGCGTCGTCTCTGCATCCGAAGGCGTCTCCGCCTGTTCCGATGCTTTCTCCGCCACTTCCGTAATCTTCTGAACAGTAGAAGCACTGCAGCCGGACAAAACTGCCACGGACAATACAACACACGATGTCAATGCAAATAATCTCTTTTTCATAAAACTACACTCCTATCTTTCATTTGTTATATACAGCATCTATATTAGCAAGTATTTCTCCAAAAGTCAATGTATGAGAACTGCGCTCAATCTCATATGAGAACCGCGCTCAATCTTATATTCTTTTATCCTGAAAATAATCTTCCCGCAAAATACCGCGCTCAATCATGTCCACACGCTCGCCCGTGGAGCGCAGCCGCTGAACTTTTCTGCGTGTTCCCTCATAGCTAAGACCGCACTTTTCCATGACGCGGGAAGAACCAATATTTGCTGCTGCATGGCTCCCACTCAGACGGTAGAATCCGACTTCTTCAAAGCAGAACCGCAAAACCTCCAAAAAGGCCTCTGTCATAATCCCTCTGCCCCACCAGGGCTTTCCCATACAATAACCAATTTCAGCACGCTCCGAATATTCCTCGACCTTCATAAGATTAATATCTCCGATCAGAATGTTCCCTTCCCTTAAAACAATAGCCCAATGATAGTAATCCGGATTCTTAGATTTTTCCTCCCATGACCTGAGCAGGGTTCGCGTGAACGCTACATCCTCATGAGGTGTCCATGTCAGATATCGGGTTACATCGGAATCATTCATCCAATTCGCAAACGCTTCCTCTGCATCGTCCTCTCTCCATGGTCGAAGAATCAGCCTTTCTGTCTGCAATACCTTTGTGCCTTTATGTTCCATTGCTGTCACCTCCCATTATAAATGTACTCAACTAACTGCTTAATACGGTATGGAAATTTTCATCGTAAAGCATACCGTCTCTCCAATATAACTTTGACGGTACTACATCGGATATTTTGCGCATATTATATGGTTTTACCATATCTATTTCCCAGAGTCCGTTCCATTTGGATTTTACAGGCTCCTTTTCACTCCGACCCTCAAGCTTATACTCTCCAATCGCAACATATACTTTGCTTCCCGCGCTTACCATTACACAGTCTGAAGCATTGTCCATTGCTATACATTTCTTTTCTGTTTTGTCTTTCAAAGAGACCATTGCCACACTGAAGCCGTCATAAAAGCAAAGAGTATCCCCTCCTTTTACCACGGCAAATGGCTCTGTATCCGGAGAATACTTCATGCACTTTTCCCTTTTTGTGCCATCTGATTTACACTCCATGATACACCCGTCATAATTCAAATAAAAAATACGTTCGTCATCTATGGCCAATACCTGCTCCATGCGGGCTTCTTTATCCAAAATAATTCTGTTTTCTCCCGTGAGCATATTATATACGCTCAGTTCCGTATAGGAATCCCTAAAACTGCTATAATATAACTCATCACCCTGTTGGCAAAAGCAGGTGGAACCGCACTAGATTAGGATATATTTGAACACAAACAAAACGGACAGCACATACATAAGCGCGCTGATCTTCTTTGTGCGGAACCTGCCAGTCGCAAGATTAAGCACAACATAGGCTATAACCCCCATGGAGATTCCCTCGGAAATGCTGTACATAAACGGCATGGCAATGATGCAGATATAGGCCGGAATGGCTTCAGTATAGTCCGTAAAGTCAATTTTTACAATGGACGCCATCATCAAAAATCCCACCACAACCAGCGCAGGCGCTGTGGCAAAGGACGGTATCGCCAGAAATACAGGGGACAAAAACAGCGACAGTCCAAACAGTATGGCAGAAACTATGGCCGTCAGACCAGTTCTTCCTCCCTCAGCCACCCCCGATGAGCTTTCTACAAATGTAGTAGTAGTGGAGGTTCCCAGCACGGCGCCAAAGGAAGTAGCAAGCGAATCCGACAGGAGAGCGCCTCGGATTCTCGGCATTTTTCCATCCTTGTCAAGCATATCCGCCTTGGAGGCCACGCCGATAAGCGTTCCCAGCGTATCAAACATATCCACAAATAAGAAAGCAAACAGCACTACCACAAAGTCCAGCGACAGCGCCTTGGAAAAATCCATTTTCATGAAAGTGGGTGCCAGAGAAGGGATCCCCAAACCACCAGAAAAATCCGGAAACATACTGTGAAAACCAGCCGCCGCATCCGGCCTGTACAGGCCAGTCAGCTGACAGAGCATCCCCAGAAGCCATGTCGCCAGAATCCCCCACAGAATATTCCCCTTTATGTGTTTGGCCGCCAGAACACCGGTAATCAGTATTCCCACCAACGCCAGAACAACTGTGATTCCCTCTCTGGTAAAGGTTCCTTCCTCTATTGAAGCCTTAAAAGAATAGAGCGATACCAGTGTCGAACTGCCCACGACAATTCGGGCATTCTGCAGCCCAATAAAGGCAATAAAAAGGCCGATACCCACTGACACCGCATGTTTGAGGCTTATCGGAATCGCATTGAATATGGCTTCACGCACATTGGTAAGGGAGAGCATTACAAAAATGAGCCCCTCAATAAATACGGCCGCCAGCGCCATCTCCCAGGAATAACCCATTCGTATTACCACCGTATAGGCAAAATACGCATTCAATCCCATACTGGGCGCCAGCACGAAGGGATAATTCGCCATAAACGCCATCAGAAGGGTTCCGCACATGGCGGCAAGGGCCGTCGCCGTAAATATAGCCCCACTGTCCATGCCGGTTGCAGACAGAATGGCCGGATTTACTGCAAGTATGTACGCCATCGTCATAAAAGTAGTGATTCCTGCCAGTATCTCCGTCCTTACATCCGTATGATTTTCCTCCAGATGAAATATCCTTTCCGGAAGATTCACTTTTCCCTGTTCTTTCATAAAACTCACTTCTCTAAATAGGTTCTTATTCTCCCTTCGCTGCCGGTGCGCACATAAACGTAATCTCAGCCTCTGCCGCCACCTTGCCGTCTACGCTGGCGATTGCTTTGCCAACTCCCATAGGCCCCTTGCATTTGATAATTTCCGTCTCCAGTCTCAGCCGGTCTCCCGGAATGACCTGTCTGCGGAATTTTGCGTTTTTTATGCCGCCAAAAAAAGCAAGCTTTCCTTTGTTTTCCTCCAGGCTGAGCACCGCCACGGCTCCTACCTGGGCCAGCGCCTCAATGATGAGCACGCCCGGCATAACCGGCTGTGCGGGAAAATGTCCCTGGAAAAAGGGCTCGTTCATCGTTACATTTTTATATCCGACCGCCTTCACTCCCGGCTCCATTTCCTCAATGCAGTCTACTAAGAGGAACGGATAGCGGTGCGGAATGATTTTCTGGATATCATTAATATCTAACAGCATATCTTCCTCCCTGTTCATCTGTCTCTTATTCTTCATATTCTCTGAAAATCAGAGTTGCATTGTGTCCGCCAAAGCCAAGTGAGTTGCTCAGCGCCACATTGACCTCGGTATTCACTCCCTCTTTGACACAGTCCAGATCGCACTCCGGATCCTGATTGACAAGGCCCGCATTGGCGTGGACGAAATTATCATTGATAGATTTGATGCAGGTAATTGCCTCTACGCCGCCGGCTGCGCCCAGAAGATGCCCGACCATGGATTTGGTTGAACTCACCTTGCATTTATAGGCCGCATCTCCCATCGCCAGCTTGATGGCCCTCGTCTCAAACAAATCGTTCATGTGAGTACTTGTCCCGTGTGCATTAATATAATCAATATCCTCCGGTTTCACTCCGGCGTCTTTCATAGCGAATTCCATGGCCTTTGCCGCGCCGCTTCCATCCTCCGCCGGAGACGTCACATGGTAGGCGTCGCTGGTGGCTCCATAGCCTATCACCTCGGCATAAATATGCGCGCCCCGCTTCTTTGCGTGTTCGAGTTCCTCCAGTACAAGGATACCGGCTCCCTCTCCCATGACGAAACCGCTCCGGTCAACGTCAAACGGGATAGACGCCCGTTTCGGATCGTCCGAGAGCGTCAGTGCATTCAGACTGGTAAAGCCGGCTACACCCAGCTCCGTAATCGCACCTTCGGCTCCGCCAGACACCATCACGTCCGCCTCGCCATACTGAATAGAACGAAAGCCCTCGCCTATGCAGTGCGTACCCGTAGCACATGCGGTCACTACATTGATATTCTTTCCCTTTAATCCAAACTGTATGGAAATATTTCCCGCCGCCATATTGGAAATCAGCATCGGTATCATCAATGGCGCCACGCGGTTGGGGCCTTTGTTGATAAGTTTCTCATAATTACTCTGAACGCATTGCAGGCTTCCAATTCCACAGCCCACACTGCAGCCCACCATGAACGGATCTTCCTGTTCCATGTCGAGGCCGCTGTCCCCCAGCGCTTCTTTGGCTGCTACCACTGCATATTTTGAAAAATCTTCCATACGGCGGGCTGACTTCTTGTCTATAAATTCTGAGGCGTCAAAATTTTTTACCTCTGCGGCAAGATGCGCCTTGTATGCTCCGGTATCAAACTTGGTATTCGGCCCGATACCAACCGTTCCTTTTTTTACATTTTCCCAAAATTCTTTTACACTGTTACCAATCGGAGTGACAGCCCCCATTCCGGTAACGACTACACGTCTGCTCATTTTTTCCTCCATTCTGTTATGTACAACTGATAAAATACTACATGGCAATTCCGCCATCTACACAGAGTACCTGTCCCGTTATGTATCTCGCTTTGTCCGAAGCGAGGAACAGTACGGCCTCCGCCACATCTTCCGGTTTTCCAAATTCCCTCAAGGGGATATTTTTACATGCTTCCTCCCTCACTGCCTCCGAAAGCTTCTCCGTCATCTCGGTGGCAATAAAACCAGGCGCAATGGCGTTCACGGTGATATTACGGGAAGCCAGTTCCTTGGCGGCTGCCTTGGTGAGTCCGATCACGCCCGCCTTGGAAGCGGAATAATTTGCCTGTCCCATATTGCCGGTCACGCCCGACACCGAGGAAATATTGATAATATGTCCGTATCTCTGCTTCATCATTGGCCTCGTGACAAACTTGATTCCGTTAAACGTCCCCGCCAGATTGGTCTGAATCACGTCCTGAAATTCCTCCTCGGACATCTTCATAATCAGATTGTCTCTGGTGATGCCGGCATTGTTTACAAGAATGTCGATTTTACCATACTCTTTTACCACATCGGCAAAAAATTCTTTCGCCTGTCCAAAATCACTGACGTTGCACTGAATAGCCACGGCCTTGCCGCCGTTTTTCTCAATCTCCGACACGACCTCGTCAGCCCGTTCCTTTGAACCGTTATAATTTACTATCACTGCGGCTCCTTCTCCTGCCAGGGCAAGAGCTATGCTGCGGCCGATTCCACGGCTTGCGCCCGTCACTACGGCAACCTTTCCTTCCAATAACATCATATCCTCCATTTCTGCCGCGCTTGCTTCTGCGCACACTTATTTCAATATCTCTGCCACCTTCTCAATGTCTTCCATCGTGCCCACGGTATAGGTGGTCAGTTCCTTCCCGATTGCCTTGGAAATCTTTCTGTTAAATCCGGCCAGAGTCCTTCCCGGTCCCAGCTCCACAAAAGTCTCCACGCCGTCTGCCGCCATTGTTTCCACACACTGCTGCCAGCGCACCGAATTGGATACCTGCTGCACTAACAGAGGCTCGATCTCCGCCTGCTCCGTCACATAGCGGGCATTTACATTGGCCACATAGGGAATCTGCGGTTTTTTGATCTCCAGTCCGTCCAGAACCTTTTCCAGTTTGGCTCCGGCGCCCACCAACAGGCTGGAATGGAAGGGGCCGCTGACATTGAGAAGAACTGCTCTCTTTGCACCGGCTTCCTTTAACCTGTCCGCCGCCTCTACAACCTTGTCCTTTTTGCCGGAGATCACGATCTGGCCCGGACAGTTGTAATTTGCGATCTGAACCTCGCCCATACCGGCTATCGTCTTCTCTATCTCCCCGGCGTCCAGTCCGAGAATCGCCGCCATGCCGCCCTCTCCGGCCGGCACTTCCTCCTGCATGAAGATTCCGCGCTGGCGCACCGCCTTTGCCGCGTCCACATAATTCATGGAGCCGGCCGTCACGAGCGCACAGTACTCGCCCAGGCTCAGGCCCGCTGCCACATCCGGCTGGATTCCACGATCTCTGAGCACTTCCATGATCGCCACGCTGGTAGTCAGCAGACACACCTGTGTGTACTCGGTAATGTGAATATCCTCATTTTCCTCAAAGCAGAGCGCCTTCAGATCCAGATTCACTGCCTCGCTGGCTCTGTCAAATATTTCCCTGGCGATCTCTGAGTGTTCATACACGTCCTTTCCCATTCCCACCGCCTGCGCCCCCTGTCCGGGGAACACAAAAGCAATCTTACCCATTTTTGCCTCCATTCCAACATGTTTGCTTAATGATATAATTAACACCAAGACAGGGCGGTTGTATCCACACCCCTCTTGGTGTCAATCAGAACCTGTCTCCAGGCATATGTGCATTTGATATTACTCTACACCTTTTTCCTTCAGGAAATTGATGACATCGCCTACCGTATTGATACTCTCCAAATCGTCGGTAGGGATCTCAATATCGTACTCCTCCTCCAATGCCATAATCAGCTCGTAGAGATCCAGGGAATCCGCCCCCAGATCGTCCTTGAAAGAAGAAGCCTCTGTAATAGAATCTGCATCCACACTTAACTGATCTGCAATAAGTTCCTGCATCTTTTCTAACATAATACTATTTCTCCTTTATTCTTTACTTTTTTACTTCTGCCGCCCCATCGCTGGCGTCCGGCAGATGCCTTCAAAATACTTCCCGATTCAAATACGACTTGAATCAAGAGATATTTTAACGTATCCGCCACTGTTTGTCAAGAATTGGCCGCCATGTTCTTAGAAAAAATAGAAATCTTTTTATGCAAAGGCTCCCGTCGCCAGGATTACGGCCACCATCAGTGCGCAGATAATGTAGATTACCATCGACATTTTCCTTCTGGGATAACTGCGGACGGCGCTCACAATCAGAAGCAGTATGAGCAGCGACAGAGCCGTTACATTTACAACCGCCGTTGACAATATCCCCACCGTCTCTGACAGAATCACCAACAAAATTCCAACCGCCAGAGCGCTCTGGGCGCACAAAAGAACCTTTTCCCTCATGGAAATCTCGCCCCAGGCATACTTTATTGTCTCGACAAAGTTTTTCTTTTCCTTCATCGCTTCTCCTTTCTCCACACGGAAAATTTAAGATTTTTGTTGACAACGCGGGCTTATATGTAGTATTATAACGCTGTCGCAAAAATAAAACAACCGATTATGCTTCGATAGCTCAGTTGGTAGAGCACTTCACTCGTAATGAAGGGGTCGAGGGTTCAAGTCCCTTTCGAAGCTTACTTCCAAAAGGCGCGCCGCCGGTGATACAGAGACACTCTGCACCTTCACAGCGGCGCGCTTTCTTTGCCGTTTTTTACCGCCGCCCCTTTATTTCGCTAACATCAGCATAATCTCATTGCTTCTGGCAATAAATTCGGTCATCTTGTCCGGCTCCAGCGGGCGGTGGCTGATCATCGCCAGGTCATACAGCTGTCTGCAGAACATCTCCGTATTGTCGCCGTCTCTGTGCTCCAGCACATACTGCACAAGCGCATTATTGACATTCAGCACCAGTGTCTGTCCCGTCTCCGGCATATCCATGCCTCCCAGACCGTTCGCCGCATACATCTTCATCATATCCTGCATCCTTCGGGCTTCCTCGGACAGCGTAATCATGGCGGAGACCTTCTCATCCTTCAGTTTCTCGACCGACACCTCCAGGTTTTCCTTGCCCAGCGCCTTCCGGAACAGTTCCTTCAGGGACTCCGTCTTCTCCTTCAGTTCCCCGTCATCCGCCTCCTCTTTGAAGGCCTCTGTCAAATCGGCGTCAATCCGCTGGAATTTCACATTGTCGTCCCCGTTTTCGAGAGATGACACAAACGGCTGGTCAATATTGTGGAGAAGCACAACCGCATTCATATTCTGGTCGCGGAACATCTTCACATACTGGCTCTGCTGCTGCAAATCGGTCACATAGTATACCGTCTTCTTCGGAGGCTCCGTCTCCTCCGGCTCCGGATTCTCCTCGCCCTCTTTCACTACTTCGACCTCCGGTTCCGGCTCCGGCAGCGTCTCCAGATACTCGGCCAGCGTGCTGTATTTTTCGTCCAGATCCTTAAAGAGAATATAGTCTTTCATTTTTTCTTTGAATTTCTCATCTTTCAGGCAGCCGAACTTGATAAACGGGCTGATGTCGTCCCAGTATTTCTCGTAGTCCTCCCGCTCCGTCTTGCACATGCCGGACAGCTTATCCGCCACCTTCTTTGTGATATAATCCGAGATCTTTTTCACAAAGCCGTCGTTTTGCAGGGCGCTCCGGCTCACGTTCAGAGGAAGATCCGGACAGTCGATCACGCCCTTTAAGAGCAGCAGAAATTCCGGAATCACTTCCTTTATATTATCGGCGATAAACACCTGATTATTGTATAATTTGATGACGCCCTCCAAATTCTCATATTCCAGATTTACCTTAGGGAAATACAGGATTCCCTTGAGGTTAAACGGATAATCCATATTCAGATGGATCCAGAACAGCGGCTCCCTGTAATCCCGGAACACCTTGCGGTAAAAATCCTTGTAGTCCTCCTCGCTGCACTCATTCGGGTGCTTTGTCCAAAGCGGCGTCGTATCGCTCAGAGAGACCGGCCGTTTCAGTATCTTTGTCTTTTTGACCGGCTCTTTCTTTTCCTTCTTATCCTCCTCCGCGGAGTCCCCGGCCGTCTTCTCCGGCTCCTCGACGATCTCCTCGATGACGGTATCCTCCTCCGTCACCTCCTCGCTCGGAATCGTCTCGTACTCCGGCTCCGCATTGGCCTTTGTCAAAAAAATCTCCACAGGCATGAAGGAACAGTACTTGTCCAGCACCTCGCGGACGCGGTACTCATTGGCAAATTCATAGCTGTCCTCGTTCAGGTGCAGAATAATCTCCGTGCCCACCGTATCCCTGTCGCTGCCGTCCATCTCGAAAGTCAGTCCGCCGTCGGATTCCCAGTGAACCGCCTCCGCTCCCTTCTGATAGGAGAGCGTATTGATCTCCGCGGAATCCGCCACCATGAATACGGAATAGAAACCGAGTCCAAAATGTCCTATAATCTGCTCCTCACTGGCCTTGTCCTTATACTTCTCCAGAAAATCCGCCGCTCCGGAAAAGGCGATCTGGTTTATATACTCCTTCACCTCGTCCGCCGTCATGCCAAGGCCGTTGTCCGTAAAGGTTATGGTCTTTTCCTCCGGATTCACCACTACCTCGATTTTCGGTTTGTAATCGTCCGCCAGCTCCGCCTCCCCGATCATCTCCAGTTTTTTCAATTTGGTAATGGCGTCACACCCGTTGCTGACAACCTCCCGTATGAAAATATCGTGGTCGGAATACAGCCATTTCTTAATAATTGGAAATATGTTCTCTGAATTAATCGCTAAATTTCCCTGTTCACTTGTCATATCAATACCTCCAAATCCTGTACCATTTTTTTCTCTATCTGTTATCATAATACTCTCCGGTTTCAATGTCAAGAAAAAATTAGCACTCAATCAAGTTGAGTGCTAGCAATTCCATTTTTTTCGAGAAATATTTTGCATTTTTCGTCCCACTCCTGCTGTTTTTCGCGATCCATGGAAAATATTTTTTCCATGTAGCCGGTGTACAGGAGCAGTTCGTCTCTCTCGTAATTCACCCGCAGGGAGCCCATGTCGCCGTTGTCCATATAGTGGCAGAAATCAATCCGCAGCTTCTCTGGCGTTTTTTTCCCTTTTATAAGCGAAAATATAAACGGCTTCAGCTGCCGCCACCAGACAAGCCCGCTGTCATCTTCCACCCTTTCGTCCGTGTCGAACCAGTCCGGCCGGCTCCTCCCGTCGGTCTCAAACGTGGTAAAGGTAGTCACCGCACAGCCGCTTACATGAAACCGGTCAAACATCTCTCCGGCAAATAAATGCGCCATAAACGCCTTTATATTTTCAATTTTGAAAACAATCATTCCGTATAAAATCCTCCTGACTGTAAATACTAATACCGTTTCCATAACAGAATAACATGACAAACGGAGGTAACGTATGCGTGCAGATGAGCAGACCTACAGAAATGTGGCCAAACACTGCAGTGCTTATGCGGCAAAGGACTGCAGGGGTACAACCAACAAGGCCGGGGATACGGACGTGTCCTGTACCACCTGCAGACATTTCACCTCAGATAAGCACTGCTCGCTGGATCTGTTTGATCCGATTGTAGAAAACCACAGCTATTGATTCTTTTTTCTCCGGCCGGATTTCCCCGGCCGGGTACATACGCCCTCAAACACGGCAATCGAGCGGGGCGCCATCCGGTACTTCTCGGTTATATATCCCGCCTCTTTTTCTCTCTCCTCCACAGAGGTATCCAGAAGCAGTCTCCACCTCTGCCCCGCTTCCAGCGTGGGCAAATAAAAGTCATGGCTGTCCCAGTGGAAATTAAAGACAAAATACAGGCTCTCCGCTCCAAAATAACCGCCATAGTACAAAATTCCCAGTTCACGGCTGTAATAGGAAAAATCCGTCACCCACGGCTTTTTGCCATGACAGGACACATCCGGCGCCCCCAGTCCACGGTTATCCATGCCCGTGAAATTTTTTTCCTGGTGATACAAAGGGTGGTTCTTTCTAAATGCGATCAGTCCGCGCGCAAAATCAAAGGTCTCCCTGTTTTTATCCAGAAGACGCCAGTTCAGCCAGGTCGTGCTGTTGTCCTGACAGTAGGCATTGTTGTTTCCCTTCTGTGAATTTCCAAACTCGTCGCCCGCGAGGAGCATCGGAACCGCCAGCCCAAGCAGCAGCATGACAAAGGCATTGCGCTCCTGCTTCTGACGCATTCTGAGAACGGCTTTCCGCCTTGTCGGGCCCTCCGCCCCGCAGTTCCAGCTGTAATTGTACTCTGTGCCGTCCTGGTTTCTCTCCCCATTGGCCTCGTTGTGCTTCACATCATAAGAAATCAGATCCCGCAGCGTAAACCCGTTATTCTGTGTGATGTAATGAATCACGCCGACGCCGTTGCGCTGTTCTCGGAAGCGCCGGTAAAAATTCTCCGTCTGGCCCTCGTCGCTTTTCATGTAGCGCCTTGCATCTATCAGAAAACCATCGTTCATCTCCATACATACTGTGTCCGAATCCCCTGCCGGCTGCTCGCCCCAGTTATTTCCCAGCAGTTTTACATGGGAGAGAAGGGGATCGCGGTGCAGCCACCTGGTGTCCATGCAGTCCTGGTTAATGCGAAATCCGTCTATGTGGAAGTTCAGTGCATAATACCGCAGGCACTGCAATATAAACTCCGGCGTCCTTCCCACAAAATACATATCCAGCACAATATTCATACCGTTCTGGTGCAGCGCCTTTATGAGCGATTTAAACTCTGTGGAAGGGCTTGTCCGCCCCGAACAGTAGCCGGCCTTGGGAGCCAGGTAAAAAGCGTCTCCGGTGTACCCCCAGTAATTGGTCTTTTTCTCACCCTTCTCATTTGTCTGCTCCATTTTTTCATTAAAATCATACACGGGGAGCAGAAGCAGGGTATTGACGCCTAACTCCTTCAGATAAGGAATCTTCTCCTGCAGCCCCGCAAAGGTGCCCGGAAATTCCACGCCGGAACTGGCATGTCTCGTAAATCCCCTCACATGGCACTGGTACAGGATCATTTCGTCGACCGGAAGCCTTCTCCAGTTTTCACCGCTCCAGTCAAAATCGGCAAAATCCATACAGCCGCGGACTTTTCCCTGTTTTTTCCCGAATTTTTCCCTTCCGGCCACAGCCCTTGCATAGGCGTCCGGAACTTTTTTTCCATCCGCGAGGAAGTCATATTCCACGCCCTCCAGCTGCTCTGCCACGTCACTGCCGGTGAGAACCACGGAAAAAATATCCTTCATTCCCGCCTCTTTCATCGAAAACATCTCGATTTTTTTGAATAGTTTCCCATCCCGGTACAGACACAGTTTGCAGGAGGATCTGCCCGGAAGCCATATGGCTGCCTGTACCCGGTCTTCGCCTGCCTTTATTACCCCTAACGGAAAAGGTCTTCCTTTTTCTAGTCTCATTCCCTGTCGCTCATCCCTTCCATGGCCTTTTCACATGCCGCCCTTGCAATCTATTCCGGCATCTTATTACTGCAATTCCCTTATATTATAACGAAATATCGCGAAAGTAACAATAACATTTTTTAAATACTTGCAAAATTGTCCATTTTTAGTAAAATATTCTTGTATATAAACAATTTGTGGAAATTATTCACAGAAATGAGGTAAAATATGATACAGGCAAGCAACATTTCACTGCGTTTTGGAAAAAAAGCGCTCTTTGAGGAGGTCAATATAAAATTCACGGAGGGAAACTGCTACGGCATTATCGGCGCCAACGGCGCCGGAAAATCCACCTTCCTGAAGATTCTGTCCGGTGAGCTGGAACCCACCACCGGCGAGATTATCCTAGGGGCGGAACAGCGGCTTTCCGTGCTGGAACAGGATCACTTCAAATATGATGACGAAGTCGTATTGGATACCGTCATTGCCGGCAACCAGAAGCTATATGATATCATGAAGGAAAAAGACGCCATCTATGCCAAGGAGGATTTCTCCGACGAGGACGGTATCCGCGCCAGCGAGCTGGAGGCCGACTTCGCCGCCATGAACGGCTGGGAGGCAGAGGCGGACGCCGCTTCTCTCCTCAACGGCCTGGGAATCGAGACGGACGAACACGCAAAACTCATGAGCGAACTTCCCGACACCGACAAGGTAAAGGTTCTCCTTGCCAGGGCTCTGTTCGGCAATCCGGATATCCTTCTTCTGGACGAGCCGACCAACCACCTGGATCTGGACTCCATCCGCTGGCTGGAGGAGTTTCTCATCAACTTTGAGAACACGATCATCGTCGTGTCCCACGACCGCTATTTTCTGAATAAGGTCTGCACCCACACCGTGGATCTCGATTACGGCAAGATGCAGGTTTATGCCGGCAACTACGATTTCTGGTATGAATCCAGCCAGTTGATGATCAAACAGATGAAGGAGGCCAACAAAAAGAAAGAGGAAAAGATCAAAGAACTGCAGGAATTTATCCAGCGGTTCAGCGCCAATGCCTCCAAGTCCAAACAGGCCACTTCCCGCAAGCGCGCGCTGGAAAAAATAGAACTGGAGACGCTCCGCCCCTCCAGCCGGAAATATCCCTATGTGGACTTTAAGCCGGACAGGGAGATCGGAAACGAGGTTCTGACTGTCACAAACCTCACCAAGACCATTGACGGGGAAAAAGTGCTCAATAATGTCTCCTTTACCGTCGGCCATGACGATAAGATCGCCTTCGTCGGTTCTTACGGTATCGCCGCCACCACGCTGTTCCAGATTCTTGCGGGCGAGATGGAACCGGACGAGGGAGATTACAAATGGGGTATCACCACCTCCAATTCCTATTTCCCGAAAGACAACACGCCCTACTTTGACAGCAACGACACTATTGTGGACTGGCTGATGCCGTTTTCACCGGAAAAAGACGCCACCTATGTGCGCGGCTTTCTGGGACGTATGCTCTTTCGGGGCGACGACGGCCTGAAGAAGGTCAATGTCCTGTCCGGCGGCGAAAAGGTGCGGGTTATGCTCTCCAAGATGATGATGCTCGGATCGAATGTTCTGATGTTGGATGAGCCGACCAACCATCTGGATATGGAATCGATTACCTCCGTCAACAACGGACTGATAAAATTTCCGGGCGTGGTGCTCTTTACCTCACAGGATCACCAGTTTATCCAGACAATTGCCAACCGCATCATTGAATTTACGCCCAACGGCATGATAGACAAGGTAACGACCTATGACGAATATCTCGACAGCGACGAGATGGCGAGAAAACGTCAGGCGCTGAGCTGAAACGTCTGTCCATTCCGCCATAACTTGACAACATGATAATACTTATTATAGAATGATATCAATTACCATGTAAAATAATACGATAACAATGTGAAAAAGAATAGGAGTGATGATTTTTGGGGCCCAGTGACGCGGTAAATATAATTGTTCTCATTATATTACTGTTATTATCCGCTTTTTTCTCATCTGCTGAGACCGCCTTAACCACAGTCAACAAAATACGAATCCGATCGTTGGCAGAAGAAAAGAACAAACGAGCCAGACGGGTACTGCAGCTGACCGAGGATCCTTCCAAAATGCTCAGCGCCGTACTTATATGCAACAATATTGTCAACTTATCTGCTTCCTCCCTGAGTACCGCCTATGCGTTTAACATATGCCAGCGGCTGCATCTGGAGGACAGCACCAGTCTCGGCGCCGGTATTGCGACCGGTATCCTGACTATCCTGATCCTGATTTTTGGCGAGATCACCCCCAAAAATCTGGCCACCCGCAATGCGGAAAAGATGGCCCTTGCCTACGCCGGCCCGATTCTTTTTGTAACCCGCTTATTTACTCCGGTGATTTTTATTGTAAACCAGGTGTCCAGAGGCTTTCTGCTTCTCCTGCGCGTGGATATATCCGACAAGCCAAACAGTATTACCGAAGATGAACTGCGCACCTTAGTAGATGTCAGCCACGAGGAGGGGATCATCGAGACCGAGGAACATCAGATGATCACCAATATCGTTGATTTCGGTGATTCCCTGGCCAAGGACGTCATGATTCCCCGCATGGATATTGCCATGGTGCGATCTGATATCTCCTATGAGGAGCTCCTGACCGAGTTCACGGAGAACAAGTACGCCCGTATGCCGGTGTATGAGGAATCCATTGACAATATTATCGGTATCATCAACCTGAAAGACTTTGTATTTTACACCGGAGACAAAAATACCCTGGATATTAAGTCGCTGATCCGCGAGGCGCACTTTACCTACGAATATAAAAATGTGTCTGAACTGTTCATGGAGATGCGCAAGGATTCCATTCCCATAACCATTGTGCTGGACGAGTACGGCGCCCTTGCCGGTCTGATTACCATTGAGGATCTGCTGGAGGAAATCGTGGGCGAGCTCAGAGACGAGTACGACGACGAGGAGGAAGATATCCAGAAAGTGTCCGACACGGAATACATTGTTCTTGGAGCCACTTCTTTGGACGACATCGACGACGCCCTGGATCTCTCCCTTGAATCCGACGACTATGATTCCATCGCCGGACACGTCATCAATCTTCTGGAGCATTTTCCAGAGGTTGGCGAAACCGCTGAAGATGAATACGCGGAGTACACGGTACTGCAGGTAGACGGAAACCGCATTGACAAACTCCGCCTCCTCTTAAAACCGCCCTCTGAGGAGACAGAGGAGGAAGATGAAGAAAATAAATGATACGCACCCTTTTGCTGCCCGCTCTCATTCGGGGGCAGCAAAGGCAACTTTCCTGCGGACTGCCACCGTCTTTTTCTTTTTGTCCGGCAGGGGAAATTCTCCCCGCAGTTCCACATCCATCGTGCCTGTCTCATAATTCAACTGATATATTTTCACTGTCAGATCTACATCTGAATTGACTTTTTGTATCATAGCCTGCAAAAAAGCCGCTACCATCTCGTTTCTGTTCTCAATTCCATAGCTTTCCCTCTCCATCACCTCAGACATCGTCTGTTCCATGGACGCAGACAGCGCATTGGCGAGGCTTTCCCTCTGCAGCGCCTCTGTATTTATGGTACTCTGGATCATCACAACCAGCAGAACCGAACTGATCCCAATAACAGATATAATCACTGTTCTCATACTCTCCTCCCTTCCGGACGCCGCAGACAGCGCCCCTATCTCGCATATCCCTCAATGACATACTGCCTGTTCAGCTTCAATACCGGAAAGGTATAGGAAAATTTAAGCGTTACTCTGGCGCTCCCTCCCCCGCTCCTCTCAATCTTCAGCTGATACCTCTCGTCTTCCGCCCTCGACACACACTCCTGCATTACCTCAGGCGCAAAATTACTGTCCTCCAGTTTTTGGACGACACTGCTGTGAAATCTTCCGGCGCTGCTATATTGTATGTTCTGCGACACATAGGCGGTTCCCACCCACATCATGAGCATCAGAAAGAAAAACAGCATAAATTGTCCTAGTATGCTTTCCGCTCTCATCTCAGCCTCCCATCTACCAATATTGTAAAACTCCTGCGGCTGTACCACCCCTCGTCAGGAACAGACAGCTCTACTTCCGTCCTGTATATCCCCGGGCGCTGTGTGGGGAAATATCCGCTTAATTTCCTCCCGTCCCTGTCATAGAAGCACAGAAAATCACTGTAGTCCCGCCCCTGTCTGTCAATTGCTGAGGCAAGTTCCTTCACCGGAATCTTCTCCCCCTGCTGCAGCCTGCGACTCAGAGCAGACAGGACGGGCTTTTCCCTGCTGTCCGTCTCCACAGAAAACCCGGCCCTGGCGCCGTCCTCCGCAATTCCATATCTGCTCCATTCCCGCCCGAACCAGAGACAGCCCGCAGCCGCCAGCAGTATGAGTGTGAGAAGCCACAGAACTCCCCTGCCATATATGTGAATAAATGTCTTCATTCTCCGCCTCCCGTTTTAAGCGCACACTTTCCCACAGATTCAGCCACACGCAGTCCCGTGGGTTCGAACGCACGCTTTCCCGCAGGTTCAGCCGCCCACTGCCGTCAGTATTCCCTGGAAAATCCACAGAATCATTCCTCCGAACAAAAGCAGCACCGCGGTCTCACTTCCATACCGTATCAGTTCAGCCATATTGCTTCCTCCTCTCACAGCACAGCCAGGTTATTTCCCATTGCAAGCGCCAGAAAAAGCAGCATATCCACGATTACTTTTACACAGGCAAATGTCATGGGAATCTGCCGGAGCACGCCGAGCCCCGCCGCCTGATTTTCAAATCTCCGGCTCTCACTCTGATCCATAATCCGGTTATTCTGCTCTACCAGAAAACGGATCTGCCTGCCAGCCTCCTCACAACCGTTGTAATTTACCGAATATAAAAGTTTCATTCCCGTCTGCACCTCCGGCAGCTCCAGACTCCCGAAAAATTCCGTAAAGGGAAAAAGCCCTGATGGATCCTCGCAAATCCTCCTCCTCAGCCTCTTTACCTCTGTGCGGAATATCCCCTGTAGCTGTTCCAGCGAACGGTTTACAGCCTGAAGCAGTCCCTCCTGCTGTAAATAGACCGTCACGGACAAAAGCCAATAGGGAAACTCTCTCTCCACCTCCTGGCGGCACGCCTGCCTCGCCAGATTTTTCCTCAGTCCTGTCTTTTTTCTCTGCAGCAGGGCATACTCCCTTTTCATGCGGCGCATCTCCCTGCCGTCTTTCTTTTCTCCCGCATCCAGCCAGCTTCCCGTCATTTTGCGGAGCATCACGGCCTCTGCCATAAACAGCAGAAGGACAAATACCGTTGTGGCGATTTGATAAACGAGTGAGCGCACCAACATTCCATCGACGGGCGGCGGGAACAAAAGGCGCGACAGGCCGCACAGCGCGCCCGACAGCACGACGGCCGCCCCGTATTCCCGGCGGATAAACTGTCTCTTTTTCTGATATACCGTCGTCCGCTTTTTCCACATCTGCAGATCGCGGAGCAGAATATCCAATGCCTCCGCCGCTTCTCCGCCGGAGTTTTCCGCCTGCTCCAGAAAATCATGCAGCAGCCGGAGCCTGCGGCTGTCATATCTGCCATCAACACATGAAAGCGCTCCCCTGACAAGCCTTCCCCCCTCTACTCCTTCTCCTGTCTGCAGCACATGCTGCGCCTGTCTGAGGGCCTGCCCCATAGCGCCGTCCTCCGGAAACAGACTGCTGCAGTCCTCAATTGAGAGGGATATGCTTCCCGTCCTCCGGTAGGAGCACAGAAGCTGTTCCATATATGTAGTCATCTCATAGTAAGTTTCCTTTTCCCTCCGCCCGCTCTCCAGCCACCGGAAAACCCACGGAAATAACAAAGTCCCCGTCAGCCATATCAGTCCGCAGCTCCAGAGCGGCAGGACAAACAGCCGGCATATTCCTAGTGTGAGCGCCCCCGCTCCGAGCGCTCCTGCCAGTTTATTTTTCACTTCTGTCACCTCCCAGCGGTTTTTCTATTCCGGCCTCTGTGAATTTCCTCTCCACATGGATCGGCAATTTTCTCTCTACTACCTTTCCGTCCTCCACAAGCATAACAATATTGTTGACTGTCTCCCGCCACTCTCTGCCATGCCTATCAAACGCCCCGATCTGTTCCACGCGGCGGTGAATCCTGCCATTCTCATCCGTAAAACTTTTCACCATAATGCCCACGTCGATAAAGCGGTAGGTATCGTTTTCTATCCGGCTTAAATCCCCCTTTCCCCCCGCCATGTTTTTCAGGCGGTCGGGAATATTCCTCACATCATCTGTGTGGAGCGTCGTCAGGCCGCAGGCGCCCGTGCTGAGTGATTCCAGCAAATACCGCACCTCCGTCGAGCGCACCTCCGACAGGACGATCCATCTGGGCATCTGCCGCAGGCTGGCTCTGATAGCCTCGGTATAGGAAAAATTTTCCGCTACCTTCATCTCCACACAGTCCTTATTGGGATTGATTTTCTGATAGTGGATTTCCAGCACGTCTTCGATGGTAATTACCCGCTCCGAGGCCGGGATAAACTTCGTCAGGTACTTCAACAGCTCCGTCTTACCCGCTCCCGGCAGCCCGCAGATTGCAATAGAGCAGTGGGCCCGGACACAGTGAACCAGAAAATCTGCCACCTCCTCGCAGCAATAGCCGCTCTGGATCATCTCCACCCTGTCCAGACGGCGGACAGCCGGTGTTTTGCGCAGGGAGATGGCGGTTCCCGAATGTGCCACGCTGGAGTGGACAACACTGATGCGCAGTTCCTCCGTCTCCGCCTCCAGAACCGGATTGCGCCGGTTGAATGGCTCTCCCGAAATATTTGACAGCAGTGAGACAAACCGCTCAACAAACGCTTCCGTCAATATTTCCGGCGCCATATAGCGCCCCTTTTCCAAGTCGTCAATCCATAGCTGCCGCCCGTTCCAGTTGATATCCGTCACGTCATCGGATATGAGATAGGGATACAACATACCGTAATCCTGCCGCTTCATTATATATTTTTTTTGAAAATCATTCATCCGTCCTCCACCCTCTCTCGCTGTCTGCGACAATCACTGAATTTTTCCAGAAATATCCGGTTGCTCTCCCCCGAAAAGGGATCCTCTCTCTCCCGCATATAGCGTTTAGCCCTCTCCACATCTTCGGAGGTAAAACGCCATATCTCCACCGTCTCAGCTTCCTCTCTCTCTACATTCGACACTGGTAGAAAACGGATTTGCCCCGACGACTGATACTCCTGCTGCCGCTCCTCCTCCACAATCGTGACTACGATCTCCGCCCGTGCCACCTTTCCCCTGCCGTATCGTTTTTTCTCTCCCCGCTTCATATAAAAACGGTGTCCGTACTGGTCTCTCAGTTTTATTCCCACACGATATATCCCCGGCCGGTTTGTAAGAAGACCGTTCCACTGAAACTGCGCTGTCTTCTGCAAATCCTCCTCCCTGTCGCAGTCGTCCTCTATCCGACAGGCCTGCCATACTATTTCGCGCCACCGCCTCTCATCATTTCTGCCTGTCTCCCAGGAGAAAAAATAGCGCGGCGCCACCCGTATGGCCGGTCTCTTATTGGGGAGGATATGCGAGGTCTTTTTCCGCTTCGCTCCGGCAAATTCTCCGGCAAAATACGTCCTCACCTTTTTTTCTTTCTCCTGATTCGGTTTTTTCTCCGTCTCCCGCCGCCATACGGCATAGAGCACCATTGTTCCACGCCCTGCGGAAATTTTTTCGCAGTCCTTGTAATCTACATGAGTAGAACTTCTGTTTTTCGTACTCCAGCCCAAAAACTCATACCCGTTTCTCCGGTATCTGTTCTCTGCCAGAGCAGCTTTTCTTCCCGCCCTCACTTCACTCGGACGCATGGAGCCCTGGCCGCCGTTTGGTCTGTACACAATCCGGCATATGCTCTTTCGCAGATAGAGGCCGTCCTTTTTCCGAAAAAGGCAGAATCCACTGTCCTCCTCCAGGGCAAAATTCCGGATCATTCTGTCTTTTCGTGTTCTAACCAGACATCGGTTCTCCCTATACTCCTCCGGAACGAGCAGAATCTTTCTCCCGCTCCTCAGATTCTGTCCCGCCTCCAGCTCGCTGCCCCTCGCCAGATAGACAGATGAAATTTCCGGATTTTTCTCTATACTACAGTTGTCTCCCGCAAAGTATATTTCCCTGCCGAGGGAGGCCCTGTTTCCGCGGATTTTTCCACCCGTTATCCGCAGTCGGGAACCGCTGTCGGAATAGACCGCTCCGCCCCCATAGGAGGCTGTGTTGCCGGAAAGCGCTCCACCCGCTATATGACATTCCCCCCGATTGTAAAGCGCTCCGCCCACGCCGCCATAGTCTGCCCTGCCGCCGGAAAACTTCCGGGCGCGGTTTGCCTCCAGCCGTCCTCCGGCAATCGTGACGCTGCCCGCATTGTATATAGCGCCTCCTCTGCCGTCAAAATCTTCGACTGCGCCGATTCCAAGGGAGGCATTGTCTCTCAGGGTTCCTCCCCTCATCACAAACTCGCCCCCTGCCTCCACGCGGACTCCGGCTCCTCCGGCCACGGTTTGGTTTCCCGAAATCTCGCCCCCTGTCATCAGACATATCCCGCCCCGTTGGATACGGACGGCTCCCCCTCCGTCTGTGGCCTGGTTCACATTCCGGTTATTTTTGAGCGCGCTCTTTTTTCCCACTGTCAGTTTGCCGCTGTTTACCTCTGCCAGCCTCCCATAGATACCTTCGCCCTTTCCTCTCCCGCTCTTTCCTCCGGTATCGCCGGACAGTGTGATATTCCGGAGAGACAGGGACTCCCCCGCCAATATCAGAAGGGCGCCCCCATATATCCGGCCGCCGTTTTTTCCTCTCTGGAGTCTGTGGCCGTTCCCTCGGAGAATCTTCGCCCCCCTAACTCGCACAGGCGCAGAGACAGAGATATCCGCCGTGAGTATGACCGTCTCTCTGTCCGGCTCCGCCATCGTCTGCCGCAGACTCTTAAAATCCGCCACCCGACGGGCTGCCTGTACCGGCTCTCTATAAAAAAACACTACTCCCATAAAACATATACACCCTGCTAAAACAATCCATCTCCTTCTTCCCAAGTGCTCCCTCCTTTTCCCTCTGCGGCCCGCAGCCGGCTGCAAAACAGTTCCGCCGATTCCCGCGCCGCCGCCATAAAATAAAAATTTTCATTCTGGCTTTCGCAACTGTAATTTCTGAGCAAAAAAGGGATAGTCATGCCGTCTGAGACCGCATCAGAAAAGCGCGGATTGTGCGGAATCGTACCAATCCTGTTACCGGGGATACGATACTCCTTCATGATAGCGCCCCGACTCAACTCCGACTGCGCGTCATAATTTCCCACCAGATAGAACGCTTTTTTGCGGATTGAAGAATAATTGCGGAAAAAATGAGACAGCATCTGCCGGTTCTGGTTCAGGTTCACCACAACCATATCCGCCTGCTGCAGTATTTTTCTGGAACTGCCCAGCGGCGCCGATGATGTGTCCACCAGTACCATATCGCTGTATCTTTCCAGATATTTCATGGTGGGAATACAGGATCTGTCGAGCTGGTATTCGAGGACATCCGGATTTTTCCCCTCATCCGTCGGTATATAAAATAACCGTTTTCCCAGAAAATCCTTTGTGGAACTGTATAGGATATCCTCAGGGAGTGTCTCCCCCCGCTCCACGGATTTCATAATTCTCCCAAGCCCCTTCTCTACGTTATATCCGTCCGCTTCCTTCACTACATTCTCTGAATTATGGCTGAAAAGTGTACTGCCAAGATTAATGATATTCTGATGATTTTCAAAGACGATCGTCCGCTCACCCGGACGACTCAGCGCCGACAGGACGCTGATACAGGCAAGATTGCTTGTGACGCATGATTTCCCCCTCGCATTGCTCCAAAAAGCAATTTTCAAATCACAACCTCCTTTTTCAGTTTTGGGTGGAATGGCTCTATCATATCACCGAATGTTAGATTTGTAAATTATGAAATAATACCAAAATAAGACAAGAAGATTTGTGAAAAACAACGTTTTTTCAGCGCATTACGCCCCAAAAAGGGGATTCAGGGCGCAATGCGGCGTTTTTTTATTTTGCCCCGTACTGGGAATAGTAATCGTCTATAGCTTTCTTCAGCGCATCATCTATGACAATCTTTCCCTGACATTCCCTGTTGTAGAGATGCTCTACCACTTCCTCCATTGTCACAATGGAAGCGGCGGGAAAACCATAGAGCGCCTGAATTTCTTCCAGCGCCGACCTGTCTCCGTTTTTTCCTTTCTCCTGACGGTTCAGCGATACAATCATGCCCACGATCTCCACATCGCCCTGGGCCTTCAATATCGGATAGGTCTCCTCGATGGATTTGCCCGAAGTGGTGACGTCCTCAATAATCACTACCCGGTCGCCCTCCCCGATTTTACTGCCAAGCAAAATGCCCGCGTCTCCATGATCCTTTACCTCCTTGCGGTTGGAGCAGTAACGGATCTCCTTGCCATACAGATCGTAAAAGGCAATGGCTGTCGCCACGCCGAGGGGTATTCCCTTATAGGCCGGCCCAAACAGCACGTCAAAATCCTCCCCGTAATTCTCATGGATCGCCCTGGCGTAATACTCTCCCAGACGCTTCAGCTGGGAGCCCGTCACATAGGCTCCGGCGTTCATGAAAAACGGAGACTTCCGTCCG
Source organism: uncultured Lachnospiraceae bacterium (assembly GCA_947629865.1). Taxonomy (GTDB): domain Bacteria; phylum Bacillota; class Clostridia; order Lachnospirales; family Lachnospiraceae; genus Eubacterium_F. The sequence continues at coordinate 36,106 of CANRFJ010000017.1, read as the reverse complement.
CTCTTGAGCGTAAATTCGCCGAATTTCAGCACATTGGCCTCTACCATAAATTCAATAAATTCCTGCTTATAATTTTCCATACTTTCCTCCATGCCTCTTGACGTAAGCGTCAGCGGCACTTTCCTCGTTATTATACCACATTTTTTGTTTCGCCGTGCCTCCCTCGCGAACACTCCGTGTTCTCTCGGTCACGGGCTTGCGCCCTATGTCGATGTCGTCTGACAAATCCGCCTGCAAGCAGCCGCTTTGTCAGACGCCCTCGCCGCACGGCTTATTGCTTTCGCGCATATTATACCATATCCCCCCGAAAGATTGCAATCTCTTTATCCGGCCGGACTTCTCCGCCAGCGCCCCGTCTACATTCCTGTCCCGCGCTGTTGTCCTCTCAGAACCGGCGGAAATATCCCGTCAGTTCTGACAGCCGGAGCCTGTAAATTTCAGGCAGAGAACTCCTTTGGAGTATTTGCACATATTCCCTCTCCGAATCTGCCCTGCGCAGCGCTGCGTATATTTTCTCCTTCTCCGCATTGTCCCACTCCAACAGTGTGATGATTCTCCGAAGCCTGTCCTCATATTTTTCCCGAATATCAAATTCCCCGACAACCACAAGCTCGTATTCGCTGTTTGGCTGTATATTTTTCAGCGTGACAGTCAGGAAATCCCCCTCCTGTATCTCTCCCTCCGCCACATCTCCATTTTTGCGAATCGTTACCGCACCGCGCATGATATTGCGAAATTCTATCACAAGACACCGCTCCGGCAGGATGCCGCCCGAATCCTCCACGGAAAACCGGAGGCGCTGCACATTCTGCTCTGGCCGGTCAGACGAAAAAACAGTCACCGCCCTCCTGCGGCCCTCGTCTTCATACAGCGAATAATTTCCTTCGCCGGAAAAAACCATGACGGACAATCTCCGGGGAAGGCTCACCGAATTTCCCTCACGGCGGCCGTCCAGCACAAAAAAGCCTCCCGCTTTTGCCAGCAGCGGAAAGGAGTCGAGACCTCGCGCCATCTTCTGCCATTTCCCTCCCTCGTACTCGTCTCCGGTAAAAAAATCCGTCCACGTTCCCGGCGGAAGCCACACCTCTGTCTCTGCCATTCCCCCGGCGCTGCTCTTTTCTGTCACGGGCGCCGCCAGAAGCTGCCTTCCAAACATATACTCGCCCGGACACTGATAGGCGCTCTCCTCCTCCGGGTAATCGTAGTACATGGGTTCCACCAGGGCGAGCCCCTGCTCTGCCGTCTCGCATGAGGCCGAATACAAAAATGGAATCATAGCATGGCGCAGACGCAGATATTCCCTGGCAATCAGCCCTGCGCCATTACCATAGGCCGCTGGATCCTTGGTAAAAATATCATTCTTCGTGCTGTGAAGACGGTTGATAGGGGAAAATATCCCAAACTGGACAAAGCGGACATACAGTTCATTGTCCTTCTCGCCGCCCATATGTCCCCCGATATCGTGACTCCACCATGTATAGCCGATATTTGCCGCCGTAGATGTAAAATATGGCAAATACCGGAGCGTATCCCATGTCACATGGGTGTCTCCGGAAAAGCCGACCGGATACCTGTGAGCCCCCACCCCGCTGTAGCGGGATAAGATCAAAGAAGTCTTTTCCCTGGATATATCCAGCGTGTGATAATGGTTCAGCCCCCACAGCGGATCCAGTCCCGCCATATCCGAACTTGTGCCCTGCTGCCAGTCGATCCACCAGAAATCTACGCCCTCACGCTCGTATGGCCTGTGGAGAATATCAAAATACGCATTGACAAAATCCGCATCCCCGATATTAAATGGCACCGCCTCTCCGGAAGCAGGATCGATTCCCATTCTCTCGGCCATTTCCTCATACATATCCTCAAAATTCCGGACGCCCAGCGCGGGGTGAAGATTCATAGTGACGTGCAGCCCCCGGTCGTGGAGTTTTTGCAGAAAGCCCCTGTAATCCGGAAACAGCTCCGTATTCCAGCTGTAGCCCGTCCAGCCATCCTCACCGCCCGCCAGGTTTTCGCTCCAGTGCCAGTCCATATCAATAGTGGCGACTGTGAACGGGATTCCCCTCTGTGCAAAGGAATCCATCGCACCCAGATATTCGCGGTCAGAATACGAGTGGTATCTGCTCCACCAGTTTCCCAGCGCAAAACGCGGTATGCGGGGGACGCCTCCGCATATCCGGTACAGCGTCTTTACCGCCTCCCTGTACTCCCTGCCGCAGGCAAATACATATAAATCTTTTTCCCTTCTGCGCGGGGCCAGCGTCCCCTCCTTCGTCAAAATAAGCGAGGCGCTGTCGTCATACACCGCCACTCCGTTTCGCGAGACAACTCCCTTCTCCAGTTCAATGGTGTGTCCGTCCTTTCGCTCTCCAAAAAGAGGAATGTAAAAATTCCCGTCACAGCAGTCGAGCGTCCGGCAGGTTCCCAACAGATTTTGCGCATTGTCTATCATCGCCTTTCTGCCGCCGAGCAGGACATAACTTTTATCCATATCCCGGCAGAGCACCAGCGTCGCCTTCTCCGTCCGCACTATGGCCTCCTCCTCTGTTTTCTCAAACTCATAGGGGACGGCCGGCATATTTCTGAACCAGACCGCCTGAGTCGCCTCGTCCAGAAAGTTTGCTTCCTCATCCTCCTCAACGCGGAACAGACAGGGCGTCAGCACACTGATGCGCCTGTTTCCATAACATATAATGTTGTCCGGATTCGCCTCCGGCGCAGTAACTGCGATAAGATGTTTGTGTAACATGGCAATCTCCTTTATACTTTTTACCGGAAGATACATTGCAGCCCCACAGGAGTGGGCTATACAACGGTTTATTGTTATTATACACACTCGGTGCGTTTCTAACCGCACTTCCTCATAATTGAGACGGGAAATAAGGGACAACGGTCGGAATATTTCTTATTGTGCAGGAAAAACATGTGGCAGCAAATAGCGGGGTATGATATACTGATTACGTTGACGAAAAGATAAATTGGGATATGGAGGAGAACAGAATGAACATACGCACAATGCAAATAAGTGATTATGATGAAGTTTACGCACTTTGGATGTCATGCGCAGGTATGGGATTAAATAATCTGGATGATTCAAAAGAGGGTATCGATAGATTTCTGAAAAGAAATCCGAATACTTGTTTTGTTGCCGAAATTGAAAATAAGGTTATCGGAGTAATCATGGCCGGTAATGATGGCAGAAGGGGTTATATTTATCATACTGCTGTAAATCCACAATATCGAAAACAAGGAATAGGCCATCAATTGGTAGATGCCGCAATACAAACACTGAAACAGCAATGCGCGATAAACAAAGTAGCGTTGGTTGTATTTGCTCACAATGAAACCGGCAATGATTTTTGGGAAAAGCAAGGTTTTACGGCGCGAGAAGATTTGGTATATAGAAACAGATCCATTAAAGAGATGATAAGAATTGATACCTAGATTTTGCTTTGACAATTTGCACAAATCATATTTGAGGAGGTCTGACGATGTGGTTTTGGTTTGCGCTCGGTTCGGCGGTCTTTGCCGCACTAACATCGATACTGGCAAAGGTCGGAATTAAAGATGTCCCTTCCAACCTTGCTACTGCAATCCGCACAATAGTTGTTGTAGCCATGGCATGGGGAATGGTGTTTGTTACGCATCAACAGAGTGGTATCCGATCAATCAGTCAGAAAAGTTGGATTTTCCTGATTCTGTCCGGTCTTGCTACGGGAGTTTCATGGCTTTGCTATTACAAGGCTTTGCAGACGGGAGATGCGTCAAAGGTTGTTCCCATTGATAAAATGTCCGTAGTCATTACGTTGTTGCTGGCATTTGCTTTTTTGCACGAAGAATTTACTATTAAATCAGTGATTGGCTGTATTCTAATCGGAGCGGGAACTCTGATGATGGTTCTGTAGGACAGAATAGGAGAGATCTGGACTACTTTAGAAGCGGCATTTAGCGAGCCTATAAGGCATCAGTAAAGAATCATACAACCTATGCGGTTAAGGAAGGATTAAAACAGAAAGGATATAAATAAATGAAAAAGAAAACGAAAGTAGTTTTTACTATTGCTATATTCTTGTTCCTAATTTCATTTATAATTGTTATACTTCCCTGGAGCATAATGTATATTTATTCAATTTTTGTGCCAGCACCACCTTATCCTCAAATTGAGAAGGAGGAATTTCCTTTTAAGTTGGTTTATGAGTGCGATGGGAAACAGAGAACCATAGAGGATACATTAATATGTGAATTCGCTGGAATGGAATGTGATTCTAATTTTAAAAAGCATCGGACGTGGACATATAAGCTTGGGAGTGGTCAAGATACTATTGTTTTATGGACAGGAGAAAATGACAAAGGAGAAAAACAGAAAATTTGTTATGAAATTGGGCCAGAATATTATATGGGGGATGATGAACTTTGCAGCCAGGAAGAATATCCGGGGCAGAAGCAAAATGAGAGATGTTTTGTAGAAGTGTGGACATATTATGATTCGGATTATGGCGATATAGAAGAAATGCCTATTAGCAAAAAGAAACTTTTGAGTAAATATGGAATTACGTTAATAAGCTGGGATTGTAAAGCACCAATAAAAAACACATTTAGGTAGTATCTGTTAAAAAAAAATAGGCCGCCAACTACAGCGAATAGTTGACGGCGTGCCACTTATAACGGCATAACTAACAATTATCGAGGGTAGCCACTTCTCTGGCTTTCCCTTTTCTATAATATAACACGCTCCCATGATAAGTACAAGAAAAACTTTCGTTAAATACGAGAGGGATTCTTAGCCATATCAATCGCCCTGTTTAGGCTTTGTGTCTCACAACGTCTTACGAGAGTAAAACCCTCTTTTTCACTAAATCTGCTTTAAGCAGTCTATTATTTTATTTCTAGCTTCATGGTAATAAAGCACGTGGTTCATGGTCTCTTTCACTTCCGAAAATCCCACATCAATTTCATCCTCGGAGCACTCTATGCCCAGAGAACGCTTTACATTGTATTCTAACCATTCCAATCTGCCATGGTTACTATCATACACAGTTTCCCAATCTACCGGTATTTGTCCTCCTGCTTCCGCATAAGAACGAATGAACAGTTTTAATAAATTGTAATCTATATCACACTTTTCATACCCTGACCAACATAGTGCCAGTTCATATAATTCCATGAATGGATTAGAATAGGAAAGACACTCTAAATCAATAATACGACATTCTTCTTCTATCCATAATACATTTTTGCTGTCCATATCATTGTGGCAAATTGCTTCAATAGAAGGTAGTTTTTTTATTGCAGAATTTCTATTTTTCTGACTCTCATAGAGTAGCGTACGATTTTCGTTAAGTAAATGATAGAGTTCCCTATTTTTAGTACCAAGTTGCTCAATATAATAATCCCATTCAATATTCATTTCATCGCAAATAGGCGACGCTTCTTTTCTGTCCAATCGATGAATTTGTGCAAGTACATTCCCGATTTTACGACAATGGATTTCTCCTATTTCTTCACTTCTTAAGGCTTTTCCATTATACCATTCATATAGGTAATAAAACTGTCCGTCTATTTTCTGCATTTTCTTCCCATTAAAAGTCAAGGCAGGAATAACAGGAATATTATTTTGCTCCAATATCAATTCTAAGCGTTCTGCATTATGAAAATTATCCATTGCAGTTTTTCTCTGCATAACATATGGACTTAATAATTTAACTGCGTACTTTCCTTTCGTCGTAAACAGCGAATACATTTTATGCATAAAACCGCCTTTAAGAGGTAATGGTTTACTTTCTATGATACCCAAATTACATTGCTGACATATTTTATCTAATATTTTTAAATCCATATAACTCTCCATCAAACTGCGATTTGAATAATCTCAAATTTAGCTAAACTAATATAGTTTCCTTGATTTTTAACCTTCTCCATTCAAAAACTGAGCTACTTCCTTTACTCCATCTACAGCCTGTTCATCTTAAATGGCCGGCACAACGTTTATGTAGTATTTTATCAGCCCTTACTTTTACTGTCAACACACAAAAATCCTTGCCGCTTGAGTTTCCTCAAATATTACTTTTAATACAGTAAGTAGTGTGAAAAATCACACTTATGTGCTGATTTTTCACACGGGAATTTGTGCCGGAGCGTCACAAATTCCCCTGATGGCAGACGCGAATTTGAGATTCGCGTCGCCCCGTCGCGAAAACGCTCCGGAATGGGGATTAAAATGAGATTGATAAATAAATATCTTTATGTTATACTCTGTGACACGGGAAACCAGAGAGCCAAAGGCGGCTACCCTCCTTATCGGAGGGGCTGAACCCTCCAGACGAAAGAAAGGAGGGCGATAACGATGATTACATATGCGGATTTAATCCAATTACTGCTATTCATTGTTGCCCTTGTCGGATTGTGCCATACAATCTTTAAGGGTAAAAAATAGGCCGCCACTACTCAGAATAGTGACGGCTGACATTGAATGTTAGTTTATAACTAGGGTAGCCACTTCTCTGGCTTTCCCTTTTCTATAATATAACACACTCCCATGATAAGTACAAGAAAAACTTTCGTTAAATACGAGAGGGATAAGTGAAAACGGCGGCGCACAGATGAATGTTGTTACACATTTAGATTTGTACCGATTAAGTTTTTTTATACTGGAAGTACAATGACAATGGCTTTTATAAAATGTAGAATAAAAAAATAAGGAGGGCAATCGTTATGAAAAGGCAATATCCTGTGATTGATGTAGAAAGAACCGGTCAGAATATAAAACATATCATGCAGATAAGGGGGATGACGGTAAAAGATATTCAGGCGTATTTAGGACTAAGCACTCCCCAGAGCATTTATCACTGGTTTGATGGACGGAATTTACCAACGCTGGACAATCTGTATGCTTTAAGTGAGCTGTTCAGTCTTCCGGTAGATGCGCTCATAAAAGGAAACAGAGAATTTGAATATGGCCAGACAAATAACACTGCATACCGTCGTATAATTGTATATTATGAGAAAATAGTGCAGCGCAGAGATGGTTATATTGCAGGTACAATGATATAACTGCAGTTTTGCACTATATCATATTTATCATGGCAAAGGAGGGCAGTATAATGGCAGACAATATATATCAACTTGCGGGAAAAGTAAATGTTCCAGCAGAAAAGAAAGATGAAATGAATACATATGTTCTTGAGATTATGGACAAATGTGGTATAAGAAAGACGGAGAAGATGACGGTTGCAGGAACAGAAGTGATTGTAGTCAGTCCTGTGCAGCCAAATGCGGATGGCATCGTTATGTTTGATTATTCGATTTTTGAAAAGAAGAAAAGGGAAATTTGTACATATGATCTGAATACTTGTGAACTCTATGCGGAAGATTCAGGGTATTGTGAGTTTGGTGTTGTCATGAATATGATTATGGTTTTGCAGGAAGTGTATACAAATGGCGGATGCTATTTTATAGAATATGGTAAGTTATGTACTGCAAAACCATATTTGCATTTGCTTCAGGGAGTACTGGGAAAAAGGATAACCCTTCCCGGACGGATCAGAATGTGGGATACTTATCTTTTTTTCAGAAATTCAAAAGAATACTCCAATATTACATTTGATGAGTTGCGTGATGATTATTCCGTAAGTTATGGCGAATTAGACGTAGATCAGTTAATTGCTGTTTTTGAGGTGGAAAATCAAAAGTTAAGCTTCTCGGATAACGAAACGATATCCTGCAGAGAGGAAATAGATTCCGCAAGTCTATCCGGCCGTACAGAGTACGCATACAGAATTTTTTGCAGCATGAATGAAGATAAAAAAATCACAATGAAAAGTTTTCTTGCGGAACTTTTGAACTTGAATTTTTCTGAAAGAAAAGAACTATTGGCACATCAGGATGAAAAAGGTATCATCGCAGAACTTTCCCTATATCTGCTGCCCGCATATCTCATACTCGCATATGCAAAAGCTGTTGGAAAAGATTTCTGGGAAATATGGGATTCTTTTGGAAGTAAAGGATATTCTGATATCATACAGGAAGATTATCCGGGTGATACTGATCTTGATTTCCGTAAGATCCCTTTTTACAAAGTTGTACGGAGAAAAAATGAAGATGAATTCCTGGAGTTTTGGGATGGCCGTAATCTGATTTTGTCTCAGGATATGAAAGAATGTATTCAGCGCTGGAAAGAACAGTTTTCTGATATCAGCGTACCTTCTGATATGCTAACAGAATATTTTTTAGCAAAAAATATAACCCGATTGAACGATATTTATTTCCGATATGTAGATAAATCGTTTGTGACAGAGTTTATAGAGCATGGGAACGATTTAAATCATAAGAAGGCGCTTATTCTTCTTGAGCGGCTTCTCGATAAGGGACAGGAGTATTTTCCAGAGTTAACAGGCAAGCAGGCGGATGAATGGATCATTCAAGGAAAAAGGAGCAAGTTTGATTGTGTGGCGATAAGTGCGCTTTTGTCGTTGCTTACAAATAACAGGCAGAGAAATAAAATATTTGGATTTTAGATAATATGAAGTGACCTCACATTTGTAGCATCGTGGATTTACCTGTATACTAGAGATTGTCAAAATCAACGGTAACAGGAATTACCACATACAAAAGGAGGCCACCATGAATAGAATACTAAAAATCGGAATGGATGTCCATAGCACAAATTACACTTTATGCGCAATGGAACCTGTAATCGGAGCAGAGGATCGTGTTTTTGCAAATATCCAGATAGCACCGGATTATAAAAACATTATCCTGTTTATTGAAAGCCTTAAGCAGAAACTTGGCATGAATGATACTTACGATATCGAGTGCGGCTATGAGGCAGGGTGTTTGGGATACTCTCTCTACAATCAGCTTACATCTGCAGGAGTAAAATGCGTGATTTTGGCTCCGACAACGATGTTGACTGAGCAGGGACAGCGCATTAAAACAGATAGCAGGGATGCACATCTGATAGCACAGTGCCTTTCGTATGGAGGATATCATCCGGTATATATACCTACAGAGCAGGATGATTCCGTAAAAGAGTATCTTCGGATGCGTGACGATCATAAAAAGGCTCTTAAAAAGATCAAACAGCAGATAGGAATGTTCTGTCTGAGGCATGGTTATTACTACGAGGGAACTAAATGGACAATCGCCCATTTGAAATGGCTGAAAAAGCTTGAATTGACTTCGATGTATCAGGAAACACTTGACGAGTATCTTGCGTCATACGAGGAGCAAACAGCAAAGATAGAACGGTTTGATGCAAGAATTGAGGAGATTGCTTCTCAGGCAGAATACACAGAGAAAGTCCAAAAACTTGGATGCTTTCTTGGAATCAAGACACATACGGCTTTATCGCTTATTGTAGAAACAGGAGATTTTACGAGATTTGCAAAAGGTAATATATATGCTGCATATCTTGGGTTAGCACCGGGTGAACATTCCAGCGCAGAAAAAGTCAACCGGCTCGGAATAACCAAGGCAGGAAACAGCCATCTTCGCCTGCTTCTTGTAGAAGCTGCCGGAGGGATATGCAAAGGAGCGATAGGACATAAATCAAAAGCACTGAAGCAGCGGCAACAGGGAAATAGTGCTGAGGTCATAGCCTATGCGGATAAAGCCAATGCAAGGCTTCGGAGCAAGTACTACAGGCTCATACGGCATGGGAAAAAGAGAAATGTCGCTGTTGCAGCGGTTGCGAGAGAACTGGCATGTTTTGTTTGGGGAATGATGACAGATCACCTAAACGTAACAGCAGCATGAGTATCATTCGGCTGTCTGCCAGTCAAGGGTGCTGCGCACCGCTTTGCGGCTCAAGCCTTTGAGAGACAGCCAGCCGAACGATTTGGGTAATTAAGCAGGAATCAGCGGCAGAGCGCAGATTTCTGCCACATATAACAATGAAATTTAATTGACAGTATCTGGGAAGAGCCATAAACATTGCGGTTTGAGCTAATTGCGAACCTCCTATGTTGGCATGGCACATACCATGATCCACGATTTTAGATGGCAAGGCTCTCGGCGGACCATTAGCCTGTTGGTAACCAATCCACGAATAACAGAGTGGCTACATGCCGGAGACTGTTAGAATGACTCTTGCCAGATACTGTCAAGAATAAACAAATGTGACTGTTCAAGAGAAAAAAGCAAGTCAAAATCTGCCTCTTGACAAAGGTCACTTCATAACAGGAGGTAGTATATGGGGACGTTTGCAAGTTATACAGGGGAAATGAATATACCGGAAGAAAAAAGAAACGATTTTAGAAAGCAAATGATGAAGCTTCTCAACTATGGTGGAATGATGAACCCAGAGCAGGTATCGATGTTTGGCCGCAAACTGTTTCTTTTAAATCCGGTGGAATTATCTGAGGAAACTTATGTAAATTTTTGGTACAACTATTTTGAGGAGAGCAGCTGGGAAAGGGCCGGTTTTAACGTAAATAATTTGACTTTTTATTCCAATAAAATAGGCTGCTGTGAATTTAACAATGTTATTCTTGCCGCATATATGCTGTATGAAATGTATGCTGAGACTCCAGGGTTCGCAGAGTGCAATGGAGAGATTCTTGATCCACAGTTTTATGGAGGATGGCTTAACCATATCCTTGGAACGAAATTTTCTATGGAGAAACGTTATAATCTCTGGGAAAATGCAGAATATATCGCATTTTACAGGATAAATTATAGTGATCCATTTTCCCTGTTAGAACTAAGAACCCTAATTTCAAATGAATTTGAAACTGCCGGCGGGACAGAATTAGCGGATCTTTTATACATCATACACGGAACGGAGACTTTAGAAACGAATGACATAGTACCGGACTCATATCCGGACGATGTATATCAGTGCAAAAAAGCATTGATGAGTTTTCAGAAGAACGCCGGGGACGATTTTTTCGAATCTCTTTTACGCTTCCTTCAAATGGACAGGAATAAAAGAGAAAAAAATACGGATGCAAATTTAGAGTCGCTTGCAAAATTGTCGTTGTTTCTTCCGGCACGGGTATTTGTTTATCTTGCGGCAGAGATAAATCACAAACCGTTTTGGAAATTATGGAAGGAATGGAAAGACAAAGTATATCATGATGAGCGGCTAAAACAGTATGCTTCTGAAAAACTGCAGAAACAGCGGAGAGAGTGGAGAAAAAGAATCATCCCCGAAATAAGAACCGCTGAATTTCTTCGTCAGGACAACTGGTTTACATTTTATAATACACCGGAGGAATTAAAAGGCAAAGGCAAATACTATTTGTCAGATGATGATCGACTTTTCTGGTGGGACGGTACGGATGAAGTCATAATCTCAGATGATATGGACACCTGGCTTACGGAACTTTCCAACAGACATCGCAAGCTAATGGATTTGCCGGATGCAGGCTGCGGGAATAAATTTAAAGGTTCTGATTTTATAAAGGATTTTATTATTCTTCTGGATGAAATATATGATTACTATCAGCGTATTTGTCCTTATAATACTATGTTTTATGATTTTATACAGAATTCAGAAAAGAAAGAATACAGAGCTGCCCTGTCTTTGTTGGAAATGCTCTATGAAGAAAATAAAGAAGAAGGAAAAGTAATCAAATATGCAAAATGTGAATGGAATATGGTCAGCAAAAATGTCACGCAGAACATAGCGCGTTTGCGGTTGAAAAGATATCTGAGTGTTATGGCAAATGTTAAAATAAGAAAAAAGTATTTTAATTTTTAAAATTAACGAATTGGCCGCAGGCAGGGCGCATGTGGGTGTCAAATTTTGTGTGCTACCGCTTGTGTGCTACCTGTGTGCTATAGAATAAAATTTAACACCACTAAAAAACAACTTATAAACATACACCATATCTTTATGCTATAGTTTAGGTAGATACAGGATATCGAAGGAACGCCACAGCGCAAATAATGACTTTTTTCATTTTATCATAACACATCCCTTTTTGGTATTTGTTTTTTAAATTGGTAGCAGTTCACTATAGTTCGTCGCAAAAGGCAAAAAACTTTTTTGAGATTTTCGCAAATTTTAAAATCCCTTTTTGAATGTTTCGAGTGCTTGGACGGCTAAGTACATGTAAAAAGGATTTCTATATAGAGGGGCGGGGCCAGTATAGGCGGGCAAAGAAAAAAGGGCGTCCCACTCTGCTTTGTGTGTGGTGGTTCGCCCTCTGCCCTTATGATTCTGCTTCTGCTCTTAATTCGGCTTTGTACTTGTAATAAGTATTCCTTGCCAGTCCTACAAGCCGCATAACATCAGCGTCTTTCAAATCTCCATCAAAATCTTTGCTAAGTGCCTTGATTCGTTCCATCGCCGGGGCTTTTTTCTTGACATTCAGCTTTGCACCCGATTTCTGTCCTATCTGTTTACCGTTTAGCCTTCAAATAAAAATAGGATTGATAAATAGACATCTTTATGTTATACTTTGTGGTACGGGAAACTAGAGAGCAAAAGGCGGCTATCCTCCTGTTTATCGGAGGGCCTAAACCCTCCAGACGAAAGAAAGGAGGGTGTGCTGATGAATATTACATACACTGATTTTTCTCAGTTTTGCATTTTCATTATTGCCCTTGTCGGATTGTGCTATACAGTCTTTAAGGGCAAAAAATAAAGCCGCCACTACTCACAATAGTGACGGCCGCCGTTTATAACGGTATAAACTTTAGCTGTTGAGGGTAGCCGTTTTTCTAGCTTCCCTTTTCTATAATATAGCACATCCCCCTGATAAGTTCAAGAAAAACTTCCGTTAAAATAGAAGTGCCGTATAGACTGCTGCCTTACTATGATATTGCTACAGCCGTACCATTGGCAGGAATAAATTTCTGTGGCGTATGCCCAATCAATGTAATGCTGTGGGAAGTCTTGCTATGTCGGATAACTTGCAAATCAACATAATCCCCTATTGAATATTCTTCCGGCATACTTACAGGAATATTACTCGTTTTATCGGAGTTTCTCCATAACTGGACTATCAAATCGTTTCCCCGGATAGCCAGTATTTTGTGTGCCGTTACAGATGAAGAAGTTGCACTATTATGGGATAATACAAACATACCTTTTGCAGATATGATACTAATAGGTATATATAGCGGCTGGCGTCCACAAGAATTATCTATATTAAAGGTATCGAATATAGATATGGAAACCGGAACAAGGCACACGTTTATCACAAAGGCTAAGACCTGCAATATGGACGAATACATCTTAAAGCTGATTGTAGGACATTCCATAGAAGATATAACCGAAAAGGTACATACTCATAGGACCATTGAACAGCTAAAAGCTGAAATGGATAAAATCACAAAATAAGGAAAGGAGGATGCGCTATGAATGCAGAAGAATACAGGAGAGAAATTGTAGAAATGGTAGAAAAAATTGATAGAGAAGATGTGTTGAATTATATACATATCGTTGTATCTGATATTATAAAGGATATCGATAACAACAAATAAGGTCAATGAAAAAGACCGCTGCCCTCCTACTTTGGGTAACGGTCTTTCCTATGATTTTCATTTGTGTGCTACCTCGTGTGTGTTACCTGTGCGCTACCTGTGTGTTACGTGGCAAAATTTAAGGCCTCCGCTGACAATTCATGTCAACGGAAGCCTCTGAAAAATCGTTATTCTTTAGAACTTTCCATTGTCGGCTGCTTCCTGAATGGAGACAGCTACGGCTACGGTCATACCAACCATCGGGTTGTTACCGGCGCCGATCAGTCCCATCATCTCTACATGAGCGGGTACGGAAGAAGATCCGGCAAACTGAGCGTCGCTGTGCATACGTCCCAGCGTATCGGTCATACCATAGGAAGCCGGGCCGGCTGCCATGTTGTCCGGATGAAGGGTACGTCCTGTACCGCCGCCTGACGCCACGGAGAAGTATTTCTTGCCCTGCTCCAGACATTCCTTCTTATATGTACCTGCCACCGGGTGCTGGAAACGCGTCGGGTTCGTGGAGTTACCAGTGATGGAAACGTCTACTCCCTCCTTGTGCATAATGGCAACACCCTCCTGCACGTCATTGGCTCCGTAGCAGTTTACCTTGGAGCGCAGTCCGTCGGAATATGCGGTGCGGGAAATCTCCTTCACCGTGTTGGTATACGGATCATACTCAGTCTCCACAAAGGTAAATCCATTGATACGGGAAATAATCTGAGCCGCATCCTTGCCGAGGCCGTTCAGAATAACACGCAGCGGTTTCTTACGAACCTTGTTTGCTTTCTCTGCGATACCGATAGCGCCCTCTGCTGCCGCAAAGGACTCATGGCCTGCCAGGAAGCAGAAGCACTCGGTCTCCTCCTCCAGAAGCATCTTGCCCAGGTTTCCATGCCCCAGTCCCACTTTGCGGGTGTCGGCAACAGAGCCCGGAATACAGAATGCCTGTAAGCCCTCTCCGATAGCGGCGGCCGCATCAGCCGCTCTCTTGCAGCCCTTCTTGATTGCAATGGCCGCGCCTACTGTGTACGCCCAGCATGCGTTTTCAAAACAAATCGGCTGAATACCTTTAATCTGGTCGTATACATTCAGACCTGCATCTTTTGTAATCTTCTCTGCCTCTTGAATAGAGGAGATTCCATACTCGGCTAATACGCCATTGATTTTATCAATTCTTCTCTCATAGGATTCAAATAATGCCATTCTCTCTTTCCTCCTCTATTATTTAATCACTTCGTCGGTTCTTGGATCAATAATCTTCACGGCGTCGTCTACGCGGCCATACTGTCCGCAGGCCTTTTCGTAGGCGGTATTCGGATCATCACCCTTTTTGATAAAGTCGGTCATCTTGCCCAGGCTGACAAACTTGTAACCAATGATCAAATCATTCTCGTCCAAGGCGATGCCTGTAACATATCCCTCTGCCATCTCCAGATAGCGGGGGCCCTTCTTCAGTGTGCCGTACATAGTACCTACCTGGGAGCGCAGTCCCTTTCCGAGATCCTCCAGACCTGCGCCGATTGCAAGGCCGTCCTCTGAGAACGCACTCTGGGAACGTCCGTACACAATCTGTAAGAACAACTCTCTCATGGCAGTGTTGATAGCGTCACACACAAGGTCTGTGTTCAATGCCTCCATTACCGTGCGGCCCGGAAGGATTTCCGCAGCCATGGCGGCAGAGTGCGTCATGCCGGAGCAGCCAATCGTCTCCACCAACGCCTCCTGAATAATGCCTTCTTTTACATTGAGTGTCAGCTTGCAGGCGCCCTGCTGCGGCGCACACCAACCCACACCATGTGTAAAACCGGAAATATCTTTTACTTCTTTTGCCTTTACCCATTTTGCTTCTTCTGGTATCGGTGCACACCCGTGGTTTACACCCTGAGCAACCGGGCACATGTTTTCTACTTCCTGTGAATAAATCATGTCGTAACTCCTTTCAGAAATTTGTTCATATCTTTGAAAATAATACAATATTTTGGGGAGATTGTCAATGTTTGTCGCGCCTGGCCGCCACCTCTCCCTGCTTTTTGTAAATGCTGCGGGGCGGTATGTACCCCCGCACCATGGAGAGGGGATAAATATTAGTGCCCGGGCCGATTATCGAGCCCGGATTCAGCACGGAGCCGCAGCCAACCTCTACACAGTCGCCGAGCACCGCACCCATCTTTTTCAGACCGGTCTTCACCCTCCGGCCCTCCACGTTTATCTCCACCAAGGTTTTATCGGATTTTACATTTGATGTAATAGAGCCCGCTCCCATATGGGATTTGTAACCGAGAATCGAATCTCCCACATAGTTGTAATGCGGAACCTGCACGTTGTCAAAGAGAATCACATTTTTCAATTCAGTGGAATTTCCCACCACCGCCTCTTTGCCCACGACAGCGCTGCCGCGGATAAAGGCACAATGGCGGATCTCCGCTCCCTCGTCAATGATCGCCGGGCCGGTTATACTGGCTGTAGGGGCTACAATAGCCGTTTTTGCAATCCAGACGTCCTCTCCTCTTTTCTCAAAGCGTTCCTCCGGCAGACTCTCTCCCAGTTTTCGAATAAAATCGCTGATTTTGGGCAGCGCCTCATAGGGATAAGTGAGGCCCGAAAATATGTCTGCGGCAATCGTATGTTTCCCGTCAAATAATGAATCTACTGTAATCTGATGCATATTCTCCCTCCTGCGGTTTGTTTTCTATCCCAATTTTACACTGTAATCGCAAAGGAAGCAAGAGAGAATCGCAATTTTAAAGGCGCGTCCCCCGCCCTGCCCCCTCCCGTGTGGTTTTTCATGTAACAGATACCACCAGAGGCAGCGTGACCACTGAGAAAAGTGTGGAAAGCGCCACTCCGCGGGCGGCGAGCAAATCATCGCCCCCATACTGTTTTGACATCATGACGCACATGCTGGCCGCGGGCGTGGCAATGATGATCCGGAATACATGGACAATCACCTCATTTTCCGTAATGGCTTTTACCAGGCAGATGCCAAGAATCGGAATCAATATCAGCCGTAGCAGCACAAACACAGGCAGCCGAACGTCCCGGTACAGCTCGCGCAAATCAATAAAGGCAAATGATGCGCCGATCACAAGCATACTTAACGGGCCGGTCAGACCGCTCAGCATATCCACGGCCTGCGACACCGGAGCCGGAATCGGGATCCGCCCCAGATAAATTATAAGCGACGCAACACTGGCGAGTACCCCGACGTTTACAACGCTCCTAAATAGATTCCCACCCACCTTCTCTTTTCCCTTCTGCAGACAGAGGATCCCATATGTATAAATCAAAAGATTAAAGGGCAGGAGGTAGACCGTGGCATTGATGAGGGCTCCCTTTCCATACACGGCAGAGAGAATAGGAAATCCCATGAACCCAATATTGGAAAAGACAAACATTATCCTGTAAATGCCCTTTCCCTCCTCCGGTACGCAAAACAGCCCCGGCAGAAAGCAGGCCAGGAAAATCAAAACAGCGAACATGCCGACAGCAATTCCCGCCGTAAGAAGCAGTTCGCCTCCGCTCAGCCTGTCCCCGGCCGTCATGCTGCCGGACAGAATCAGGGCCGGATTAGCGATATTCACAACCAGCCAGGATATGCACCGGCTGGATTTTTCGTCCATGATATTTTTCTTCCCCATCATAAACCCAAGGGCCATAATAAAAAAGAAAATAAGCATTTGTTTTAATAATACCATATCCATCTCCCTCTCCTTCGGCAGGAGCCCTCTGAACAGGCCTCTGTTTTCTTCTCCCCCCCCGCACGAATGGCATATGCTACTCTTTTTTCTGTTTTCTGGCGCAATCACCCCGTAATTCCTCTAAACTCAATAAATTAATCCTCCTGACAAAGCATATCTCACATATTGGGAGAGTTAAAGAAACCATATCCCATTTTCTTATTGTAGAGACCATAATATTTCAATTTCTTAGGCTCTTTTTTAAAAATATACTTTCCTGTATCCCAGCTGAGAAATTCTTTCGAAAGTTTTTTTCGCGGCGCCTGCGGCGTGTACAGATAAAACGTCTTTCCCTTCTCCAGACCATAGACATCGGTCGCCGTATAAATCTCTCCACTACTTTTCTTCCATTTTTTCCCTACCTTATATTTGTATTTTAGATCGGCCAGCTTCATAGAATAAGTATATTCATTTACTTTTTCTATCTGGTTAAACTGTCCGCTAAATATGCATATTGATATTTCATACATATCCGCATCTTTATATATTCCATGAAACGAGCCGTCTCTGTCCAAAATCAGACTTGTACTCCATGCACCGGCTCCGCTTGAAAAAGTAAATTTCATGGGCAAATCATCTGGCAGCGATGTCTTGCTTTCTGTATCTGATTCGGATCCCTGTGGCTCCTTCGCCTGTTCCGGTGTCTGTTCCGGCTTCTGCGTCGTTTCAATCTGCGCGCTCCCGACCGAAGCGCTATCCGACTGCGTCCCCGACGATACCTCCTCCGTCTTACGGGAGTCGCACCCTGCAAGCAGCAGACTTGCCCCGACTGCTATCGATAAAATTATGACAGATACTTTGTTTTTCATCATTCCTTTGTTCTCCTTCTTCCTAATTCCGCTCACTGCCTGTATTTTGACTCAATTCTAAGGTAAACGATAATAATTCCAAAAACCCATGCCACTGTGCCAAATACTAAAAGGAGCATGGCTGGAATGTTTTGCCCAATAAACAAACTGGGAATCCCTAGCAACATTTCCAAAATACCAGCGGCGACCACCCAAAGTCTGGAAAAGGCACGATTATATTTCTCAATATCATAAACTGTCGGCGGTTCCACTCCTGTAAAAAAACCGACCGCCTCTTTCGCCCTTCGCGCACGGAGCCCTATTCCCAAAAACAACACTGCACAAATGCTGTAGACGACAAATATAAAGAGCAAATTCCCATCTCCCCTCAGGCCATCTCAGGTTCCTTGTTCTGCTACCTCGGACATAAAACATTGTCACATATTAGCAAACAAGTTTATTTTAGCATATTTTTTCCATAATTGCTACTGCTCTTGTTTTTCAATATGCTAGCGATTGCTCAGAGAACGACAATCCTTTTCGATGCAAAGTTTAGGAATCCGTAACTCCAAATGCAATTTCCAAAAGTTCTGCGGCTACTTGATGATTTTTTATACGCATTAAATTATCCCAGGCATCCACTTTGCCAAGCAAATTCATGCCGCCATGCCATACTAATTCTTCATCAATAACAGCAAATCGCTCCTCTACTTCCGCTTTTGTCACTACATGGATTCCTGCCTGCTGCATCTCTCTAATCAATTCATAACATACATCTGCACTGCCATATGCAACTTCCTCTGGTTCTGTAGTGATCACTGTTATATCTACGCCTTTTTCCTGCCGATCTTTTACCAATAATAACAATCTGTCAATTCTATTCTGCAGTATATCCGGACTGGAAATCACAATCATTTTTTCTGCTTCCACGATATCCTGTTCAAATTTTTCTGTATAATTACCAGAATCATATATTGCATTGACTATCTGCTTCGAACGTGCATTTCCTACCCATATGGAAAACCCTGTCTTTTTGTATGTTCTAAGTCTTTTCGCATACATTTTATTAAAATATCTCACATGCGAATCAATGTAATCATACACAAAAACAGCTTCTTTCCCCTCATAATCTCGATTTAATCTTCCGACATACTGTTCCAGACGCCCTTCAAAGGATACCGGTGCCGCGAGCATCAACACATCTAATCTCGGTAAATCAAAACCTTCTCCAATCTTCTGCCCAGTTGCAACCAATATCAAGGATTCATTTTGTGGAATCTGCTTCAATTTCATTCGTATATCTGCATTTTCTTTATCCGTATTTCCTCCGTACAAAATAAACACATGATCCGCTTCTTCTTTCAAATTGTCGTATAAAAGTTTGGCATGTTCCTTATATTTTGTCAAGATTATCGGAGTCTGCTTCCTTGCAATACAATCTGTTACATCCGCTACAATCATCTCATTGCGAACTTTACTGGCGCTAATCAGACTGTATGCTTTATTAATATCTTCTTTGCTGTCAGTTGTATCAACAACCCTTGTATACCTTGGGACAAAATAATGTCCTATTCCCTGCTCTTGTGCTCTTTCCAATGCTGTAAATCGGTGTCTCAACGGACCAAGCAGCATATAAATAATCCTATCCAAACTGTCTCCACGTTTTGGTGTAGCAGAAACTCCATAAACATATTTCGCATTGATTTTCTGCAACAATTCCATAGATGTATTAGATGCCGCATGGTGACACTCATCCATAATTACCATTCCATAGGAATTAATCAAATCATTGAACTTTCCCTTTTTATACATAGAACCCACCATTGCAACATCTACAATACCTGTCAAAGTATTTTTACTGCCATGCAGAATTCCAATAACACTGTCTCGCTTTTTCTTTCTGCCTGTTTTTGTTTCATATTCAGGTGGTTCTTCTTTGATATTCAAAAACTTATTCAGTTCGTCAACCCACTGATTAAGCAAATCCTTACTTTGTAACAAAATAAGGGTATTTACCTTACGTTCCGCAATCAAGTAACTACACACAACTGTTTTACCAAACGCCGTTGCCGCACTTAATACACCATCTGGATAAGCCAACAACTTCTCTGCTGCCAACTCCTGCTGTGTCCGCAAATCTCCATTAAAAGAAACTCTAATCGGGCGGCCTTTTTCCCTTTGATCAGATATATCAACAGCAATTCCGGACTTATTACATTCTTCTATAATTTGCTCCTTCAGGCCTCTTGGAATCTGTATGTATCCATCTACATCTTTGCCCAGATATACAGCACTAAAATTATAATAATTAGAATATCCCAGCCTCTTATTCTTATAAAATTCCGGATTGTCAAACGCCGCCAGACTTCGAATCTGATTTTGTATTCTTGGCATAAGATTTAGTGTATCAATATAAATGCCATCACTTAACACCACATGAAGTTTGCCAACAACATCTGCCTTGTTAAACTCACATTTCCTCCTCCATGGTTTCGGTCTATC
The DNA here is from genome assembly GCA_947629865.1 of uncultured Lachnospiraceae bacterium. GTDB lineage: Bacteria > Bacillota > Clostridia > Lachnospirales > Lachnospiraceae > Eubacterium_F. The sequence goes on along the minus strand of CANRFJ010000017.1, from coordinate 15,666 downwards.
ATGCATACCGACACCAGCAGGCATCCCTTGGCTTTCCAATAACTCTCCCTGCCACTTTGTCATATATTTTTCAATATCTTCTATGCCCAGCTTTTCTGTTTTATTGAGCAAAATATCCCACTGGTTTGGATACGCATTCCAATTTGCATCTACAAAGGCACTGTTTCCATTTTTAAGCGCCTGTCCCTGCAGAGGTAAAGCAATCAAATTACCAATACTGCTCGCCACATCCTGTGAGGGATACATTCTGTCATAATAATGAAACGTCTTCATATTAATGGAGGACGAGCCCTTATCTAATAATAAAAAGCCAAAATTTCTTGCCATGCTGGCCGGTATCGCTTTTTTAAAGAATATCCAGACATGAGCGCCCTTACCGGATCTGGATCTTTCGACCAATGGCTTAATACCATTTATCTCACACATTTTTCTGAGCGCATCCACTTCCCTGTGCCATTCATTATCTTTGTTTGCAAAATCTACAGCTTCTGCTCCCTTTTCATGATTATCAAAATCAAATACAATAAATCTACACGTCCCATTTGGCAAAAGCGGATAGACGCCTATCACATCTGAACCATCTTCTTTATATCCCAGCAAATGAGCGATTACTTTCTTGACATCCAATCTTGTCCATTTTTTATTTTCACACTCGCCACAAAACATCTTTTTACCTCGTTGTTTCGGACAAAGCCTGTCATTCCAGCGATTATCGCATTGTGGGAAATAACCTCCTTTTTTACTGCGCCTGGCATAAACATCTTCCCTTCCCCAGAACATCGAAAAGAAGCGTTTCGCCATTCCTTCTGTAATATAAGATGGATTATTGATACGCCCTCCCTGATCAGTGTCATACTCCTCCACATTGTCAATAGTCGCCTCAAAAGGATCAACTTCATCATAAGGAATATTTTCTCTATTCAATTTCTCTTTCAGCACTCTGTTCTCATATTCAAAAAGCCTGACCAGTTTTCTCAGGGATTCCACGTCATATGCTTCTATATTCACAAGTATCACCTGCAATTCCTATGTCCATATTATCGATTTTCCTGCATATGTTTGTCCAATACAGCACATCAATGCAGATTTTATACTTATCAAAGAATTTAAGAGGCTTATTTGGCATCGGCATCATCCCCCTTTGCATCACCTTTAATACCAAGCAAGGAATTGATTAGTTCCGGATCAGGCAATGCTCCAAGAGCACCTTTCCTATATTTTTCCATAATATCTGTCGTATCTCTCACCCCTTGCTGTGCCGTAAAATTAGCTAGTGAATATACATATACGCCTTCTTCATCCTTGTGAACAAACCATATCTGCTCCTTTCGGAACATCCTCTTGCAATCCATAAGATTTATATCGTGAACGGTAAATATCATTTGTGCACTTGTATTCAATTCATTATTAAACATTGCAACAATTGCCCTGGTAAGCTTAAAATGAATACTACTATCCAATTCATCTATCACAAGAATTCTTCCCTGTTCAAGTGCTTCTATAACATAACTGGCAATTGCCGCAATTTTCTTGGTTCCTGTGGAATCAAAAATCATGCTTGGCACATGAATTCCCTTATATGTGGAAACCAATCTAATTTGATCCATAATATTTTCCGGAATATCAAGCACTTTCTCGTCCGGTTTTTCATCACCCTCGCCAGTCTCTAGTTCTATTTTATCCATATCCACATATTCAAAGTTATCCATATACAAATCTGCATTTTTTATGAACTCTACAACCTTTTTTTGTAACTGATCCTTATTTTTCATAAGTTCAATCGTATGCTGAATAGGTATGTTATTCATATTAATAATATCAATTTCCTCAGCAAATCCGACAAGAATTTTCTTCATCTCGTCAATATGTTCAAATTTACTTGTATCTACCACATAACATAGCAAATTATTTTTCGATACAACTGAAATCATAGTCTGCACAGTTTCATCAATACATTCATATATTTCGCTAATGGTATCCTTTTTCAACCAGCACACTTCTTTTTCATTGTTATACTGATCTTTAAATATTTCAGAAAATGCTTCATATATATATTCTTCTTTTTCTGTATCATACTTAAAGTCATAAGAAAACTTTCTCCCAGATGACATAAATGTTACGCCTAACTCACATACAGCACTCTCAGTAAATATATTAGCCATTAAAACATTTTTCTTATTTAAAAGTACTCTTTTTATTGCCTTAATACATTTAATCAAACAAGTTTTGCCTACATTGTTTGGGCCATATATTCAAATATTTATTTTGAGGTTTAACGATGTTAACACGCCAAAATTCCTTTACCAACATCCCTATCCCCTATCATTCTGCATATCTCCTGCGATAATATTCCATAGTACGATACTCTAAAATATCTTTCATATGTTCCAAAAATGCCGCATTTCCTGTCACAGTTTCCAGTTCTTCCCTTATCGCAATGGCATATCCTTCCTTCTCAATAAAGAATCCCTTTCCGGAAGCCAGCAAAAATCGAATCGGCATACTCTTTGCCTTGCTTAAATGCTGTTTATCTGTCATAGACTTATAGGAAGCATACGAAATATCCGGATCAAAGTCTTTCCAATTTGTCCCATTATCAAAAAACCTTTTCCACGCCGTCAACACATCCTCGTCCTTGACCGCAAGCCGGATATCGCCATCATTATAAAAGCTGTACAAAATAGGCATTTTATATACTTTTTGCATATTCGTTGTTTCAATCAGTGACAAAAATTCCCTGCCAATCCCCGCATAAACCTCCTGTTCGGCTGCTGACAGTTCATTCATTTCATTTAAAAATTCCATATATCCCCGAAATGGATTTTCTTTAGCGTGCTTGATGCAGTACTGATAAATGTCATCATTCATATATGTGAACAGTTCCATGCGAGTCGGCACCCTGCCATCCAACAGCTCTTTCACCCTGTAAAACTCCTGCCGGATCCGTTCCTTGACAGATAAAGACTTCCTGTCCATTTCCTTAAACAAATCAATCAGCCGCATATCAAAATCCACAATACAATCATCGGGATATTCCATATTGCAGTAATCATACGCCGACTTTTCGGCAGGAGTTCTTGCGCCGCTCAAAAGCAGGGGCGCCCTTCCTGCTTTTTCATAATTTCCAATAAAATCCAAAACATTTAAGTATTCTTTGCCCTTGCTGGTACGGAGGCCGCGTCCTAACTGCTGCAAAAATATAGTCGGCGACTCGGTCGGACGCAAAAACATAACCATGTCAAGCGCAGCGATATCCACGCCTTCATTAAACATATCAACAGAAAAAATCACATTTATCTCCTGATTTTTCAATTTCTCAATCGCTTTGTCCCTATCTTCCGCGAACTCGCCATCCGCATTGCTGTATACTGCCGCTGCCGCTATTCCTCTTTTGCAAAATTCTTTTGCCATTTCCTCTGCGTGTTGTCTGGAGCAGCAAAAGCCAAGCGCTCTTTTTGACCGGTACTTCTTATAATACTTATAAATCAAATCGTATCGCTTCACATTTCCAATATAGGTTTCATTCAATTCTCTTTCATCATAACGGCCTTTTACAATGCGCAGTGATGAATAATCCGTTTCATCATATATGCCGTAATAATGAAACGGAACCAATATTCCTTTATTGATTGCCTCTTTTAATGAAATTTCATAAGGCACATTGTAGTCACAAATTTCATAAATATTTTTACCGTCCATCCTGTCAGGTGTAGCTGTAAGGCCAAGAAGAAACTTAGGCTGAAAATAATTAACAATTTTCTGGTACTGGTCATTTACCGCATGGTGGAACTCATCAATCACCAGATAATCAAAATAATCCGGTGCAAAAAAATCTTCCGTGAGATATTCGCTCCTGCCAAGCGTCGCCACTGACGCAAAAATCACAGATTTGTCCGTATCCTTCTGCCGGCCATAGAAAAATCCGTAATCTTCTGAACGCCTTACATTTCGAAAAGAGACCGCCGCCTGTTTTAATATTTCCTCCCTGTGAGCCACAAACAGTACATGTTCATACCCGACAGAATCAAATGCCGCCAGATAAGTCTTCCCCACGCCGGTAGCCGCCTGTACAAGTCCCTTGGCCGCCCCCTCCGCTCTGCTGTCTGCCAGCGCATATAAGGCTTCTATCTGCGCGCCTCTGGGTTGAAACAGTGTCTCTACTTTAACATCTGCGTCTTCCAGATTATCATATTTTGCCAGATCCCTTGACACCGCCGGTTTGTGCCAGTCCTTGGAGTATCTAGTCAGTTCCTTATCATCAATCACAATGGAATGGTTTTCAAACAGATCGACAAAAACAGCATAAAACAGATCAAAATTTTTCTTGTCATTAAGACTGTTAAAACGATAATTCCATTCTATGCCCGAAGTCAATGCACTCCGTGAAATATTGGACGATCCTATATAGATTTCATCCATGTTTTCATAGTGAAATATGTATGATTTGGGGTGAAACGACCGTTCCTTATCATTATAAAACCGCAAATCCACTCTGTCGCCCAACTCTTTTTTTATCAGGTATAACGCCGATGGCTGTGTGATGCCAAGATAATTTCCTGTCAGAATCCGCACCTGTGCACCGCGCTCCAATGCAGCCTTCAAATCATTTAAAATCATCCTGACACCGGATTCCATAAGAAACGAAACAATAATGTCAATTTTCCTTGCCCTTGCCATACTCGTTTTTAACTGGTAGTACAAAAACCGGCTTTTGTCTCTATCACCAGTCATAACGTCTGTATGCTCTATTTCTAAACCATCCGCATCTATCTTTTCCGCAAAATCAGATTGAGCCATTTTTCCCCACTTCTTTCTGGACGTGCGTCCGAAGACACCCATTGTTCTTCCATTTCCAAACCGTCTATCGAACTTAGCAAATCCGCAAAAGTTGCTTCTGTCATATCGGTAAAAAATCGTCCGTTTCTTTCACCGGCAAAAGTTCCATATTTAAACGATGTATAAATAATCCCATTTTTCTTTAATGCAGTTGTCATTTTTTGCATAACTTCGGTCAGTTGGCCAAGCGGCAGATGAAGTATAGAAGAACATGCCCATATGCCGTCGTACGCATTTACCACTGATAGTTCCTCAAAAAACATTTGTTTGACTTTAATTCCCGTATATGCACTAGCCAGTCTGCATAACGCTGATGAGCCATCCGTAGCCTCCACCTGATATCCCCGCTCCAGGAAATACTTCGTGTCACGCCCTGAGCCACAGCCAAAGTCAAGTATATATGATCCTTTTTCTAACTTTGCCAAAAAATGATCCTGCATTATAGTAAAATCAACAGTTATTGTGCTTTTGTAAAATTCATCAGCACAGTTGTCATAATAACTAAGCGTATTATTATATTCCATATCCGTTCAATCCTTAGTATTATATTGTTCGGTTGAGTTTCTCCTTTTAAACATTACTTCTATTACCGATAGTCCTCTAAAACTTAGACGCAAAATATATTTGATGGCGCAAATACTCAAAATTTTGCTATTTATATATTTTCTTTACCACCTTACTCCAATCCCCATACACTCGTTTATTTCCCATCAATTTTACAGCACGAACCCGAAAATAATATTTTTTCTTCCGCTTCGTTCCCAAGCGGACTGTCACTTTCCTTTTCCGAATACCACGTCTTATCTTTTTCTTCTTAAAGTTTTTCTTAGTAGAGTACTGAAGTTGATAGTATTTTGCACCAGATACTTTTTTCCAAGAAACCAATACCCTGCCTCTCTTTTTATTTTTTACCGATAATTTTTTTACTTTCCCTGGTTTTACCGCTGCTCCTTTAACTCTAAATTTCACAGACCACTTTTTATTTCCTATTTCACAACTTATTGTCGCTGTTCCCTGCTTCTTTGCCAATATATTTGTTGATACAATTTTATATTTTTTATCATATTCAGAACTGCCATAAACAGGACGACTTAACATAGTCTCCTCTTCTGACACTTGAATCACACTACTATTAGAAGATTTCCATACGGCGGGAGCAGAATCATAATTTTTATCGAAAATATCACTAAAAACATTAAGCTCCACTTCACCTTTTCCGCCCTTTTTATAAACTGTTTTTGTATTTTCCCGTAATATTGAGTCAATCTTTGAATTTACATCAAGTCTTATGTTTTGAACCGAAAAATGTCCGGTTTTAATATTCCAACGGTTTAAAACCATAAAATTCCCCAAATCAGATTCCACATAATGACACCAGGTCAATATATTTTCGCTATACGATGGTTCTGATGTACAATAAAACCTTTTTATCATCCTACCTGATTTTTTAATATTTCCATCAGAATCAATAAGCATATAATTTGTATAATAATTACCCGTGTCTCCTGTTTCATTCGTTCCATATAAAATAATAAACTTATCATCATCTAACTTTATCATTTTCACAGTTTCAACCAACCAATTTGTTTTACCTGACGAATTATTTGTCAACCACTTAAATCGAGACGTTCCTGATACCGGATCAATTAGAATAGCATATAAATTAGTACTACCATCATAAGCCTCATATGCTGCAGATGTAGCAAAACGATCATGCGGAATAGATGCTCCAATAACAAGATAATTTTTGCGGCCAAGTTCAAATCCATCAACCGTAGAGCCCGTATAATTATTTCCGGTCTCTCCCCAAAATTTCATCAATAGAGATGCTTTTGTATTCTTATTGTTCAAATTCGGCAACTGAGTTATCATGGAAATACCTCTTGGATAAGCATCGCCTTGATCAATCATAATAATACGGTTCCCATCATATCGAACAAACTGGCTAAAAGAATGGCTTACATGCGTATCTGGGAATGCGTCTGCTATTGATACAGGTTTCATCGTCTTCGTATCTATCCAAAAAGTAAAATTAGATTGATGTCCATCTTTCCTTCCTCGCGCCGTGTGTACCACCAGATAATTTCCTGCTAATGTCATATCGCTATTACCAGCATCAAAAGCTGTGTCTGTATAACTTTCGTCTTTGGTGATAGACGCCGTGCCCAACAGATTCCAGTCCGCACTGTATTTCATAACATAAAATGCTATATTACCGTTATTCCCCGTTGTAATATAATTACAACCATCCGGAGCTTGATATACAGTTCCTCCCCATGTTTTTCCTGGTATAGATAGCTTTTTATAGTTTGTACGTTTCCCATTACGATCTACTAAATCAATCACTAATGTCTGTTGCTTTTTTGCATTTAAAACAGAATAAATTATCATTGTGTTTCCATTGGCTTTTGCAATTGTATGACATTTCACTGAATATGCCCAGTTGTGTAATGCCATTGTAGTTCCCGGTTCTGAATATATACCTGTTGCTTTTACTTCTTGTGTAGCTATACAACCTGCCAATAATAAATAACATAACATCAACAAAGCAAATGCTTTGAGTTGTTTTTTCTTCATAATTTAAGTTGCCCCCTTTTGTGTTTATTTTTTTATCGTTCCTTTTTAGTCGTTCCGTTAATGTAGCACAGTAAATTTTTAATCTTCATAGCAAACTCTTGCATACAATATCTCTAGATTGTTACATATTTAGGACTAGTTTGTACTATTGAACTATTTTATATATACACGCTAATCAAAAATCTATTTAATTTTTGCAAATTATCTAGATGAATTTTAACAAGCTTTGACAAGAATCCCATAAACAATTCCTTTCTTTTAATTCTTGAACTGGACACAAAAATGAAACATTCGAAAAATTAATATTCGTATCAAAAGAAATGTGTGTATTATTTTTTTTAACGAAAATACTATCAAAAGCAAATCTTGCTTCATGTTGGTCACAAAAAAATTTGTCTTTCATAAATAATAAATTCATATCTCCATCCTTATATTTTGAATACCAATTTCTGTTACTCGAACTATAATCAAAATATTCGATTGGTTTCGCTATCACATTAATTTTTTTCTTTTTGAAATATGTTGTAATTGTTCTTATAAAATTATTTTGTTCTGTATTGTAAATAACTAATGCATAATTGCCAAAATTAGTCAATATATCGGTCCAATGTTTTTCTGACAAATTAAATTTATATTTATTGGCTGATATTTGTATAAAATCTTTTTCACAATACCAAGAAAAACAAAAAATGGGAGTAATATCGTCAATATTTCTAGCAATAAGAACTTCTGACGCATTTGGCATTTTGATCCCATCTATCTTGGTTTCGACGTCTTTTAAAACCCTACATCCTTCATAGCGGTCACCCCTGCCCTTGCTCATAGATTTATTCTCCATGTCTCTATAGTATTTAGTTGTACCACAGTACAATTGACCTAACTGCAATTTTTGTAAGTGCTCCTTTTTACCATATTTAACAAAAATCCACGGTTCATTGGCCATAATATTTTCACCTCTACATTATAATTAAAATTTCCTTTTTATCCTAATACGGAATAATAACATACTTAGTGCCTGCTCATTAAGCAACATTTTAAGCACAAATGCCGAATATTAAATTCTTAAGGCAGATTTTTCTGTCATTTGTACCTTATAAAAATCGTAATCAAATAAGTGCAAAAACGAACCGCTGCCAAATGGTTCACATTCATCGCACGAATGAATATAATGTGATAGAACTGCAAGTGGTGACATCCAGTTTGGTTTTGATTAGACCAAGGCCATAACACCTCTTCGCCAAACTGAATCTTCTTTCGTCTTCAATGCAATCGGCGTTATCCTCATATGCCTGTCTGCTTTTACTTTCTCTGAAAGATTGAGTTCAAATTCAAACGAAGCGCACGGAAAAATTGCTAAGCCAACAATCAAAGGTGTTCTAATCACAATTCACATTATAAGATATAGTGTAAAAATAATCAAGATATAGGCTCCACTCCGCATAGATACTGGTTTTCTCAAATTCTTTTCAGGATACAGCATATGTCTTGTTTTCCTATCGTTTTGGTTACGAAAAACGTATCGTTTGTCACGTTTTTATCGTTCTTTTATGCAGTTACAAGACTGGTGTACCCAAATGTACCCACTCCGCAGATCCATAATAATCACCTGTGTGCATCAATAGTTAAACTAGCAAATGCTACTTGTAACAGTTCATTTAAATTATTCGCTTGATCTATTGCTAATTTTATTCTCTCCTTTTCTTCTGTATACAACTTCCGATCTCCATTATCCACAAAATATTTTAACACTTCTTTCAATTGATGCTCTGTCATATTTTTCCTCATTCCTTTCAATTTGCCACATACGTGTAGCAAATTATCACGCTTTATTAAAGTTCTGTCACAATATTCTAGTTGAACCTTGACCATAGTACAAATTGTTACTATACATCATGATTCACTTTAATCTTTCGTAATTTATATTATTAGTATTTCCTGATGCCTCGACTGCATTGCAATCTATCAATATCCAGCAATACATTTTCCATTCATACCAAATCTTTTTTCTCTTACGCCGCTATAGCGTTATCATTTATGCTTTCTATAATCTTCCGGATTCCCATCCAGATATTAAGATCCGTAAATATCTCAACTACGCTTCCTTGATCCGTGAATGGAGATTCTTGAAGAACAGACAAGTCTTTCATCATTCCGTTATGAACGATATACTCAACAATCTGGTTCACAAAGTATATCTGCCGACTATCAAGATTATTGCTCTCCAAGTACTCTGAAAATGCTGCCTTGGCTGCATTCATGTCAAGGCCGACAATTTCGCGAACGAGCTCACCCAAAGGCTTAGAGCCATATTCCTGCTCGTATTCTTCTTTGGTGCCAAGCTCGGACCAAAGAACCTTTTCCAGTGTCTCTATATCGCTGTGTGACAAAGGAATGTTAGACTTAAGTTTCTTAATCGCCTCATTATCCTGATGCTCTCGGATGTAATATTCTGCTTTTGCCTTATAGTTCTTTAGATCATCATTATCAAGTTCCGACTCATTCCAGGAAACATCAAGGATATCATCCTCAAAGTTCGTATCGTAACGAAGCTTAGTATGAGGAATATACTTCATGAGATTACGTAGTTTTTCCCTGATTTCCTCGAACTCATTAATGCCGCAGCTGTCGATATAATCGGTATGAAGAATCTTATCAATCAGTTCCTCCTGCACCTTTATCTCTGGGATATTTGCAACACTTGCGATATCCCTAACACGCTTGAACAAGTCACTCCGGGCCTTACCATATTTCTTTCCTACAAGGTATGCAAGTTCTATACTGTACATAAGCGCATCAAAACGTACTGCACTTGCCTCATCATCGTTTGGAAGAATAAGCGGGGCAAGTTCTTCCCTGACAATCAAAGTATCTTCATAAGTCAGCGTTTGATAATTAGCCTCTACGGAATACAAGTCTACATATTTCAGATGTTGTCTTACCGCAAAGTTTTCGCGCGGAAGTTCCTGCACTTTCCCAGTCAACATTTCTACCAAGGCATTACGATATGCTATAAGCCTGTCTACCTGATACTCCAAATCCTGCAGCTTATAAGCAATCTCAAACTGAAGATTAAAGATTGCCCCCTGAAGAGCAATCATATTTGCAGTAGGTTTGCCTTTGCTCATACGGAAAAACTCGAAGTTTCCGCAGAAATCAAAAATATAAAACTTGCTCTTATCTTCACCGTCAATAAGCCCCGAACAGAGTCTCGTACCACGTCCAATCATCTGCCAGAACTTGGCATAACTCATTACTTTTTTAAAGAACACAAGGTTCAACACCTCCGGTACATCGATACCGGTATCCATCATATCAACGGATATCGCTATCTGAGGTAACTTATTAGCCTCAGAAAACTCATCTATAAGAGTTTGCGCATAGTCAATCCTATTGTCGATTACCTGAGCAAATCCGTTCAAATGAGGGTAATCTTTGTTAAAGATATCAAGGATCTTTTCTGCATGATTATGATTCTTTGCAAAGATGATTGTCTTTCCAAGCTTCTGACCATAATCTATCTTGATGCCCTCGGTCATAACAGTATGCAACACCTGACGTATGGTATCTTCATTGAATATCCATGAATTGAGCGCAGATGAACTAATGGCTTCCGGAACATCTCCGTCTTCCATCCCAAAGGTTCTTTCATAAATTGCTTTATCTTCATCAGAAAGGTCCGCATATACGATTCCCTGTTCAATGAACTTAAGCTTTGTTTCTACAGACAGGAAATCCACAAGATATCCGTCGGTTACAGCCTGTCCAAGTTCATATCCATATGTCGGAACTCCGGGCTCCAATTCAAATATCTCATAAGTATTCTTATCGATATCATCCTTAGGCGTAGCCGTAAGACCAACAAGTGGTGCATCAAAGTATGTGAAAATATCTCTGTATTTGTTATAAATGGACCTATGCGCCTCGTCACATATTACGAGGTCAAAATGACCACTGGTAAACAGCTTCTGATCTTCAACCTTTACAGAGTCAATGCAATTCATCATTGTCTGATAGGTAGAGAAAACACAGTGTGCATTATAGTTATCTTTCTCTTCACAAAGGTTTGTTACCGAGAGTGAAGAGTAGTTATTCACAAACGCCCTTTTCGCCTGGGTTACAAGAGAAGTTCTGTCTGCAAGGAAAAGAATATTCTTAATCCATCCGGCATCAAGAAGAACATGGCACAGTTCAATTACCGTTCTTGTCTTACCGGAACCCGTTGCCATGACAAGAAGCGCTTTACGGCGGTTCTTTTTATCAAAGCTATCACATACCGCCTTAATAGCTGCCTCCTGATAATAACGCCCCGCAATCTTCTTATCTACATTTATATGCTCAAGGGATGTCCTCATCTTTCTAAGATTAAACATCTTTTCGAGGTCTGCCTTGGAATATATGCAGGCAACCTTTCTCTCAGGATACTGTCCATCTATAATTCTCGTTTCAAATCCATTGGTTAGAAAAATACAAGGTCTTCTCTTATACTGCTTTTCCAAAAGATCTGCATAAAGCTTTGCCTGCTGGCGCCCTTTTGATACATCGACGCAGGTTCTCTTTGCTTCGATAACAGCAAGTGGCTTATGTGTATTGTCGTAAAGAACATAATCTGCATATCCGACCTCGGATTTATTAGGCATTCCCGAAAGTTCCACTTCATTCATCCAATCGAAGCCTTCCTTCCAGCCCGCATCTATGAGCATGTCATCAATATAAAGCTTACGGGTTTTATACTCGGAAAGATCCAGCGGCTTTGGTACATAGGTCTCTGCCTGCTCTTCACGACGAGATGTCAGTTCTTTCTTTAATGCAGCGTTTTCTGCAATCAGCTTTTTAATATCAACATCAGGGAAATCCTTTTTTACCTGCTCATTTTCCTCTTTTACAAGCAAAGACTTGTCAAAGGTATGCTCTTCATATTCATCGGCATAGCAATAGCATACAAAATCAAAGAAAATCAGGAGGTTCTCAAGGCAAAGAATCGCCTGGTCATCTGTAATCTTCCTGCCGGAATGAGCAGCATTGTTCCCCTTCTTGCGGATGAAGTGCATACGCTTCATAAGGTCTTCATCAATGATATCCCTGAATTCCTCTGTGCTCATAAGACTAATCAGATTATCCTGATAAGGCATGGTAAGGGATGCGTCAACCGAGTACATCCACTTGATGGCAAACTCCATCGCCCTGCGGCAGTTGAGGATACAGGAGGCAGAATCTATATATAGCATTTTCTCAGCCGCAATTGCCACATCAGAAAACGTGTTGAATTTCGGCTCTTTTTTCAAATAATCGAAATTGGTCATATCACTACCTCCTTACCAATTTAATCTTTCCCCGATAACCTTAAGTTTGCTAATTTTTTCATATATTCTATTACTGCAACCAAAGTCTGTAGTAAAAACTCTATGACTTGATCCAACCTTCGCAACATCGCCAAGTTTTTTAATAACATATTTATATTCTCCTGTGGAAATATCGCCGAACATCTCCACAAACCTTGATTTGTCGACTTGAGCGACGAAGTCGGCGAATTGGTTCTGTAGTGTAATCGGGGGCAGAATAACCGTCAATGTTTCTAACTGTTGTTTTGTAATTGCTTGTCGCGTCGCTCCACCCGATTTTCCAATTTCAAAAAGCCGCTCCTTAAATCTATCACTGAGAAACATATTATTTATGAAAACTGGGTGCATCTGATGATAAATACATCTAATAATCGCAACATGCTGATTAACTCTAGCAGGAAGCACTTCTTTGGGTACAATACACGATCGCGCAACAGACGCTCCAGTTATATTTATAAAAACATCATTTTCTTCAACTGTAACATTATCTAATTGAGCAGCCTGCGCCTCCGTGATATAAACTAAATCTTTATGTTTAAATCGACCATCATGCACATTCATACTACGAATTAATGTAATTCCCTCTGCTTGATAACTTTCTTTCCCTCCCCTTGGGGTTGCCCCAGAACCAATCTTACTTGTTACATCACACAACAGTACCTGCTTCCATCCCATTGGATTACTAACCGGATCTCCAAACATCTCGACAAATCTGGCTTTGATGAGATCATCTAATTTTTGCAATTCTTGTTTTCTTGACTCAATAATTCCCTCAATTTTTCTCAAAACATCTACTATTTCTGCTTGCTCACTTAATGATACAAGATTAAACTCTTCATTCCTATAATCTTTAAAGTAAATATGCGGTATCGTAGCACCCGTGTAATATTTTTCCAAATGAGCATATTTAAGTACATAGAAAAGATATTCCGGCAAAACATTATCTTTTGGCAACAAATACTGCATAGTACCAATAACAGAGGATTTCGCGGGGCACAATGCAATCCTTCCAATCCCTGCACCATCTTTAACAACCGCAATGTAAGTTTTTTCTTGATGATAAAAATCTATCTTTCCAATATATCCTGCTGCTCCGTAAACAGGATATTCTCCATTTTTATCAATATCTGACTGTTTTAAATTTGAAGCACCTCGTTCACACACATCTTGGATTTTTACTTTCATATGCTCATCCCCACAAACACAAATTTAAGCAATAAATTTCTGATGTGAAACCTTTACATTATTTTGATTCACCATAGCATACTGCATCGTTGTATCAATCTGAGAATGGCCAAGTATTTTCTGCACCTGCTCTATCGGCATTCCTTTATCAATTGCTCTTGTTGCCATAGTTCTCCGGAATTTATGCGGATGAATCTTCGTTAGATTCAATTTTCTCCCGAGTTCACGAATCCGTATCTCCACACCACTAATTTTTAATCTGTTATATGGGGAATCCAAAGTTACAAACAATGCTGGATTATCATCATTTCTACTATCTATGTACTCTTGTAAATGCAACTTTGCCTTAGCATCAAAGTACACTCTTCGCTCTTTATCTCCTTTTCCAAATACCACACACTCTCGTGCTTCAAAGTCAATATCCTTTATATTCAAATTGACAAGTTCGCCAACTCTGATTCCAGTAGAATAGAGCAAGTCAATCATCGCAAGATCTCTTGAGCACCCGCAATTATCTCGAAGCTGTTCTATCGCCTCGTCTGAAATAACCTCCTTTACCGGCTGTTTCGTCTTAATCTTATGAATACGTCGCATAGGGCTCTTTAATATATAATCTTCTTCTTCAAGCCATGAAAAGAAACTGGACAAGTTTCTCCTAATATTATCTATTGTGACCTTGCTGCAGTTATTGGTTTTCTGATAGTCAGAAAGATATTCTCGAATTTCCTCTGTATCAAGTTTCCTAATAGGCCTGTCTACATCATTTAAAAGATGTTCTATGGTAACACAATAGTACTGAATTGTCCTGTCTGAACAGCCCTCAACCTTCTTAGCATCTAAAAACATTTTTAAATACTGTCCATTGGTAATATCCGTTCTTTCCGGCTCATTTTCTGACAAATTCCTAACCAAAACCTCCTGTAATTTCTTCATCTGAGCAATAGACAGATGTTCTGCCATCTCATTCAAAATTGCAACTAATTTTTCTTCCATATCGGTACACTCCTTTCATTTGTGTACCAACATCCTTCTCCGGCCAAGCCTTTTGTATTTATAATTATCCAAAGTATTCCTGCATAAGACTGTCGAAGAGTACCTTGGTTTCATCCAACGCTTTCTGCACTGCAAACCTTGATTTGTCGACTTGGTGGATGAAGTCAGCGAACTGGTTTTGCAATTCTATTGGTGGCAAATATATCTTTAACTTTTCAAAGAATGGAGTTTGAATTCGCTTCTGACCTGCAGAACCTGTCATATTTATCGTTGCCAAATCATGAACACTATCATTCTTAAGCATATACTTTATCCAATATGAATTACTTACACCAGCTATTGGTCTAGATACATGAAACTCCGTTGTTCCAAAGCCAATACCATTTGTGCAGTTCTCAGCTATAGCAACTTTTCCATTCTCAAAACACGGTGTAATCTTCGCAAGCAATACATCGCCATCTCTGAAATATGTATAACCTTTATAATAATCCCGAACCAATCCATCTTCTCTAATAGTAAATGAGCCATCTACTCCAACACATTCCATCGGAACAAACGAAACAGTTTCATCCATCATGTCTTTAACTTCTGATTTCTTTGGATTGAAATCTACACATTCCACAAAATATTTATTAGCCATTGACTTATCTAGAGGATTGCCAAACATCTCGACAAATCTGGCTTTGATGAGGTAATTAAGCTTTTCTAATTCACACTTTCTATACGATATAATATC